>NZ_JBALDE010000063.1:0-56667 GCF_036917515.1 Nostoc sp. | reverse complement strand
ATCCGCAAGCAACTGGAGTACTTCCCTACCTTGCGAGCGGCAATGGAGTATGTTCTGAGTTTAGTGTCCTAACCAACCTGGCGGTTGCTATACTTTTTGTGGGGTGGGCGTCTCGCCATTGGTGTCAAGTTCAGGCAGAAGCCCAAATGTCAAAGGTATGTTCATTGAATTCAAGGTGTCGTTTATTGAATTCAGGCAGTCGTTTATTGAATTCGGGCGGTCGTTTATTGAATTCGGGCAGTCGTTTATTGAATTCGGGCAGTCGTTTATTGAATTCGGGCGGTCGTTTATTGAATTCGGGGTGTCGTTTATTGAATTCGGGGTGTCGTTTATTGAATTCGGGGTGTCGTTCATCGAATTCGGGCGGCCGTTTATTGAATTCGGGCGACCGTTTATTATTTTTGTTCAATTTTAATTTGAGTCGGATAAAACTTAAACACAAAAAGACTTTTTAGCCAGTCCCCAGCTATACTAGTTGACCCCAGTGATTTCATTTTAACTTGACACTAATAGTGTCTCGCCGTAGCCAAGGGCAGACAAGATGTCCACCCCACAAGTAGTAGTAATTTATTTGTTGGAAGTCCCTTAATCCTCAACTCCCTATTCCCTATTTCCTTTTTCAATCACTCGAATCATTAGGTCTGTTCTCATCAGTGTTTTGCTTGATAATCACAGATGAATGTTGATGAGCGTTCGTCGTTCGCGCAGCGTCTCCGATAGGAGAAGGAGAAGACGTTGCCGTTCGCGTTCGCGAAGCGTCTCCGTCAGGAGAAGCCTCTCCAACAGGAGAAGGCATCGCTTTTGATTGTCCATCCTCGTTTCCATCTGGAGATGGTGGTTGAGAGCGATTAGCAGGTTTATGTTTCAAGAAGCGATCTTCCAAAGTCTTAATGATTACATACAGCACTGGAACAAAAAGCAAACTTAAAATCGTCGCCACAAGTAACCCGCCAAATAAAGCCGTTCCTAACGACCAGCGCGAGGCAGAACCCGCTCCGGTGGCGATTACCAGAGGGAAAAATCCCAGCAATGCCGCACTCGAAGTCATGACAATTGGTCGAAACCGTTCTTCGGCTGCGGTCAAGGCTGCCTCTCGAATTGTCATGCCCCCTTCATAGGCTTGGTTAGCAAATTCAACGATCAAAATGGCGTTTTTTGAGGCGAGTCCGATCAGCATTACCAACGCCACGTTCGCGTAGACATCGTTTACCAAACCGCGCAACGCCAGCGCACTCAACGCACCTAACAACGCTAACGGTACGGTCAACAAAATAATCGTGGGATCGATATAACTTTCATACTGAGCGGCAAGTGTGAGAAACACCATAATGATCCCGAAGCCAAAAATTAGAATGCCTAAGTTACCTGCACTTAATTCTTCGCGGGCAGTTCCGATCCAGTCACTACCAACCCCCGGTGTTGCTACTTGGCTCACCGCTTGCTGCATTGCTTGGATTGCTTGTCCACTGCTGTAACCCGATGCTTCTCTGCCTTGCAAATCGATGGCGCGGAAGCCATTGTAGTGATTGATTACAGATGGGCCTGTAATTGGTGTGAGTGTTGCAACCTCGCTCAATCGCACCATTTGGTTATTTGTCGATCGCACATAAAGCTGACGAATATCATTTGGCGATCGCCGATAGTTGCCGTCTGCCTGAACATAAACGCGATAGCTCTGCTGTCCAAGGATAAAATCGTTGACATACTGCGAACCAATGGCGGTTCCAAGTGTGGTAACAGCATCCTGAAAATTGACGTTGAGTGCTTCGAGGCGATCGCGATCAAAGTCGATTTGAAACTGTGGAGTATTGGCGGTGAACTGCGTAAACACAGCGCCTTTGAGGGCTGGTTGTTGATTCGCTTGTGCGATAACTGCTTGGGCATTGGCGAAAAAATCATCAATTGTCAGTCGCCCGTTGGTGCGGTCTTCAAGCTGCAACTCAAATCCACCTAACGTACTAAAGCCTTGAATCGGTGGGGGACTGACTGCGGTGATTACGGCTTCGGGAATCCTTTGAAATCCGCCATTAATTCGGGTCAAAATTGCAGACGCACTTTGATCGGATTTGCTGCGATCTTCCCACGGCTTGAGTTGAGCAAAGAACACGCCGCGATTTGACCCACTGCCTGCAAAGCCAAATCCTGAAGTCGCAAAAATATTATTAATTTCTGGTTCTTTTTGGAGAATTTGTTCAACTTTTTCGAGTACTTGATCGGTATAGCCAAGAGCAACTCCATCCGGGGCTTGAATAATGCCTAACAAAATGCCCTGGTCTTCACTCGGAACAAACCCAGTCGGAACATGGGTGAACATAAAATAAGTTGCAGCTAAACCGACCACAAACAATCCAATCACAACGTAACGAACGCGAATCAGAAAATTAACAATCGCAAGATATCGTTGAATTATCCATGCCAAAATTTGATTAAATTTGTTAAAAAACCAGCCAAGTGCGCCGCGTTTGGGTTCTGGCGGACGCAGCAAAATCGCAGACATACTGGGACTGAATGAAAGCGCATTAAACGCTGAAATTGCGATTGAAAAGGCAATTACTAAGGCGAACTGCTGATACATTCTCCCAGTCGAACCCGGAAAAAACGCCACCGGAATAAATACCGCCATCAACACCAGCGACGTTGCCAGCACTGCTCCAGTAAGTTCGTCCATTGCCTCGATTGACGCTTGAAACGGTCGCACTCCCTGTTCAATTTTGCGGGCGACTGCCTCAACGACGATAATTGCATCATCGACGACTAATCCTGTTGCCAAGATTAAACCAAATAAGGTCAAATTGTTTAACGAGAATCCAAACACGTAAGCAAATGCTAATGCGCCAATCAGCGAAACCGGAATCGCAATAATCGGAATAATTGTGGCTCGCCAGTCTTGGAGAAACAGAAAAATCACGAGTACCACCAGCGCGATCGCTTCCACAAGCGTTTTCACCACTTCTTCGAGTGATGCTTGCACAAACCCAACGGTATCGTAAACAATCTTGGCTTGTAATCCAGGCGGAAACTCTTTCATCAGGTCATTCATTTGCGCTTCAACGTTTTTCGCCACATCCAGCGCATTACTACCTGGTAACTGATAAATTGCGATGCCGATCGCCGGCTTGCCATTATTGTTCGCATTACTAGCGTAAGTCTCCGAGCCGAGTTCGGCATGACCGACATCTTTGAGTTTAATTAAGTCGCCATTACTCCCGGCTTTAATGACGAGATTCTCAAATCCTGATGCATCTTTGAATTGACCATTGACTCGCAGCGGAATTTCATAACTTTGACCTGGAGGCACAGGCTGTTGACCCAACGTTCCGGCTCCGGCGAGAATGTTTTGCGATCGCAGTGCTGTTGCCACATCTGTCACGGTTAATTGCCGACTCGCCAGTGCATTTGGATCGAGCCACAAGCGCATCGCATACTCTTTTTCACCAAAAATTGTGATATCGCCAACTCCCGGTGTTCTCAGCAGCTGATCTCGCAAATTGAGGTCAATATAGTTACTAATAAACAGCGCGTCATACTCATTATTTTGGGGATAAAGCGCATACACTAATAAAATGCTGGTTGAAGACGTTTGCGCTGTCACACCGAATTGTTGCACGGTCGTTGGCAAGCGAGGTGTGGCACGGGCAATCCGATTCTGCACGTTCACTTAGTCAATATTTTTATCCGTCTGTGACCCGAAATACACTGAAATTTGGCTACTACCTGCGGAACTGTTCGAGGTCATGTACTGCATTCCCTCAACGCCGTTAATCTGTCGCTCCAACGTCGTTGTCACCGCAGTTTCTACGGTTTCCACATCCGCCCCAGTATAGGTGGCTGAGACTTGAACACGAATCGGCGCAATATCTGGTAAGTAATTGAGCGGCAGTAGCGGAATACACACTCCCCCCAAAATCAGAATCACTAAGGTACAAACGGTAGCTAATACCGGGCGTTTGATGAAGGTGTTGGCGATCGACATTATCAGATGTCCTGGATTTAGGATTGCGGTTGAATTGGTGCGCCTTCTCTAAGTTTGAGAATGCCAGCAGTCACGATCGTTTCGCCGGATTTAAGTCCTGAAAGGACTTGATAGTTTGTGCCTTGAATGTCACCAAGGCGCACTAAACGCTGATGCACAATTTGCTGCTGTTTGCCGTTTACGGTTTTGTTTTCCGTGACAAACACAAAATTTTGTCCGGCAACGCGAGAAATTGCGGCGGTGGGAATTAAGATACCTGGTTGTTGATTCCAAATCACCCGAGCTCGAACGTATTGCCCATCACGCAGTCGTCCTTGTAAATTTGCAAAGCGTGCCTTGCTCAAAATTGACTGCTGATCGGAACTGACTGAGGGAGAAATGGAGTTGATCGCGCCGTTGCCAATCAATTTCTGCGTGGTGGGATCGATCAACTCAACGGGCAATCCGGTTCGCAGTTGATTCAATCGATTTGAGGGTACAGAAAGATTAATATCTAGCGAATCGTTTTGCGTGATTGTGGTAATTGTTTGTCCAGTGTTGACATAATCTCCAATCTTGACTGGAAAATAACCGACTACGCCAGTAATCGGTGCTACCACTCGTTTGAAATTAAGGTTGACTTGTGAGGCAGCCGTGCTGGCTTGGGCTTGGCGCACATTTGCCTGTGCTTGCCGAATAGCTGCACCTGATGCAGCAACTTGTTTATTTGTGGCTTGCAAGTCTGCGATCGCCGCTTGCAAATTATTTCTGGCAATGTCTAACTCTTGTCTGGCTATGGCTCCTTCGTTGACTAACTGTTGGTTACGATTGAATTGTGTCCGTTGCAGCTGAACATTGGCGGCTGCTTTAGTTCGCTGGGCTTCGGCTTGTTGAAGTTCTGCTTGAGCCGTTCCCAATGCTGCTTGCGCTGAACTCGCCGCAGCGATCGAACTGGCGACATTAGCCTGAGTCTGATCTAAACTCAAGGATGCGATCTGTGTACCTTGCTGCACTCGCTGACCACTCGATACTAGAATCGATTCGATTCGTCCCTGAGTTTGAGGCTGTAGCGTGACTTTTTGCTGCGCTTCCAACGATCCGACAAACACAGAACTTTCTTCGATTGTGCCTGCGTCAATTTTCTGAAGTTTCACCGGCAATGGTGGCGGTCCTTGAGCATTCGCTGCCGGATCGTTTTTTTGACAACCACTCGTCAATGCTGTGAGCATTAGTACGATAACTAATACTGGATTTGTGAGTAAATAGTTTAAGTATTTAAGTAGACGATCACCTTTTCGCATCAAACAAAATGTTGATTAGCTAAATGTATGTGCTGCATAATTTTTCCTTCTCAATCCAAGGGATTAAGAAAGCCTAAGAACTCTAACTTTGCCGCCGGAAATTTTTTCTCTGTCTAATTATTTTGTTTATCATTAAATTCATCTTTCATCTGAAGCGCGGCTTTACCCAAACAAACTCATCTTTAAAAAATCTCTGGATTAATACATTGCACTCAATGTACGCTGTGGATCGTTGAGGTCAGCTGACTATCTGTTGGTTTTCCTTGGTTTTGAGTCTGAGGCATTGAAAATTCCTCCTTTGGCTTTATTCTTATCAGTAGACCTAATTTGGATTTAGATTCCGACTGCTAAAAGAGAGAATTTAAAAACGTTCTGCACAGCGAAAGCATCGATCGCTGATTAAAATATTAGCCTGTGGATGGATTCCATTTTGCGACAAAAACTGATGTTGGTTGCTACATCTAATATACCCAGGCATCACAACCTTGGTATATTAGATGACTGCGATCGCTCTTGACAGCAACACGTCTCATATTCGCTCCTTTATACTAAGAGTGTTTCAGCAGTCAGATGAGTACGATTAAGCACTTAGTTAAATTACTTGTTTCAATGCAATACCATCTGTTTGTAGAATGAAGCATATCATCAATGTACTAAAAGTGACGCTTTATCCTCCAGTTTACAGACTCACGCGATCGCACTCCCAAGATGCAATCAGTATCTTTTGTTGCCTATCCCAGCAGGAAACCAAAATGGCTAATAAAGAGCTATAAACGCTCAAAAAACTAACTAGCTTTTGACCAATCTGAGTGCAGTTCATAACAGGGGTTCTCACCACTAAACTCCAAAGCTAGCTTACCCAAAGAAAAGCCTAAGCCAACTATCATACGTAGCCTATTAATTTTAAATATGGCTAGCTTTCAAAATTGGTTACTTTATCAGCAAAAGTGCTAATTTTACGATAATTTTTTAAATTTTATAAGTGATTTATATCACTCAATATAATTAAGGCTATGCCATAATCTAGCAAATATTAGGTTTTGTCTCAAGTCCAATAATTATTTAGAGGTAAAAAAATATTGCCTTTTAATCCCGAGCTGTGCCGTAACGAAAGCGAAGTTGAAAGCAAACTCATAGTGCAATATTTGCTACCACAGCTAGGTTATACTCCTGACACTTGGTATCAAGAAGTTGCGGTTGGTAGCATCCGCTTAGATTTTTTAGCATTTGCCGCACAAGTGATTCCCTTTGTCTTAGATGCCAACTCACCCCTGAGTGTCGTCATGGAGGCAAAGCATCCCAAACAAAACTTAAATAATCATGTCCCCCGACTCAGGCATTATTTAACCAGCTTGCATGTCAGGTATGGATTGTTGACTAATGGCAAAGAAATTAGAATTTATCAAAAATTGCAATATGATATTCAACTAGTATTTCAATGTTCTGGAAAGGAAGTTGAGATAAAGTTAGAGAAAATTAAAAGTTTAATTGGTAGAGAGAGTCTGAAAGAAGAACAGCTGGTAGATAAGCCAGAAGTTCAAATAACTGAAAATAATTTAATTTTTGAAATCAAGAGGCAATATTTAATGAAAACGATTGCAATCTACCACAATAAAGGCGGTGTTGGGAAGACTACTGTTGCAGTCAATCTTGCAGCAGCCTTGAGTAAAAAAGGTAAAAGGGTACTGTTAATTGATATAGATTCCCAGGCAAATACTACTTTTGCTACAGGATTAATAAAGTTTCAATTTGATGAAGAAGATGATTTAAAAGATAGAAATGTTTACCATTTAATAGAATCAGGTGACTTTAACTTTATTCCAGATATTGTTCGCCAATCTCACTACTTCAATAATCCTGAAATTGATGTTATTCCTTCACACATTACTTTGATTCAACATCAAGACACACTTAATAAAATTTTAGCGACTAGACGTAGATTAGTAAAAAAAATAAATTTAGTAGAAAATAATTATGATATTGTAATCATTGATACTCCTCCATCAAGAGATTATTATGCTGAAATTGCCTTGATTGCTGCTGATTACTTAATTATTCCCTCAGATTTAAAACCATTCGCTAATCAAGGTTTACCAACAGTTATAAATTTTATTAAACAAATTAATGAATCTAGGGAAGACATAGGCAAATTACCTATCAATATAATGGGTGTTATCGCTTCTAAAATTTCAACAAATGCTAAATTTTTACAATATACATTTCCAAAACAGAGAGATGTAATTTCAGAACGCTATAATCTGCCTCTTATGGAAGCAGTAATTTATGATAGAACAGCGCTATCAGAATGTATGAATCAGACGATAACAGTTGGAGACTTAGAGTATCCTGATCCTAAATCTGTTGTTAAATACGCAGAACAAGCTAAATCTACTGCTCAACAATCGGCTATGGAATTTGATATTTTAGCAGATGAAGTTTTACAAAAAATGGGGATTAATTAATGACTAAGTTTTACCTTGTAGATGTCAAAGATATTACTTCTGATATTCCTCGTACAAATTTTGCTGAGACTGATTTAGAAAACCTCGCAGATATGATCCTAGAGAGTGGAGGAATTATCAGACCATTAGTTTTGAAAGCTACAGATACTGAGACTTATATGGTTGTTGATGGGCATCTTGAATACTACGCTGCTGTTAAAGCACGAGAAAAAAATCCTCGTCAAGGTGAAATGGTTAATGCTTTTGTAATTTCCCCTAAAAATGAAGAGAAAATCTTGAAGCAAATAGCTATATTTAGGGGATTGGATTCTGATGATAAACCAGAAGTTAAAATTCCAATTCAAACAAATAATTCTGAATCGATTTCAAAAAACAATAATTT
Organism: Nostoc sp.; assembly: GCF_036917515.1. Taxonomy (GTDB): domain Bacteria; phylum Cyanobacteriota; class Cyanobacteriia; order Cyanobacteriales; family Nostocaceae; genus Nostoc. The sequence continues at coordinate 48,570 of NZ_JBALDE010000063.1, read as the reverse complement.
TAATTTTTTAGAAAAGCAAATTAATGATTTAAGATCAGAACTAGCACAAGAGAGACAAGAAAGACAGAAACTATACGATACTCTCAAGTTAATTGAAAGTCAGATACCAAAACAAATTACACCATTAGATGCATTTAATAGTCTAAGTTTACTAGAGTTGACCTTCAGATTAAGAACTGCTGGTTTTACTGATAAAAAAGCTGTTCAGGTTGCTGAAAGTGTTGAAAAAGAACGTAAAAAGAAAAAATTTGAATCTTTGAAAGATGTATTAGCAAGAGTAAAAATTGCCAATGGTAAAAAACAGATTAAAGGTATCAGTGGCGAGAAAATGGTAGATATTGTTGATAGCTGGGCACGGCTTTTGTTTATTTAAAATTTAGTTACATCTGAGTTGCAAAAATAATTCGGGGCTAATATGGATAGATAATTGTAGGTTGGGTTGAACGAAGTGAAACCCAACAATTAACGCTCAATGTTGGGTTTTGTTGCTCAACCTAACTTATATAGCTTTTCTAGATTACGTGAAAAGTAAATTGCACAATATGTTAATTTCTAACCCTGCATCTGTCGCAGTGCATTAAACGCCTTACCTCGCCACTCAACTGGTAACAACGATAAACCTAAACCAGTCCAAGCTTTAGCAGTCGAAAAAGACTGTCCCGCTAAAACTAGCTCTCTACCTTTTTGGGTTTCACCCTTTTCAATTAAACGTAAACCTAATAATAATTGTGTTTCAGTTAGACGATTTTCTCTAACTTTCTCTAATTTCTCAGACTCAAACTTATAACTTTCTAAATACTGAATTTTATCAAATAAATAAGGAATGGCTCGATTGATACCTTGCTGCTCTGTATGATAGCGATATTCCATCAATAATTCTGGTAAGTAATAGCCCTTTTTTCCAGCCAAAGCTAAACGTACAAATAAATCATTATCCTCACAATTTTGCAGATTTGGCTGCATATATCCTAATTCTTGCAAGGTTTTACGGCGAAATAATGTCGCCCCAACTTGAAAGCTTTGCTGAATAAATACAACTTCCAACAAATTATTTACAACACCTGCGGGTAAATTCTTCCTACCCCAGCGCTGAGAATTTTCTTGAGTTTTTGCTTCATCCCGCACATTGTTAATATCAATTATCCAATGGTCTGTACCAACAAAATCAATACTAGAGTCTTGAGCAAGAATAGCTGCTGTACTTGCGAGAAAATCGGGTGTAAGCCGATCGTCATCATCAAATTTAATAAAATATTCACCACTGGCAGCATCAAAGCCAGAGCGCATATTATTACTTTTACCAATATTTTGCTGATGACGGATATATTTAATCCGGTTGTCTGTGTACTGTGACATCAACTCAGGTGTGCGATCGCTAGAACCGTCATCACAAATAATTAGCTCAAAGTCTTGCTCAGACTGATTGAGTACACTGTCAATTGCGAAAGGTAGTAAATTAACTCGATTAAAAGTGGGAATGGAAACACTAACTTTAGGCATTTTTGCAATATGAGAGTGGACATTGCTTACAAACTAAATGCATAATGAGCAAGGCTGGGCAAAAACTAAGTGTATGAAATAGTTTGATTAATTTTATTCCAAAGTTTTTTGATAAATCGATTGCTTCTAGCCGTTAAGGTGGGTGGCTTTAATTGCTTCGGTTTTTGCTCTGGCTGCTTCAGAAAGCGATAGTGTAAAAATTCATTTTTGTAACGAATATCAACATCTTCACCTTGACATAAGCGGGCAAATCCAATAGCAGAATAGCCCATATAGTGAAGGCGGTGAATTGATTTTAATCCCTGTTGGTTATAAAGAATATTATCAATGTTCACAAATGTATTTGCATTAGCACAGTTGCCAGTTCTATCTTCACCATCGGGACTGAGTGTAAAGTTAAATAGTGGTCGAGCAATTCTGAAGGTCATGTAACTAAATAAATCTGCGTCACACCACCAAGCGATTTCGTTAAGCCATTCGACTTCTTTATCTTCTATCAATCGCTTTTTGAGTGTTTTTAATTCTTTAACGCCTAAAATACCCTTTTTTGAACCAAAAAAACTAGAACAGTGTATTTCTCGTCTGATTTCAGATTCAGGCAAAGACATTTTTTGTTCTAACTTTGGCAAGTCGAAAGCTGCAACTGAAGTTTGTTTTGCGTGTTCCCAGTCATCAAACACAAAGTCGTATTGGTCTAGTTTTTCTAAAACCTTGTCTAGCTTATTCATTGCCAAACTATCAGCATCATAAAATACAAATCTTTCAAACTTTCCATCAAAAGCAGACATTTTTCTGATTAAATTATTTTTTTTGTTCCATTCGATAGAATTTTTCTTTTTTCGGCTATTTCTTGGATAAGCGTTCCAAACTTGAATGGCAAAATCCTCCCATTTTTTGAGCGAGCTTTTATCGTCAAACAGAGTGACATTAGGTCGAGAACGTATCTCCTGCTTAACTTGTTTTAAGCGATCATCATAGGGAATAATACAAATCGGAATATCTGGACTAACATTCACTTCAATACTATTTAGCAAAGCTACTAGTTGGTCAAATACCACGTCATTAGCAAGTGTGTAAATCCCAAAATTATCCATTGTAATAAATTATTTTGATCTTTGATTTACTGAGTAAAGCCAATTCTTTGTGAAGCTGCACATCATTTCCATCCCTCCTAACCTTCCGGACTCGCGGGAAGCGCCGCAGGTAGTGGAGTTATTTCTTCTACACATCTTTATACAGAATTGGTATAACGCGAATAATACGATCGCTATTTTTTGACCGACTATTCTCAAATAATAATATACACATTTTCAACTTTATGCTGTAAATAAGGAGCAGGCTATTTTGGTTAGTTTGGATGATACTAAACATTACCCACCTACTTAGAAGTGCCTAAAACCTAGCTATTAAACAATTGCTTCTTAGAGAATAATCTCAGCAACCCGGCGGTTCCCACACCCTAATGACTATTCCCACAAGTTTCCAACCGTCAGCGATGGGTTGACCCTTGAGTGGTGCAACCACAAACCAAGCCACTAGCGTCGGCGCAATTGCACCAAATACTAAGGCTGCTAACCAATAGTTTTTATTATGTCGAAAATAAGGGGCAATTACTACCCAAGTCAGTCCCCAAATGCCTCCCCAGAAAGCATTTGACCAAATTTGCGGGATTCCTAATGGTTGTGTTGGTGCAGTTGAATAAGGGGCGCGAGGTGTAAAATTCACTGCATATAGCAGCGCCAACATACTTTGGTGAAATAGCAAAACAGACACAAAGCCTGCAATAAATCCGAATGCAAATCGAGATAAGCCAGCTTTTTGAGTCATTAATTATACAAAAAGGTACTTATTTGCAGTTGCAGATGTGACTTTAATAATTGACATTTCCCATTCCCTATTCCCGATGTCTCTAGAGCTTGCTTCTGAGAGTTGTCTATGATAGTTTGCTAACTAGTCTCAAGTACAGTAACTCAATCAAACTACCGTACTTTATTGAACACTATCGCTGATATAGCCGAAGGAGTGCAGAGTTAAGAGTACTTAAGTACTTTAGCAAATATATGACAAGTGGAAAAGCCAATCTTGCCGATTCAGAAGTAGATACCCGACATAAACCTGAATTTTTCATTCATCCAGAGCATTTTTGATCGACCAAGCGCCTGCTGCGATCGCACTTAACAAAATCTCCAACTTAGTTTCCTGAACTTGGTAGCAAGGATAGCACCCTACAATGAATATACGTATGCAAACTATTCACAACCGTAAAGTCAAAGGCGGAGGCTAAACGTTGGCACAATTCCAAGCAGAACCTCTGGGTTTATCAGGCTCTCAAAAAAATTGGGTCTTACTCGGTGTCGGACTTGGGGTGTTCATGTCTACCCTGGATGTGGGCATCATTAATGTTGCTTTGCCTACATTGGTGCAAGCCTTTAACACCAGTTTTCCTACTACCCAATGGGCTGTATTGAGTTACCAGTTGGTCAGTTCCGGTTTAGTCTTGGGAGCAACTCGCTTGGGGGATATGTGGGGCAAGAAATCTTTATACCAGGGAGGACTTGTTCTATTCACTTTCAGTTCGCTGTTGTGTGGTTTTGCACCTAGTATCGAGTGGTTGATCGCCTTTCGGGCACTTCAAGGACTAGGTGCTGTGTTCATTTCTGGGCTTGGTTTAGCAATTATCACAGAAGTTTTTCCCTCTTCCGAACGAGGTCGGGCTGTTGGCGTCATCGGTAGTGTAGTGTCACTGGGAATTGCTTTTGGCCCTTCTGCTGGCGGATTGCTCTTAAGCTGGTCAGGCTGGCATAGTATATTCTTCATCAATGTACCCTTAGGGATTATCGCTAGTTTCTTAATAGCTCGCGTGGTGCCACCTTCTGCACGCATTGAGGGTAAACAGAAATTTGACTTTTTGGGAGCCATATTAGCTTTATTGACTCTGGGTAGTTTTGGTTTAGGTATGACGCTAGGGCAAAGCCAGGGCTTTGGCAGTACCAATGCATTGGTATTATTAGCGATCGCCGCTGTGAGTTTCACGACTTTTTTGGTAGTTGAAGCGATTCTAAAGCAGCCACTACTAGAGCTAAAGCTGTTTCGCAATCTTCAGTTGAGTATGGGTTTGCTAAGTGGCTGGTTAGCATTCATTGTTATTGGCGGTTCGCTACTGATCGTCCCTTTCTTTCTAGAGAGCGTCAAGCATTATCCGACGGTAAAAGTAGGGCTATTACTAGCCGTATCGCCTGTACTGAGTGGGTTAATTGCCCCACTGGCTGGAATACTTTCAGACCGCTTTGGCGCTCGACTAATCAGTTCAATTGGGCTGGGGTTGATGATTGGGGGCTGTTTGGGGATTAGTACCTTTGACGCTCAAATTACTGAGCCAGGCTATATATCGCGCTATTTTATTTACGGTATTGGTCTGGGTTTATTCCAATCGCCCAACAACAGCACTGTTATGGGCTCGGTACCGAGAGAGCGGCTAGGGATTGCTTCTGGGCTGTTGTCTTTGTCACGTACCTCAGGGAACACCGTAGGAGTTTCTCTAATTGGGGCAGTATTTGGAGCCTTAATTGCTAGTATGTCTGCGGGTGCAGATGTCTCTGTTGCCCCTCCTGATGCGATCGTTGCAGGGTTCCAAGGAACTTTTCGTTTTGCAGCCCTAATACTGTGTGGGGCAGCTGTTGCATCCGTTTTGAGGATCGGTAAGAGGCTGGGGGCAGGGGAGTAGGGGAGCAGGGGATAAGGGAGATAAGGGGGAATTATTGAATAAATCTCTCCCTTGTCTCTTCTCAATGCCCAATGCTCAATATTCAATCACTAAGGAGTTAAATAAATGACAGGTAAATTAGAAGGAAAAGTAGCAATTATTACTGGTGCATCAGCGGGAATTGGAGAAGCAACTGCGATCGCTTTAGCAGCAGAAAAAGCAACAGTAGTACTTGCTGCTAGGCGTAGCGATCGCATTCAGGTATTAGCAGAACGCATCGAAGCTAGTGGTGGCAAAGCATTGCCTATTGTCACTGATGTGACTGATGAAACTCAGGTAAATAACTTGGTGGCAAAGGCCAATGCAGAATTGGGAAGAGTCGATATCCTTGTGAATAATGCCGGGATTGCCTTACTAGGAACTATTGAAGCTGGAAATAGCTCAGACTGGCGGCGATCATTTGACATCAACGTATTGGGACTTTTATATGCTACTCATGCTGTTTTGCCTCTGTTGAAGGCGCAAAAATCCGGGCATATAGTCAATATCTCCTCAGTGGCAGGCCGGACAGCGCGGGCAGGCGTTGGTGTTTACAATGCTACCAAATGGGGTGTTAATGCCCTCTCGGAAGCATTGCGCCAAGAAGTCCACAAAGATAACATCCGTGTCACGATAATCGAACCTGGTTTGGTGGATACGGAAATTGACAACCAAATTACCGATCCCGTTGCCAAACAACGGATTCAAGAACGACGCAATTCAATTCAACCTCTGCAAAGCGAAGATATTGCAGCTGCGATCGTTTACGCTCTTACGCAACCACCGCGTGTTAATGTCAACGAAATCCTCATCCGACCAACAGGACAAGAACATTAAATAAACATACATAAAGTCCAAGAGGCGGAGCGTCTTTGGCTCTGCCTTCTGTCAGGAATTAGAGATTATTATGATGTCTGGCAAATCAGCCGTCATTAGTTAGTTGAGATTTGGTCGTGTTACTCGCAACGCACCCTAGCGGAGGGATACGATCGCATTAAAATTCTGGTTAGCAAAAGCTCAAAATTTTTCTTGCTGGAGTAAGTTTGTCTATAACATTGAATCGCTTGTAGCTTGTTACATGATTTTACATCATTTTTTGAAAGGATAATACTCATTCCGTCCAAATTTTTGAGCTTATTCCAAAAACTTGGTTCAAACATAATTAGAAGATGTTTAGAACTGATTGGATAAGCTACTTGGACACCAAATGAGGACAAACCAGTTCCAAAATCTTCGTGGGGTTTGATTGCTATTGGATTATCTGAAGTCCATAGTTAAATGGAAGTTGAGTTCACACCAAATAACCAAATATGACTTGATAATATTTTTGATATTTCTGAATCAGAACCTTGATCAAGAATATTAGAGATATAAAATAAATGTTGTGCTAATGTTGTGCTATTGAGTCTTCTTCTATCCCTACCTTTAAAAAATCATGAAAATAAATTGAATTACTTGAAGTTTTTGGAAAAGGAAAGCTAAACTTTTGAATATCTATATTATTCTTGATTATTGCCTGATCCATTCTTTCCTTAAGAGCGTTCAAAGATTGAAACATTTCTCTAATTTGCCATCTAAGCGTAGTTGTCCTGACTAACTGAAGTGTTAAAAAGGCAGAGAATTTTTTCTTTGCCTTTTCGTCTAGAACTCCAAGAGAATCAAATAAGTTTTTTTTTCTATTTCTTCAAGACAATTTATTATCCGCTTTAGAAACTCTCCAAAGCTTGATTCTACTTTAGACAGATCATCTTCAATAAACTGAGATTTTGTTTTATCCCTTAGTTCTTCAGGTAAAAATGGATCAGGAAAGTCATTAAAATACCTATCTTGGGCAACATCTTTCACATCAGCAGGATAAATAGATTTTTTTATCTTATCCAAAACTAATAATTTTTTGTCTTCACCAACAAAATTTCTTAAATAGCATTGAGGTACGAAGTGCTGCTTCTTTTTAGCTTTATTCATTTAAATTAATCTTCTAACCATTTTTCAGTGAAATGTAAATTTTCAGCGATCGCTCTTGTTACTAATCTAAAATCTTTTCTGTCAAGCGATTGCCCATAAGTGAGAAGCCTTGAGCATAAGCTATTCGAGAAAAGACATTTTTGAAAGCAAGTTGGTACTAAATTTTAGCAAGAATCGCTTGGGCGGCAGCTTCGTCAGTAATCAATCCTGTAATTAACTTGCCATGCAGAGCAGCCAAAATCGCTTCTGCTTTTCTCACACCGCCTGCCACACCAATAATCAGTCGATGAGCCGGTTGTTCAAGAGCGACACTGGCAACCCGACTGTTTGTCCCTTGCTGTAGTAATATTCCACGATCGCTGTAAGCCCAACCTGCAATTTCTCCTACTGCTCCCAGTTCAATCAATTCAGCTACCTCATCGTCATTGATGAAGCCGTCTTGATGTAACGGAGCATTCCAGGCAATGTGACTAATTCCGACAAAGGTTGCTTTGGCTTGCTCTGCAAGAGTTTTGACAGCGATAAACGATCGCTGAGTCTGCAATAGTTCTCGTTCTTCAATGCTAGTGGCAACAACCGGAGTCGGCACTGGGTAAGCTTGGGAACCGACGCGATCGGATAAATGCATAACCACTTCGTGACGACCTGCACGCCCAGAGTGGGACATATTGCCAATAATTGACACAATCTTATGCTGGGGTTGGTTCATTGAGGGTATCTGCTCCACCATTGTTCGCAATGTGCGACCTGATGACAACGCCAGTATAGTTGGGGTTTTAGCCATCAGATAAGCCTCTAGGTGAGTGGCAGCACAGACACCAATTCCGTATAATGTATCGCCACTACCTGCGTCAGTTGGTACTACTTCACAAAGTGACAGAGCAAAGCGATCGCGTAACGATTCAGCCAGAGCAATGCATTCACTCAGGGGATGATCGAGTCGAAATTTAATCAATTTTTCACTGACTGCCAGTGCCACTAAGCGTTGTGCAGCTTGCCGGGACACATTGAGCTTGGCGGCAATTTCTTCTTGCGTATTGCCAGCGATGTAATAGAGCCAAGCAGCATGAGCAGCTAGGTCTAATTTGCGAGACCGAAAGGGCAAGCCAGCTTTGCTGGCATCGCGCCGCTCCAAAAAAGGTTGTCCCATATACTACCTGCAAAAACCATCTATCTGTCAAAGGCATGATTGCATTTTTTAGATAATATGCCCAAAGATATAATGATTGCTCAATTATTTTTAAATTTTTATTATCCCCCAGTAACCTCCAAGTTAAAGCCGGTAATGTAGCTTGCCTCTTCGCTCATCAAAAACGCTACCCCATTCGCCACTTCTGACAAAGTTCCTAAACGCCGCATTGGCACTGAATTAATCATCTGTTGCTCAACCACCTTGGGATCAGCATCAAAGTATTGTGACCCTACTGCCGCTTGCAATTCAGTTTGCCGCGTCCACATAAAACCAGGGCCGATCAACGCTGGGGAGAGTGCATTTACTCGGATACCGTAGGGAGCCAAGTCTTTTGCTGCTGTCTGAGTAATTCCAATCACCGCAAACTTAGAAGCGGCATAAGCCAACATATTTGGCGGCCCAACCACCCCTGCATAACTCGCCATGTTGACGATCGCACCTCCACCTATATCACGCAAGTGTTGTGCAGCCACCTTGAGAATGTGGAAAACGCCGACAACATTAATGTCGATCACTTTTTGAAAGTCGTCTTCAGGATATTCGTCAGTTTTGGTAAACACTCCTTGATAACCTGCATTATTAAATACATAGTCAATTTGCCCAAGCTGCTTTACAGCATCAGTAAAAGCTTTGGCAACATCATCACTAGCTGTAACATCACAGCGAAACGTGCCAACTGGAACGTTGTACTCTTTTAGTTCCCCAGCCACATCTGCCATTTTCGGTTCATTCAAATCTAGCAAAGCTATTCCTGCACCATTAGCAGCAAAACGGTGTGCAGTTGCCTTGCCAATATCTCCCGCACCGCCAGTAATTAGGATCGTCTTACCTGCAAACTGATAAGTTGCTTTTGCCGTCATAGATTCAACCTCTTATTGAAGAATTGTTGCAAATGGTCGTGATCGAAATCAGATTGATATGATTTCTATTATTGAGCTTTTGCCCAAAATTAGAGCATAAAATCAAAAATTTATTTTGTTCGGTTTTTTACTTTAAAGGAGTTATGCGATGCGTATTCGCCGCTTCGCTAAAGTGATAGCTGCATTTCTGGCTGGAGTGATGCTGGCGCAACTGCTATATGCTTGCTCACCGCGCTCCCAAGCCGCCCAGAAAACTAGACTAACGATCGCCACAGTTAATAATGGCGACATGGTGGTGATGCAAGGGCTTTCTCGGAAATTTGAGTCAGCTAATCCTGATATTCAACTTCGGTGGGTTGTGCTGGAAGAAAATGTGTTACGCCAACGCACAACTACAGATGTTGCAAGCCAAGGTGGACAGTTTGATGTCATGACCATTGGTTCCTATGAAACACCAATCTGGGCTAGACGGGATTGGTTGAAGCCTTTAGATTTAGATGCAAACTATGACGTAAACGATCTACTCAAACCCATACGAGAAGGACTTTCCAATAACGGCAAACTCTATGCCGTGCCATTCTATGGGGAAAGTTCCATGCTGTACTACCGCAAAGATTTGTTTCAAAAAGCCGGGATTGCGGTTCCTCAACAGCCAACTTATCCCCAGATGAAAGAATGGGCAAGCAAAATCCACGACCCAGCACATGGAGTTTATGGGGTTTGCCTGCGTGGGAAACCCGGTTGGGGTGAAAACATGGCGTTTGTTTCCACATTGGTCAACACCTATGGTGGACAGTGGTTTGATATGAAATGGCAACCAACGATCAATACTCCACCTTGGAAAGAAGCGATCGCCTTTTATGTCGATCTGCTCAACAAATATGGGCCTCCAGGAGCTAGTTCCAATGGATTTAATGAAAATCTAGCATTATTCTCCACAGGTAAATGCGGGATGTGGGTAGATGCAACCGTTGCCGCAGGGTTGTTATCCAATCCCAAAGAATCCCAAGTTTATGACAAAGTTGGCTTTGCTCGTGCGCCAATTGAAAAATATCCCAACGGCTCAAATTGGCTTTGGGCTTGGGCGCTAGCAGTTCCAAAAACCTCCAAATCGCCAGAAGCCGCGCAAAAGTTTGTCGCTTGGGCAACATCAAAAGAATACATTCAACTAGTTGCTAAGGAAAATGGCTGGGTTGCTGTACCACCAGGGACTCGGACTTCCACATATCAAAATCCCAACTATCAAAAAGCCGCACCCTTTGCCCAAATCGTGCTGGGAGCGATCCAATCTGCTGATGTTACCCGTCCATCTGCACAACCAACTCCGTATAAGGGAGTTCAATACGTTGATATTCCAGAATTTCAGGCGATCGGTACTTCAGTTGGGCAAACTTTAGCGGCGGCATTGACCAATCGAACTTCGGTAGACCAAGCGTTGCAGCGATCGCAGAAATCAACTGAACGCTTTATGAAACACACAGGCTATATCGAGTAATCCTCAGCCGTTCCACATCTAACTTGCATACAGTCAGCAGCGAGGATACCTATTAATTTTGGGTTTTTCATTTTGAATTTTGAATTTTGAATTGCTTATGTCTTCTTCATTAGCGGTAAAACCTCAACACAAAACGCCACCACCCACTAAGCAACGGACTACGCGGCAAGTGTCAACCTTACCTCTGGTTGCGCCTTCAGTCGTTGTCTTGCTGCTGTGGATGATTGTGCCTCTGGTGATGACTGTATGGTTTTCCTTTCAGCGATATAACTTGTTGAATCCAGATGCACGCAAATTCATCGGGATTGAAAATTTCACGTTCATCCTCAGTGACTCAGCTTTATGGACATCGATCGCCATCACAATAGTTTTGGTTGTTTCTGTTTTAGCAATCACAATTGGTCTAGGGACATTACTAGCAGTGCTATTTGACCAAGACTTTTATGGTCGTGGAGTAGCGCGGGTGCTGGCAATATCACCATTTTTCGTGATGCCTACAGTTAGCGCCCTAATCTGGAAAAATATGCTGATGCATCCAGTAAATGGGCTGTTTGCTCAAATCACCAGAGGTTTGGGTTTGGGAGCGATCGATTGGTTTGCCAGCGTTCCTTTGCTTGCGATCATTATTATTGTTTCCTGGGAATGGCTGCCCTTTGCGTTGCTGATTTTATTGACAGCTATTCAGTCACTCGATCGCGATCAGTTAGAAGCAGCGCGGATGGATGGTGCAAATGCGATCGCTCTATTTCGTTTCGTCATGCTACCTCATCTGAGCCGCGCCATTTCTGTGGTTGCCATGATTGAGACAATTTTCTTCCTCACCATCTTTGCAGAAATCTTTGTTACCACAGGCGGCGGGCCGGGACTTGCAACCACTAACCTGGCCTATTACATCTTCTTAAAAGCCTTGCTGGAATTTGATGTCGGCGGTGCTTCAGCTGGTGGATTAATTGCCGTAATCCTTGCCAACATCGTGGCAATCTTTTTGATGCGTAGTGTTGCTCGTAATTTGGATACCTAACATGGCACGTAAAACCCCGAAGATTTGGCTATGGACATTGCTTGGCTGGCTTGCCGCTTGCATCTTGTTTTTCCCAATTTTCTGGATGTTTCTCACCAGTTTCAAAACTGAAGTAGCGGCAGTTTCAACTCCCCCTCAGTTGTTTTTCCGCCCGACATTCGAGAACTATATTGCCATCCAAGATCGGGCAAATTATTTCAATTATGCGTTTAACAGCGTAGCGATTTCCCTGGGATCGACTATAGTCGCACTGCTGCTTGCCGTACCTGCCGCTTATGCAATGGCGTTCTTTCCAACGAAACGCACCAAAGGCACTTTACTCTGGATGCTGTCCACCAAAATGCTGCCACCTGTTGGTGTACTGGTGCCGATCTACATTTTGTGTCGCAACGCCGGGTTATTGGATACTCACATCGGTTTGATTATCATTTATACCCTGATTAATTTACCAATCGTTGTTTGGATGATTTATAGCTTTTTTAAAGAAGTTCCGAAAGAAATTCTCGAAGCTGATCGCATGGATGGAGCAACCACACAGCAAGAACTTATTCATGTATTGCTGCCATTGGCACTGCCCGGAATTGCATCCACTGCATTACTCTCGATTATTTTGTCATGGAACGAAGCATTTTGGAGCTTGAACTTGACAACCGCAGATGCTGCGCCCCTTACAGCCTTTATTGCTTCCTTTTCCAGCCCTCAAGGATTATTCTGGGCAAAACTTTCGGCAGCATCAACACTGGCGATCGCACCCATTCTCATCTTTGGTTGGCTGAGTCAACGGCAATTAGTCCGAGGTCTGACTTTTGGTGCAGTGAAGTAGAAGACAGAAGGAATTGGAACATACTCTTGCGTTCTTCTTTGCGCGAAATAAAAATTCAACCCATTAATGGAAGCATTTTATGTCAACAGTTGCCTTAAGAAATATCTATAAAACCTACGCTGACACAGAGATCATCAAAGGCATCGATCTCGACGTGGGCGATCGCGAGTTTGTCGTCTTTGTTGGCCCCTCCGGTTGTGGAAAATCAACCTTACTCCGTATGATTGCTGGATTAGAAGAAATCTCCTCCGGCGATTTGCTCATTGATGGGCAGAAAGTTAATGACATACCACCCGATAAACGCGGTTTAGCAATGGTGTTTCAAACCTACGCCTTATATCCCCACATGACTGTGGCAGAGAATATGGCGTTTAGCCTCCGGCTTGCAGGTATGCCGAAAGCCCAGCGGTATGAAAGGGCGCGTGAAGTTGCTCGTATCCTGCAACTAGAGCCGCTTTTAAACCGCAAGCCCAAAGAACTATCAGGAGGACAACGCCAACGGGTAGCGATCGGTCGTGCTTTGGTACGTAATCCCAAAGTATTTTTGTTTGATGAGCCACTATCTAACCTGGATGCTGCTTTGCGCGTGCAAATGCGGATTGAGCTTGCCAGTTTACATGACAGTTTACAAGCCACGATGATTTATGTTACCCACGATCAAGTTGAGGCAATGACCCTTGCCGACAAAATTGTGGTGTTGCAGGGAGGCATTATCGAACAAGTGGGTTCTCCTTTGGAACTTTACCATCATCCCCGCAATCTATTTGTCGCCGGATTTATTGGTTCACCGAAAATGAACTTTATCTCAGTGACAGTTTCAGCTATCAATGACTCTGGGGCAACAGTCAGACTTCCTGGTGACGCAACTGTAATGATTCCGGTGAAACCCAAAACCCTATCAGTTGGGGATAGAGCAACATTAGGGATTCGTCCCGAACATCTGCTGCTAGATCAAACTAACCCAAGCGTGAATGGTGAAGTATTAGTTGTAGAACGATTAGGCGGAGAAACTTATTTCTACATCAAGATTGCAGGTGGCGAAACCATAGTTGTGCAAACAGACGGAGATAATCCAGCTAAAATGCATGATTACGTTCCGATTTACATTAACGGTGAGCTTTGCCATCTGTTTGATCGCGACGGTGAAGCCATTCCCAAAGTTCATCGTCACCACCTAACCCAAAATGAATCCCATGAACAGCAATATCAGCACAGACTCAGCAATCAAGCTGAATGAAACATCTCTGTCCCATTTAGGAAATAACGTTCGCGTACCCAATTACGATCGCCATCAAATCACAAACGGTATTGTCCATATCGGTGTGGGCGGGTTCCATCGCGCACATCAGGCATTGTACCTAGATAATTACTTTCATCAAAATCCCGGTAGTGAATGGGGAATCTGCGGGGTTGGGCTACTAGAATTCGACAAACGAATGCGGGATGCACTGAAATCACAAGATTGTTTGTATACGTTAGTGGAAAGATCACCATCAGGCGATCGCGCTCGTGTGATAGGAGCAATTACAAAATATCTGTTTGCCCCAGATAACCGTCAAGCAGTGATTGACACCTTAGCAGATCCCAAATGCCGCATCGTTACCCTCACCATTACCGAAGGAGGCTATTACTATATTGAAGGTAGCAGTGAATTTGATGCGAATCACCAAACTATCCAGTACGATTTGCAGCATCCCGATCAGCCAATTGGAGTATATGGCTTTTTGACAGCAGCCCTTGATCGTCGCCGTCAACAAGGAATAGCACCGTTTACCGTGTTGTCCTGCGACAATCTCCAAGGTAACGGTAACATTGCCCGCAAAATGTTAACCGCATTTGCCCAAATGCAGAACCCGGAATTGGGAAGTTGGATTGCCGAACAAGTAGCCTTTCCTAACTGCATGGTCGATCGCATTACCCCCGCTACAACCCCAGCAGATATCAAAATGGTGGCGGAACAGTTTAATATCGATGATGCTTTTCCAGTTGTTGCCGAACCCTTCCTTCAGTGGGTAGTCGAAGACAATTTCAGCGCAGGTAGACCCGATTGGGAATCAGTTGGCGTGCAGATGACCAGCGATGTTCATCCCTACGAAATGATGAAAATCCGGCTGCTCAACGCCAGTCACTTGTTAATTGGCTATCTTGGCTCCTTGGCAGGTTACACCTACGTTCATGAGGTGATGGCCGATCCATTAATTCGGCAAGCCGTCGATAATTTGATGACAGAAGTTACGCCAACACTACAATCTGTGCCAGGAATTGATTTAGACGATTATAAAAAGACCTTAATTGAACGCTTTGCCAATCCTAAGATTCGTGATCAACTGCCGCGTCTGTGCCTCAATAGCTCCGCCAAAATGCCAAAATTTGTTTTAGGCTCAGTCCGTGACGCGCTACGCAAACGTGCGGCGATTGATTACATGAGCTTAACGGTTGCTGCTTGGTTCCGTTACCTGAATGGACTTGATGACCAAGGTAACGCCATTCCCATTGATGACCCAATAGCAGGTACTTTGACTCAACTAGCTCATTCTAGTGGTTCCGATGCCAAACCATTGCTCAACCTGACTGAGATTTTTGGTGATTTATCGCAGTCGCCTTTTGCCGATGCAGTTGCGAACCATTTACGCAAATTGTATGAGTTTGGAGCTAAAGAAACATTAGTCCGATTCTTGCAGAAAACTTAACCAGATGAAAGCTGCGACCTTTGAAGGCGGAAGTTTCATTTCCGCCTTCTGTTCTTAAGAATTTGGAGGGGCAATTGACTGATATCGTAGTTGGCTTAGACTTGGGTACAGGAGGAGTACGCACGATCGCAGTTGATCTACAAGGGCAAATTATCGCTCAGGCAACCAGAAGCTATCCCCTGTTAACTCCACAACTCGGTTGGACGGAACAGAACTCATCGGATTGGGTTGAAGCCAGTTTGGATGCTCTTTTCGATGTTACTCAACAGCTAAACAAACATCGACCGCTCGCCCTCAGTTTGTCTGGACAAATGCATGGTATGGTTCCTCTCAACGCAGATGGCAAAGCAATCAGACCGGCGATTTTGTGGAATGACCAGCGCACAGGTAAAGCTGTTGTTGAGATTGAAGCTGCTATTCCCCGTCACGAGTTGATCCAGCGCACTGGAAATCCGGCAATCACAGGGTTTCAACTACCGAAGCTTCTATGGTTGCGGACTGAAGAACCACAAACATACACTCGGTTATGGCAGATTCTTTTGCCCAAAGATTATCTGGGATATGTATTAACAGGCGAAGCAGTAACGGAACCATCTGACGCTTCTGGTGTCGGCTGTCTGAATCTGACGAATCGGCAATGGGATACAGATATTCTCCATGCTCTTGATATCAATCCAGCGTTGTTTCCTCCGGTAATCGAATCTACCACGATCACTGGACGGCTAAAATCAGAAATAGCCGCCCGTGTGGGATTACCTGTGGGATTACCTGTGGTCGCAGGTGGAGGTGATAATGCCGCAGCAGCCATTGGTTTGGGCATCTCATCAAGCAATATGAACCGAGGTGGTTTGAGTATTGGGACATCAGGAGTGATCTTTGCACCGTGCAATCGCCCAATTCCCGATCCAGAAGGTCGGGTACATTTGTTCTGCCATGTGGATGGTGGCTATCATCTGCTGGGAGTAACGCTGGCGGCTGGTGGTTCTCTGCGTTGGTATCGAGATACATTTGCCCCACATATATCCTACACCGATCTGATGGATATGGCAGAGCGATCGCAGCCTGGTGCGCGTGGTGTTCTATTTCTACCCCACCTCGCAGGAGAACGCAGTCCTTACCTCGATCCAGATACTCGCGGTGCTTTGGTGAATTTTTCATTAGCCCATACCCAGGCAGATATAACTCGTGCTGTCCTAGAGGGGGTTGCATTTAGCTTGCGTTCAGTGTTGGAAGTCATCAGTGCGATCGCTCCCATCGATCAACTCTTAGCAACGGGTGGAGGCGCACGTTCTCACATCTGGTTAAGAATTTTGGCAGATGTTTTGCAAACAAAACTTATTGCTCCCAAAGCCGAAGAAGGAGCTGCTTACGGAGCAGCTATTTTGGCAATGGTGGGGATTGGTGTTTACCCCAATTTAGAAACTGCACTCAAGATTTTACCGCAGAATAGTAATGTAGTACAGCCACAGGCAAATTCTTTGTATGAAGCAGGGTTTAACCGCTACAATCTACTTTACGATATCTTGAAACCTGTGCGTTGATAATTAAAGTATTTTAAAGTGAGAGTGAATTACGGCAGTACTTTCTAGAGTTTGCCACTTCCGTCTTTAGTGTTGCAGTTTGTAGATGCTGGTTTATCATAGTCTGCTTTTACACTTCTACACTCATCTGTATTATCTCGTACTCTTTTTCAAAAATCAAATAGGAGTCCTATAATCCTCATCTGTCACTCTCGGAAAACATTTGCCATTTCTAAATTCTAGAGCTGTTGTATAGCAAGCAATCACGCGATTCTTTTCTAAGAACAAATACAAGAGCCATTTTTTTCTAATAGTATAGCTTGTATTGATTGTCTCATGAGGCTTAAGCGCGATCGCCCTCCCGGAAAGTGACAAAAGAGGGATAATTCCAATAATTCGTAGATTTTTACTGCCATTTCCGCAGATGAGGCACGAATAGTCAACTTGACAATATTCTCTAATTCATTCAAGCCCAGATGAAAGAAATTTCTTGGTTTAGGCATTAGTTACTCTCCATGATTTAATCAAACTCTCAATCTCCATCGGCGGCTGTCCCGAAGCGATCGTAATCTCCACTTCTTCCTTCCGACCTTTGACTACTGATTAATTGACTTGAGTCTGTGTCTTGTTCCAGAACATGGGCTGACTCGCGATCGCCATTGGTTATTTCATCCCAGTAAGAATCGTAACTAGGGGGGAGGGGGGAGCCGTTGCAACTGACTCCACTGCGAACAATGTCAGCTGTCTGGGGGCAGTTCCGTTGTCGGTTTCCGTAGTGTCTCATCTCAGTAACAAATACCAAATCCGGGAAAATTAGCACTTTATGCAATAGCCGTTGAAAGCCGATGAAGGGTGTTTCAGGCTACCAGTGTCCCATAAGTAGTGAAATAAGTGAGTAGAGAACTGAAGTGTTTGTCTATACAAGTTACAGTTTAGATAAAAGCTGGTGACGTGCATTTGTATGGGGATCCCAATCTGTAAACGACCTTAGAACGAACTGACCAAGGAGTTAATTGACTACCGCGACTCACTCAAAGCTAACGTCACCGAACAAGGTGAAAAGTTGCTAAATGGTAAGCATATTCAGGGAAAGCTGATGAGTAAAGTAGTAAATCTACTGTTCCAGGAATTATGTAAAATAATTCCTCTGACCTGATGCTCTTAACCCTTCATGCAAATGAAGGGTTTTAAAACCTAAACTTTCAGTTACTCTGAACTTAAATCTCAAACGTCAAATCTACAAATCCATGAGTGTGAGGCCCAGCAATGTCTCTTCTTTTCCAAGGTGCATTTTATTTTTACAAACAAACTATCTCGTTGCTACCTGCATCTGCTATACATTTCCTGCCTCTGGCAGATAAAAACTCCAGCTCACAACGCAAGCATTGGCATAATTGGCAGACTCGCCTTCCTCCTTCCTGGGTTCATCTCTTGCCGATCTTAATGTGGTTGATCGTCGGCATCAGCTTGCGCCTAGTCAACTTGACTGCAAAGCCTCCTTGGACTGATGAGTTTGCCACCTTGGTGTTTAGCTTGGGGAATACTTTTTTATCAGTTCCCCTAGACCGAGCGATCGCACCTGATATCTTATTACAACCACTGCAACTAAACCTAGCGGCGACTATTGGTGATGTCATTCATAACTTAGCTACACAAGATAATCATCCACCACTGTATTTTGTGCTGGCTTATCTGTGGATGAAATTATTTCCCAGCGACGGAGGATTAGTATCGCTGTTTGGTGCGCGATTGCTACCAGCGATAATCGGCGCTGCCTCCATTCCGTGTGTTTACGTATTAGGTAGAGTAGCTTTTCGTTCGCCATTAGTAGGACACTTGACTGCTGCGATGATGGCAGTATCACCCTACGGCGTATTTTTAGCACAAGAAGCGCGTCATTACACTTTGGCAGTCTTATGGGTAATTGGTTCCCTCACCTGCTTAGTAATTGTCACACGTCATATTCAAAACCGCACACCTTTACCTATATGGGTAACACTTTTATGGGTAGGAATTAATGCCTTAGGTATTGCTACTCATTATTTTTTCACTCTCACCCTTTGCACAGAAGTCGTAGTTTTGATTTTTCTTGCTTGGCTTCAATTCCAAAATAGTAGCAAATTTTCTCTCCTCTTCTCTCCTCCCTGGCAGCGCATCTATGCCGTTGCTATAGGTACTTGTGTGGCAGGTTTAATTTGGATACCAACCTTGTTAGAGAATAAAAATCGTGATAGTTTGACCGAGTGGATTCGAGGTTCGCGCGTTGGACTAGATTGGTTAAGCCCAATTTTTCAAGCTTTAGGAACATTAATTGCAATGATTTCCTTATTACCAGTTGAATCTTCTCAAGCTTTGGTTGTGATTCCTTCTGGATTGGTGATGTTGACTTTCTTTATTTGGGCAGTGCCAATTTTGCTGCGTGGGATTAAAATTCAACTACAGCACCTAGAAAACCGGATTATGATTCAGGTGTTTACTGGAGTAGTTATCAGTGCGATCGCTTTATTCTTTATCTTTACGTACTTTTTGGGTATTGACCTCACCAGGGGTGCTAGATATAACTTTGTTTACTTTCCCGCGATCGTTGTTTTACTAGGCGCAAGTCTAGCAGTTTGTTGGCATCCTCCCCAGGAATGGATGGAAACAGAGCCAGGGAAAAATGGGATAACAAGCATAGGTAAATGGGAAATAAACGGGAAAAAAGCCGTAATATTAATTTGGTTAATGGGATTTTTCAGTGCAGTTACAGTAATTTGCAATCTCGGCTATCAAAAATATTATCGTCCTGACTTGTTTGTGCAACTAATTCAACAAACATCCCCAACACCAGTACTGATTGCTACCACCCACAAAACTTATGTACACACTGGGGAAATGATGGGAGTTGCAAGGGAGATTAAACTTGCAAATTCACTCCAAAATCCTCTGTTTCTCCTTGCTCATCAAGATCGAGATCCGAATGCTTCCACCATTGCTCTGGAAAATACTTTAAAAAAACTACTACGACCTTTTGACTTGTGGCTAGTAAACTTTCACGCACCCGTAGCAGAAGCTGTGAAAACATGTGTGATGTCTAATACTCAATCTTTGCCAACCGTAGACGGCTACGAATATGAACTTTATCATTGTCAATAAGTTGGGGACTGGGGGAGCAGGAAAGCAAGGGGACAAAAAGACAAAAGTTAGAACTTAGAACTTGCAACAAGTCTTTCCCTTCTCCTTGTCCCCAATTTTCCTTGTCCCCAAGTCATCTTCCCAATGCCCTGTAAAAGCCTTGTACAAAACTTTTGACTTTTGACTTTTAACTTTTGACTTTTGCCTAGCGGTAATGCATCTTGTGGAAGTTCCTCAAATATCAATATCCATAGCAGACTAGAGAAAGAAGAACAAAAGATATCTGACACGTTTTCAAGTGGCGAAAGCTATAACTAGTTATAAGGAGGGTTTATGCGTGCAGTATTGATGGCAGGGGGTTCAGGAACGCGGCTTCGCCCGTTGACTTGCGATCTGCCGAAACCAATGGTACCGATTTTAAATCGGCCAATTGCCGAACATATTATCAATCTCCTCAAACGGCATCAAATTACAGAAGTTATTGCGACATTGCATTATTTACCTGATGTGTTGCGAGACTATTTTCAAGATGGCAGCGATTTTGGCGTCCAGATGACCTATGCTGTCGAAGAAGATCAGCCTTTGGGTACAGCTGGCTGTGTGAAAAACATTGCAGAACTTCTTGATGAAACTTTTTTAGTTATTAGCGGTGATAGCATAACAGATTTTGACCTGACAGCAGCGATCGCATATCACAAACAAAAACAGTCAAAAGCTACTTTAATTTTAACCAGGGTTCCCAATCCGATTGAATTTGGAGTGGTGATTACCGATGAGGAGACACGGATTCGGCGATTTTTAGAAAAACCCTCTAGTAGTGAAATTTTTTCTGATACCGTTAACACTGGTACTTATATTCTCGAACCAGAAGTTTTGGAATATCTGTCAGCAAACGTTGAATCTGACTTTTCCAAAGACTTATTCCCCTTACTACTAGAAAAAGATGAGCCAATGTATGGTTACATTGCTCAAGGTTACTGGTGTGATGTTGGTCACTTAGATGCTTATCGCGAGGCTCAGTATGACGCGTTAGATCGAAAAGTACAACTAGATTATGCCTACAAAGAAGTTTCTCATGATTTATGGGTAGGCCAAAATACTTACATCGATCATACGGCTATGATTGAAACTCCTGTAGTGATTGGTGATAATTGCCGTATCGGGGCAAGAGTACAAATTGAGGCAGGAACCGTAATTGGAGATAATGTCACTATTGGCGCTGATGCTAATCTTAAACGTCCCATAGTCTGGAATGGGGCATTCATTGGCGACGAAGCAGCTCTTTCTGCCTGTGTGATTTGCCGTGGCGCTCGTGTAGATCGCCGCGCTCAAGTATTAGAAGCTGCGGTTGTAGGTTCGCTTTCTACGGTGGGAGAAGAAGCCCAAATTAGCCCAGGCGTGCGTGTTTGGCCCAGTAAAAAGATTGAGTCAGGGGCAGTTTTAAACATTAACTTGATTTGGGGAAACATCGCTCAACGCAATTTATTTGGGCAACGCGGTGTCCAAGGATTAGCTAATATCGACATCACCCCAGAATTCGCTGTGAAATTGGGATCTGCTTACGGTTCTACTTTAAAACCTGGTTCTAAAGTAACGGTTTCCCGCGACCAGCGTAATATTTCTCGGATGGTGACGCGATCGCTGATTGCTGGTTTAATGTCAGTAGGTGTTGACATTCAAAACCTCGATGCTACAGCTATCCCCATCGCCCGTACAGTTATACCCACAATGTCGGTAGCTGGTGGTATCCACGTCCGGGTACACCCTGACCGCCCTGACTATATTTTGATTGAATTCATGGATGCAAAGGGCATTAATATCTCCAAAGCCCAAGAAAAGAAAATTGAAGGGGCTTACTTTAAGGAGGATATGCGGCGGGCGCTAATTCATGAAATTGGGGATGTGTCTTATCCTAGCCAAGTCATGGATCGCTACTGTACTGCTTTTGAGAAACTGTTGCATGTTCATACACTCCGCAACAGCCGCGCAAAAGTGGTGATTGACTATGTTTATGCAGTATCAGGGGCAGTTTTACCCCAAATGTTAGATAAATTTGGCGCTGATGCAGTTGTACTGAATGCCAGTGTCAATAAAACGGCGATGTCCGTAGCCGAGCGCGAAGGATTGCTGACTCAGTTAGGTCATGTAGTAGAGGCATTGAAAGCTAACTTTGGCGTGCAAGTATCTGCTAATGGGGAACAGCTAATTTTAGTTGATGAATCAGGCTACCCAATTCGTGGGGAAATGCTAACAGCACTGATGGTAGACATGATGTTAACTGCTAACCCCAGAGGAACAGTAGTTGTACCAGTTCATGCTTCCAGTGCTATTGAACAAGTTGCCCGTCGCCATGATGGCAGAGTGATTCGCACTAAAGCCAACCCTACAGCTTTAATGGAGGCTTGTCAGAAAAACCCGAATGTGGTGATTGGAGGTAGTGGAGAGACTGGTTTTATTTTCCCGCAACTGCATCCGGGATTTGATGCCATGTTCTGCATTGCAAAGATAATTGAGATGTTGACTATCCAGGAGCGATCACTTGCTGCTGCGCGATCAGAATTGCCTCGTGTAATTCACAAAACTTATACAGTCCGTTGCCCGTGGACAGCCAAGGGTGCTTTGATGCGTTACTTAGTCGAAACTCACCCAGCCCAAAACCTAGAACTCATTGATGGAGTGAAAATTTGTCAACCCTACGATGACAGTTGGCTGTTAGTTTTACCAGATGCCAGCGAACCACTGGTGCATTTGTATGCAAATAGCAATGATCGCGAATGGGTAGATGAGACTATGAGAAACTACCGCACCCGTGTTCAGTCGTTTGTGGAAAGACAACAAGAATATCAACCAGCTGAAGTTTAATTCGTAATTTGTAATTCGTAATTGAATTATTTAATTACGAATTACGAATTATGTTGAGAAGGTTCTAAATTCTCATTGAGAACATTCTGGTAAATTTTTCTCAGCGTAATTGCAATCAAAATAAATTAAAGCTTCCCTAGTAGAAGCGAATCCTGGAGTTGTTCTATATGGGCTACTTGTTGGACTTGCTTCATATAGCCAAATTTTTAAATAGTAATTACTATTATCATCTGTAGACCACAATTCATAACGGTAATTACCTCCTGACCCCTGACTATTTAAATAGTCAGCTAGTACTTTATTTGATGTAGACACAAAGCTCAATACAGTCAAAACCGGAATTACGACTAGTTTTTGTATTTGGATTAATTTCATAAATGCACAAAAAACTTATTCCCTCTAGCTTCCTTTACGAAGTAATTTTTGAAACCAGTAATTATCAGGGATGTTTTGTGAGGATATCGTAAGGTAGTTAGGGCTTGCGGAGAAAGTGTACAAAGGTGATGCTCTATGGACAATCAGACCTAAGACCTCAGTGAGAGGTTAAAGTAATTCCACGGAAAGGAGGCGAGCGTCGCTGGCCTCCTTTTACCCTCCCCCACGCACGATTATCATTTTCAATAAGACTATTTTGGGTATTTTAACTGATTGACAAAATGCGCTTTATTTTAACCTCTCACAGATGATCCTCCTCTGGCTTTTTATTACTTTTTCAGCAAGCCCTATTTAGGAGATATCTTTTTACTTCAACTTAATCAGGGAGATTAAGCGATGCCTACGCAACAGGAAAGGGGGCAGGAATTAGGGAGAATTCCAGCATCTTTCTCCTCTTCTTCTTGCTCCCCTACCTCTCTAGTCTGAATTATCAAAAAGCGTTAGAGCTTCGTCCCACACTCAGCACAAAAATTGTGAGTAGGAGCATTCTTAGCATTGCAATGGCTACAATACACTGGCTCGGCTGCCGCTTTCGGTGCTTGCTTCTGCAAGCCGACCATTTGAGCGTTGCTCTTACCAGGGGCTACCATAGGATAGCAGTTTTCATCTCTGGTGACGTGGACATTTAAAATTACTGGCCCTTTGTGTGCCAGCATTTCGGCGATCGCATCTTTCAATTGACTGCGATCACTGATTATCATGCCCTTAATGCCATAGGCTTTTGCCAATAATTCTACGTCTGGCATCCCTACTTCCATGTCGGAGCATGAGTAACGCTCACCATAGAAGGCTTGCTGCCACTGGCGCACCATCCCTTGCCAGCCGTTGTTGATAATTATTGTCTTGACATTTATTCCATACTGTGCAGCTGTTCCTAGTTCCTGCAAACACATTTGGAAACTAGCATCACCACTAATACAGATGACTTCTTCATCAGGAAACGCCACTTTCGCGCCGATTGCCGCAGGTAAGCCAAAACCCATTGTTCCCAAACCAGCGCTAGAAATCCAGCGCCTTGGGCCATTCTTCAGGAATTGTGCTGCCCACATTTGATGTTGTCCGACATCTGTGGTGTAGAAAGCGTGGGGTGCTTGGCTATTGACTTCTACAATTACTTCTTGGGGTGAAATGCTGTCGGGATGCTGCGGCACTATCAGAGGATACTCATCGCGCCAACGGTTAACTAAATTCAGCCACTCTTGGTTTTGATTCGGTGTAGCCTTAATCCCTGCTTCTTTGCAGCGACGCAACAAGTCTACTAAGACGTTTCGCACATCGCCGACGATGGGCACTTCGGGAATGCGGTTTTTGCCGACTTCTGCCGGATCGATGTCGATGTGAATTACTTTGGCGCGGGAGGCGAATTCGTCTAACTTACCTGTAACGCGATCATCAAATCTAGCGCCGACGCAAATTAGCAAGTCACAATCACTAACGGCGAAGTTAGCGTAAGCAGTGCCGTGCATTCCCAACATTCCCAAAGCGAGGGGATGATGTTCGTCAAAGGCACCAATCCCCATTAAGGTTGTGGTGACAGGGATATCGAATAATTCAGCTAGTTGTTTGATTTCTTCATGGGCACCAGCTGCGATCGCACCACCACCTACATACAATAGCGGACGGCGACTTTCAGTAATTAACTGGATCGCGGCATGAATTTGCCGAGGATTTCCTTTCAGCGTGGGACGATAACCGCGTAACTTGACTGAACCTGGTTTTACAGGTACATAGTCAAATTCTTCTAAAGCTACATCTTTGGGGACATCAATCAAAACTGGCCCCGGACGCCCAGTGCTAGCGATATGGAAGGCTTCGGCGACAATTCGCGCCATATCTTTGGGATCACGCACCACATAAGAGTGCTTGACGATTGGTAGGGTAATCCCGTAAATATCAGTTTCCTGAAACGCATCTGTACCAATTGACTGACGTGCTACCTGTCCTGTAACCACAATCATCGGGATTGAATCCATGTAGGCTGTGGCGATGCCTGTCACCAAGTTAGTTGCTCCTGGCCCAGAAGTGCCAAAGCATACTCCTACTTTACCTGTAGCACGGGCATATCCATCAGCGGCGTGGGCTGCGCCTTGCTCGTGTCTCACGAGAATGTGCTTCATAGCACCAGTTGCTTCCACCTTATACAGGTCATCGTAAATTGGTAGAATTGCCCCACCAGGATAACCAAAAATATAATCAACACCGTGGCGATGAAGGCTGTCAAGTAGAGCAAAACCGCCAGATGCACGTTTGGGTACGACTGGCAAGCTAGAAGTACGAGACTGTTTATGATTCTCGGTTTGTGGGAGACTAATTTGGGAAAGCGATTCTCCTACGGAGACACTTAGTGAACGCACGGCCAAACCTCAGACTATAGCTAAAATTAATGCTGAATTCTGTAGTTAAGATTTCATTTTAATTGAAAAGTTCAATTAAATTTCAGAAATTTTATATATTAAATATAAAGCTAGATTATTAGCCTACATTAATTAAATTACGTCTTGCAAGACTTTGCGGGTATTTTGCCAAGCCCAAACACCAACAACTACGACAACAACACTCATTGCTACCAGCACAATTCGCAAGCCGAGAGCATCAGTTAAGGGCCCAGTAATGGCCAGAGGTAATGCCAAAGCGATGTTGACAGCATGATTTTGAAAGCCAAATACTTTACCGTGCATGGTAGGTGGTGTTTGCTGTTGAATTAAAGTTTGCATCGGGACACCAATTAAAGCAGCACCTACACCCAAAAATGCACAGAGTCCTAGCGCCAGCAATAAGTTGTGCGTAAAAGTGAACACCCCTAAAACTAGTGCCATCATCAAAAATCCAATTAAAGGTAGGGGCTTGCGATGCAATTTCTCACCCCAGTTACCTAAAATTGCCGCACCAAATACCATACCCACCCCTGCTGCTGCCAAGAAAAAGCCAAACTGTTTTTCTTTTAGACCAAACTCTTCGGCTAATCGAATTGTCAGCACCGTTAAGGCTGCAAACACACAATATAAAGTTGTCAGTTGCAGCATAGCGTTCAATATCAAAGGATTTTTCTTGAGATAGCGCAGGCTCTCGGTGAATTCAGCCCAAAGGTGATTTGATACCCGATGTTCTTTTGGTTGTTTGGGTTCTTTAAACTTTATTGGCTGCATAATTGCAGCTGATAATATATATAGTCCACCAACCACAAACTCTTGGCCGTATTCTTCTCCCATAAAGCTTTTTGCCAAACTTAAAATCGGCTCTCCTACTGCAAAGCCAACAATTAAAGCTCCCATCATCGTGCTGCTAAACAGCGCATTGGCTGCCAACAAATTCTCTCGCTTCACCAATAAGGGAATGGCTGCTTGCTCCGCTGGTGCAAAAAACTGCGTTACTGTGGAAATGGCAAAAGTCAGGATTAACAAAATCAGGAACTGTCGTGGCAATAAGGGAAGACACAGCGTCAATATTCCCCGTACAATATCTGAGCCAACCATAATCAGCTTTTTTGGCAAGCGGTCAACAAAGATACCACCAGCAGAGCCGAACAAAATTGCTGGGATTGTAAATGACAGCATCAAGGTTGAGTACATCGAGTTTCGTGCCAATCCTGGAAGCGGTGGGTAGTTCTCCAGCAGAGCAATCAGCAAAACGAAGAAGACCTTATCTGCTAACTGGGACAGCAGTTGCCCAATCCACAGGAGCATAAAACCACGGTTTTTTAGTAGTGCGCCAAAGCCGTTATTAACAGCGGCAGGTTCAGTTGGAAACATTAGATACTTTCTTTAGGTAGATGGGGTATGGGGTATGGGGTATGGGGCATGGGGCATAGGGCATGGGGCATGGGGCATGGGGGATAATTTTTCTTGACTATCTCCTGTCACCTGTAACCTTTTGCCTTCATCACTCCTAACTCCTCACTTTTAACTCCCGTTTACTTACTCCATTGTCCGGATTAATTTGCTTCATAGCGTTTTAACAGCATAAGCAAAAATTCAGCTGCTGTCAGACGACCTTTGGGTGGAATAATCTCAATGGACGAATCTACCCAACAGCCTTGTACAGTTTGAGGAGATTTCCAAATGGACAAATGATCCACTGCTGGCTCTGCATAAAAGTTATTTTGCCCACTACCTAGCAAACATGAACTCCAATGGGTAAAATAATCATGACTCATCCGATGAATAGGAAAATTTCCCTGTAGTGGTACTCCCCATCCATCTATAGCAATAAACGCTTTCACACGACCACCCAAGAGTTGCCACAAATGTGCTGCTCTTATTGCCCCAACTACGCCAGCACTAAAGCTAATGAATATAATTGGTGATTCTAGAGAATCAGTTAAGCGATACCTGCGGTGAGCTACGCTAATGCGCAAAAACTGCAAGATATGCAATGCTGATAAAACCAAAACATCTTTACCTGGATAAACCAGTATATTTTTTGCGGGATTGTCTGCGATCGCGCTAGTACCGATTAAATCTAACAATCCTACTCTAAAGCTTTCAGTTAACGCTGGCTCATGAATTCCAGGGCAAATAATTATATTCATCTATTACAAGAAATAAATAACAAGTTAGAAGAAAGCCATAACCAATTGCAAGAGGAAAAAATTAATAGAGTCCACTTTTTGCAACCCCAGCAAATAGCCCTGCAACGTCACAAAGTTGGAATATTGGCTAGAAAAGAAAACTGTTGAAGTGCAGAAGAAGTTAACTCAAGAGGGAGCATTGAGCGTATCTATAAAAACAGCGTTCATCGGGGTTATCCCTAAATGCAAGTCTTGTATGTCTTTTGATGTATTATCTTGATTTTCCCACCTATCCTATCCCCCAGGATGGGATAATAAGTTACTAGTGGGGAAATGTACAAACTATTCCCTGACTTTATATTTCTCTGCACTCATGGTTATATTGAGGAACTAATTGTGGTTGCCACGCCGGAAAAAGTACAACACACCCACGAGCATCTATCAGGTAAAGACCGTGTAGCCGTACTGCTTATGGGCTACGGCGAAGTCGAAAGCTACGAAGATTTCGCCAACTATAACGAACAGGCTTTAAATCTCCTGACAGCAAAATTCGCACCAGTACCAACCTGGATTTATCCCCCTCTGGCAAAACTTTTGGCGTTATTTGACCGCCACGAGTGGGGACACACACACCACGATTTTATCTCCCCACACAATGCCATCTTTGAACAGCAACGGGTTGGTATCGAGAAGAATTTACAAGAAAAATGGGGCGATAAGGTTCAAGTTTTCAAGGCTTTCAACTTCTGCGCTCCTTTTCTACCCAATCAAGTCTTGGCAGAAATCAAAAACCAAGGCTTCGAGAAGCTGCTAATTTACCCACTGCTGGTTGTTGATTCTATCTTTACTAGTGGTATTGCGATCGAACAAGTTAACAATGCTCTGGTTGAGTTGACTGATGGTGAAGAACACTGGGTTAAAGCACAGCGCTACATTCCTTCTTTCTTCAACGAACCAGCCTACATCGATTTAATGGCTCATCTGGTTGAAGAGAAAATTGCTGAGTTAGCCGCAGCTTATCTACCTTCTCAAATCGGCATTGTGCTAATGAATCACGGCTGTCCTCATAAAGCTAAAGGCTTTACTTCTGGGATTGCTGAAAGTGAAGCAATGTACGATCTAGTTCGGGATAAGTTGATTAATCGCTATCCCTTAATCTCAGTGGGTTGGCTCAATCATGACACACCCTTAATTGATTGGACACAGCCAAATGCAGAGCAAGCTGCAAATAACCTGATTCAATTGGGTGCAAAAGTAGTGATCTTTATGCCAATTGGCTTTGCCACAGAAAATCATGAAACTCTATTGGATGTACACCATATCATCCATGCTTTGGAAAAACACAATCCTGGTACGAACTACGTACAAATGGCTTGTGTCAATGACCATCCAGAATTTTTGGCAATGGCGGCGCAATGGGCTAACGATCATATTGCCCAGTTGTTGTCAGAGGAAGTTTTAGCAGTTAATCCCCAACTAGCTGGAGATCACCATCATCACCATCATCATCATTAAGTAAAGTTTTTTTATTAGGGTGGGCAAAGCATTGACCACCCTATAAACTAATTTACACCCCGCAGCTTGCGAGTATTATCAACTAAACTCTGAGCAAATTGATCGAATCTTTGAGAAAGTTTCTCATCTACTAGCTTGCCTTCAGGACTGAAAGCACCCCAAGCTTGTCCGATCGCAATTTGTTCGGGAATCACCCAACCGTGTACCCATCGTACAATTAGCCGTAGGTCATTTAAGGCGTTGCTATTAGACTGACCACCCAAGACACTAATTAATCCTGTGACTTTATCAGACAGTTGCTCAAAACTCATTAAATCCAGGGCATTTTTCAGGACACCACTAACGCCACCATGATACTCAGGTGTCGCTAAAATTAACCCATCAGCCTGACTAACTGTATCTTGCAACCGCTGAACATCTGGATACTCTGGATACTCCTTTGCACCAGTGCAAAATGGTAGCTGCAACTGCCGTAAATCGAGAATTTCTACCTCTGCACCTATAGCTTCAACCCTTTGCGCTGCGACTTCTAAAGCAACCTGGGTATAAGAATTGGGCCTTAAACTACCACCAATGCCAATAATTTTCACCATAATTAACCCACAAACTACTAACTAGCTACTATTATCAGATTTCTTAAAAAGCGGAATCGTTATGACTATGTTTATCTTAGCGATTTATGCTGGAATGTGTCAAATTAATATCTACTGGCAATTGGGGAAGCAGGGGAGCAGGGGAGCAGAGGAGAAGTTGGAGTAAGTTTTTCCCTTCTGCCTCTTGTGCCCAATGCCCAGTCTTAACAGCTGCATAAATCTAGATAACCCTCGCTCAACTTTATGTAATAGCCTGAAGAAACTTGGGAATGCTTTTGTGTGGAAGTTAGACTAGATAAGAAAAGTGTAATTTCCAGTTATTACAATTTTTGATAGAAGAATAGGCATAAAACCAGCGCTTAACTTGTGCCAGCAGACAAAGGGTAATTATTATGACAAATTTAGGAAAAAAAGCATTGATAAAAAGGCAGTCCTCAAAGCGCGTTGCTTGGTTTGGTGCGTTGACGCAGCCCGCCGTAGGCATCGCTGCTAGTCTGATTATGTTGCCAGGAATTTTCGGAAGTACTCCTGTGATGGCACAAAAAGCAGAAACCACCTCCCTAAATTATGGTGACTTGATCGAGAAAGTGAAAGCCGGAGAAGTCCAGAAAGTAGAGCTTGACGAAACCGAACAGCTAGCAAAAGTTTATCTCAAGGGGCAAAAAGATAATACACCACCGCAACAAGTAAGACTTTTGTCACAAAACACTGAGTTAGTCAACATTCTCAAAGAGAAGAATGTTGATTTTGGCGAAGTTTCCTCTGCTAACAGTCGAGCGGCTGTTGGGCTGTTGATCAATTTGATGTGGATTTTGCCATTGGGGGCTTTAATGCTATTGTTCCTCCGGCGCTCTACTAATGCTTCTAGCCAAGCAATGAATTTCGGCAAATCCAAAGCTCGCTTCCAAATGGAGGCAAAAACTGGAGTGAAATTTGAAGATGTCGCCGGGGTTGAAGAAGCTAAAGAAGAACTTGAAGAAGTTGTGACTTTCTTGAAACAGCCGGAAAGATTTACTGCTGTAGGCGCACGTATTCCCAAAGGTGTGCTGTTAATCGGCCCCCCTGGTACTGGTAAAACTTTACTAGCAAAAGCGATCGCGGGTGAAGCTGGTGTACCATTCTTTAGTATTTCCGGTTCGGAATTTGTGGAAATGTTCGTAGGCGTGGGTGCATCTCGCGTGCGCGACCTCTTCAAGAAAGCCAAAGATAATGCCCCTTGTTTAATATTTATCGATGAAATTGACGCAGTAGGTAGACAAAGAGGTGCTGGGATTGGTGGTGGTAACGACGAGCGCGAACAAACCCTCAACCAACTGCTCACCGAAATGGATGGTTTTGAAGGTAACACAGGCATAATTATTATTGCAGCCACGAACCGCCCAGATGTTTTAGATACAGCATTGCTCAGACCGGGACGTTTTGACAGACAAGTGATGGTCGACCCACCCGATCTTAAAGGGCGACTGGAAATTTTGAAAGTCCACGCGCGAAATAAGAAAATTGATTCTAGCGTATCATTAGAAGCGATCGCTCGCCGCACTCCTGGTTTTACTGGCGCAGACTTAGCCAACTTACTCAACGAAGCCGCCATTCTCACCGCCAGGAGACGCAAAGAAGCTGTCACCCTTTTAGAAATTGATGCTGCTGTAGATCGAGTTGTTGCAGGTATGGAAGGTACCGCCTTAGTAGACAGCAAGAGCAAGCGCTTGATTGCCTATCATGAAGTTGGACACGCTTTAGTAGGTACATTGCTCAAAGACCATGACCCTGTACAGAAAGTTACATTAATTCCACGGGGACAAGCACTAGGATTAACTTGGTTTACTCCTAACGAAGAACAGGGATTAATTTCGCGTTCTCAACTCAAATCCCGGATTACTGCTACTTTGGGTGGTCGCGCTGCCGAGGAAATCGTTTTTGGTAAGCCAGAAGTGACCACAGGTGCAAGTAATGACTTGCAACACGTCACAGGGATGGCGCGGCAGATGGTAACGCGCTTTGGGATGTCAGAATTAGGCCCATTGTCCTTAGAAAATCAGAGTGGAGAGGTATTTTTAGGGCGCGACTGGATGAATAAATCAGACTATTCTGAGGAAATTGCTGCCAAAATTGATTCACAAGTGCGCGAAATTGTTAGCAATTCCTACATTAAGGCCAAAGAACTGTTGGAAGAAAACCGTGTAGTTTTGGAGCGTTTAGTAGATTTGCTAGCAGAACAGGAAACAATTGAAGGTGATGTATTCCGCAAAATTGTTGACGATCATGTTCAGGTAGCCGATGAACAATTGGCTGTACCTCATTAAAAATATGAGTGAAAAATAATGTAGAGACGTAGCAGTGCTACTTCTCTACAACGGTTCTGGATAACGCATCTTTAATTTCACCAGATGTCTATTAAGGAATAGTAAGGAATAGGCAAAAGCTAATAGTCTATCAACTTTAGACTATTGAAAATCCAAAGGTTAAGATTCCCGACTTATTAAAAAAGTTGGGAATTTTGTTGTAAAAAAACTACAATACTACCTCAGCCTTACCAGAAAGTAGCATACATAAAGTCTTGTTACTGTAAACGCTTAAGCTATTGTATTATATATAGCCAAACAATGTACTACAAGTAAACATAAACATCATGAAATATAGATTTTGGGCAAGTTATTTGCTTGCTGCTTTAGCATTTCTGCCCTTCGAGCCTGTAAGCATTACTCAGGTTTTGGCAATAGAGTCAGTTTACCAACTGGCACAAGCAAAATCTGCTTATACCCAATATATGCAGCTTGGTTATAATGAAACCAAACGGAGAAACTATAGAAAAGCTTTATTGAATTTTCAGCAAGCAGAGCGGCTACGTCCTGGAGATAGGTATGCTACTGTTGCAATTAGAAATGTCACTGGTTATATTCAACGCGGTAGCAATAGAAATCGTATTGCCTTTGTCCCAGGTAGACCTGGTAGAGTAAGGTCGGCAGGAACGCGGGGAAGTTGCTTTCAAACTGGACAATACCTTATTCCCCTGACACCAACAGATAAAGAAGCTCAACGAACCACAGCAGAACGTCCCACATTCTTTTTCTACGTTCCTCAAACCTCTACAACAGTGCAAGCACTAGAATTTGTTTTGCAGGATGGTGATAGCATTGACCCATTATATAAGGGAACTTTCAAACCTGTTGGGCAAAATGGTATTGTTAGCGTAAATGTACCTGTTGATCAGCCATCTCTACAAATCGGTAAAGAATATAATTGGACTTTTTCGATGATTTGCGATCCTAATAATCGCGATAAAGACTCTTATGTAGAAGGTACAATTGTGCGATCGCAAGATGAAAACTTGTCTCTTCAGCTAAATCAACCAAACACAGACTTAGATCGGGCAGTTTTATTTGCAACCGCTGGATTTTGGGAGGATTCTCTAAGAACTTTAGCTAATTTACGCCGCCAGCGTCCTAATGATCCCGAAGTTGAGAAATATTGGGAAGATTTGTTGAATTCAGTAGGGATAAAAGAAATTGTAAACAAGCCTTTATTGCCCTGTTGTACTGCTCAGAAATAAATTAACAATTACTTAAAAACCCGGTTTTGATGAGAAGCCGGGTTTTTTACTCTTCATGCCCAGTAACAATGCTAGCCAGCAGATTAACTTAACTTTGTAATGTGTAGGTGTAGCCCGTCGTAGACATCGCAAACCGTCTCTATGAAAATCGCTTGGCGCGGATAATATTAGTTCTCACTAATTACTGCTGTAAGTCAACCTGGTAGAGAAACAGGAAGTGCAAAGTCAAATCAAACGCTACATTTTGTGTAACTATCTCTTTAAGTTCGGTAATCCACACTACAGATGTATTATTACACCAAGGCAAATCTTCCATAGCAATGCTAATTTATACAGAACTTTAACTTGAATTTCACAGGTAGACAACCTTGTGAGACAGACAATTGCGACTTTTTGAGTATTTTATGAGCTTATTTGACAGTGTATTTGATAATCCAAAAAATGCTCTCTTTCTTAGAGAAGATTCTAGGACAGAAGGGAAGTTGCCGCTTGCTATTGAGCAAATAATTGAAACAGAATTAGGATATTTTAATCAATCAGTATCTATTACTAACCAAAATCAGATTCCAGACACACCTCAAATACCGATTCAGAATCCTACAACTTGGTTAAAGATTCCAGATGTCATCTGCTGCTTTGTAGATATGGAAGGATCTACAAAACTTAGTGCCGGACTACATGACAAAACAACAGCAAAAGCGTATCGATTTTTCACAGAAACAGCTATCAGAATTTTTCATCAATTTGGAGCTGCATATATTGATATTAAAGGAGAC
This sequence comes from Nostoc sp., assembly GCF_036917515.1. Lineage (GTDB taxonomy): Bacteria > Cyanobacteriota > Cyanobacteriia > Cyanobacteriales > Nostocaceae > Nostoc. The sequence goes on along the minus strand of NZ_JBALDE010000063.1, from coordinate 14,410 downwards.
GGAGTTTTTAGCCTATTCAACAAGAGCCAATCTTATACAGCACTTGCTGCAACTGTATCATTTAAAACATTTGTTTATGAACATTTTACGCCTAAAGTTCAAAAACTAACTGAACAGAATGTTGGCGGTCATTTTGGAATTGATCAGAAAACTGTCTTAGTTCGTAGATTTGGTTTGAAGAGTTATCAAAATAGGACAGATAGGCAGAATGAGGTCTGGGCTGGAAAACCCATAAATATGGCAGCAAAACTAGCTAGTTTATCTACAAATAATAGGCTTTGGGTATCAGATAGATTTTTCTATAATCTCAAAGATGAGCAGGCTATATATTCTTGTGGATGTCCAAATGGTGTTAAGGTGGAGCTTTGGAAAAAGGAAGATGTATCTAAAGACAGTAGATTTGACTTTGATAATGCTTACAGTCTTGGTAGTAATTGGTGTGAAAGACATGGTAAGTCTTTTTGCTCAAATTTAGTAAAGCTAGACACTGAAAATTAGGCTTATTTTTTAGGATAAATCTTTATGTTTACATCAAAGCTTATTTCAATTTTTGAACTAGTAAATAATTGGCTAAAATTTGCAGAAGCTAAAAATGTAATTATTCTTAGTTTATCTGGTATTATAATTACTATTGTTAGTACATATATTAAAACTACTGCAAATATATCAATGTCAATTTACATAGGATTAATAATTGTAGTGTCTCTATTATTTATTAGCTTATTAATTTGTTTTTTATCTTTTCTTCCTAAAATTGATATTGAGCATTTTGTTTGGTTAAAATCAAAACCATCTAAAAAATCTAAATTTATACTAAAAGATACTGATAATTTTTATTTTTTCAACGATCTTAAGAAATATCAACCTGATACTTTGCTAAACTCAATGAATAGGTTATATTTTGATAATCAAGTACAAATACCATATAGAAAAGAAGATTTAGATATAGCAAACCAAATAATTATTAACTCAGAAATTACATCAATAAAGTTGATACTTTTCAGAATAGCTTTATGGCATCTAATATGTTCTATTATTACTATTCCATTTTCATTAATAATTAGTATATTACTACATAGTAAATCATAAGTTATAAGTATTTGACAAAGATGTAGAGAGACTGTAATGAAAAATTAAGTTTAAATTGTATTGTTTAAGATAAAAGACAACTGCTTTCACACAACTATTGATTAGGCTGCCATAAAAGCTTAAGCTTTCTTAAATGGAGAATCCGCCGAAAAGATTGTCCAAAGTTTTTTATATTGCTAGAACAAGTTATAGTACGAGCACCTTCTATTTTGCCAACAAGGTATGACGGGTTGGCTAATTTTTTGGTTAAATGTTTGCAGGTTACAATAATAAATAACTACAACTATTTTGCTAAAAACAGTGTATGAAGTTCAATGTAATACTTGATCGTGATGAAGATGGGGTTTGGATTGTCGAGTGCCCCAGTATACCTGGTTGTGTTAGTCAAGGTCAGTCAAGAGAAGAAGCCCTGGAAAATATCAAAGACGCGATCGCAGCTTGTCTTCAAGTTCGTGCTGAACTTGGTTTACCGCTCACTGTGGAAACTGATCAAGTAGAGGTTACAGCTTAATCATGGCATCTGCCCTTCCGGTTCTAAGTGGACGTGAAGTCGTCCATGTGTTTGAATCGTTTGGTTGGGAGTTTGCACGTCAAAGTGCTAGTCACATTATCCTGGTTAAGAAAGGCGAAACAGTAACCTTATCTGTTCCAGATCATCGCGAGGTGGCAAAAGGAACATTACGTAGTCTCATCCGTACTGCTGGACTTACAGTTAATGAATTCATTGCCGCTATCTAATGGCGTGGTCATTGCGCTGAAATGATTTACCTCTAAACTGATTTGAGCAATTTCCCAAGCTTTTTGGTACAGTATTTTAGAAAATCCATATAACGAGAATAGGCGATCGCCTTTGGCGTTGGCGCAGCCATCGCTCAAAAGCAATTGCCAGTTTATTGCTCAGAATCAAGAATGCAGTTGCTATGATCAAACGCCTGCTTGTGGTCGAGTCTCCCGGAAAAGTTAAAAAACTCAGTCAAATTCTGGGTTCAGATTGGAAAGTTCTCGCAAGTTGTGGTCATATCCGAGAACTCAGCAATGAAGGGGACGATTCTTTGGGCTTCGTCATGGATGGTAGTAATGTTCGGTGCAATTACGTCCCGCGTGACCAACGAGCGAAAGAAACAATCCAGAAGCTCAAGTCTGCGGTGAGGCAGGTTGATGAAGTTGTCTTAGCAACTGACCCAGACCGGGAAGGCGAGACGATCGCTTGGCATCTGAAAGAAACGCTGGGTTTAAGGGAACCGAAACGAGTAATTTATACTGAGATTACAGCATCGGCGGTGCAGAGTGCGATCGCTAATCCTAGAAAGCTAGACCAAAACTTAATCGGTGCTGGGTTGTGCCGAGATTGCCTAGATAAGTTGGTAGGTTATAAAGGTAGTCCTTTAGTTTGGGCATTAAATAACGGCGCTAAGAGTGTTGGTAGAGTCCAAAGCGCGACTTTGCACCTGATTTGTCAGCGAGAAAACGAAATTCTGACTTTTGTACCCCAAGATTACTGGAGTGTCTGGGTAGATTATGCTGAAGGATTTCGAGCTTTTTACAAAGGTACGGTCGATTCTGCAAAAGATACAGCAGAACAAGAAACAGAAACTCATGATGATGCGAAGGTAGGTAATAGTCCAGAAACACCGGAATCTAAACGTGTTCTTTCTGAAGCAGAGGCTACACGTTTAGTTGAAGAAGCACAGCGACATCCTCATAAGGTAATTCATTTTGAAGGAAAAATCGTTAGTCGCCAGCCACCTCCACCATTTACAACCTCCAGCCTTCAGCAAGCAGCTGGTTCAAAGTTGAGGTTTACTCCTGATAAAACTATGGTTGTTGCCCAAAAGCTGTATGAAGCAGGGCTTATCACATATATGCGAACAGACTCAGTAATGCTGAGTCCAGAATTTTGTGCCAGCGCCCGTAAATGGTTAGAGCAAAACGATCCGCCGAATGTACCGCTGCAAGTCGCCAAGCATCGCAGTAGCAAATCGGCTCAAGAAGCACATGAAGCGATTCGTCCCACGGATGTGTTTCGCCCCTCAGTTCAATTGCGCTCTGAACTTCCTGATGATCAGTTTAATCTGTATGTGATGATCTGGAAACGGTCAATTGCCTCTCAGTGTCGTGCTGCTCAATTGCGTAAAACTTTGGTGATTACTCAGTCTGGTTCTTTACTGTGGTCAGCCAGAGGGCAAGTGATTGAATTTTACGGTTATGCCCGCTACTGGAACAATCTCAGCAAGGATAGTGTTTTACCTTCATTACAACAGGGACAAGCATTGAAACTGGAGAATGCTGGACATGAAAAGAAGCAAACGCAACCACCACCTCGTTATAGCGAACCCAAATTAGTGCAATTGATGGAACGTAAAGGAATTGGTCGCCCAAGTACTTATGCTCCTACTGTTGCTACCTTAAAAAAACGAAACTATGTCGAGTTGAAAAAAGACCATCTGCAACCGACAGCGTTAGGGTTAGAAGTTGATGCGTTTTTGCTCAAAGCACTGCCTGATTTACTAGAGGCGGAATTTACAGCAAAAATGGAAGATGCCCTTGATGCCATTTCTGAAGGAAAGAATTCTTGGCAACATTATTTAACTAGTTGGAATCAAAATTACTTTATACCAGCGCTCTCCAAAGCTAAAACTGTAGTTGTGAGTTCCTCAACAGGTAAAGCTAATGTGATCAGCGAACGGAAATATGAAACTTCTAAGACTCGATGTTCTGAATGCAAAAATTTTCTCGCCAAAATTCCAAGTAGTAAGGTCAAAAAGAAATATTTCCTCAAATGCACAAAAGGCTGTGATGTCGTCCTATTTTGGAGCGACTTTAACAAAACTTGGCAGCCACCACAAACTAAAGTAGTCCAGACTGAGAATCAACAAAAGCCTCCCATGAAGATGACTGCATATCCCTGCCCGGTATGTAAGAAACCTCTAGAAGAGTACAGTTATATCAAAGAAGGGCAGAGTAAGATAATGTTGCGATGTTCTGACTCACAATCCCGTAAGGATACTAAACATAAAGATGTGGCTTATTTCAGTACGCAAAAAGGGTGGTGGAGTCCTAAGTTTGGGGAGTTAGGAGTTAAGAATTAATAACTTCTCACTCATCACTTCTAACTCGTGACTTTATTTACCTGACGCGCAAGTTCTGCGATGTTCATCTGCTCGTAGTGTTCAAAGGGTTGGTGAATCCAGGGGTTGTCAGCCAAGTAATCGATATAATAATCAGGTGCTATAACCGAACAAGCTTTATACCAAAGAACAGTAGTGCGAATTTCCTCAATCGGGGAATTATTATTTTGCTTGAGCCAAGATATAGTCTGTTGGAGGGTGATCCCAGAATCTACTAAGTCATCCACTAGGAGAATGCGCGAACCTAACTTTTCGGTAGTCATTGTCAAGTGGCGGGAGAAAATTAAATTATTTCTTTCTTGCTTACCAGTGCCACTGTAAGATGAGGTTGCTAAAATTGCCAGTGGCTGCTGGTATATACGGGAAAGAATATCTCCAACTCGTAGTCCTCCTCTGGCAAGACAGATTATTTGGTTGAATTCCCAACCGGATTCATAAATCTGAATAGCCAGTTGTTCAATTTTTTGGTGATAATCTGACCAAGAAACATAAAGGTCTGGCATAAGTCTAACGGGAGTTGTAGATAGCTAGTATTGAAGGCGATGTCTACGATGGTCACTGAGCTTGCCTACGGCACGCTACGCGAACGTGGAAGCAAGCTAGCAAGAGTGTCTCGTAGAGAAGTGCGGGTTACGCCTATGCAAACTTTTTATTTTAGTATGAATGCAAGTTATTATGAACGATTCTGCTGCTGATGGCGATGCCCAACGAGATCCTAAGAGTGAAAAACTCGACTTAAAAACAAAACTGGCTTACGGTGCAGGAGATTTAGGCCCAGCAATTACTGCAAATATCTCCGTCTTTTATCTACTGATTTTCTTTACCAGTGTCGCTGGTATCCCTGCGGGTTTAGCTGGCACTATTTTAATGATTGGGAAAATCTGGGATGGCATAAACGATCCGCTTGTGGGGTTCCTGACTGATAAAACGAAATCTCGTCGCTGGGGCCGTCGTCTTCCCTGGATGTTTTATGGAGCAATCCCTTTTGGAGTTTTCTTTTTCTTGCAGTGGATTGTACCGCAATTTAGTGCAAATCAGAGTGAGAATATTTGGCCGCTGTTCTGGTATTACGTAGCGATTGGGATTCTATCTCAGTCCTTTTATACGGTTGTGAATTTGCCTTATACAGCGATGACTCCAGAACTAACTCAAGATTACGACGAACGCACTAGTCTTAACAGCTACCGTTTTACATTTTCCATTGGTGGCAGTATTCTGTCGTTGATTTTAACGCAAATTGTTTTTTCACTGATTGCCGATCGCCAACAACGATATCTTGTTTTAGCAGCAGTTTGTACTGTAATTTCAATTTTAGGATTATATTGGTGCGTTTTTGGAGTCCGCGATCGCATCTTGGCTTTTGAGGCCAAACGCATCCAAACTGAAGAACCTGCATCTCTGCCCTTCTTTGAACAGTTAAAAATTGTCTTCAGCAACCGACCTTTTTTATTTGTCATTGGTATATATCTTTGTTCTTGGCTAGGTGTGCAGATTACAGCCAGTATTATTCCCTATTTTGTAGTCAATTATATGGGTCTAAAAGAATCAGAGGTACCCCCAGTGCTGATTGCAGTCCAAGGAACTGCTTTATTGATGCTATTTGTCTGGGGGGCGCTGAGTAAAAAAATCGGAAAAAAAGTTGTTTATTTTCTGGGAATGAGTTTGTGGATCATAGCAGCTGCCGGACTATTTTTCTTACAGCCTGGTCAAATAGTTTTGATGTATGTGATGGCTGTCATGGCTGGTATTGGTGTCTCTACAGCTTATCTAATTCCCTGGTCGATGATTCCAGATGTGATTGAATTAGATGAACTCCAAACCGGACAACGCAGAGAAGGCATTTTTTATGGGTTCATGGTTTTGCTGCAAAAATTTGGTTTGGCTTTGGGGCTATTTTTGGTAGGAAATGCTTTGCAAGTAGCCGGTTTCAAAGAATCTGTAGCCGGAAGTCCACTACCGATACAGCCGGAATCGGCACTATTTGCTATTCGCGTTGCTGTTGGGCCCATACCGACAGTTTGTTTGATTTTTGGCTTAATTTTAACGTATTTTTACCCAATTACCCGCGAGATGCACGCTGAAATTATGCTGAAACTCAAAGAACGGCAAGAAAAGAGGAAGAGTTAAAAAAGCAGGGGAGCAGCACTTTGGCTACGCTCAGTGACCGAGGAGCAGGGGGCAAGGGACACGGGAGCAGAAGGTTTTAGAAAATCATTCTCCTTATAGCCAAAAGGGTCCCAGAGCAACTAAATTTATTTATGAAAAACAAAAAAATGCCGCAGGGCAGGAATTAGTTTACCAAAATTAGCTTGCTTCGCCGTCAGTAAGCTTCCGCTCTGAGGCACATAGATCAAAGATAAATAAAGTCACAGATCGCAACGGTTTAAAGACAATTTCTTTCCAAAAGGGGTAGGCTAAAAAAGAAATTATTAGTACACTAATGTTTAGTTTAACTAATATTGCGCTTATCTAATTAGAATTAATCGCAATCAACCATTTTGCGGAGAATGCGATGTCTAAAGACAAGCTAGTAATGTGTCTGTGCTTCCCCTTTCCCCCAGATTGTTGATATGCGCTGTTTAGCTCTTGTTCAGACGATAAAGCCTTCGTCTTTGGCTGCTGAAACTGTTCCTCGTTTTCAGAGCATTATTCTTCAAAGAGGGCGGTTCTGGCTACTTGTATTAAGTTTAGCCTACTTGTGTAGTGCCTGTAATGCTTCCGAAGCCCAATCAAGTGGCAAAGAAGCAGGAAAAAAACGAGCTGTGCCAGTGGTGGTTGCTACTACGACTCAAAAAACGATTCCAATACAGCTATCAGCAACGGGAACGGTGGAGGCATATTCTACAGTATCTGTCAAGTCTCAGATAGGCGGTCAACTTACGGGTGTCTATTTTCAGCAAGGGCAGAACGTTAAAAAAGGAGACTTGTTATTTAAAATTGATTCTCGTTCTTTACAAGCTGCGCTGATGCAAGCTAATGCTGCCAAAGCTAAAGATTTAGCCCAGGTGAAACAAGCACAGGCAAATGTCCTCAAAGCGATCGCTCAAGTGAACCAGGCAAAAGCGAATGTAGTCAAGGATAAAGCCCAGGCAACAAATGCAGATGCACAAGCGCAACGTTATAGTAGTTTGCTCAAGCAAGGGGCAATTAGTAAAGAACAGGCCGAACAGTATCAAACCAGTGCTGATGCTCAACAGGCGACAGTGAACGCAGATCGAGGTGGTGTGGCAAATGCTCAAGCAGCAGTAGCGGCAGCCCAAGCAGATGTCCAAAATGCTGAGGCAGGAGTAGCATCAGATGAAGCTGCGATCGACAATGCCAAAGTTCAGCTTTCTTATAGTTCCATCTACGCACCAATTGCTGGACGCACGGGTAGCTTGAAGCTAACTCAAGGCAACTTAGTCAAGGCAAATGCTGCAAATGCTGAGGATTCGCTAATTACAATCAGCCAAATTCGCCCGATTTACGTCAACTTTTCTATTCCCCAGCGACTGCTCCCAGATATCAAAAAATACAGTGCAAATAACGGCAAGTTAAAAGTTGATGCTTTACCTCCTAAAGATGCAGGGCATCCAGTACGGGGCGAACTCACCTTTGTTGATAGTGGAGTCAATACCCAAACAGGCACAATTCAACTTAAGGGTACTTTTGCCAATGCTGATGAGCGCCTATTTCCGGGGCAGTTTGTCAATGTAGTACTCAAACTAAGCGAAGAACCAAATGCTATTACTGTGCCTTCTCAGGCGGTACAGAGTGGACAACAGGGACAGTTTGTGTATGTAGTCAAACCTGACAAAATAGCAGAAATGCGTTTAATTACCGTCGGCGACACCGTTGGGAATGAAACGGTAATTAAGCAAGGCTTGAAACCAGGTGAGCAAGTAGTTACTGATGGACAATTCAACCTCGTACCTGGTGCCATAGTCCAAGTAAAACCGGAAGTAGGAAACAGAGGGGCAGGGGGGCAGAGGTGATGGAAAAAACGACAAATTACAAATGACCAATGACCAATGACAAATGACAAATGACTCACTACTAAGATGAACATTTCCGAGCTATTTATCCGGCGTCCAATCATGACGACTCTAGTTATGGTTGGCATTTTGATATTTGGGCTGATCGCTTACCAACAGCTACCCGTTAGTGACTTACCCAATGTAGATTATCCAACACTCCAGGTAACAGCTAATTTGCCCGGAGCTAGTCCTGAAACGATGGCTGCCTCAGTTGCAACCCCCTTAGAGCAGCAGTTTTCTAGCATCGCGGGAGTGAGTTCGATGAACTCTACTAGTTCTTTAGGTAGTGCACAGATTACGCTGCAATTTGACCTAAATCGGGATATAGACGGGGCAGCACAAGATGTGCAGTCTGCCATTTCTAAGGCAGCGAGGCAGTTGCCCACGAATATGCCTAATCCGCCGTCTTACCGAAAGGTAAATCCGGCAGATCAGCCAGTTCTTTATATCTCCCTGAATTCGTCTATTCTGCCCCTGTCAACTGTAGACAAGTATGCTGAGACATTGCTGGCACAACGCCTGTCAATGGTGGATGGGGTGGCGCAAGTGCAGGTTTACGGCTCCCAAAAGTATGCGGTACGAATCCAGCTCGATCCCGAATCGCTGAGTGTAAAAGGAATAGGAATTGATGAAGTAGCTGATGCGATCGCTAACGGAAATGTCAATCTGCCTACTGGGACACTTTACGGTAAGCAGCAGAATTCTACAATTCAAGCAAACGGTCAACTCAACGATGCCGCCAGCTATCGCTCTCTAAATGTGGCTTATCAAAACGGTGCACCAGTGCAGTTAGGGGAACTAGGTCAAGTCCTAGACAGCGTGGAAAATGATAAGATTGCAAGTTGGTATTTTCCTGTCAAGAAGGAAAGCAGGGCAGCAGAGAAGCAGGGGAGCAGGGGAGCAGGGGAAAAGTCCCAATCTAAAATTCAAAATTCTGGTGTGCGGGCGATCGTTTTGGCAATTCAGCGCCAACCGGGAACTAATACTGTTCAAGTAGTGGATGCAATCAAGAAACTGCTACCCACCTTTCGGACACAGATTCCGGCAGCTGTGAACATGGATATTCTCTATGATCGCTCTCAGTCAATTCGCGAGTCGGTGGATGATGTACAATTCACGCTGTTACTCACCATCGCTCTGGTAGTGCTGGTAATCTTTCTGTTTCTCCGCAATATCTCGGCAACAGTCATTCCCAGTTTGGCAGTACCACTTTCGATCGTAGCGACTTTTGGGGTTATGGTGTTGCTAGGCTTCTCCTTGGATAACCTATCGCTGATGGCATTGACCCTTTCAGTAGGTTTCGTGGTTGATGATGCTGTAGTCATGCTGGAGAACATTGTCCGCCACATGGAAATGGGTGAAAGCCGCATGGAAGCAGCCCTAAATGGTTCTAAAGAAATTGGTTTCACAATTTTATCTATGACCATTTCTTTAGTAGCAGTATTTATCCCGATACTGTTCATGGAAGGCATTCTGGGGCGATTATTCCGTGAGTTTGCCGTTACTATCAGCGTTGCAATCTTGGTATCTGGTGTAATTTCCCTCAGCTTAACGCCCATGCTGTGTTCCAGATTCTTGAGTCCACCTCATCATGAGCAAGAGAGTGAGGAGGAAATCAATTCAAAATTCAAAATTCAAAATTCAAAATTGAATAAAGAAACTGAAGGAGATGTAGCTTTAGCTTCCCATAGTGTGGGAGATGAGGAAGAAATCAATTCAAAATTCAAAATTCAAAATTCAAAATCCAAAATCCAAAATTTCAATCGTCGTCTCTACAACTTTTCAGAAAACATTTTTAATGTGATATTAAGCGGATACGATTGGAGTTTGAAGAAATCACTCAAGTATCACCGCACAACGATGGTGATTTCGGGAGCGATTCTTGTAGCAACGGTGTATTTATTTATAATTGTGCCTAAAGGGTTTGTTCCCAACGCAGATGTCGGACAAATTACGGCAACTACTCAAGCATCAGAAGATATATCCTTTGATGAGATGGTAAAACATCAACAGGCAGTAGCTGCGATCGCTTACCGCGATCCGAATGTCGATTCTATCAACTCTAGTGTCGGGGCTGGCGGGCCAAATGCTTCTGCCAACGCTGGACGAATTTTAATCGAACTCAAGCCCCGCCACGATCGCCATCTCAGTGCTGATGAAGTTGTGCAAGAACTCCGACCGAAGTTGTCAGCTGTGCCTGGAATTAAGGTTTTCTTACAAAATCCCCCAGCCATCAATGTCGGTGGACAACAGACAAAAGCGCAGTATCAATTTACTTTGCAAACTCCCAATATTCAGGAACTTTACCAGTACGCTCCAGCTTTAGAAGAGAAATTGCGATCGCTCTCAGATTTACAAGATGTCAACAGCGATTTGCAAATCAAGAATCCCCAAGTAAAAGTAGACATCAACCGCGACTACGCTTCGGCTCTAGGTTTGACTGCCAATCAGATCGAAACTGCTCTGAGTAATGCTTATGGTACTCGCCAAGTTTCTACCATCTACGCCCCTGATAGCCAGTATCAAGTAATTATGGGCGTGGAACCAAAATATCAACAAAATGCCAATGCCTTAGATTTACTCTCAGTTCGTGCTCCCAGTGGACAGCTTGTACCTCTTAACGCTATAGCAACCTTGAGCAAAGATGTAGGACCGCTGACTATTAACCACAAAGGGCAGCTGGCATCTGTTACCTTCTCTTTTAACCTCAAGCCAGGAGTATCACTCGGTAACGTCACCGGCAAAATTGAGGAACTCGCCCGTCAAACCCTGCCACCTACTATTAGTACAGCTTTCCAAGGTTCAGCGCAGGCATTTCAATCTTCAATTCAGGGGTTAGGATTGCTACTGCTGGTTGCCATCTTGGTGATTTATATCGTGCTGGGGATTCTCTACGAGAACTTCATTCACCCACTAACAATCCTTTCTAGCTTACCTTCTGCTGGATTTGGGGCAATACTGACCCTGTTGCTGTTTCAAGTTGACTTGAATATTTACGCCTTTGTGGGCATTATCCTGCTGGTTGGTATTGTGAAGAAAAACGGGATCATGATGGTTGACTTTGCGATCGTTGCCCGTCAAAACGGCAAAACCCCTTATGATGCTATTTATGAAGCCTGCTTGGTGAGGTTCCGTCCAATTATGATGACGACAATGGCAGCACTCATGGGTACGCTACCCATTGCCCTTGGTTTGGGAGCTGGAGCAGATACACGCCGTCCCCTTGGTTTAGCAGTCGTTGGTGGGTTAGTGTTCTCGCAGTTTCTCACACTTTATTTGACGCCTGTTTTCTACACCTACATGGAGTCTTGGCAAACAAAGCTCAAAAAACGCAGTTGGCGCAAACAGTCAATTTAACACTCCCCCGACTGAACAAATAACACTTGGTTACTTTTTACAACAGCCTGCTGCTGGTGAGCAATCTCAAGTGCCACAGCCACAACCTTAAAAATAATTCGCACGGGGATTTTTTTTACTTTAATCTCATGCTTTTAAAGGTGAGTTACTCGTGCCTTGTCTACGACACGCTGCGCGATCTGACTCCTGCCTTCTGGTCCCTGCCTCCTGCCTTTTGTTATAAAGACTCTAACTGATGTTAATCTAAGATTGTAGAACCAAATTTTGATAAAAACTTTTGTTTTTGACAGTTTTCTTTTTTGGACAATAGTAATATAAGTCGTGGATAAAGTCTTTGACAATTAAGACTTGGTTATGATTTAAGTAAGTTCTAGAAAACTTAGTTAGTTTTTTAACAGGAGAAGTAGGGTGCTTAACAACCTTCATCAGTTATTATCTCCCCAGAAGTGGGGAATTCCCCTCGCGGGCTTAGGCTTGCTTCTCGGTTTGGGCTTGATAGCCAAGCAGACTCAAGTAACATCATTTACAGATTCTCGATTCTCATCGGCTCAGATTCACAAAACCTCCGAAAACTCTCTTTTGTCGCAGCTTAGAAAAGTTCGAGAACAAAGAAGTCAACTTAATGCGGCTTCTGGAGGCACAAACACAGCACCTATAGTCACAGCATTGGTTCCAGGCGATCAGGGAACTACAAAAAGCGCCAGAGTTTTACCAAAAACAAATTTTCCTGTAAAAGATGGGATTTACCTATATGGTCAATCCCCAAAACCAAACCAGCTTGGTCAAGGTTATATCATATTTCAAAAGCAGCAGGACAAGGTAAGGGGTGCGTTGTATATGCCCCAATCAGAGTTGAATTGTTTTCAGGGTACAATCAACCCATCAGGAGAGTTGGCAATGACGGTTAATACTTCGTCAAATGAAGCCAGTTCTGAACAATCGAATCAGGTAGCTACAAGCAATAGACTGCCCAAGGTTGCTGAAGATGAGTCAAATTCTTATGCTTACTCCCTGGCTCTGCAAGACTTTTATCGGTTAAATTCGATCGCTGCTAGCGATCGCCGCACGTTACAAATGTGTAAGTAACTTCCAATATCTTGATTATGTCCTTTTGGACTAGACACACTCAAGCAGCTTTTGAGAATGAAATCGCCCTGAGTGTGTTATTCAGCAATCTTCAGTACTTTTTTAAGGCTTTTTTGCCACCCGTTAAAATCGCTGACCTGTAGTAACTTCAAATCTAAGTTCTCCTTGATCGCTAATTCCGAAGTCACCTCGAATCAGCCCAAAGGATGAATTGAAGCGCAATCCTAAGCCATAACCAAAGCCACTTCCAGGTTTATCTCGTAGCACTCCTGGTTCTCCTAGCACGGTTCCGCTAGACCCGAAATCTGAGGCGAAATCAGTAAAAACAACTCCTCCCAGTGAGTAAAAAATTGGGAAACGATATTCCACAGAAACTAAACCATAACTTCGACCACTGGCGACTTTCCCATAACCGTAACCCCTGACAGAATTTAGTCCACCAATATTAAAAGCATCAGCTGGTGGAAAGTCTCCCAGAATCGTACCAATTTGTAAATTAATTGCCAACATTTCTGGATTGTTAGTTGGTCTACTATTACCTATCCAACTGACTGGTAAATACTGAATATAATTTCCCCGTAGGCGGTTGCTATAAATATTACCTAGTCCAATGGGAATTGCTTGTTCTGTGCTGAGAGTGAAAATTGATCCTTGAGTTGGATTTTCTCGGCGATCGCGTTGATCTCTAGATATAGAAAATAATACTGTGTATAAATCATCAATGCCAGTACCGCTAAGAGATAAAGGACTCCCTAATCTATCGACCTGTGCAACGTTATATTCGCGATCGCGTAAGCTAATTCTGGTATAATTCAAGCTTATACCTGCATCCCACTGATCAAAAGATTTTAAAACTCCCACAGAAGCGCCAAACCTTCCCTCACGTACTCTGTCACCACCAGACAATCTGATATCGTCATTGAAAGTTCCCGATGTATTACGAGTACGAAAAGCTCTGATACTGTAGCCTAAACGGTTTGGTTCTTGAGGACGATAACGACTAATGAACTGACCATTAAATTGAACATCTTTACCGCTGATTTGTACAGTTGTATCTAATTTATCGTTAAGACCGCTGATATTTTCATCTTTATAACCCACCCGACCGTATAATCCAACATCGTCATTATTACCGCCTCCGAAAATTAGAGAAGGGAAGTGACGCTCTTTGATTTCATAAATCAGATTAACGCTATTGGCATCTTCTTGTCGATAAACATTGACTTCATTAAATGATTCTAATCTCCGCAATCGTTGTAAATCTGCTGCTAGTAAATCTTCACGGAATACCTGACCAGGTTTAAGTTTCAACAGACCAATGATGAAATCTTTTCGAGTTCGTCCTTTAATCGGCTGACCTTTTTCATCGAGTAATTGATTTTTGTTATTAACAAAACGAATCTGGATATCTTTGACAATTCTTTGAGAAATTTGGGAAAACTCTACAGACTGGCTATCTACTGGAGTTAATCCGATATAATCACCATATTTTGCATATCCTTTCTCTATCTCTAATATCGATGTTGCCACAATACTACTAGGGCTATCTTCAGTAGAAGATTGCGAATCTGCAACGGCCTTTAGATTTTCTCCAGCTATTAAGATGACTGCGATCGCAACTACAGCTATTTGAATATACATAACCTGAGTTCGGGTTAAGCAGGTTGAGATAAAAGCCACTCCATCTGAAGGCTGGGTTTCTTAGGTTGATGGCAATAAGCGATTAATCCGCAT
>NZ_JBALDE010000062.1:0-10683 GCF_036917515.1 Nostoc sp. | reverse complement strand
TTACCCCTTAATGACCAAACCCCGCCACGAATTACGCAAGCAATTGCAAACTGCTTAACCCACAAGTGTTTCGGTTTTTCTTAGTGCCATTCCTTACTGAGGGAGATGCCCACTTCACTCCAATCAGTAAGCCATCAATGTTATTGTCACCAGCTGCTGTTACAGTCGTTGTTTGTGCCATTTTCTAACCCCAATCACTTCAAAAGTTTTTAGCAAAAGCTGATTGACTAGCTTTTAGAAATACTCATGTCGGATTGGGCACATTTCTGCAATTGGAGGGAAATGACAACAAAACGTTACTTTCTTCAGCTACAAGGCTCAAATTTTCACAATATCCGCGATCGCTAACTCCTAACTAACTCCCCATTTTTCACAGTGGTACGACCGCACCGCTTTCAGCATCGCTGTACTAGTTTGGTGGTAATCACTTTATATACAAACTTGGTAGTCACCACTGAGAATAACTGCATTTTGTATCAACATCTAACTTAGATCAGTTACAGAGATATCTAGAAGTGTCTGAGGATCAGGTATTGGGAGCGGCGGCGGCGTTGGCGATGTTGTTACCTGTTGGGGTAAATGTCGGGAAATGGAGCTAAACCACATTGAGGTTAAACAGGTGCACAGCAAGTTTTTTTGGCGTATTACATTGGGAAAATAAGTTATCCAAAAAAGGTTATTTTTTGGAGATTGCAGGGACAATGTTTTTCCTAATGCAATCGCACTGCTTCCTACAAAACCAAAAACCCTATACCCGGATTTCTAGCAAATGTCTCAACTCATCCTCAGCATTTTTTTGCGACACTTATTGCTACGAAAAAAATTTTTAAAGTTTTGTATTAGCTTTGAAATTTTCTGGTATTTATTGATTTTAATTTACTCAAGGCAAAGTATAACTCAATCAAAAAGGAAGTCTGAAATATTAATAGTTTGACTGCTCGTCAAATTAGAAAGGCTACAAACCGTTTTGTTATTGCTACTGGTGCAATCGCTGTTGCTTGCAGTAGCATTGCTTTAACTCCAGTGACTGCTGATGCAAAATCAATAACTGAGGCGATTACGATTCTTGAGACGATTGAGGATGATTTGAGTCAATGCTATGGAAATCGGCGATTAGCAATGTAATTTTTATTGCTATTTTAGGATGAAGATAGTGAGGTCATATCTTCAAGAAGGCCGCAGCTACAATACTCATTCTTTTGTCTTCACTAACTATAACTTCATGTAAAAGGGGTTCAACCAAGGCTAGAGCAGGAACTTCCCCAAAATACTCCTGAAACTGAAAGCCTGTATAAATGAGTATTTCTCCAGTATCAAGAGTTAATGGTTGAGGGTTAGCACTATTGCTAGGTTGAATTCTTAGCCCCGATGCAGGCCCAACAATAATTTGAAGAAAGCCTTTGTCCCGATGCATACTTAGCACCACCTGATCTCGATAATATGTAGATCCAACCTGAAGAATAAGGGATGGCAACAAGTTAGATTGTAAATAGATAATTAAGTTTTTTAAAAGTGGTCTAAGGATATGGCGATCTATAAACCCAGCTATTTCATAGCTTTGTGCATGAGGCAATTGATCAACGTTATTTTTACAGCTAGGCTCTAATCCATTTTCAGGAATCAAGAAGTTATCGCGTTCACTGTCACAAAAATTTCGGGAGTGATAATACTCAAGTGGAAACTTTTTGCCTTCATATTTATCCTGATATACGCCTTTAGGCCAATAACCACAACGATATCCCGACACTCTTAAATCTTTAGGTTGATCGGATTTAAACAAAAGTCTTTCTTGGATTGGTTGCTCAAAAAACTTCCTCATTGCTTTGTGGAAGAAAACTATATTTTGATGAAACCTCTCCAGTTCACTGGATTCCAAGGTTTCGTCAAGATAGTTCTGTCTGAGGATAAAGTAGCCTTGTTTTGCAAATTGCTGGAAGTTCATGTTGTTCACACTCTATTACTTGCTCACATTACGAGATTGATCTCAATCTTGCATATAAGATATACCAAAGCTGCTAAACCATCATCCTTTGGAGGAGTAAACATTCTAAATATTTAGAATATACGCTTAATGTGAATTAAATAGGTTGAGACTGGAAAGTGAGAACATTAATACCAAAATGACGACGAAGCAATAAGCGTAGGCTGCTGATACTAATCATCTACCAATACAAATATTGTTGTTAAGAGCGTTCCAAAGTTTATGCTAGTTATGGGGGAAGTCTGAGTTGAATAGCTGGTAACTTTCATCTTCTTACTTCTCCCACCTTTTTTTCTAATTCACATTAGGCGTGAATTATTTGTGTGTACACCGTAGCTTACTAGGAAAGGGAAGCTTGTAGCTTTAGCTATAAGCTCTTTGAGGTTCTTTGATTATGGCAATTTAGCGGACATGATTCAATCCTAACCTATCAATTTGATAGGTTGTTTAGGGTGTCGTCTGCGGTGGATTGGTGGAATTAGGAAATGGAAGAGTTGGTACAATTACAGGCTTTGGTTTTTCGCCTTGCAGTTGAATTTGGGCTTGATTGCGACCGTCTATTGCTTGTTGGTAATTAGGCTTGTATTTTATTGCTCGATTGTAAGAAGCGATCGCATCTTGATAACGTTTTAAATTTAATAGAGCATTGCCTCTACTAAACCAACTTTCAGAATGATCTGGTTTATAACGAACTGCCTTATTATAAGACGCGATCGCATCTTCGTATTTCTGCAATATGTATTGTGAATTACCTAAATTATACCAGAGTTGATAGTCATTTTGCTTTATTGTTGCCGCTTTATTATAAGCTTTTATTGCTTCTTCATAGCGTTGGTTTTGATGCAGCGACCAACCCAAATTATACCAGGCTTGATAGTTTCTGGGACTGTATTTAATTACTTGATTAAAAGATTCAATCGCGTCTGGATAACGTCGTAAATTCAGCAGTACATTACCTCTAGATAACCAAGCTTGATAATAACTTGGCTGATATTGTACTGATTGATCATAAGCTGTAAATGCATCTTGATAGCGTTGTAAATTGACTAGTGTATTTCCGATATTATACCAGGCTTGCTCGTAATCTGGTTTTAAATCAACGACTTTTTGATAGGCTGCGATCGCTTCTTCATATTGCCTAGAATTTTGCAAAGCTAATCCTTTTTTATACCAAGCTTCATAATTATCTGGTTTGAGAGCAATCGCCTTTTCATAAGACTTAATTGCTTGGTCATATTGGTTTAAATTACTGAAAGCTTCACCCTTAGCATTCCAGACTTCTGAGTTGTTATTATTTAATTCTAAGGCTTTGTCAAAAGAGGCGATCGCTTCTTGATATCGCTGTAAATTTCCTAATACAAACCCCCGTCCAATCCAAGCATCTAAATAATCTGGCTGAATTTGAATTGCTTTATCATACGCCACTAATGCTTCTTTGTATTTTCTTAATTTATTTAGCGTTTTGCCTTGACCATTCCAGCCTTGAGCATAATCTGGTCTAAGATTAACAGCTTTTTCATATACTTCTAGCGCGTCTTGATAGCGTTGCAAATCAAAAAATGTATTTCCTTGTTTAGATAATTCTATGGCATTATTTGAATTAATGTAACTCCAAATAAATATTGATGCTACTCCGCCAACAATCAGGAAAAATATTATTAGTAAAATTTTACTTAATATTCCTTTTTTTGGTTGATGTTTATTGATATTTTTTGGTGGAGAAGGAGGAGTTAACGCTATTGTCTGAACAGGTGGTCGTGTTACCTCTTTCAGCGCTTGTAATGCCACTGTTGCCGAAGCATAGCGTTGCCGAAAGTCGTAACATACCATTTTATTTAAGAATTGAGCAAATTCTGGTGTTACTGTAGCTTTATCGTGCCAGACAATTTCATTAGTATCAGCATCTTTTACTATTTCCTCTGCTGATAATCCAGTCAAAGCTTGAATCGCAATTATTCCCGCAGCATAGATATCACTGCTTAATTTTGGCGTACCATGAGCTTGTTCGCCAGGAATATATCCAGGCGTACCGATAGCTACTGTTGCGAGAGTTTGACCTTGAGGAGTAATAACTTGAGTAGCAATTTGTTTCACTGCACCAAAATCAATTAAAATTAATTTGCCATCTGGTTGGCGTCTAAGAATATTGTGGGGATTGACATCACGATGAATTACATTCTGTTGATGGACGAATTCTAAGATTGTCAAAAGTTCTTGTAAAAGTGAAATAACTTCTTCTTGACTGAGGATTTTACCTGATGTTAATTCTTTACTCAGGTCATGACCTTCGATTAATTCCTGTACAAGATAGAATTCGGCATTTTCCTCAAAGTAAGCTAAAAGTTGAGGAATGCGATCGTGAGTTCCTAATTTATACAGAACTTGTGCTTCCGTATCAAATAAACGCCTAGCTGTTTCCAAAGTTACTGGATCGCTTGCCTGGGGTTTGAGTCTCTTAACAACACATAGAGGTGAACCGGGTAATTGGGTATCACAAGCCACAAAAGTTTCACCAAAACCCCCACCTCCCAAGTTACTAATAATTTGGTATCTTCCTACAAGTGTGTTTCCTAGCATCTCGTTTGCCTAGTTAAGTGCGATGCAATCTGATTTCAATCTTGCCACAGGTTGGGGGAATGGGGACTGGGAAAGATAAGTACCAATGACAAATGACAAATATATATGATTCCTATTAGTGATAACATTCGTTGTCGAAACAAACCAATTATTAATTACTGGTTGATTGGCATTAACCTGGCTGTATTTTTATGGGAACTTAAACTAGAGTTTAGCGGTCAATTAGGCTATTTTGTCAATACTTGGGGCGTGATTCCAGCGCAGATTAGTGGAGCAGTTACCAATGCTCTCTTTTTCAATTCTGCTGCTTGGATAGTTGTCATTTGGCGGGCATTTACACTATTTTTTGGCATATTTCTACACGGAAGTTCTAGTCAAATATTAGGAAATCTCCTATTTTTGTGGGTTTTTGGGAAAACTGTAGAAAATCTTCTGGGACACAGACGCTATCTAGGATTTTATCTGGCTGCTGGGGTGGTGACAGGGATAATACAAATTCTGGCTGAACCGAGTTTGACAGTTCCATTGATTGGGGCAAATGGTGCGATCGCAGCTATTTTAGGAGCTTATGTGATGAAATTTCCTAAAGTTAAAATTGACACTGTTTTGCCGCTAATAATCTTGTATATTCCTATTCAACTTCCAGCCTTTTTCTATATATTTTGGTGGTTTGTGCAACAATTATTTTATGGTATTGGTAGTTTAAATATTCCTCCTGTCGGCGTAAATCAATCGGGTGTTGTCTTCTTAGGGCAATTTGTGGGATTAATAATCGGTATAGCTTTCATCCGATTGAAAAGATAAATTTTCTTTAATTATTGAGCTATACCGATGTCAAAAGGCTCAATTTTGATTTTGATATTTTTAGCAGTACTTACCCTACAGTCATCAAAACTTATATATACCTTTTGGCTGAAATTTATAAACTGTTTCTACCTAATAAAGTATATAAACAAGCCAAAATGATTAATGCAATATCTTTTTGATTTTTATCTACCTTTTGATAGATTACATTAGATAGTTAAAAAAATCATAGATCGAACTAGGGATACCTACTCTTCAAGTCGATATTATTAAAAATTAGCGGTGTACAAGATGCAAAATGTAGATAAAATTAACTTTAAACTCACTAATGAATTAATAGTTTTGCGGCAGCGTGTAGCTGAGTTAGAGCAATCAGAGATATTTTACAAACAAAAGCAAACAGCGCTTGAGAAACAATTAACAGAACTAAAAATAAAGTTGCTAGTAGAAGCAGAAAACTCTCGTGTTAAAGTTGATTGGCAGATTGATAAGGATGCATCTGTACATCTCAATCTACCAACAGACGTGGCAGTAATTTTACAGCAACTCCAACAAGAAATCGCAGCGCTACAGCAAGTAGAAGTAGTTTTCAAAGAGAGTGAAGAACGACTGAGACTAGTTCTAGATATATCCCAAATGGGCTTTTGGGATTGGAATATTGTTACCAATCAAGTCATTTGGTCAGAAAATTATGAACTACTTTTTGGTCTAGCTCCAAGTAGTTTTGACAGCCCTTATGAGACTTTTAAAAAATGCGTTCATCCTGAAGATAGCCAGTCTGTAATGCAAGCGATCGCCCACGCTTTCACACAAAAAACTGACTACAATGATGAATTTCGCATAGTTCGCTCAGACCAAAGCACGCATTGGATTTCTGCCAAAGGAAAATTTATTTATAACGCTCAAGGACAAGCGGTGCGAATGATCGGCGTTTGTATGGAAACTACTGTGTGTAAGCAGGCAAAAGAAAGTACTCACGAACTCACAACACAAGTCCAAGAACAGGCAAATATTTTAAATGCCATTCTTACCGCCTCAGTCGATCATATTTACATTTTTAATCGCCAAGGTTGTTATCAGTATGTTAGCCGCGATGGAGCAACTATACTCGGTTTAAATCCCGAAGATATTATCGGTAAAAGTTTGCCAGAAATGGATTTACCCGTAGACCTAATAATGCAGATAGATAATCAACGACAAGCTGTCATGAAAAGTGGGCAGCCAATTAAGGATGAGTGTAAATATGTTAATGCCAATGGGTTGCATTATTATGAATACATCCTTACACCATTACGGAATTTTAACCAAAGTATTGAAGGCGTAATCGCTGTTGCTCGTGATATTACCGAACACAAACGAGCAGAGAAATCATTACGTGAAAGTGAAGCGCGATTTCGGCGTTTGTTTGAATCTAACCTAATTGGGATTGCTTTTTGGAATGTGGATGGTTTCATTATTGATGCTAATGATGCCTTTCTTCAACTAGCTGGCTACACTCGTGAAGAGTTTGCTACTTTAGATAGAATTAACTGGAGTGAACTTACTCCTGTTGAGTATCAGCATTTAGACGATCGCGCCCTTTTGGAGGTGCAAACTAGTGGAGTTTCCAAAATTTATGAGAAAGAATACATCCACCGTAACGGTAAGCGAGTAGCAATTGTTTTGGGGATGGCCCTGCTGAATAACTCCCAAGACAATGGTGTTGCTTTTGTACTCGATATTACCGATCGCAAATTGGCTGAGAAAGAATGCGATCGCCTACTCGAGTGCGAAAAGATAGCACGCCAACAAGCAGAAATCGCCAACAAAATTAAAGATGAATTTCTGGCGGTTCTCTCCCATGAACTGCGAACTCCACTCAACTCCATCCTTGGATGGTCGAAAATGCTGCGGACTCGCAAGTTTGATGAAAAAACTACTCACCACGCCTTAGAAACCATTGAACGCAACGCTAAGTTACAAACCCAGCTAATTGAAGATTTGTTAGATGTGTCGCGTATCCTGCAAGGAAAATTAAACTTGAATATCTGTCCTGTCAGCTTAGTAATGGTAGTTGAAGCAGCACTACAAACGGTACAACTAGCAGCACAAGCCAAGTCAATTCAAATTCAGACCGTATTTGATGCCAATTTGGGACAAGTTATGGGCGACCCAAATCGGCTGCAACAAGTTGTGTGGAACTTGCTTTCTAATGCGGTAAAATTTACACCAACAGGAGGACGAGTAGAAATTCGACTCATGGAAGCTGGTAATCAGGCTCAAATTCAGGTCAGTGATACAGGAAAGGGAATTAGCCTAGACTTTTTGCCTTATGTGTTCGATTACTTTCGCCAAGCTGACGGCACAACTACCCGGACATTTGGTGGACTAGGTTTAGGACTAGCGATTGTACGTAAGGTTGTAGAAATGCATGGAGGAAATGTTCAAGCCGAAAGTCTTGGAGAAGGATTGGGTGCAAGCTTTACTGTCGAGTTACCGCTTTTGGTTAGAAGCGAACAGTTTCGGGGTGAAGAAAATCAGTCTTCAAATTTTGAGCCTGAGTCGTTGCTGCTTTCAGACACTCAGGTTTTGGTAGTGGACGATGAACCAGATATCCGCGATTTAGTTACCTTTATTTTGCAAGACTACGGCGTACAAGTAACCGCTGTATCATCAGCACAGGAAGCACTACAAGTACTATCTGAGTCAATACCAGATGTTTTAATTAGCGATATTGGAATGCCAAAAACAGATGGTTATATGCTGATGCGTGAAGTGCGATCGCGATCGCCCCAACAAGGAGGAAACGTACCAGCGATCGCTCTGACAGCCTATGCAGGGGAAATGAATCAGCAGCAAGCATTAGCCGCAGGATTTCAAATGCATATTTCTAAACCAGTAGATCCAGATGTATTGGTGCAAGCGATCATCAATTTGATTGAGCCAAGTTAATACTAGATTGGCGTCCATCGGCTGTCTATCACTTTAGTGTTGTACAATGCCTACTGCTTTCCTGCTAGACTCTGAATAGCCCTTATGCTTTCAGAAATTATGGCATCTGTTGAGCAGATTATGAAAGAAGCCTTAACTTTGCCCAGTGCAGCGAGAGCATTGTTGGCAGAAAAGCTGGTTGAAAGTCTTGAATTTGATGTAGACGAAACACTTCAAGCACTGTGGACAGATGAAGCCAAGAGGGAGCATCCCAGTTTTTTGCAAAGAAGGCGAAAATCAGTCAAGATAAGTAAGACGAGTATATTTATTTACCAATGACCTCAGAACAAAAGCAAGCTCTTCAAGTACATATTCAGGCGATCGCTAAAATATTGTACGAAGATACGTCAAAAGAAAAGCTTACAAATCTTGCCCTGATTGAAGAAGCAGTGCGGAGTCAAATGCAAAAACATGTTATGCCAGAAGTAGGGGTTTTTTTATCGAAACGATTACAGGGACAAGCGCAGGATACCAACGACGGCTCAAAAGCATCCTTGGAGAGTTACCAATAACGAGCAAACAAGCCATTGAATTAGAAGTCGCGCCAAGTACTCAACTGAGTCCATATCTAGAAACTTGTTGTTTGAGGGTAAGTGCGAATGTCAGCTATGAAGATGCGGCATCAGACATCAAGTATTTTACAGGCGTACAGGTTTCCCACAGCAGCCAACAGAGATTAGTGCATCGTCAGAATTTTGAATTGCCAACACCAGAACAGACAATTGAAGAATTAAGCGTCGATGGTGGAAACATCCGTGTTCGAACTCCTGAAGGTCAAATATGTGCATGGCTTGGCTATAAAGCGATTAGCTTACATCACATAGCCTACGCATCATCAACTACGAATATCATCAAGCTGAACAAATTTGTTCGATTGGTTCTGGATCGGTTGAATCTGCCGTTAAACAGGTTGACCATCGAACTAAGATTTCAGGAGCACAATGGAAACGAGAAAATGTGCCTCAAGTCCTTGCCCATCGCTGTGCTTACCTCAATGGATTACTGTGAATTTAAGCCACTTCAAAAACTGAGATGCTCCCTATGTGTAATAGGTTATTTCGATAATTATGTAATTGCTTAACGATATAGAAAACAGGGAATTAACAATATGTTATATAAAATATAATCCAACCCCTGTGTATCTAAAAAAAGAAAGTATCCAAAAGTTTTTAGTATTACTTTGGAAAATCCTGTTAAATTCTCGTTATGAGACAATTCTCTAAACACATATACAGCAGTTTGCAAGTTAATAAACTACACCTTTTCAACTTAAGAGCTAAATCAGGGGTTTTATACCGATGTTCTAAGTAACTTTTCTTGTCATCCTCATAACTGTTTAGTAACTGTTAAATAGCTATTTATTGTCATGAAAACTACAAAGATAAAAGTTGCACCTAATGAGCAACAGGTGGAATTGTTTGATACGTGTTGTAATGAGTTGACATGGCTATGGAATTCCATATTTCAAGGTAGAGGATTTACAGTCACCAAAGCTTTGCTAGCTACTATACTTCTCTTACCATCTGTAGCAACTCCAATATTTGCCCAGAGTATATTTCCACCTCGTGAAAATGGTCAATGGACTTTTTACAGTTCTGAAAATGGGAAAATTCCCACAACATCCCAAAAAAATGCTGCATGTTCGTCAAGAAGAATGCTTTTTGACAAGCAAGGGGGATTTGGCAACTTTATTTTTTATAGGGGTTCTTTTTGGACTTTGCAACCAGCTAATGAATCTTATTACACTGTGAATAATGGTGTTTTAACATTAAAAACTGCAATTACTGGTTTCACTCAAGACCTTGCCGAACTAGGGAGTGATTTTATTGTTGATAGATATAGAATTCTGAAAGCAACTTCTTCTGTTGTAGAGTTGAAAAAATTGAATCGTAATGGTATACCTCAGTTTGAAAAGAATTTTCTGCTTAAATGCAAAACAATTAACCTTAACCTTTAGCATTGACATAGTTCATCATGCTTAGGAATTCTCTAATGTATGAGCGATCGCTGGCAAATACAATTTTAGCTACACTAACTGTAACTCTTAAGAAACCTGAATTTCTGGCATTGGCTTTAGTGCCGTAGTTATAGGCGAGTATCGGCAGTAGTAAATAACCACAGCCTCAAAATCATGATTTTAACCCCCCAACACCTGCAATATCTCCTTCACTGCCGCTTTCTCGCCTACCTGTCATCTTTTTCAAGCTTTATCAACCGTCGAACTCACTTTATTTATGGGGTTTGCACGCCGCAAAGTATAGCAGTTCCTGCTTGAGTGCAATACAGTATGGGATGATGGAGTATATCAACGTCTAAGTGCCTGTAGAATGAAACCTTACTCCTGTGATCTG
>NZ_JBALDE010000061.1:0-22642 GCF_036917515.1 Nostoc sp. | reverse complement strand
TACAAATGCTCTGAATGCGGTAACTAAAAAAGACATTATTGGATGGTTCACCCACTGCTGTTACTATATTGCACCCAACTGAGAACCGCTATAGTGTCCTAATCTATACTTCGATTGCTATACTTCAAAGACTTAAAGTTATACTAATTCAAAAAATGTTTACGACAGATAATCCCACACCCAAACCCTTTTCTTGATAAGAAGAGGGGTTGGGTGTAAGGTTTTGATATTTACTTCATCCATTTGGGAATTGCTATAGACTAAAGAGCTAATAAAAACAGCTTAAAGAATACAGGTATTGATTAAATCTTCAACTCCTCCTACTGGGAAAACTTTTGTCTCCAATTTACAAGCTAATTCTTCAATCCTCATATCATCTAAAAATACTAATTCCCCATGTTTGAGCATTACATTTGGCAGTAAAATTCCGTCTCCCAAATCTTGCCCTTGTAAGTTAAACAGCAAATCATGACCCGTTAGTAATCCCGTGACAGTGATACTCTGTCCCCAATAATCACTACATAAAGCACGCATATTTACTTTTAATCCTTCAACAGAATTTAACCGTTTCAAGATAGGTTCAAAGGCGTTTTCTACTGCATTGCCTACTACCCAAGTTAATTTTCTCTGAGGATAAACTTTTGGCGGTAGTAATTCTATTGCAGCAGTTGCAAATTGCTTGATAAACAACTGAATTGAACCAACACCATTATCAATTTGGGGATACTCTTCATATTCAGATTCGTTTGGTAATTCCTCACCTGCAATTAAAAACCACTCATCAGCTAACCAAACGATACTAGAGGAAAATTTTTGCCGAAATTTTTGCGAAAGTGTTCGCACTTGAGAAATCACTTCTTTCGCTTTTTCTCTAGTTACAGGTGTAAGTTCGTCTTCTGGAGGCCGAAACCTTGTCAATCCGACTGGCACAACTGCCACCGATGCTACCGCAGGTACTTCACCAGTATGAAAGGATGCTAAATCTTTTAGGGTTTGCTCCAGGTGTTCGCCATCATTTATACCAGGACAAACAACCACTTGAGCATGAATTTGTAGCCGTCTTTCTTGAAACCACTTGAGTTGTTGCAAGATTTGTCCCGCACGGGGATTTTTCAGCAGTCTAATTCTAACTTCCGGCTCCGTGGCATGAATAGAAACATACAACGGAGATAAGCGCATTTGTTCAATCCGCCGCCATTCTCTTTCTGGCAAATTGGTTAAGGTAAGATAAGAGCCATACAAAAAGCTTAAGCGGTAATCATCGTCTTTAAAGTACAAACTGGTACGCTTACCTGGTGGCTGTTGGTCGATAAAGCAAAATGGACAGCGGTTATTGCACTGAATTAAGCCATCAAATAGGGCAGTTTCAAATTCTAGCCCTAAATCTTGGTCGTAATCTTTTTCGATTTCCAGGCTATGAGTTTTACCAGCAGCGTCTAAAACTTCTAGTTCCAAGACTTCATCAGCACACAAAAACTGATAATCGATTAAATCACGGGGACGTGTACCATTTATTGTAACGATCGCATCCCCAGCTTCAAAACCAATCTCTGCGGCTATTGAGTCTGGAAGAACCTTGGTAATTCGGGCAGGATGAATGGTAGTCATGGGGAATGAGGCATTGGGCATTGGGCATTGGGCATTATAGCGTTTCTCAATTGAGTCTAATACAGACTTAACCCCAGCCCCTTTCCTACTAACGTTGGGGAGTAAAATTCAAAGCCTCTCTCCTAAAAGGAGAGAGGTTTGGAGTGAGGTTAGATTGTATTGCATACAAACAAGTGGTCGCTATAGTCATTTGCTTTGGACAAAGGACAAATGACTAATAACTATTATCCTTTCCAACCTGCTGCGATCGCTAGTAAGATCGCACTACCAAATGCT
Source organism: Nostoc sp. (assembly GCF_036917515.1). Lineage (GTDB taxonomy): Bacteria > Cyanobacteriota > Cyanobacteriia > Cyanobacteriales > Nostocaceae > Nostoc. The sequence continues at coordinate 20,758 of NZ_JBALDE010000061.1, read as the reverse complement.
AATCTATACCATACAAAAATCAAAGTGTTTTTGGTTGCTAAGTATTTGATCAAAAATGCAATTGATAGGTAGGAAAAAATCAAAGTTGAAATAATTCCTACAATTAACAGTGCAACAATGTTATCTGGTAACTGATGAGCTTGAAACAACTTGAATATTTTCAAGCTTTTATACAGCGTCGCAATGGTAAGAGTTGGAAACCCTAACAAAAATGAGAATTTTGCTGCTGTAGCGCGTTCTAATCCTAAAAATAAAGCAGTTGTCAACGTCGAACCAGAACGAGAAACGCCTGGAATCAAAGCAAGTGTTTGTCCCAATCCAACCAAAATACCATCCTGAATCTGCAATGATTCAAAACCTCGCTTACGAGTGCCAATTTTTTCTGCCAGAGCTAGAAAAAGTGCCATGATAATTGACATGATACCAATAATTAATGCACTCTCAGGTAAAATATCTTTCAAAAGGAAACCGAAAATTAAAGCAGGCATTGTTCCTACTACAATACCAACAAGAATCTTCCATTCTTCGCGTTGCCAGTCTTTGGCTTTTAATGCTTCGATTCCTCCTTTAGTAATACTATAAATCAGCGACCAAAAATACCCCACAATTGCAATAACGCTGCCAAATTGAATTGCATCAACAAAATCTTTAGAACCTAGTTCTTTCCAACCAAATAGCTTGGTAAAAATTAGAAGATGTGCAGTACTGCTGATTGGCAAAAACTCTGTAATACCTTGAACAATACCCAAAATAAAAGCTTGAATAAACTCCATCTGCAATTAATACCTTTTTCGTGTTTGAGACATTATTTTTAGGATGATGATGTTTTATATACTCTCTATTGCACCCAATCTTGTAGAAAACTCAATTTTACCGATCAATAACATCATCGAAGACGCTGACTATGTTCTTACACCCATCTCAATAAGTCAACGGAATTTTGTCAATTCATCAAACTTTAATATTTAGTGGACTGAGTACCAGTTCACTTTTAACTGTTAAATTTTACCTCTCGCTTCTCTGTAGTCCCCTATTTACAAGGAACTACAGAGCAGTTATGTACATAATGCAACTTTAATGGATTCCTTTGGCAGAGAATGTTTTGTTTGGTTTGCGCCAAGACCCTTGAAAATTTCAGTATAATTACAATGCCCTAGGGGGGGATTTTCAAGTGTGATATATTAAATAAGATAAAGTTTAGTAACAATTATTAAAAACTTTGATTAATAATACACTGTCCTCTTACAGCGTTTCTACCCCTTCTATCGATACCGAGTTGGATTTAGCTGATACTGGGCTGAAGGGTATCAGGCAATTGGAATCTACACTCTCCTTTCCTCCCTCTCTCTCCTTATCTATTTCTGCCCGACAAAGTTGGTTAGTGTTTGCAGCGGCGGTGTTTTTGGTATCAGTGCCAGTATTTGTAGAAGCGCCAATAGTGCGATCGCTACCAAGTCTGAGTTTAGCCCTGACAGGATTTTGGGTGTGGCTAAGTTTTATCTTAATGTCACGTCCTGCAACTTACGTTTGGGGGGATTTGCTCTTGGGGTTTAGCTGGAGTTGGTTAGCAGGAGCGATTTACTGGGGCTGGTTACGTTGGGAACCTTTATGGCATCTGCCGGTGGAGTTTATCGGTTTACCGTTTGCTTGTTGGTGTCTGGCGAAGAATTGGGGCAAGGTAGGTAACTGGTTTTATTTAGGTTCTTTACTCGGTACAGTTTTAACAGATGTATATTTTTATTTAGTAGATTTGATACCCTATTGGCGGCAAATCATGAGAGTAGATGCAGATGTAGTACCGCAAATCTTACAAAATGCTCTCATGCAAGTACAAGCACCTTGGGGACAAACTTGGGCGATAATTCTCGCGGTAGTGCTATTAATAGTAGGAATTTCAGCTTTAGGTCGAAATCAAAGACACTGGTATGCCTTTGGTGGCGCAGTTTTAAGTACAATTTTGGTAGACAGCCTATTTTTGTTAGCTGCGATCGCAGCGTGAAGCAGGTAGGAGATAGGAACTTGCAATCAGCGTGTAGACTTCTCTTACCGAAATTTTTCCCAGCCCAATCTACGACACATCAAAAATGATGCTATAGACAATCAATTAGTTAAGAAATATTACATAAAAATCCATCAGCATCAAGTCTTTTTTAGTAAGGTTTTCGATTTTAGAAATCGTAAGTTTGATGTCTGCTTGGGAGGTAGAATCAGCCACCCCGAAAAGATTTCGTCTAGCAGGGAATAGCTACTGGGATCGTGGATGCAACGCTATTGCAGCTATGCAGGCACTCTTTGCACGATGAAAATTTTTGGCAAAAGTACAGTCAAACCCAGTAACCGTAAATATTGTGGATATTAATACGCTGTATATTAGTTTCTGATGACTGCTGTGTTGACTAAGCTATCAGCTTTTGTCCTTTGTCCTTTGTCCTTCGTCCTTGGTGCTCTCACGTAGAGGCATTAACGGCTTCCCGCAGGGTATGACTAATGACTAATGACTAATGACTAATAACTGCTGTTAGCTTAAAACTTTTATTTCTGTTTGATGGAAAGAGGTAAAAAAATCGTGAAAGGATTGGCGCGTTTATTAACAGTGTTTAGTTTGTTACTTAGTTGCTGGGGATGGTTGGGAACAACTCAGATAGCCCAAGCTGCTAGTTTCAACAGTTTTGCTTTTCCCCAAGTCCCAGTTCTGGCAATTGAGCGGCAGAATCGGGCAGACGCTAAACTAAAAACGGAGTTTGGTAAAAAAATTGATTTGAATAATACCAACGTCCGAGCTTTTCAACAGTTCCCAGGGCTTTATCCCACCTTGGCTAAGAAAATTATCACCAATGCTCCCTACGAAAAGGTAGAGGATGTATTGGATCTTCCAGGATTGAGCGATCGCCAAAAACAAACCCTGCAAGCCAACCTCGAGAAATTTACCGTGACAGAACTAGAGCCTGCCTTTAATGAAGGAGACGATCGCTTTAACAACGGTATCTACAGATAACTGAATTGCAGTTAATGTAGCAAATAGCAGCCCACTCCTGGTTCTAGGGAGTGGGAGTAATTTTATTACAGATAAGGGGCGACAAGGAGGACAAGAAAGACAAAGTAAAATTTTTTCCTACCTGCCTCCCCTGCCCCCTGCCCCCTGCCCCCTCCCCGATTACCTTGTCTCAGATAGATATTCCTAGCCAATTTGATGTCTTAGTAGTCGGCGCTGGTGCTGCCGGACTATACACAACGCTGTGCCTGCCAGAATCCTTACGAGTCGGTTTGATTACCAAAGAAACCGTTGCTTTGTCTGCCAGTGATTGGGCACAAGGTGGCATTGCCGCAGCGATCGCCCCAGAAGATTCTCCAACACTGCACATTGAAGATACGATCCAGGCGGGTGCAGGTTTATGCGATCACACCGCTGTCGAATTTCTCGCCCAACATGCCCCTAGCTGTATTCAATCTCTAGTTAACTTGGGAGTCGCTTTTGACCGTCATGGTCAAGCCTTAGCTTTAACTTTGGAAGCCGCCCATTCTCGCCGCCGTGTTCTCCACGCTGCTGACACTACAGGGAGGGAAGTTACTACTACCCTCACCGCTCAAGTATTACGTCGCCAGAATATTCAAGTTATTCAGCAAGCTTTGGCTTTGAGTTTGTGGATTGAACCCGAAACTGCTTGCTGTCAGGGAATTAGCCTGTTTTATCAAAATAAAATCACCTGGATAAGAGCTGGTGCTGTAGTACTAGCAACCGGTGGCGGTGGTCAGGTATTTGCCCAAACCACTAACCCGGCTGTGAGTACAGGTGATGGGGTAGCGATCGCCGCTCGTGCTGGGGCTATCCTCCGCGATTTAGAATTTGTCCAATTTCACCCGACTGCCCTCACTAAACCTGGTGCTGATCGCTTCTTGATCAGCGAAGCTGTACGCGGCGAGGGGGCACATCTTATCGATAATGAAGGGCGGCGTTTTACCTTTGACTACCATCCTGCGGGTGAACTTGCGCCGAGAGATGTCGTCAGTAGAGCAATTTTCAGCCATTTACAACGTACCGCCCTTGATTTGGCTACTGCCCATGTGTGGTTGGATATGCGCCCCATCCCCGATGACAAGATTCGTCACCGCTTTCCCAATATCATCAAAGTTTGTCAGCATTGGGGTGTTGATGTCTTCCACGAACCAATTCCTGTAGCGCCAGCTGCCCATTATTGGATGGGTGGAATTGTCGCGGATCTGATGAATCGCACCAATATCTCCGGTTTGTACGCAGTGGGTGAAACTGCTAGTACAGGTGTGCATGGGGCAAATCGCCTTGCCAGTAATTCCCTGTTAGAATGTATTGTGTTTGGGGCCCAGATGGCTAATATTGAGTTAGAAAATATTGGGCTGTCCTCAGAAATACCAGTGCTGCCGTTACGGAAATTTAGTCCTGATGCTAGTGAGTGGCACATCCAACAAGCACAGCTAGAAGCACTCAGGAAGAAGTTACCGCGTCTAGTGTGGGAAAGTGCTGGTATTTGTCGGGAGCAATCAAGGCTGGAAACTGCGATCGCTACTATTGAATCTTGGCAGCAAGATTTCGCTGCCTTGCCTTTAAGTCAATTCTTGCTTGCTTTACGTCCAGCAGAACCCGCTAGTTTTGACCTACCAGATGTTGAACGACAATTGGGACTTTGGGCAGAAACCCGTAATTTATTAGATGTAGCTGATTTAATTCTCAAAAGTGCTGCTTTTAGAACTGAAAGCCGAGGCGGACATTTCCGTTTAGATTATCCTCAACCAGACTCAAATTGGCAAGTCCATACACTTGTACAAACAAATCATTGGTGGAAATCTCCACTATTGTCTTGAATAAACTACCTTAAAAAGCCTGACGGTTTTCGCAACCCTAAGCACAACATTTTGCAATGAACTGCGTAGTAAAGGATGTGTGTTTAAGACGGTAACTACCTGATTGTGCTGCCTTACCACAATCTAAAATCTAAAATTCAAAATTGCCATCAGCGGGTGCCGCTACCATTATGACTGTCGGGACCACCATAATTTGGTGGAATGTATATGTCTTTTAAATTTTGAGAATTGACCTTGCGGGCGATTAAGGTGTTACTGCTAGTAGGGCCAAAAGAATTAGCACTTGCAGTACTGAATATACCTGCGCAAGCGGCAATTTTTGGTATCAGTATGTAAGCACCTATGCAGAATATTATAAACTTTGTGATTCGGACGTTAGTCTTCATATTTCTCAGTAAATTTACTAATTTATATTTTAAGGTGTATATTTTATTTATTACCGTATATTTACTGTAAATTTTGAAAAAAGTATCTTAAATTTATGAAATTACTGATGGTAGTGTACAAATCATTATGGTATTTGCTTGTCGATAACCTTAATTTGCTGAGATTAAATAGTCTTTATACTTAAGTAGTACTCCTAAAAGGTGATTTTTTCATCAGTCTCAGGTTAGATATATCAATGATCTACTGCAAGTATTTTGCTTACTTCATTGTTTATTAATAATATCTTAATTTTTTTAAGTATAAATACTATGTTAAATTAATCAGCAAGTGAAAAAACATGAAATAATACTGACTTAATTGTATAGTTTATATTTAAAAAGTAAACATCTGTAAAGATCAAATAACATGTATATCTTAAGGTGCAAGGATTTTTAAACTTATAAAATAACGTAATAACCGAATAAGTACAAGTATAATTAAAATTGTATAAAGAACGTATAAAAATTTGTTTCTTAATTTTAGTTGGAGACTAATTACTTTCTGACATAAGATATGAGGTTTAGTACTTCAAAGCAAAAAGCCTTACTAGGTCTATATTTTGGCAAAAAATTTACCTTGTAAGAGAGCCATTTAAACGTATCTCTAGTCTAAATTCAAAATTTAGAGGTAAAAATTATAACTAAATAAAAAAAACCTGGAGACTTAACTCTTAAGTAATTAAGCAAATTTGTAGCAATTTTTACCTAAACGCTTGGCACGGTACATTGCTGCATCAGCTTGTTTTATCAAAGTTTCACTATCTAGACTGTTGTATGGGTAAACACTAATGCCAATACTGGCAGAGACTCGGATTGTATAGCCGTCCAAAACAATTGGCTTGGTAATACTGCTTAAAATTTTTTCGGCGACTTGAGCTGCTATTTGGACATCAGGAATTGCTCGTAAAATCACAGTAAATTCATCGCCACCCAAACGAGAAACTGTATCACTAGCGCGTAAAGAGTTGCTGAGTCTTTCAGCAATAGTCATTAGCAAGCGATCGCCCGTCTTGTGTCCCAAAGTATCATTGACTTGCTTAAAACCATCTAGATCGATAAACAGCAGTCCCAGCAACAAGTTATTGTGTTGTGCCCAATGTAAAGACTCGTAAAGTTGTTCGGCAAAAAATTTGCGATTGAATAAACCGGTAAGGGGGTCGTGATACGCTAAATAACGTAAGTGGTCTTCTTTGAGTTTTAATTCATTATTAGAGTGGAATAGTTCAGCAGCAGTACGCTTAAGCTGTTCTTCCATCATCTTGCGATGAGTAATATCTCGGATGACACCAACTAAAATGAAATTGCCAGCTGAGTCTTTGTGGAGCGATCGCTTAGTGGCAATCTGATGAGTCTGTCCAGCAGCATTTGTAAATTCTTCTTCATGTTCCTGGGGTTGCTGAGTCCGAAAAACAAGATCGTCCTGTTGTCGAAACACATCAGCTTCATGTTTTGGGAAAAAGTCATAGTCTGACTTTTCAATTAATAACTTATTTGGATAACCGATAAATCGACAATACGCCTCATTTAAAACAATCCACTGGTGTTGTTCATTTTTCACAAAAATTGGATCGGGAATCGTGTTGATAACGTGATGCAAAAATTCTTTGGAACGTTTCCACTCTTGCTGGATGTGAACAATATGACTAATCATCCGAATAGCTGAAATGCCAAGGCAAATCAGTGAGGGAATGAGAGGTATCCACCAACCAGACAAGAAAGCAAAGTATGTACTCACGGTCAATACAAAGCAAGAAACTAGGATACAGTAGAGACTCCTAGTTGCGTGTCGTATCCGCCATATCGTCACGGCTCCCAGATAAGACCAAACAAAAACCCACAAGTATTCCACCAAGTCAGGCCAGACTTTCAGTAATGGTCTTCCATCAACAGCAGCAGAAATTAACTGACTAATAAAATAAGCCTGCAATTGAATACCAGGTACAGGCTCACGCTTTGCTATATCCATTACACTGCTGGAGTAGGGAATAAATACAAAATCTTGGAGACTGGATGCAGTGGAGCCAATAAGTATAATTTGATCTTTGATTAAGCTTGCTTTGACTTTATCTGCCAGTACATCTTTCATCGATACCTGGCGAAAACTACAAAATTCTCCAGATGAAGTTTGACATTTAGGTTTGGGAAAATTGCTTAAAATTTGGTAGCCTCCATCATCAGCTCCCACATAAGCACCATCATTAGCCTCAAAACGAGTAAATACTGACTTACCCAATTGCAAATACTCAGGGTTGCCTTTTGCTTTCGTGGGAGTAATTCCCTTTGACTTCAAATACAATAAAGCCAACTTCAAGGCAAAACTTTCGTGTACTTCACTTTTAACGTGCCAATACAACAAACTACGACGCACTTTACCATCAAGATCGTACAGCACGTTATTAAAGCCCACTTGATCCTGATTCAGTCCCAGTGGAGGCGGAACACTAAAGTTTTTGTTTTTTGATAGTAGTTCAATACCAATTAAGTTGGGCATTGACTTATAAGCATTATGCAATTCTTGATTACCAGGTTCTACTGGTAAATCTCTGTAGATATCTAAGCCAATAGCACGGGGTTTGTAGACATTTAATTTTTGCAACAACTGGGCAATAATCGCATCTGGAATTGGCCACGAACCTACTTCGTTTATATAGGTTTCATCAATCACTACGAGCGTAATCCGCTCTTCTGGTGGTTCATTTGGACGTAAACGAAAAAATTGATCCAAAGCCGCCAACTCCAAAGATTGCAATAATCCAATGGAGTGCAAAAGTAGGACGCAGACTGCAACACTGGCGGCAGTACTCAATTCTCTGTGTCCTCGACTAAGCGATTGTTTCAGTCTAAAGATTAACTTCACAAAACGCTTGCCTAACTGCTGATTCATTCCCATCACCTAATAGGCAGAAATATTCTCTATTTCCTATAGCTATTAACTATCGGACTAACATAGCTCAAGTAGGAGCTAAATAAAGTTTCTAAAAATTTTTTTAACTCAGCAAGGTTCATCAAGACATCGTGGTATTTGTGATGTATTACCATATATTGAGGTCAATTATCTGACTAGAGGGCAACTGGGACTCTTGTGGCTATTAGCACAGATTAATAAATATTGTTGAAAGTGAGTTCAGTAAATTTAACTCTCAAAGCCTTCTCTAGTAGAGCTTACTCAATTAAGCTCACATTTGCGATAAATTAGGTATTTTGCTGAGAATTACATTAACTTCTAATAGACACACCTCCGATTCGAGCCTGACATGATTACATCCCAAGGTAACTCTCAAGTGTTATAAAAAGAAATTAAAATATACATTACTTAAGTAAATATATTTAGTAAATTTCCTTAAGCTTAAGTATTTACAGATCAAAGCCGCAGGAAAATTGGTAATTGGGCATTGGATAAAACCCAATACTGTTCGGCTAAGGTAAGAGACGCGATTTATCGCATCTTTAGCGATCTAGAATTTTCATCAAAAAACCTTAACCAAACCGTATTAAGATAAAGACCTATATATCTGTTGCCAAAAACAAAAAAGCCAACTAGAAACAGATTTTACTGTATTCATCCAGTTGACTATGGAGTGTGAACTACTGAAGGTCAGTGTAGGTACTTTACTTAAAATACTTGAAGTTACTAGATCCAGTGTAACTAGAAACTTTCGCTAGTTCTTCTAAGTTTTGGACTCCGCTATAGCTTTTACCATTAACGATCCAAGTGGGAAAGCCTTCAATTTTTGCGGCTTTACAGAGTTCTGGTTGAGCTTTGAGTCCATCGGGAGCGCACTCTACCTTAACATCATTGTTGACTACTTCCTCGGCCTCTTTACCAAAAAGTAGCTTTTGTTCATGACAGTGAGGACACCAATAAGCAGTGTATTCCTTCGCGCCTACCTTTGCCAGATGGCGTGCTAAGGCTATTTCTGCTTCACCAGAAGTAGTGGTAACTTCCCAACCGAACGCTGGGTTAGGGTTTTCCTTGGGAGTAAAGGTAATTTTTGTGGGTTGTCCAGGAGTTCCAGGTGTAATATCTGATTGATTCACGCCAGCATAGACGCCTAAAGTACCAATCAGTGTTACCATCCCGACAATCAGGGCGGTAAACAAGATTTGTCCAATATCCTCCCAAGTCCGACCGATAATCGCTAGTATCAAAAGACTCACAGAGAACAAAGCTGAACCGATACAGTAAGGACAAATAGCTTTAATTTGAGATGTCAGCACATACATTAAGTAGCCGCTAAAGACAGACATAGCGATCGCACCCACCAGCAGCAGCCACCACGTCCAATTTTCCAATTGTTTGCGGTTATTGTTTTCCCCTGAGTTGAATATCAAGGGAGCCAAAGCCAATATCACCATACTGGTGTATGCCAAAAACCCAAACAAAGCTAATGGCTGACCAAAAACCGTTGCCCAAGGACTGGAAAGCACATCATTACAGCCCTTAGCACCAGCCTGGGCCACACAAGCGGCACTGCCTCCAGTTAACTTTTCTATGGTGAGATAACCTGTTATCAGGGCACCACATCCAGCGATCGCGGCAATCAATGGACGTGACCATTTATGAATCCAAGGAGTAGAACGACGGCGAATCATAAATTGTTATTGGTTAATGGGCATTGGGGAGCCACTGCGGTCTTGGGGAGACCCCAAGTGGAGCAAATGGCGTCATAGGGCATTGGGCACTTGTACTGAGCGATTTGCCCTCTTGGTAATCGTTGGCGCAGCCTAAGAAAAGAAGGGAGTCGAAGTATTGGGCATTGGTCAATTGAGTATTAATTATTTCTCCCCATGCCTCATTCCCCATGCCCTATGACCCATTCAAGAATGTAACTTCACTTGTTCTGCTGATTTGCTTTCACCTTTTGAGTTCCAATTGCGACGTGCGGCTTCCACAAATTGACTGACGCGAATTGGGTCAATTGGTTGCTCTATGCGTCCATGACGTTTCAGGGAACTGGAAACTATTACACCATCTGCTGCCTGCATCAATGTATCAATATTTTCCCAATTGGCCCCACTACCGATGAACACTGGCGTACCCTTTGCTGCACCACAAGCTAGTTCCAAATCTTCTAAGTTAGGAGGACTACCAGTAGCCCAGCCCGATAAAATCACTCCGTCTGCTAAACCCCTTTCAATGGTGTCTTTCACAGCGACTGTAAGATTTGGAGAACTCAAAGGACGGGCGTGTTTCACCAACACATCGGCCAGGATTTTAACATCACAGCCCAACTCCCGTCGATAGCGGAGTAGTTGATGGGCTTCTCCCTCAATCAATCCCTGGTCGGTTGCCATCACCCCTGTGAGGACGTTGACGCGGATAAATTGCGCCTGTACACAACTAGCGATCGCTATTGCGCTTTTAGCATCGTTTCGCAAAACATTTAAGCCTATAGGCAAAGTCACCAAATTCTGTATCCGCTGCACCACAATGGTCATGGCACTCACAACTACTGGATCGACTTGGTTTTTGGTAAACGGCGCGTCGAAAAAATTCTCGATAATTAGACCGTCAACTCCTCCACTTGCTAAGGCTGCGGCTTCTTGTTCAGCACGGTCAATCACCGCTTTTAGGCTACCTCCCCAACGGGGTGAAGTAGGCAGTGGTAGCAGGTGAACCACGCCAATAATTGGTGAGCGAGTTTTTAATATCTGATATAAGTCCACGTCTTTAATCCGCCTCGCACAGTCCAGAGTCCAGAATTTTTCGACTATTGAACGCCAGTTCAACACCACCCCTTAAACCGAGGGAACCTCTTCACAGGGGTGGCTCTTCAACAGGGAAAACCCCGCATGTGACTGGCTCCTCTTGACCCTTGACTCTTGACTTTTTATTAACTAGTCAAATGTGTTTTATGATTGTCGGTTTCTTGCCTCTTTCCTCAGATGGAAATTGGCGTCAAACCTCCCATAAGATATGTTAAGATAAAACCTGGCTACAAGAGGAGTTTGCCACTCACTAGACGCAAGGCAGCTTTCCGTGGTTTAGGCGTTCTGTCCGCGCACTGTCGTAGGACTTGCCAATTGCCAAGGTAGCATTACTGCTTTATCAGCGTAGTCGCTTTCGTCGATTTCCCTGAGGGTAGCGACTTCTCACAACAAGCCCTTTGGGCGGCTTCCCGATGGGTAGGTTAACAATGCACACGCTATGGTAATATAAAATACCTATAGGCGAATTGTTAAAAAACATAACAAGTGTCAAATGTACCCAAAGACACTTCAATTTTCCCTGGGGAACAGATTGATAAAAATATCATAACATGACCTCTATTTTTATTATTGATAGAGTCATAACTCTATGGATTGCTGACAGTGAGAATCTGCGGGTGTACTGTTATTAGAAGGATAACAATCGCGAAAAAACGAAATGAGTGCACAAGTTGACTATAAGAAAAAAATGAAGATATTTTCAAAATATGGGTGATAAGCCAACAATTGCTATTTCTCACCTGGGCTGCGAGAAAAATCGAATTGATACAGAACACATGCTGGGAATGCTCGTAGAAGCAGGCTACGGTGTAGATACAAATGAAGAGTTAGCAGATTACGTTATTGTTAATACTTGTAGTTTTATTGAAGCAGCCCGACAAGAATCTGTCAGAACTTTAGTAGAACTGGCAGAGGCAAATAAAAAGATCGTAATCACTGGCTGTATGGCGCAACACTTCCAAGAACAACTTTTGGAGGAGTTGCCTGAAGCAGTAGCCATTGTGGGTACAGGCGATTATCACAAAATTGTAAATGTAATTGAGCGTGTAGAACAAGGCGAGCGGGTCAAACAGGTTAGTATAGAGCCAACCTACATTGCCGACGAAACTACACCACGCTATCGCACTACAACGGAGGGTGTTGCTTACCTCCGAGTTGCGGAAGGATGTGATTATCGTTGTGCATTTTGTATAATTCCTCATCTTCGAGGAAACCAGCGATCGCGTACTATTGAATCTATCGTCGCCGAAGCGGAGCAGTTAGTTAGCCAAGGGGTAAAGGAAATTATTCTAATTTCCCAAATCACCACTAACTACGGTCTAGATATTTACGGTAAGCCAAAATTAGCTGAATTACTCCGCGCTTTGGGGAAAGTAGATATACCGTGGATCAGAATGCATTACGCTTATCCCACGGGACTGACCCCAGATGTGATCGCGGCCATCCAAGAAACGCCCAACGTTTTGCCTTACCTGGATTTGCCATTGCAGCATTCTCATCCAGATGTTCTCCGCGCCATGAACCGTCCTTGGCAAGGACGTGTAAATGATGGGATTATAGATCGCATCAAAACGGCGCTACCAACAGCCGTACTGCGGACAACGTTTATTGTTGGTTTCCCAGGAGAAACTGAAGAGCATTTTGAGCATCTACTAGAGTTTGTTCAACGGCATGAATTTGACCATGTTGGTGTCTTTACCTTTTCCTCTGAGGAAGGAACCCCAGCTTACAAGTTGCCAAATCAGTTGCCCCAATTGGTGATGGACGAGCGCCAATACCAAATTATGGAAATCCAGCAACCGATTTCTCAAAAGAAAAATCAACAGGAAGTAGGCAAAATCGTTGATGTCCTGATTGAGCAAGAAAATCCTGAAAGTGGTGAATTAATAGGTCGTTCAGGTAGATTTTCCCCAGAGGTTGATGGTCTGGTGTATGTCAAAGGCCAGGCAAAATTAGGAACCATCGTGCCAATAGCGATTCACCACGCTGATACATACGACCTCTATGGTCAAGTAGTCAATAACTAAATTGTCCTTTGTCTTTTGTCCTTTGTCTTTTGTGAAATGACCCTTACAGATTCACCCTTATCCCAAAATCAACGCTGCATTAATGGCAGTTTTCATGAGGGTTTACCTGAAATTCGGGGACTCACTCGTGGGTATAGCTTATCCAAGATTTGAGGCTTTGCTATCGCCCTTGGCTGACTAACTAGCCAATAACTAATGACTAATGACTAATGACTAATGACTAAATGACTAATCCAAAAATCCTTACATAAAATTTAGGACGAATTAATGACTCTTTCATTTCAAGAATTAGGTATTTCCCAAGAACGTGTCGAACAACTAGAAAAAATTGGTTTTACCGAACCAACTAGCATTCAAGTACAAGCAATTCCCCAATTGCTTGCCGGTCGTGATGTGGTAGGTCAATCTCAAACTGGAACAGGCAAAACCGCAGCATTTTCACTACCAATTTTAGAGCGGCTTGATGTTAATCAAAAAGCCGTACAAGCCATAGTTTTAACACCAACTCGTGAATTAGCGATGCAAGTTCACGATGCGATCGTCCAATTCATCGGTAATGAAGGATTGCGGGTGTTAGCAATCTACGGTGGTCAATCAATTGACCGTCAAATGTTACAACTCAAACGTGGCGTTCACATGGTTGTGGGCACTCCCGGACGGGTGATCGATTTGCTTGATCGCGGCTGTTTAAAGCTCGATCAAGTCAAGTGGTTTGTATTGGATGAAGCTGATGAAATGTTGAGTATGGGCTTTATCGACGATGTGATAAAAATCCTTTCTCAAGCGCCCGTAGAACGCCAAACAGCTTTATTCTCGGCAACAATGCCACCATCGATTCGGATGTTGGTGAACAAGTTCTTGCGATCGCCGGCAACTGTCACAGTTGAGCAACCAAAAGCTGCTCCCAACAAGATTAATCAGGTAGCTTACTTGATCCCCCGCCACTGGACAAAAGCCAAAGCTTTACAGCCGATTCTGGAAATGGAAGATCCAGAAACAGCTTTAATCTTTGTCCGCACCAGACGCACAGCCGCGGAACTCACCAGTCAGTTACAAGCAGCTGGTCACAGTGTTGATGAATACCACGGTGACTTGTCGCAACAAGCGCGGGAACGGTTATTAAGCAGATTCCGTAACCGTCAAGTTCGCTGGGTGGTAGCAACTGATATTGCAGCACGAGGGTTAGATGTCGATCAACTCTCCCATGTGATCAACTACGACTTACCCGATAGCGTAGAAACTTACGTCCATCGCATTGGTCGTACTGGTCGTGCTGGTAAGGAAGGAACAGCAATCTCTTTAGTACAACCATTTGAGCGGCGCAAGCAACAAACATTTGAACGTCATAACCGCCAAAGTTGGCAATTGCTGTCGATTCCTACACGCGCCCAGATTGAAGCGCGCCACATCCTGAAATTGCAAGAACAGGTGCGGGAAGCTTTGATGGGTGAGCGTTTGGCTTCATTCTTACCAATTGTCAGCGAACTAATTGAAGAATACGATGCTCAAGCGATCGCCGCAGCTGCACTGCAAATTGCTTACGATCAAACTCGTCCCGCTTGGTTGAGTTCAGACGTGGAAATTCCCCAAGAGGAATCCTCCACTCCCAAACCAAGACTCAGTAAGCGTCGTGAATCTTCTAGCGATCGCCCCCGTTCTGCGTGGAAATCAGATAACAGCAATGGCGAAGAAGAAAGACATTCTTCTCCCAAACCCAAACTGCGGACAAATCGTGAGTCTTCTGCATCTCCTAGTAAAAAGCTAGGTTCACCTACAGCCAGAGAATCAGCTTCTTAGTCAATTAGAAGTTAATCAATTTTGGATTTTAGACTTTTCTTTTAATCCCTTCTCCCAAGGGGAGACGCTGCGCGAACGAGTGACGCTCCTGCGTCGCTAACGCTGCGCTAACAGCAGTCGCTCATGGAGGAAACCCCCTTGGCGCTAGCCTCTCCCTTTGGGAGAAGACCGCGCTGCTTCACCAAAATCCAAATCTAAAATTCGCAAAGTTGAGAGTTGAGAGTTAAAAGTCAAGAGTTAAGATTTTGACTTTGGACTCTTGACTTTTTGGCTTTTTTAGATAGTTTAAAAATACTACAGCCAAAGACGACTAACTTGTTCTAACTCTCCAATTTCATCCTTGCTCAATTCCCAGCCTAAAGCGCCAGCATTTTGCCGCACTTGTTCGGCTGTCTTCACCCCAGCAATGGGAATAACGTTTCCCTGAGCAATTAACCAGTTAAGAGCAACTTGGGCTGGGGTGCGATCGTATTTTTCCCCAAAGCTGCGTAGCAAAGACATGACTGGAGCAATTTTTTGCAAACCTTCTTTCTTGAATCGTGGGTCTATTTTCCTGGGACCAGTGGGCGTTTGAGCACTATCAATACTGTACTTGCCTGTAAGTAATCCCTGAGCTAAAGGACTGTAAGCCAAAATAGTCACACCCAACTCACGCGCAGTTGCGATAATACCTTTGCTTTCAATTTGGCGACTGAGTAAAGAATAGCGTACTTGGTTCACAGCCAAAGGTACTCCACGGGCCGCCAATATTTGATGTGCGTCTCGCATTTGCTCTGCTGAGTAATTACTCACACCGACTGCGGCAATCCTGCCCCGCTTCACTTCATCCGCTAAGGCATTCATCAAAGTTTCTTGGCTTAAAAAGAAAGCGAAAGGCCAATGCACTTGATACAGGGCGATTCGCTCAAGTTGTAGCCGTTTCAGGCTGGCTGTTAAAGTATCAGAGACGGATTGGGCTGTAAATCGCCACGGTAGGGGACCAAATTTTGTGGCGATTTGTACAGGCTGTTGTGTCTGTTGCAGAAATTGTCCCAAAAATTTCTCACTCTTTCCCATTCCGTAGACTTCGGCAGTATCAAAGAAGGTAATACCAGCTTCTAAGGCTGCGGTAAAGGCTTCTTGTAACTGTTCTGGGCCGTAGCGATCGCCATAATTCCAAAATAGTTTATCACCCCAAGCCCAAGTGCCTATGCACAAGGGTGTAACAACTGGGCCATTTTGCCCCAATGTGATGTTTTCCAAGGTTGCAAAATTTAATTTATTTACATTTCTTTACTTTTATAGTGTATCGTTATAGCCAAAATTGGGCATGGGGGTTGACGCAGTATTTTCAAAGTGCGTAGGCGTAGCCCGTCGTATACATCGCAGCTTGCATAAAGATTTACAACTTACACCTGAGAATCTACTATTCTCAAAATTAAGGGAGGCTAATAACCTCCCTTTTCTAATAATTGAGTGTATTTACTTCTATTTATGAATTCAATGATTTATCCTGCTTGGCTTTTTTGATTAATTCCATATAGACATTAATCTCACTAATTTCTACATCATGCTCAACCCGGGTTACTTTCCATTTCTCCTTTTTTAGGTAAACTTCCTCTCCTACTCTGGGAGTAAATTGGAGATCATAGAATTTTTTTAGAAAATCTCTTTGGTTTTCTTCCCATAGTATGACTTTGACTGGTTCTTTACTCATTGCTTATGCCTTTTTGGTTACTAGATGAAGAGAAGTAGTTTGATGACATACATAGGGAAAGTTTATCTTATTAATTCAATGGAATAGCGTAGTTAAAACCACATTTTAATATTGATATTTTTATGTGGTTTGATTGCGTCCGATAAAGTTACAGGGTAATGCGAGAACTTTAGTAAATTTTACTATTGGGTATATTTGAAAATATTTCTCCGTGTGTTGGGGGTTAGAAAAATAAGTAAAATCCGTCAAACTAAGAGTTATTGCCGTTGATCAATACTGATTAATACAGTCATTTAGCAACACCAAAATTTTTATACTCCCTAATATACTTAAATGGAAAAGGGATTACGGTACTTTGCCCTGTGCGGACAAAATCAACATCCATAGTTTCAAGGAGTTGTCTGAATATCAGTTTTGAGTCATCCACTGCTACGATTTTACGAAGATGACAGGCATCTTTGAAAGAGAATTGCACCTTTTCTTTTCGGTCTCCAACAAAGTAATAAGCTTCTTTTTCGGTTTCACCAAAATATTTTATGTTAAGAGAAGCGTCGAATAAATCTTCTTTGGTCTGGTTATCCTGGGGGAACTTCAATCGAATTTGATATTGGTCGAGAAGGTAATCTCTAAAACAAGTAGCCTCACTTGTACTACTGACATCAATATCCTTGTCTCCTACCTTCCTTGTTGTTCCCAAATACTGTGCGATTAAAGACTTAAAATCCCCTTTCGATATAGGTTGGCTACCAATTTTTATAAGTTCCAATGATAATAATTTAAATTTTTCAATATTAAGGTCAGATGGTTCTTGTAAAAATTCTTCAACTATATCAGCTAATTCATTTCCATTTCGCTTGTTTTCGGGAAGTTCAGTTTCGACCTCCCTAAGAATAGCTTCAATTTTAGAAAGGTCAGGAATAGTAATTTCATCTGTTATAAATATCTGATTTATATCAGCAGCATCAGAAATAACAAGACCTTCTAAGATGTTGATTTTATATCCAGAGCTATCCTCTGTCATGAATTTTCTATATTTCTCAAACTTTTGCCAGTTAAATAATATATCTTGACCATCCATTTCGTAGAATTCAAAATTACCATTTGGTTGAATTTCCATAAAAATTACGTGGTCTGTATCTTCATCCCAAGCAGCAAAAGTCCAAATTCCTTTGAGTTGAAGTTTAGCCCAATCAAACAAGTTCAATGTTCGAGAACTAATATCACGCTTTATCAGCTGTTCCTTTATAATTGTTTTAACAATAGGCTCAGAGACAGTTTTAGTTGATTCAATTGTCAGATGTTGTCGCTGAAATTTATCTGTTGAAGGGAGGTATTCGTCCTTTTGGCCGCTTTTTTCATAAAAATCGACATCATGTATAATTCTAAAATTTAGAGCGCTTTCTTTATCACGTTTACCGAAAGTGATTAGTTTTTCATCAGTGATATAAGGAAGAAGAAATTTTTTCAGCGTAATTACTAAATTAGCAGAATCTTCATCATTAACTTTATCAACTATATATATTGCCTGACCGTCCAGTTTTGAGTGAAGTTGTTTTGGACTTTTAAGCAAAGTGTTTTTGAGTTCAATGCTGCGATCAATTTCAAGAGTAGAAAAATCAACGCTCATGTATTCAGATAGATATTCTTGAATACTGTTGAAGGCTTGATACAAAATTCCTGCTCGGCTCTTCTCAAAGTCCTTTATGCTTCTAAATTCAAGGAAATTAGTATGAAGCTTTTTACCTTGTTTACCGCATTGTATGTAAGACTTTGTAGGATCTGTATCTTTACCATCAGATGGAAGCCACCTTCTCAGCGTTCCTGTGCCACTATGGAAGGCATATTCAGGTCTTTTAAGAATTTTTTTTAATTCTCCCGTGCCTTTATATTCTTTTAATATGGAAACCTTTTTTCGATAAGAGGCTACATTAACGTTCAATAAGAATTCATTTTTTTGACTCTCATCACGACTAAGAGTTATTTCAGCAACGCCAATCGCATCATAAAGCTTATTTGTCAATGGAGGGACTTTAAGTAATTCTCCAGTCAGATTTGAGAAATGCAGATGTTTAAATTTAGATCGTGATGAACCTAGAGAGTTAATTAATAAACGGGCAAGTGTTACTTCACATATACATTCATCATTTCCAGTATAAACAGCCTGGGGTTTTACCTCAATTGCAGATACACTAGCAAATTTAGGATCAGTTCTAAGTTTTTGAAGTAATGCGTAAGTATCATTTGATTTTTTATCAAACATAGCATAGGCATATTGAGCATATCCAACGGACATGGCTTTATAATCTTCGCCTATAATATGATCGAGTTCTTCCGCTCCCCACCATTTGCCATTTTTGTCACGTTTGAAGCGGATAAAAACAAAGTCTCTTTCAATAGAATCAATATGAAAATTGACCTTCAGTCTATTTGTAAGAATGCTCATGTTAAAAATTCATTCACAAGAAATTTAAGTGCTAAATTATCGATTTTATCATTTTTACAGAGATAGGGAACTTCTATAATTTTTCCGCCAAATGATGGAATCGGTTGAAAGGGAGTGTTGGAAGAACCAAGAATGTTGATAACAAAAATCCTTTCTGCTCCAACAATCGCCATTTTTTCAGAGATTTTATCAATTATTTCATCAGCTTTTACTGCAACCCGATCATTCCAGAGCTTGAAGTCTATATAGATATTTTGCTCTGTTTTAAAGTCAAATAGTTCAAATTCATCTATATTCAGTTCTAGTAAGGGAATATTTAAGAGGTTTTGAAAAATATGTTTTCCACATACTTCACCTAATGCCCCTTTATAAATATTGTTGAACATCGGAGGGGTCAGCATTAGTTTAGATTTAGGAAATATTGTTGCCCAGCCAGAATCAGTGAACAATTTCTGAAAACTATCAATTTTCATCAACTCTGAAAGACGGGCAGTTTGTTCGCTCACTTCTTTAATTTCTCTTTTTCCGTAGCCATCAGAAAAGAAAACTTCGATTTTAAGGTGAAAATTATTAAGAACTGTCTGAATAGCTAATTTAATGGGAAAAGTTTCCTGTCCGCCTTTATCTTCCTCTTTTAAATGGCGATAGTTATTGGCTAAATACTTAATTCCTGTCTGAAAATATGATAAATAGCCAGTAATGGTACTCAGTAATTCCTGTATATCAATACCCGTCTTTTTATCTTTAATATTAAAAGTATTAATCCAATTTGTACGGCTATTTATATCTCCAATCATCTCGACACGTTGATTTCGATCCAATACATTATGGAATTTATAATCATAAAAAAGAAAGTTTCTTTCCTTAGTTGAAAAATTGTCATGAGATTTACAGATATGCTGTAATTGATATTTTTTGAATATATAATTAGCTTTCTCTCGTAATGATTCAATCTGTTCTCGTAGAGATGACCAATTTTTAGCTGAAGGTTGCTGCTTTCGCCATTTTGATTCTTGTAAAAGTACTTCAGGGCATTCGGTTTGCATCAGATGATTATGAATATTTAAAAATAAATCAATAAGATCCACTTGATTTCTTAACCCAGATTGAATACTATTTTTTAGTACAGCTTCTTTGGTAGTATCAAACTCATCAATAAAAATAAGTGATTTATTAATGAACCGCTCAGAGAAGTAATATGATGGTTCGATAAGTGTTGTGTTTTGAGCAACGAACTTATCTATACTAAGAAATAAAATAGTTTTATCATCTGTAAATACTGCGGGATAAAGTTCTCCAATCCATTGGTAATCTTGATTGTTCTTTACGGCTAACAGACGGGCTTTTTTCGTTTTAAAATTTTCTGACAATGTTCTTTTAATAATATCTCGGAATGCTGGCTCAATATTTTTACGAATATCTGTTTTAATATTTTCCTTAAAATCGCTAGGTAATTGCTCATATTGGAGCATTTCTATATATTTTTTTAGTTGTAAATATATTTTATTTTTAAATTTATCAGGAATTCGTTGGTCAAGGTTTAGTAAGTTGTTGATAACAGGGTCGACATTAGAATCAATAAAAAGAACATATTTTTCAAAATCTTCCTCATTTCCATTGGCGATAAAACGTTTTTTTAGTTCGTCGATAGGTAGGTTTTTCTTGAGGTTTGTAATAAACAGAATTTTTCTCTTTTGCTTGGCAAATTCCTTGTAATTAGAACATATAAACTTTAGAGGATGTTTTAAAAGTCCAAGAAAGTAAAAACTCATGCGAGTCGTCGAAGCATAATACGTATCATCGCAATATAAATAAAAGTCTCGGA
>NZ_JBALDE010000060.1:0-31528 GCF_036917515.1 Nostoc sp. | reverse complement strand
GAGAGTTCAACCTTTTGTACTTTTAATGACAAATGGTTGGGTTAGTTATATACGGGCTGGATACCGGGATTCACTAACCAACGAATCGCACTGTGAATATCGACGCAGGTGATCGCATTGCTTTAGTAGGTCGCAACGGAGTAGGAAAATCAATCCTTTTCAAGATACTTGTAGGTCAAATTAACCAATATCCAGGTTCAGTTTGGTGTAATTGTATTGTCTATTATTTGCCACAAATCAGCACTATCAGACAAGAGATTACAGCAAATACAGTACTTAATTTTTTGATTTCTATCTCTGAGGAATGGTGGCAGATTGAAGATATTTTGCAAACACAATTTAACACCAAAGTTGACTTATCTTTACCAATCGCTAACTTGAGTGGTGGAGAACTTACTAAATTGTTTATGGCGATCAGTTTAGCTCAAGAGCCAAACTTGTTATTGCTCGATGAGCTAACTAATCACATGGATTTGCAAGCATTAGAAAGCCTAAGACAGTTTCTTTTGAATTTCACAGGTGCGTATATAATTGTCTCTCACAAGCCTTTTTTCTTAGACCAAGTAACAGAAGTTACCTGGGAACTTACACCTGTTGGCTTGAAAATATATGGTGGTAATTTCTCGTACTATCGAGAACAGAAAGAAATAGAGTTAGAGGTAGCATTGCGATCGCACGAAGCCGCCAGAAAGGAACTTAAACGTACCCAAGCCACAGCTATACAAGAACAGCAACGCGCAGCCCAATCTAGTCGCAACGGTCGCGCCAAGTTTCTGAATGGTAGTATTGATAGAATGGCAGCAGGACTGATTAAAACCAAAGCTGAGGTGTCTACCGGAACTGCGAAAAAGAAACATGAAGCAGCAGTAGCAAAGGCTAATCAAAAAGTTGAAGAAACGAAAGTCAAAACTACGAAAGTAACGAGTATTCAACTAGAAGAAAAAAATCAAAAGCGCCGAAATCTAATTAATATCCAAGGTGCGAATCTTAAGATATCAGAGCGTCTATTGATTCAAAATATTCAACTGCATATATCATCTGGCGATCGCATAGCCATTATCGGCGCAAACGGTTCTGGTAAATCGAGTTTGGTAAAGGCAATTTTGGGAAGGGAAAACCAAGCAGCCATTTTAGAATCAGGTGAAGTTTTGCTTGCACCAGCGATGAAAACTGTATATCTCGATCAAACCTATGAATGGGTAAATCGTCAATACACAATTATGGAAAATATGCAAGCTACTAATCCCGATCTCAGCTATCAGCTTTTGCGTCAACAACTAGGACACTTTCTCTTTAAATATGATGATGTTCACAAAAACGCCTCTGTGCTGAGTGGAGGTGAATTGGCAAGATTAGCGATCGCTATGATCAGTATCTCAGAAATCGATCTACTGATTCTTGATGAGCCAACTAATAATTTGGATATTGAAACTGTTGAACAAATGGTAGTAGGTATTAATGATTACCAAGGAGCGCTTTGGGTAATTTCCCATGATATCGATTTACTCAGCCGGATTAATATTACCCAAGGTTTCAAGTTGAGGGAACAAACTTTGCAAATGACAACTTATTTACCGAGTACACCAGAGCAATATTATCGAGAGTTACTGGAATGCCATAAATAAAGTGATCGCCTCATGTAAATTTCTAGCTCAACAACAGAAGCCGCAAAGCATACAGGCAAGTTATAATTCTCTTGCGGATCAACGTAACAAAAATTTATGAGTAACCCCCTTGTGCAAGCCTTTTTCGTAGGCAGAGCAGTAGCTGAAGTAGTTAATGAGCGTTTAGAGGTCGCCTTGACCGATGCTTTGAGCGATTTGGGCAAATTTGATGCAGAAGCTAGAGAGCAGTTGCGCCAGTTTACAGAAGAAGTCCTAGAACGGGCACGGGCAGCAGAAACTGCTAATGCTGGTCAATCTACCGCAAGTACTGGGCAAGCCAGTTCTGATTCCGGTGACTTGCAAGCAGAGATTGATGAATTACGAGCCGAAATTGCCCTGCTACGAACAGAATTGCAACATTATCGTAGAACTTCTGCATAAATTTTAGTCATTAGTCATTGGTCAAAAATTATGTACAAATGACAAATGACACTTAAAAAAGAATAGTTTAGGAATCAGAGTGTCTTTTCTTCCAAGTGATTCGGTCGCAAACCAACGGTAAACAAAGTATATGGAACAAGGTTATTCAGAGAAGGCATACCGTTGGAATCGGGAAAATTACTCTAGCAAACGGCGTTTTGTGGACATTTGGTCTTTTGTCTTGACCTTATTGTTCAAACTTTGGTTATACAACAAATCTTGGAGTTATCCAGGTGGTGTGACTGATGTCAAGCAAGCTGGAAGACGCAAAACCCAAGCGGTTTGGATTCGCAATACTCTACTGGATTTAGGGCCAACCTTCATCAAAGTTGGGCAACTGTTTTCTACCCGTGCTGATATATTCCCTGGTGAATATGTAGAAGAACTAGCCAAGTTACAAGACAAAGTACCCGCATTTAGTTATGAGCAAGTAGAAGCGATCGTTGAGAAAGAACTAGGCAAGAAAATTCCTGAACTCTTCGATAATTTTGAACCTATTCCCTTAGCTGCTGCTAGCTTGGGGCAAGTACACAAAGCTGTGCTACATACCGGGGAATCGGTTGTTGTCAAGGTGCAACGTCCAGGACTAAAGAAATTATTTGAAATAGATTTACAGATTCTCAAAGGAATTACCCGCTACTTTCAAAGCCATCCCAAATGGGGACGAGGGCGAGATTGGTTGGGTATTTACGAAGAATGTTGTCGCATTCTTTGGGAAGAAATTGATTATCTTAACGAAGGTCGTAACGCCGATACTTTTCGCCGAAACTTTCGCGGCTACGATTGGGTGAACGTCCCCAGAATATACTGGCGTTACACTACTTCCAGAGTGCTGACTTTAGAATATCTCCCTGGAATTAAAATTAGCCAATACGAAGCTTTAGAGGCAGCAGGTTTAGATCGAAAGGCGATCGCGCGTCAAGGCGCTCAAGCCTACTTACTACAATTACTCAATAGTGGCTTTTTCCACGCCGATCCTCACCCAGGCAATATAGCCGTTGGTGCAAATGGTGCTTTAATATTCTATGATTTCGGCATGATGGGGCGGATTAAGTCTAACATCCGCGAAGGATTGATGGAAACACTTTTTGGCATTGCTCAAAAAGATGGCGATCGCGTTGTGCAGTCTCTCATCGCTTTAGGTGCGATCGCCCCAACTGATGACATGGGCCCAGTGCGGCGTTCCGTCCAGTATATGCTGGATCATTTTATGGATAAGCCCTTTGAAAACCAATCAGTTGCAGCAATCAGTGACGACCTTTACGAAATAGCTTATAATCAGCCATTTAGATTTCCAGCAACTTTCACTTTCGTGATGCGAGCCTTTTCTACTCTAGAAGGGGTAGGGAAAGGCTTAGATCCAGAGTTTAACTTTATGGAAGTTGCCCAACCATATGCAATGCAGCTTATAACCGATATGAATGGTTCTGAGGGGAATAGCTTTCTTAACGAATTAAGTCGCCAAGCAGCTCAGGTAAGTAGTACCGCCTTTAGTCTGCCACGTAGATTAGAAGATACACTGGAGAAGCTAGAGCAAGGAGATATGCGCTTGCGCGTTCGGTCTATAGAAACCGAACGCCTGCTGCGGCGACAAAGCAGTATTCAGCTGTCAATAAGTTATGCTCTGTTAATCAGCGGTTTCACGCTTTCAGCTACTATTTTAGTGGTTAAGGATTATCTATGGTTGGCACTGCTGCCTGGTTTAATTGCAGTAGCGCTTTCAGCGATTCTGATCCGATTACTTTTACGCCTCGACCGTTACGATCGTATGTATTAATTGTTGTAAAAAAAAATTTATGAAACTCAATTTCACGGGTTTTAGCGATCCGGGACTTATTCGTTCTAATAATCAGGATGCTTACTATATCGACCCAGAAGGGCGATTTTTCGTTGTTGCGGATGGCATGGGTGGTCATGCTGGAGGTGAGGAGGCAAGTAGAATTGCTACTGGAGAAATTCAGGCGTATTTGGTAGCAAATTGGGAAACCTCTAAGTCTTCTCAAGAATTGCTAGAGCAAGCTTTGTGGGGTGCCAATGAAGCGATTTTACAGGATCAGCAAAATCATCCCGAACGCGCTGACATGGGGACAACGGTTGTAGCAGTGATTTTTCGCTCTCCAGAGTCGCCTTGGTGCGCTCATGTTGGCGATTCGCGGCTGTATCGCTTCCGAGAGTCACACTTAGAACAGGTAACGGAAGACCACACTTGGGTAGCACGAGCAATCAAAATCGGTGACATCACCTTAGATGAAGCACGATTACATCCTTTTCGTCATGTATTATCGCGTTGTTTGGGGCGTGAAGATTTGCATCAAATTGATGTGCAACCACTAGATGTAAAAGTTGGCGATCGCTTGCTGTTATGTAGTGATGGTCTTACAGAAGAACTTGTCGAGCAGAAGATTGCTAACTGCCTCAAAGATAGTCCTTGGCTTGATAAAGCCGCCATCTCTCTTGTTGAGGCTGCCAAAGAGCATGGAGGGCACGATAATATCACAGTTGTTATCGTCTCACTCGAAGAAAATAGTCATTAGTCGATGCTTAGAAGTTTAAACAAATGACATAGACGCGCCAGCGGTGAAGCAGCGCGGTCTTGGGGGTTTCCCCCATGAGCGACTGCTGTTAGCGTAGCGTTAGCGAGGTACGAGCGTCACCCGAAGGGCTTCCCGCAGGATAGGACAAAGCGCAAAGTCGAGCCAGTCGCACAGGAAGGGTTTCCCGACTTAGACGAACTGGCTTTGAGCGGAGGTTTCCTCCGTTGGCGCAGCCCGTCGCAGGCATCAGACGGCAGTTCCTTTAAGCGGGGGAACCCGCCAACAGACTGCCTCAACTTTGTAAGAGAGGACAAAGGACAAATCTGGTAAATATACTCAGTAATTTGTTCAGCGTGAGCATTTTTCCTTTTTACAATTTGATACAAATATTTTTAGCCTCTAAAATCACTTAAAGAGGCTAAATTTGTATAAATTGGTAAATTGACATCTTGCACGTAATAAGGTAAAGCGACTATAATTCACGCTTATTACCATTAATTCCCCAACCTCCTTAAAATCTCCGCCCTCCGAAGCTTCCTCCACACCTGGGGAGACAGCATCTTAGGCTTTTTAAACACAAAGACTAAGATGGGTTTTGCATAGCAGATATTCTCTTTAAAGAAGATTTGTGCAAAGTAGGAAGGAATTAGGGAGGTAGTTATACTTATCTAAGACCAAATAGAGCTTATTTTCCGGAATATGGTTCAGCTGACTTGGGTGGTATATCAGTAGGATTAGGTGCAAGATATCAGAGCAGAAAAGTCCACACTTTGGATGTGGGCAATCTGTCAAACAATTGTTATCTTTCGTAATACGGAGGAACAAATGTTGGACAGATATGAGTCCAAATATTATCCCATTTGGACTTCTGTGAGCGATATCACCTTTACGTTTGTTTTTTCGGAGTAAATTATGAATCAACCAATGAAACTATCCTTGGAACAGCAATTTAGCATCTGCTCATTTGCTACTCAGGTGCAAAATATGAGCCACGATCAAGCTAAAGATTTTTTAGTCAAGCTCTATGAGCAGATGGTCGTGCGCGAGGCAACCTATCAAGAGCTTCTTAAGCACCAGTGGGGCTTAGATTCAGGTTCCACTATGGCATAGAGTCTTCTAATGTCGCAGTGGGCGACCTCCTTCTCTTGCTTGGTTCCAAGAAGGAAAAGAGCTGGGGATGTCGGGGCGTCAACTTCGATAAATAATTCCACAAGACGGCACAAAAGTTCAATTCACGAAATTAACGAAGAATGAGTAAACATTGTCTACTGCATACTTACTAAAGTCCAGACTAACTTTAGTATTGCAACTTAAATACGTTGTTTGCTTTAGCCAAACTTTTTGTTGTTTCATCTAGTGTAAGAATCACACCTGCATCTGATAATCCACTGGAATATTTGCACAGGAAGATTCAGAGACAATTTGGATACCACTACTTTAGTAGCTAGTAATTTCACTCTTTTTACATATAACTAGAACTTACATCTTTATATATATTTTGTTTATAAAAATTTACATTCTTTGAGTGACCACCCATAAAACACGTAATATTAAGAAATTATGTTTAGCTGGAAAGATCGTACGGAGAATCTGTATCAATACTTTCCAGTTTTGTTATAATTTGAGGCTTAATCTTTTCGTACTCCTTTTTGAGCAAACTTTTACTAGTTTGCGGGTCGGCAGAGGACATCAACGTATTGCTCATTGCGACCCACTCTTGCAGTCGTTGGCGCTGTGCAGAAGCGACGCTGGAAAGTAAGATGTGGGTACAGCGATTTGGTGCTTCTCGTGCAAAGAATAAGAGGCGGTAGTAACCAGTGTGCTGTAGTAACCGGGCAATTTCTTGACCAAGGCTGGTTTTGAGATCGAGGTAATAAGGCAACCATTTAGCGCCATGCTTGCGATTGTAGATGACAGTAATCCATAGCAGCATGGGATGAGGGATAGAGATGAACAGAAATTGGTTATAGCGGGTACAGAGTAAGCGTTTTTGAATTTCCTCTTGCGGTAGCATCACCCACAAAGCTGGTAAAACCTCCCCATTGGTATGAATGGGCTGGGGAAACACAATATCGGCAATTGGTTTATTTTGGGGCCAGGAAATGGCACGAGCGATTTCATCATTTGACCAAGATACCCGCAAATCGGCTTTGGTCTTTTGTTCAAGCTCAGTGTTAGCTGTAGTAGTGGGAACTAGGGCATAGTCGGCTTGCTGAACTTTGCGTGTATGCTCAGGCTTTTCTAAAGATGCTAAAACTCTAAGGATTTCATTAATACTTTGGGGGCGATCGCGTGCTACTTTAGCTAGACAACTCATCACTAAATTTTCGATTTCTTTTGGTAGTTCTAATCCCGGAGCAACCTCAGCAAAAGAACGTGGTTTTTGATAGTGATGTGTTTTATACCACGCACCAAAAGAGTGAGTTGGTGCCACCAGTGGCATTTTGCCTGTGAGCATCTCAAACATCATGACGCCCAAACTATAAATATCAGCACGGTTGTCTAATTCCTTACCCTCCATCTGTTCAGGAGAAGAATAAGCCAACGTCCCCAAATAAAATTTTGTATGGTCGCCATCTGACTGTAATAACTTAGCAATACCAAAATCTAGAACCTTGACCAATTCTCCAAAACTGGGATCTTGAATCACCAGCATATTGCTTGGCTTAACATCACGATGGATAATTGGGCAAATAGTGCCATCAACCGGGATGCCATCATGGGCGCACTGTAACCCCAGGCTGAGTTGACGCGCCATACTAAGGAATCTTGGTAAAGGTAATCGTTGCTTGCGAATAATATTGTTCAGGCTTTGTCCTTGTAAGTATTCCATGACGTAGAAGGGGATGTTATTGTCATCTACGCCATAGTCCATAACTCGGACAATATGTATACTTTTTTGCCCTAGTAAAGCACAGGTTTTTGCTTCTCTCTCAAAGCGGTCTTGCAATCGCATCTTTTCATTTTGGATTGATAGAGCTAGAAACTTAACCGCAACAGGTACACCTCCCAACAATGTATCTTTAGCACGATAAACCCGACCCATTGCTCCAGTACCGATTAACTCTTGGAGTTGGTAGCGTTTGCTGAGTAAGCGACCAATGTTGGGGTCTGACATAGAAAATTCGACTCTAAAAGCAGGTTGTAAGTGTTTAAGAGGACAAGTGCATTCAAACTGATATCTGATTATTGCGCCTAGAAATGACTTTTTATGCTTTTACTGCAAGACAGAAATGGAAGTCAAAAAGCAAAAAGCTTATAAGCTAGGCTTTTGTGTGATTTCCAATAGTTGGTTTATTTACGTGGTGCTGTACTAGCTTTTTCAGTCCTCTTTTAGAAAATTGAAACCACGTCTGACCGTTTGCAATCAAGACGGTTATCGCAACTGATGCAACATACCAAATCAAACAAGCATAAAGAGTAGATTTATAATGACGCTTTATACCATTTTGCACTTTAATTGTGGTGTAGTTTTAGTTTGCCCAATTTTGACTAATGCGCTATCACTCTTGGTGTCTCGCCAACTCTTGGAGAAGTTGCTTTGTGTAGGGAGAAGACGGCATTAGTTTGGCAACATGAGACTTTAGCTACCTTTGCAGGTTAACAAACCTTTAAATTGGCATTCTTCCACGGAGATAGACTTGAGTTTGTGTAATAGCGAATTATACTCGTCCAATACTTTTAAAACATTTTATGATTACCTAATAATATTTTTAACCTTCAAGCTGATTATTACTATGTAAAGATGTATTATTTATTGACAAACCTGTGGAGCTTAAGAGGTAGTTTTTCGTTTTATCTGTTGGTTAGGATATATATCAAAACTTGATTTATTATTCATCACATAGTATTGAATTCGACGCTCAACAATCCCATGAAATCGGGACATAAATTCATAAATAAAGCCCGGATTTTTCCTGATTTCTGTGAATGCTGTTAACAAATTTCCTTGCTTTATAGGTTCTACAACTTGAAGGTAAGCTAAATTTTTCTTATAGACTGCAAGATTATAAGATAGAGCACGCATTAAAGGGGAATTTTTTTTTACAACCTCTTGTTGCATGAAATAATTCGTAGCTTTGCAGTATTGAGTTAGACGTGGTAGTTGGCTTTGATATACAAGAGAACCAGGGCGTGAACGGTAGAAATAATAGGGTTTTGGTTCAATAAAAAACCGAGATCCTTTGATTAGGCATTTCATATCAAGCCAAAAATCTTGACCCATTCTGATATCTTCATCGTACTCAATGCCGTGTTTAACCAGAAATTCTCGTTTGAATAAAGGCTTGCTTAAACCAAGATGCAACCCTGGTTGTCCATAAACATCAGTTTCTACAAAATAAACAATATCAATTTGGATCATTTTATCTATAGAGACTCCACTTTCTTGAATCAATGTACTCCAAGGAGATGTTTCACCATCTTTGATAAGATAAACATCATCAGCAATCATGTCTGCATTTATTTCATTTGCCAAAGATACAAGCTTTTCTAATCTTTCGGGAGCATACCAATCATCTGAATCAAGTACAGCAATCCATTCTCCTTGGGCTGCTCTGAAGGCGCGATTACGTGCAGCCGCTGCTCCCAGATTTTGCTGATTAACTATCACTTTCAGACGTTGATCGATGAAACTTTTAGCGACTTCTACAGTTTTATCACTTGAGCCATCATCAACCATGATGACTTCAATGTCAGTGAGTGTTTGCTTTAAGGCTGACTCTATTGCCTTCCCAATATAAGTTTCAGTATTGTAAGCAGGGATAATAACGGAGACTTTAGGATTCACGAAACTGAACTCCTGATTACACGGTTAGGTAAAATACTAAAATTCTGACGATGATAATTTGATTGTTTCTTTTTTACTATACAACTCATAGCAATTGAAAAAATGATTGCTACAGATGTAGGTTAAGTTTAGGGACAAAACCCAACACCTAAAAGTGTTGTATTTGCTGGATTTCACTTGTTTAACTAACCTACTTACTGGTCTGTCAAATTCATTTTGGCGGTTAGAGAGACGCGATAAATCGCCGTCTCTACAGGAAATCTATCCATCAATTATTTATTGACAGACTACTACGCATCTGTTTCATTATTTTCTGGAATTGGTATCAGTAGATCGGTGAGAATAAACGATAAGTGGTCAAAGTTGGCTGGGAGATGTTAGGCGTTGGTAAACCAGTGCGTCGCCAAAGTTTTTTGAACGGCGGTTTTTGGCTTAGAAAAACAGCAAAGCAGTTTGACAGCGCTGCTTTTAAGCTGACTGACGCTCTAGACTAGCTTCCATTGTGCTAGTTAAAAAATGACCAGCTAAAATACCACTACTAAGATAATATGTATCTTGCGAAATCCGGTGTAGGGTTTCAAAGCCACTACGACGCTGACGATCGCCTATTACCCAATAACGCTGTACGATAGTATCCAGACCAATCCAGCCTTCGCCTTCAACTTGCCCCAAAATATTATGTTGTAGTAAAAAAGTATACTGACGCTCTCCATCATGCAGCCGCCCCTTGTATTGCAGAGAGATTTCGGAGCGATCGCTACCTGGGAATATCAGTTTTGTGGCCATAGTGAACCAGTTATCTCGATTCCAAGCTACCAAGGTCATACCCTTAACGCTAATTGGCATACCATTGCGTTCCAGCCAATTTCCTTCCATTGCCCAGCGTCCTGGTTCCAATAAAAAAGTATGAGCCACCTTTTATTCCCTATCTTGCTCGAGTGCCGCCAAGACTATAGTTATAGCAGTGCTAAGTTGCGAGTGAGAATGAAGAAATTTTTTATCTTGTTTCTTGTTCTTGACTCAGGACTGACCTTGGTGAATTTCTCCCAAAAGTACTTCTTGAGGTGCACCTGTAGCAGTGGGTAGGTTGCCAGGAATACCCAAATGTCGCCAGTAAGCTAAAACTGCAAAAGCGATCGCTTCTTTAAAATCTGCACTCAAGCCGACTTCATCTGTAGTCCAGACTGGTATTGATCCCAACAAGAACTGCAATCTTTGTTTCAAATATATATTGCGACTACCACCACCACATAATAGTACCCGTTGTGGCATTTCTGGCAAAAAAGTGCGGTAACTATGAAAAATTGAAGCAGCTGTAAGTTCTGTGAGAGTTGCCAGAATGTCAGCAGGATTGAGTTGGTATGCTTGAGCATCTTTTAAACACTGATGTAGGTAAGTCACGCCAAATAACTCGCGTCCTGTCGATTTTGGTGGCGGTAGATGAAAGTAGTCTTGGTTGAGCCATTGTTCTACCAATGGATTGCAAGGAGTACCACTTGCTGCCCAATTGCCATCTTCATCGTAAGTTTTAGCACCAGCGCTTAAATGCTCCACCGCTAGATCCAACAGACTATTTCCTGGCCCAGTATCCCAAGCGCGAATTTTTGAGAGCCAGTCTCCATGCCGAGGCGGAATATAAGCAACATTGCCAATACCACCAATGTTTTGAATACAACGTCCCTCCTGGGGATGACTGAGTAAATAAGCATCCACTCTGGGCACGAGAGGCGCACCATGACCACCTATAGCAATATCAGCAACGCGGAAGTTGCTCACAGTTGCAATGTTCGTAAGATGGGCAATTAATGCACCGCGTCCCAATTGAAGACTGTAACCTAAGGAAGTACCCTGTGCTGTTAGCGAATAGCTAGGGTTTAACCCGTGGGTAGTGAGCATTTCTCTCCCCCTGCTTCCCTGCTCCCCTGCTCCTCCTTTAGGTGGTCGATGATAAACTGTCTGACCGTGGGAGCCAATGAGAGTAGCTGGTTGATGACCAATTTGAATATTCTGGGCAGCTTGGGCAAAAACTTGGGCGATCGCATCATCTATTTCTGCTAATTCTGCCATTGAGATAGCAACGCCTGCACCAACTGCTAATATTCTTTCTCTGAGTTCGGCTGGATAAGGATATGTTGCCCCGGCTAGCAACTCAACTTTGAGATCCAATTCTATGCCGGAAATGTCTACCAACGCAGCGTCTATTCCATCTACAGATGTGCCACTAATTAAACCGATAACGCGAGTAGGGACAGCTTCTTCAGTTGGATGCATAGATTCAAGATTCTTTTGTTGCAAGAGGTAGTCTAATTCATGTTACTACCCATGTCAAAAAAACTTAGGTGGGATAGTTAACTGGAGAAAGACGAGTAGACAGAGCAAGGAAAGAATGTCAAAACGAATGGTAATGAACATGAATATATTTCTATTTATCAGTAAACAGAGAATCATCAAACAGTTTTGTCCGTTGTCTTTATTAGTCCTTAATCAGTACAACATCCGAAAATACAAATTCTTAATATATACGAAAGTACTTTACAACTTCTTTATCTGAAGATAAAGAACAGATATTCTATCCCCTGTTTCGGCAAGTGAAACTACTTATTTCTGTTCGATAATCAAGCAAGTATTTTCCCAAATCTAGCAATTTTTCAGTAAATACAAATCCAGTATTTTCATCCTATTCTTCTTGATAGAAGACATTACATAATGAACTCAAATCGCACAGCGAATTTTTCAACAAATAAAAATACAAAATCTCAAAAGTATGTCTCTTACAAAAATTGCTTGTATCGCTGCTCTATCCCTATCTGCAATCTCTTCATTTATCTATGCAGGTTCTGCCCAGGCTATTTCCTTCAAAGTAACCACAGGGATTGCAGGCCCTAATGGAGAAACTGACCAAGGTGCTTTTTCTGAGTTTACTCAGCTTCCTGGTACGACAACTGTTAACTTCAATAATGGTCAAGCACCAACAACTGGTTTCGCTAAGTACTCTTTTGAGAACAACAGTGGAAGCAGCAGTGTAAGGTCAGATGTATGGGCACCTGCTGGGGCAAATGGTGAGGTCAATAATGGTAAGTATTTGGCAGTTTTCAACGGCGATCAAGTCACAATTAACCTTGCAAGTTCTCTCAATTATTTCGGTATTGACTGGGGAGCTATTAGTTCTGGGAACGTTTTTTCCTTCTACAAAGGCAATACTCTGATCAAATCATTTACAACTGAGGATGTGAACCCAGTTGCTCCAATTCATGCGTCACAGCATGGCGGTGAAGGAAATGGCTACCTTCACTTCTACTCAGATAGTAGCAACGATATTTTCAACAAGATTGTCATTACCCAAGCAGGTGGTGGTGGATTTGAAAGTGACAACCATTCTTTCCATCAAGGAACTGATAGATTTACAGGTTTTGACCCTAAGTCTGTTCCTGAGCCTAGTGTTACCTTAGGTATGCTGGCTATAGGTGGTATGTTTCTACGCAAGCGCAAGAACGAGAAGTTACAAAGTGTAAGGCAATCTCATTAAATATATTAATCTTAGCTCAGTAAGATTTTCCTGATTTTCTCTACACTCTACCCTTAGCCTGTATAAGAATTTCAAAACTAAGTTAACATTAAAAACAAATTAGGGCGAGTTTACATAAGTAAGCTCGTCCTAATCCTTTTGCTATTTACGATCGCCCCTTCTTCTACGATCAACGCATAGCAAGCTTGAGAAAAATTTTCTTTTTTTATACTCATAACTGCTTAGAGCTTAACTGAACTGGATTAAGAGTGAAGTATAATTTTGACTCCTAACTCCTAAATCCCCTTATAGGTTATTGCATGAATAAAGTATACATGGACTAGTTTAGATATAATAATGACTCATTCTTTGTTATCCTAACTGGAGAAATTAATGGGTCGTGCCAAAAAGGTTGTCCTGGCATATTCTGGCGGAGTGGATACCTCAGTCTGCATCCCCTACCTCAAACAAGAGTGGGGTGTGGAAGAGGTGATTACCCTCGCAGCAGATTTAGGTCAGGGAGATGAATTAGAGCCAATCAGAGAAAAAGCTCTGAAATCGGGTGCAAGTGAATCCCTAGTGGCGGATGTCAAAGACAGCTTCGTTAAAGATTACGCCTTTGGAGCGATTCAAGCCAACGCCCTTTATGAAAATCGTTATCCTTTAGGAACCGCCCTGGCTCGTCCACTGATTGCCAAAATATTAGTAGAGACAGCCGAAAAATATGGTGCTGATGCCATCGCTCACGGTTGCACTGGTAAAGGCAACGATCAGGTTCGCTTTGATGTCTCTGTAACCGCCTTAAACCCAAACTTGAAGATCCTCGCACCAGCTAGAGAATGGGGGATGAGTCGTGAGGAAACGATCGCTTATGGGGAAAAGTTTGGTATTCCCTCACCAGTCAAAAAATCTTCTCCCTATAGTATTGACAAGAATTTGCTTGGTCGTAGTATTGAAGCTGGTTTACTCGAAGATCCGTCATTTGAGCCACCAGAAGAAATTTATGAGATGACCAAGGCGATCGCTCACACTCCTAACGAACCAGAGTACATCGAAATTGGTTTCCACGACGGTATGCCCACAACCATCAACGGTATAGCCAAAAAGCCAGTTGAGCTAATTGAAGAACTCAATCAGGTGGTAGGAAATCATGGCATCGGACGGATCGATATGATTGAAAACCGTCTGGTGGGGATTAAATCGCGGGAAATCTACGAATCACCCGCGATGTTGGTGTTAATTCAGGCACATAGAGATTTAGAAAGCTTGATTTTAACGGCGGATGTCACCCATTACAAGCGTGGGATTGAAGAAACTTACAGCCAAATTGTTTACAACGGTTTGTGGTACAGTCCACTGAAAGTTGCACTTGATGCCTTTATTCAAAAGACACAAGAGCAAGTTTCTGGAACTGTGCGAGTGAAGTTGTTCAAGGGCAACTCTACAATAGTTGGGCGTTCTAGCGATAATTCTCTCTATACTCCCGATTTGGCAACCTACGGAGCCGAAGACAAATTTGACCACAAAGCCGCTGAAGGCTTTATCTACGTTTGGGGATTACCAACTCGCATTTGGTCAAAGCAGATTAGAAGTTAAGAGTACAGACGCGATTAATCGCGTCTGTACAGGAGTTAGGAGTTAAAAAAGTAAAAAACTAAAGTAAAAGTTAAAAAATTCACTTTTTACTTTACTCCTCACTCCTCACTTATTTATGCTTGACTTACTCTTCTGTTGCACTTTTAATCTGGCGAGATTCTAGCCACAGGGGCACAAAAATTAAGGCAGCGAGGATTAGTAAGGCTGCGATCGCAAATTGACCCACCCAAGCAACCAATTGTTCTAAAGAGACAATTTTGCCAGCAAAAAAAGCTAATGTCACCATCAAACTAGCCCAAGCAACTGCTCCTAACAAATTGTATAAAAAGAATTTTCCAAAGGGCATTTCAGCTATACCAGCTAGTGGTGCAGCAAAAACTCGTAACAATGCCAAAAAACGTCCAAAAAACACTGCCTTAGCAGCATTTTGACTAAATTGATCTTTAATACTCAGCAGCCGGATTTCAGAAATCCGAAATATACCACCAACTTTTACCAGAAAAGCCCAACCGCTAACTCTACCAATCCAATAGCCACAAGTACCACCAACGACAGCACCCATGATTGCGTCACCGAGAACCAGCCAGAAATTTAGTTCATCGCTGCCAGCTAAAAACCCGCCCACTAAGGTCACGGTTTCACCAGGAAGGGGAATGCCTAAATTTTCTAGCAAAATTCCGAAGAAAATTGCCCAATACCCGTAATTATGAGCAACTTTCTGGATATTTTCTAGTGAAATCAGCTCTAAAGACATTCCACACCGCCGTCTTTACAAATTTTTACTTTTACTATATTTTTGCTTTTTTTTGGGTGGGGTGTCAATCAAACTAATACATAGAGTCATTAAGTCATTAGTTTAATACTGAATAATCCATAGTTTCTAGTCTATAGTAACTGTTAAATTTTGAATATTTTTGCAACTTCTACCATATGCTGATAATTTATTGAAAAAAGATTAAAAATTTTATAGAAAATTTATAAATATCCGTTGAAATGGTGAAAATTTTGTAAAAGATACGGTTGATACCGAAATTGTTAGGCGCTTATGCCTATATTGATGAAAGTTATCACAAATTATACGACATTAATACTGAAATAATCTCTCTCAATTGTAAGACTACAATTGCCCAAATATCTGGGTAAAAGAGTCATTTCACCGTTGAAAGAAAAGAAGTATTTGTGTCTTTTTCAATTTTTTGTCAAGTGTTCCAATTACCCTGTTAAATTCATGACTCTCACACAAGAACTTCAAGTGATTTTGTTTAAACCCCAAGGAAGCATAGATTTGGAAGGCGGTAAGGCTTTGAGCGAACAGATGGCTGGAGTAGTCCCTCAAGCTTATCAACTCTGGGTTATCGACCTAGCAGAAGTTAACTTCATGGACAGCTCTGGGTTAGTACCTTTAGTAAAAGGGTTAAAAGCTGCACGTCAAAGTGGTTGCCGCTTGGTTCTATGCAACGTACAAGCTCCTGTACGGTTGATTTTGGAACTTACCCAACTTGATACAGTGTTTGAAATTTTTCACACTTACCAAGATATTTTTACCAACGTCAAAGATAACAGTCTGATGCTAGCAGACTAACTAATAAATCTACCTAAAGAAGGATGGCGGAGTCAAGCAATATTTGCATTTTTAACATTCTCTTAAGATAATAGTCTGATGCTAGCAAGCCGATCTTCTTTCTTGTCTGGAGAAGAATGTTGAGGGAAACTCATGGCTTTGAGCTAGGTAGTATAAATTACGAGTGAATGAATCTGCTTATTGGAAGTCATCTACCTAAAGCAGTAAAGTTCAGAAATAACTAAAATTGGTCAAAGCAAATGCAATTGTTTGTGACACTCCCCAGCCTTTTAAAGACAGGGTTTTTCAAATTACTCTCAGTTTATTGTTTTATATGCAGTGTAAATAGTGAAAGGAAGCAAGAGGTAAGAAAGGTTAGAATCTCAGCTTTTACGTTATTTCTAAGTTTATAGTTATTTTTGCCTCGATCTATTACTTGGATACCTCCAAGATGCTTTCATGCACCAATTTTTTACCTCTTAGATTTCACCATCATGGTAATTTTAGGCATTCTGGGGAGTCGAAATATTAGTTTGTTCGGATGCTGGGCGGGGGAAATTTGGCAAATCAATACCGCTGTGACTAGCATTACGAGTTTTGAGTGCTAAACGGTAACTCACACTTTGCAGTTCTGCTTGCAGTTGGCGATTTTCCCGTTGTAGCATTGCTACCTTTTCTCTCACTGGTGTCATCCGCTCCTCAAACTTCCGACGGTATATTTGAGGCAATTCTTGTACTACTTGCTCCAACATCCGAGTGCGATCGGTAAGTTCTTGAACTGACTGTCGCAATTGGTAAATTTCGGAGTCACGAGTTGTAATTTGCTCTTGGTAGAACGCCACCTGTTGTTCCACAGCTTGGAGTTGTTCTTGTAAAGCGTGTAACTGGGTCAGATCGCGCTCAAGTTCCGGCTGCTGAGGCATAAAACTAGTGTTACCCTTTACCAGCCGGAAGAGTTCTTGAGAAAGTTGTTGCACTAATTGATCGCGAAGTTGCAACTCTTGGCGTAGCTGCGATACTTCCGTCGAGAGAACTTGAATATTAGGTGTATCAGATTGGCTCACAGTAGCTTAAAGCTCCCATTCAGAATCTTGTCCACTCTTAGGTATAACTGCGGAAGTACTACCTTTGGCAAGTATTTGTTAATTTAGCATTCCCAAATAAGTGACGAAAAAAGAAAAAGACAAAATTTTCTTGAATGGGAGTGAGGATTGAACATTCAGTTCCTTTTCTAGTTACTAGTTCCTAGTCCCCAGTCCTCAGTCTTTTAGACTGTTGCAACTGTTGCAGCTGCTTTAGTGGGCTTTTCCTTTTCCTCTTTCGGGGGTTTTTCCTCTTCAATTTCCTGCTTAATTGTCAAATAGCGAATCACCTCTTCACTCAAGCGCATGGCACGTTCAAAGGGGGCGATCGCAGTTGCAGGCGCGCTGTAGTTTAACTGGATGTAGATGCCATCGCGGTGTTTTTTGATTTCGTAAGCCAGACGGCGCTTACCACGATTTTGAATTTGGATATCTTCGGCGCCTTGATCGCGAAGCAAATTCTCATATTTAGTAACTGCTTGCTCTACCTGTTCCTCTCCCAGATCAGGACGCAGAATGTACATTGTTTCGTAATTTGTAGTCATATTTTTCAGTTTCCTCATGGACAAAATTGGTTGCTGATGCTAATTTATACTTTCATTTTATTAAAAATGTCAGTATTGCTCAACATCTGAAGCAACAAGGAACTATAATCTTACCAGTTTTCAATTTGAATCATTAGCCAAATCGCCGAAGTTTGGATTTTTTGGATCTTCCAAATGAAAACTAGTAGTCTGCCAATCCAAAAATGTTAGATGGAGGTTGGGTAAAGGTTAAAGGGAAAAGGGTAAGGGATAAAAACCTTTCTTCTTTTCCCCTGCCCCTTATCCCCAGAGGGGACCCCACCTTCCCCTTTACCCCGCTGGCGTTGCCAAGGCGTACTACTAGGTTGGAAGGCAACCCCTATATTTCTTTAACAAAATTGATCGAGCTATCAGCTTCGCTAAGGGGTATCTTTCTTTAAGGGCATCTTATAGCGATCGCTTTTTTGCTCAAGGCTCAATCGGTTTGCTAAACAGCTAACTGACGATTGCGTCCTGCTCACAGCTTCTAATCGCAGATAAAAGGATATTGATCAAGGTTATGGCGCAGCGCTACGTGCGAATTCAAAATCCAGAAGGACAGATTTACTATGGGTTACTACAGCTATCCCTGAATGTGCAGGTGCTAGATGCTCCACCCTGGTTACAAGGACAACCCACTGATTTAACTTTGACACCAGAAAATTACCAAATTCTGGCTCCCTGCGCTCCCTCAAAAATTGTGGCGGTGGGTAAGAATTATGCAGATCATGCAGCCGAAATGGGAACTCCAGTACCTTCTGAGCCACTAATCTTTCTTAAGCCACCTACGTCGATCATTCCTTCTGAGAGGGAAATTAAGTATCCTCCCCAGTCACAAAGAGTTGACTATGAAGGAGAGTTAGCTCTAGTGATTGGTGATTACGCCTTTGAATGCACACCAGAAGTAGCCCAAACCAAAATTTGGGGCTACACCATCGCCAATGACGTAACAGCGCGGGATTTACAAAAACAGGATGGTCAGTGGACGCGAGCCAAAGGTTTTGATACTTTCTGTCCCTTGGGCCCTTGGATTGTGCGGGAATTAAATCCAGGAGCGAGATTACAGACTTTTGTCAATGACGATGCCAATCCAGTTCAATCTACTTGTATTGATCGGATGGTGTTTTCTCCCGATATTCTAGTTTCCTATATCAGTCAGGTGATGACCCTATTACCTGGTGATTTGGTGCTTACTGGTACGCCGGAGGGTGTCAGTCCATTGCATCCAGGCGATCGCGTCCGCGTAGAAATTGAAGGTATTGGTCGCCTGGAAAACACCATAGTGTCCCGTTAACTTCTAACGCACTTGCATATACACTGCATCAGATATCGCCGGAATTTCTGCATAACGTCCGCTTACAGACTGGATGACTGAATATGTGACTGCTCCCACTATGCCGATAAAAATGGTTGTGGATAGGGTTTGGATTGCAAAACCACCAGAGGGAACTAGTCCCACAACATCAGTTAGGATGCTAAACAAAAAGATAATGATGTCCAAAAGAATTGCTTGCATGGTGTTAAAACGAACAAAGTGACTAATTTTTTCGTTTCTTACTACCAGCAAAAATAAAGCAAAGAAAATAATCATTCCTGCATAACGCACGCCGTAATAAATTCTTAACAATGGCAGAAGCGGCAGAAACAGTAGTTGTAGTGGTGGAAACTCTAAGAACAAATATCTACCAAATACAAAAACTTCAATTAGAGGAAGCAAATAAGGCAAGGAAGCAAAAATCCGATCTGAAACTGTTGTAGACCCGCGCCAAGACATTATGCGTTCTCCTGTGGTTAAATTTCAATAGTTACTTGAGCTTAGGATAACGCAGTTACTTGGTCTTCTGAGAAATTCAACTATTCTATATGGGCGATGCGAAAGCCCATCATACACTCATACTGGTCTGGCTGCTGTTGAGTAAGTTTGCGAATGGCTTGACCACAGCGCAATTGACCACCACGCCAACGGGGTTGACCGCTCACGTCAGCGAGTAAACAAGACTGGCAAACCTGCTCAGGGGCAAGGATTTGATCGTCCATTAAAATGACTAGCATCCAATCCCTCCTGTAAATCCTCATTGTCACCCACATTTCACTCAGGGTAAACACGCTTTGTCGCCCTTCAAAGAGCAGTTTCAGGTAGGTTGAATGCGTTTTGCGCGGTTAAGTGTTGTGATTTACACCTACCTTGGGCGATCGCAGAGGACACTTTAGAACCACATCCTACCTCTTTGTAACAAAAATGTGGGCAATTACGATTCAATAACAATTCTCAAGTGAATTTTTATTTATTGTACGTTGTGTCTATTAAAAGTGGGAATTTTAGTAAAAATTAGTAAAAAATAATACAAAATTCTTTGCACTAAGTTGAGCAAAGATAACTAACGGTATCCATTGCAGCCCTGCTAATTTAGCACTAGGGTTTGTCAAACTTAATATTCAGAAAACAACAAAGCTTTACGCACAAGCAACATGGCGACCCTTTGAAATTCCCTTGAGGTAAGTAGTTAAAGTGTGACAAGTCAAGTCAGTAAAACTGAGTTAACTTGATAGTCATTTAAGTGAGGCATTTCTAAAATACTGAGGTAAACTTGCAAGCAAGTTAATCCACAATATTACTCAGCGGCTCGTCGGTCTGGGCATCACTTACAATGGAACACTGGCAATTTCTGATACAGAAACAAGGCGCTCGCTCATGGCATATCCTAGAATCGCCAAATTTGGAAATTTTGGAAGGGCAGTATAGAGTTTTGGCTTGTTCTAACCTTCTGAATACAGACGTGGAAGTGCGGGTAACTCACTCTTCAACTGAAGAAGTTCAACCAACGCGGCGAATTTTCAAGCGATCACGTCGCACTAATTCAGAAGGCTTAATAGCGATAATTCCTTTTACCTACTTTCAACCGGGAGTTTGGGAGTTGCGGTGTTCTGGCGATTTGATGTCGGATCTGCTCGGTAAATCTTGGCAATACAGCGTTCAAGTGCAAGTCTTCTCACTGTTAGCACAAAAAGAGCTGAGGAAAAATTTAGAATCAAGTTCACCCGACGATTACTCAGATACTGTTTCAGAAAACTTTGAATCTAATGCCCCAGCAGAAACTGCAATTACGTTATTTACGTTTGAGAAAGCGATCGCTGTTTCTGAAGAACTAGCAACTACAGATAGCAACCTTACTACCACTGTTGCACCAGATGAAGAAAACTTGAAATCTAATGTCCCAGCAGAACCTGTAATTGAGCTAGAGCAAGCGATCGCTGTTTCTGAAGAACTAGCAATTACTACAGATAGCAATTTTACTACCACTGTTGTTCCAGATGAAGGGAATTTGGAATCTAATGCCTCACCAGAAACGGTAATTGAGCTAGAGCAAGCGATCGCTGTTTTTGAAGAACTAGCAATTACTACAGATAGCAACCTTACTACCACTGTTGTTCCAGATAAAGAGAACTTGGAATTTAATGCCCCACCAGAAACGGTAATTGAGCTAGAGCAAGCGATTGCTGTTTCTGAAGAACTAGCAATTACTACAGATAGCAACCTTACTACCACTGTTGTTCAAGAGAACTTGGAATCTAATGCCTCACCAGAAACTGTAATTGAGCTAGATCAAGCGATCGCTGTTTTTGAAGAACTAGCAATTACTACAGATAGCAATTTTACTACCACTGTTGTTCCAGATGAAGGGAATTTGGAATCTAATGCCTCACCAGAAACTGTAATTGAGCTAGATCAAGCGATCGCTGTTTTTGAAGAACTAGCAATTACAGACAGAAACCTTGATATCACTGTTGTATCAGAGAAAATGGAAAAAGATGAAGATATAGTTATCGATGAGCCTATGAGTCCTGTGTGGCTAAAAGGAGAAACGGCAGAGCAGATTTTACAAAATTTAATAGATTTAGCTTTACCTGCCTCTGAACTGCTGCTCAAAGATGAAAAGGTTACAGATTCTTCGGCAACACAACTAGCGCCACCATTACTGCTAACTTTAAGTCAGAATAATTACATTGCTCGTTGGGGACAAGCTCTTATAATCAACGGGTACATAGAATTCCAAGAAAAGACAAATATAGATTGGGGTGAAACATTATCTCCAAAAAGCTTACGGGCGCTTGAACTAGAAATTGAACTGCGATCGCCCAAGAACTCGAAAATCTTGACCAAAATACGGAAACCCTTATCAAATCGGGAATTACCTTTCAACATCAATACCTCAATTGATATTCCTGCTGATTGTGAATCCAAGTTAATTTTGGCAGATATCAGTTTGTATGGTAAATTCGCCGATGCTGGTGAAGTCATGCGGTTAGCCAGCCAGTCCTTCACCATTACAGCAGATGTAACAGAATTACTGGCAATCACAGCCCCAGCAAAACCCAGTACATCTTTAAATGACAACATAGCATTATCAGACTCATCTACTGCTCTCACTAAAACAGAGACACCTTTTAAACTCGATTTGCAACTATTAAATCTGGTCAAAACTCCAAAAACAGACCTGTCTCAAATAGTTAATCCATCCCCAAACACACCCCTACCACCGCAAATTAACCTACAAGTTTTGCGAGAAGCTAGCCTGCGGACATCTAAGCTCAAGAATTCAAGTATTTCATTGCCTCAATTTCCGAAACTGCCTCCTATTCAAAGTGATGCCAACATTCCCCCAGATGTCGTTGCAGAACCACCTGCTGCACAGGAGGA
This sequence comes from Nostoc sp., assembly GCF_036917515.1. Lineage (GTDB taxonomy): Bacteria > Cyanobacteriota > Cyanobacteriia > Cyanobacteriales > Nostocaceae > Nostoc. Next base: position 9,115 of record NZ_JBALDE010000060.1, on the reverse strand, counting down.
GCTTTTAGAAAAGGATGCTACTATAGCCACCATCAACTTGGAGCAGTTGGTCATCAAGCAACGTCGAATGCCAATACTTGAGACTACTTTGCCATACTTGAAACGGTTACAAGCTTTGCCAGACGATCCAGAAGAAAAAGTAAAAAACCATGTTTCTCCAGATACATTGGCAGTCAAAGCGGCTGAAGACTTGCCAAAGTTAGACGCAACTGTGGTTGAAAATGAAAATACACCTGAATTATTAGTAGATGAGGCACAATTCCAGGAAGAGTCTGTTGCTGAAGTAATAGCCCCGGAAAATACACAATTTCAAAAAGAATCCGTTGCTGAAGTAGTAGCCCCGCAAAATACACAATTCCAGGAAGAATCTGTTGCTGAAGTAATAGCCCCGCAAAATGCACAATTCAATACAACAGGAAACCTTTACTCATCTCCCCTGCTTAGGAAGTGGATGCAAAGCCAAGGATACTTTTTGCCTGAATCTATCAACGATCTGCAACCTCAAGATAACAATAACTATGTTCCAGCACAGCAGATACCCCTTTCTCCTAGTGCAGAAAATGCGAATATTGATGTTAACTTGCCGTTAGACCTAGATACCAACACGGAGAATAATCTGAGCGAAGGTTGGAGCAGTTCACAACTTCTCCTGACTGAAATGCGCAAGGGACAAGAGACATGGGAAGAAGTTGAAGGATTGGCTCCTGAAATGGGGAACTTTGGGGAAGATATAGACACAGCGCAGGAAATGGAACTGGGGAACGGAGAAAATACGGAAATAGAAAAAGTACTAGAAGAACTAACAATCTCATCAGCTCTCTTAACACAAATACCGCCCCCTCCTCCTCCGATAAAAATAAATATAGCATCAGCTTGGTTGGCGCAAGAAATCGTTGTAGATGATACAGATACTGAGATGGAAGGCGATGCAAGGGAGAATTACACCTTTGAAGGAAAGGAGCAACCACTGTTATATTCATCTTCTTCCTTACCTATAATTGCGGCAGCCACTGAGCCTTTGCCAACTCCACATTTGTATGTGCCAGAAGGCGAATTAATTGCTGGTAAGTCTGTCATAGTGCGCGTAGTATTGCCAGAATTACCTTCGCAAGTTGTTGTCAAGTTATGGCTTAAAGATTATCAAACTCGCTACTTACTGGATGGTCCCCATTTATTGACAAATTTACTTCCTAATGCATCGGTAGGGTTGGAAGTGATGACACAATTAAACATTCCCTTTGGCTGTTTGGAAATTCGCTTAGAAGCGATCGCACTCGATCTAACAACCCAACAGGAGAGTCACAAAGTCACAATAGTCCGAACTGTAATTCCTCCTGACTTGCCAGACTTACAGCTAGATGAACTCTTGGGTATGTAATTTCAGGTATGAGGGGTATTAAGCATTGGGAGTTGGGCATTGGGCATGGAGAAGAGACAAGGTAGACAAGGAAGAGGGGGGAGACAAGGGAGAGAAGTCACCAGCGCCGGCTTCCGGCGTTGGCGTAGCCCGCCGTAGGCATCAGAACTTCAAAGAGAGATTTGTTCTAATAATTTCTCCTTGTCCCTCTTGTCCTGCTTGTCTCCTCTGCTCCCCATCGTCCCCTGTGTTAAAAATATGAAAGAATTTCAAAAATCTGGCAGAATTTGCAGTAAGCTCATTTTGAATTGTAGTGTAATTTGATAGGAACCTTTACTATGGCAGTATCTTTTTTGCCTTCTATCTTGGCTAGTACTTCCTACTTGTCTGCTATCTTCATTCCCATAATTGGTTGGATTTTGCCAGGTGTAGTCTTCGCGTTTCTGTTTTTATACATTGAAAGCGATGATATCAGTAATATTAACTGATATTGATATAGTCATTAGTCATTAGTCATTTGCAAAAAACAATAACATAGACGCGCCAGCGGTGAAGCAGCGCGGTCTTGGGGGTTTCCCCCATGAGCGACTGCTGTTAGCGCAGCGTTAGCGACGCAGGAGCGTCACCCGAAGGGCTTCCCACAGGGTAGGACAATTGACTAATGACCAAAATTAATACCGCCTGTCTCTATGAGACAGGCGGTTTTTTTAACGTTGATTTCTCAACAAATGCTAGAAAATTCTAACTTATAGTGTTCGGTTCAAACTAACTCATGTTAAATCGAAGAACCGAGTCCGGCGTAGGCACCATAAAAGAAAATGCCCAAGACTGTAATTATACCTAAACCTGCGATCGTAGCGACGACCCACAGGGGAATTCTCCCACTTCCAGACACAGCTTCTCTCCTCCCTTAACAACAAATCAACACACGTTCATAAACCAAGATTAACAACAGTACTTCTAATTAGTTAAAGAAGTAACTAGAAAACAGAATACCCAGAACGAAAATCATTAGTAATCCCAGGTATAGCGAAGTCCGGTTTAGTTCAACCGGCTGATTATTGGGGTTGGGCGATCTTTCTGCCATAATTGCTCCTAACGTTGAATAAATTGCATTGCGGCGATCGCGCCCAAAAAGAATACAGTTGGTACACCTAAGGTGTGAACTGCCAGCCATCTAACAGTAAAAATTGGATAGGTAACTGGTTGATTGATGTTATTGCCGCTAGTCATGATCTCAAACTATTTTCCAATAAATTGTTCAACTTGTTTTTTAGCTTCAAAACGGTTCTTCACAATGGGCACTTCCTGCCGCGCCGGTGTGAAATACTCGTTGGGACGGGGTGTACCAAAAGCATCATAAGCCAGTCCGGTGCTGACAAATAGCCAACCAGCAATAAATAATGCTGGGATGGTGATGCTGTGGATTACCCAGTAACGAACGCTAGTAATGATATCCGAAAACGGACGTTCTCCAGTGGTACCTGACATTTAGATCCCTACCTTATACATAGAGTGTTATTGAGTTTATTATCCTACAAAGTTAAGAAAGAGTTACAAGTTGCAACGTTCTTCTCAGAAATTAGGTATGGGGCATTGGGCACTTGTACTGAGCGACTTGCCCTCTTGGTAGTCGTTGGCGCAGCCTCTCATAGAGAAGGGAGTCGAAAGTATTGGGCATTGGGCATTGAACATAAAAGGCAAAGGTGGGTAGGTGCAGAGGGGCAGAGGGGAAAAACTTACTGCAACTTCTCCCCTGCACCCTTGCTCCCCTGCTTCCTCTACCTCTTACTCACTAAGCTGCTTCTGGGGAAGTTGTTTCAGGGTTTGGTAGATATTTGAGCAAAACGCCGCGATCGCCAATTATAAATCCCCGCTCTGGCTCTAAGAACACAATCTTGTATAAATTAGCCGCAACTTCTTCTACCTCACGGTCTTTTTCCCAGGTTTTGCCACCGTCGCCACTCCGTAGCAAATTACCGCTACCGCCACCTACCCAAATTTCATTGGGTGTGCGATATGCTAAATCCAGTAAACCCCAGCTGGTGGATAACTCTGGATATTGTGCCTTTTGCCACTCGTCAGGTTTTGTTTCATCACTAAACTGAACTTGACCTCCTCTAGCTAACAACCACAATTGCCCATTTTCACCAAAGCCCATGTTTTCTACCCGCCGAGAACTATTGCGGTTATGGGGTACCCAAGCATCTTGCCCTGGTTCCCAAGTTGAGTAGAAACTACCCTTAGCCGAAACTGCAACATATTTACCATCAGCAGAACGCTCTAAGTTACGCACCACACCCACTGCTGATTCCACCTGGGCTTTCCAGTTTTTGCCGCCGTCTGTGGTCTTATATATGGCTCCAACATTAGTAGCCATTTCAGCTGTATTGTCTGCTAGCGCCTTAACTGCAATCGGGCTACCTGGTAGCTTTTCGCTCAGAGGAATACGCGACCAAGAAGCACCTTCATCGCTAGTATGTAGTAACAGTCCAGGCTCTCCGGCAATCCAGCCTTCTTTACCTGCAAAACTTACTGAGTCAAAGCGATACTTTTGCTCCTCCAGTTGCAGTATTATTGGTTTCCAAGTATTACCACCGTCATTGGTTTCCAATAGAGTGGCATTGCTACCCACTAAGTAGCCATGCTCAAGGTTATTAGTAAAAGCAATATCCAATAAATTCGAGTCTGTTGGCACAGAAATGACTTTCCAAGGGTTGTAGCTAACAGAGGGGACTTGGCTACAACCTATGCAGATCACGACTACTATTAACAAGGCAAATATTCGTTGCCAACCTTTCACAATTGAATGCATCAGTATTTCTTAGTTATTTCTAAATTTTTGTCGGATTTGGCAGCTAGGATGCTGGAAAATCCTGCGTTTTTCATTTTGAATTTTGTTAGCGCAGTGTAAAATCTCTCATAGAGAGCGTTATTTAGAATTGCTTAAAGGCTGTCATTGTAAGCCGTAGAGACTGATAAAAAACAAGAAGCCAAGAGCCAAAGCACCAAAAATTAGGATATTCTTTTGGGTTGGCGTTAGGTTGTTGACACCCAAACCATAACCGAGATTTTCTTTGAAGCCGGATGCAGTACCCGCAGGGCCGATGTTAGCAAAAGCGGTCTTTTTAGCAGAACAAACTGGACAGCGCCAATTCATGGGTAGTTCTGCAAAGGTTGTCCCAGAAGGAATATCATCCTTGTCGTCTCCCTTTTCGGGTTCGTAAACATAACCGCAGGCGCGACACTCGTAGCGGTCTAACACCGTAGTCTCAACAGCTGGTTCGCTCATGGCTAAGGCCTCGCAGAGAAGAAATCTTAAATATACGTTAAAAATTATGACATAATTGTTAGACTTTTCTATCACTAGCAAAAGCGAATCAAATACCTGAAGTGCGTCTGTTTCCCAGATTTCAGAAAAACCAAACAGATATAATGTAAAAGAAAGTTACGCAGTTACGGGATTGGGCATGGGGCATTGGGCATTGGGGAGCCACTCGGTCTTCTCCCAAAGGGAGAGGCTAGCGCCAAGGGGTCTCACGCCACTCCCCTCAAGTCGGGAAACCCGCCCACGGGGGTGGCTCCCCAAGTGGAGCAAGTGGCGTCATTGGGCATTGCAAAGAAAATTTCTTTGTCCTCCCACTCTTAAATCCCTAATTCTCTGTCATCAGTACCCAATCTCCAGTCACTACTTAAAATACTCCATAAGCGGTAGATACTCATTGTGTTTGTCCTCAGCGGTTACGAGTACCTTCTAGGCTTCTTCATCATCTGTAGCCTAGTACCTGCCTTAGCGCTCTCAGCTTCCAAGCTTCTACGACCCAGTGGTTACGCTCCAGAACGTCGCACTACTTATGAATCTGGAATGGAACCCATCGGGGGAGCCTGGATTCAGTTCAACATCCGCTACTACATGTTTGCTCTAGTCTTCGTCGTCTTTGATGTGGAGACTGTATTCTTGTATCCTTGGGCGGTAGCTTTTCACCGCTTGGGGCTATTAGCATTTATTGAAGCGCTAGTCTTTATTGCAATTCTTGTAGTCGCTTTAGTTTACGCATGGCGTAAAGGAGCTTTGGAATGGTCTTGAATTCTAACTTAACAACCCAGGGCAAAGAACGAATCATCAACCCCATTGAACGGACTACAATCACTCAAGACCTTTCAGAAAACGTCATTTTGACGACGGTTGATGATCTCTACGACTGGGCGCGGCTTTCTAGTCTGTGGCCGTTGTTATTTGGTACTGCTTGCTGTTTTATTGAGTTTGCAGCTTTAATTGGTTCCCGATTTGACTTTGACCGTTTTGGGCTAATTCCCCGTTCTAGCCCCCGCCAAGCCGATTTAATTATTACGGCAGGGACTATTACGATGAAGATGGCTCCACAACTGGTGCGTCTTTACGAACAAATGCCAGAGCCGAAGTATGTAATTGCGATGGGAGCTTGCACAATTACAGGCGGAATGTTCAGCGTTGATTCCCCTACGGCAGTGCGCGGAGTCGATAAACTGATTCCTGTGGATGTGTACTTACCTGGTTGTCCTCCCCGTCCAGAAGCAATTATTGACGCAATCATTAAGCTGCGGAAGAAAATCGCCAATGAATCGATGCAAGAGCGAGGTAAAATTAAACAAACTCACCGCTACTACAGCACGACTCATAATTTGAAGCCAGTAGAGGAAATCTTAACTGGTAAGTATTTGCAGTCAGAAACTCGCTCCGTACCACCGAAGGAATTGACGGAAGCGATTGGTATGCCAATACCACCTGCACTACTGACAGCAAAGGCACAAAAGGAGGAACAAACCCGTGGCTGAAGAAGAACCTAAAGCAGTATCAGCAGACGAAGAAGAGTCTAAACCAGTACCAGCAGCGAAAGAAGAGTCATTGGTACAAGCGGGTAAAGTTTCCCAGTGGTTGACGGAAAATGGCTTTGACCATGAGTTTTTAGCACCAGACAAGAATGGTGTAGAGATAATTAAGGTGGCGGCAGATTTCTTGCTTCCCACCGCTACAGCCCTTTATGCTTATGGGTTTAATTATCTCCAGTGTCAAGGTGGCATTGACCTTGGCCCAGGACAAGAATTAGTGAGTATGTATCACTTGATTAAAGTGGGTGATAATAGCGATCGCCCCGAAGAAGTGCGAGTGAAGGTGTTCTTACCACGGGAAAACCCCGTAGTGCCTTCTGTGTACTGGATTTGGAAGACCGCAGATTGGCAAGAGCGCGAGTCTTACGATATGTTCGGCATTATCTACGAAGGACACCCAAATCTTAAGCGGCTTTTGATGCCGGAAGATTGGGTAGGTTGGCCTTTGCGGAAGGATTATATCTCGCCTGATTTCTATGAGTTGCAAGACGCTTATTAGATAGTGCTGAATAGAGACGCGATGAATCGCGTCTGTACAATATAATGCTGAGTTTCGGCAGTGATTAACCCCTTTCCGATGGCGGAGAGGGGTTATGTTTTTGGTGTTTTATGTAAAAGGTTATAAAATTTGCTGTAATTCATTGACTGTATTTACAGTTTTAATTGCCTGCTGAATTGTTTTTAATTTCTGCAAATCCGTAATTTGAGAGATTATCGGCATCAATTCTGAACCTTGATTGCCAAACTTAATTTCTAATGCTAATTCAATACCTGAATATAATTCTTGCTTTCTTCCTCGTTCTTCCCCTTTGCTAAAAATTTCTTGATACCAAGGCGACTGCTCTAAAAGTGCCATATCCCACCTCAAAATTTGTTGAACTATTGCACTATCTAATACAAACGTAGCAAAAAATCCTAATACTGTTTCTAGTTGATTCAATTGTTCATCTGCACGTAAGATTCGCAATGCGTCCCGAATTGTAGACTCGTTATCACCTCCTTTGAGGATGGGTACAAACGGCAGTAAGGATGGTAAGGGTTATTGAAAAGCAATTTCGACATCAACTTCCCACAGGTTAATGACACGGTAATCTTGAATAGCACGTAAACCAGCAATATTTAATGCGTAGCTTGTAGGTATTTCAGCGTCACTTGCCTTAAGAATATTAATTAGTACTGGATACGTGGGCAAATTATATTTTTCTTCTGCAAGTGCTGTGTATGCACGCATCCTACGTGGCATTTCTGGTTTATAGCGCAGTTGTAATTCGTTAAGAACAAGAAATTTTCCATGCTGGGGACTTTCGACACGGATTAAAACATCACTTTCTCGACTTATCCACTGAAATTCTGAGTTGAGAATTTCGCCAGCAATAATATCAGGAATTTGCGTTACCCATTTTACCCAGTTATCAGGTGCAAGGCTGATTAAGCGTTTGGTGCTGACATCGGCGGGTTTGATCATGGGGTTGTAAACGCACTGCAAAGATATAAATAATTATACTTATGAATATATTACAGATATTCAGATTTTTGATTGGAATACTTATGGAAAACAATCGCACCCGATCTAAGATAATTTGAGATGGTATCATCGCTTTTTCAATTCCTTATCTAATCTCATTAATCCAGCTTTAAATGGCACTCAATAAAAAGATGAAATTAATATCAGTAAGTTGGGTTTTTCAATTTTGAAGTGAGAATGAGTCACTATGCCAAGCTTGATAAAAGGCTGGATAAGTCATAGTTTGGGTGCAGTGCCAGATAACTTTGTAAGCCTCATCTGATAAGTAATTTTTCAAAGCAGTGACAACTGCCGTCATCTTGTCAGATTCTGTTAATATTTTCTCTAAACTTGATGCCGCTTGCCAACGGCTATATTCATCTTGAGAATCACGAATTAACTCCACTAATGCAGTGATCGCAGTGGGATTATCTGGAGCTATTTCTCCTAAACTTGATGCCGCTTGCCAACGGCTATATTCATCTTGAGAATCACGAATTAACTCCTCTAATACAGTAATAGCAGTGGGATTATCTGGAGCTATTTCCACTAAACTTAATGCCGCTTGCCAACGGCTATATTCATCTTGAGAATCACGAATTAACTCCTCTAATGCAGTAATAGCAGTGGGATTATCTGGAGCTATTTCCACTAAACTTAATGCCGCTTTCCTACGGGTATATTCATCTTGAGAATCACGAATTAACTCCTCTAATGCAGTGATAGCAGTGGGATTATCTAAAGCTATTTTCCCTAAACTTAATGCCGCTTCTCTACGGACTTCTTCAGATTGAGAATTACGAATTAACTCTATTAATGCAGCGATAGCAGTGGGATTATCTGGAGCTATTTTCCTTAAAGTTAATGCCGCTTCCCTACGGATTTTTTCAGATTGAGAATCACGAATTAACTCCTCTAATGCAGCGATAGCAGTGGGATTATCTGGGGCTATTTCCTCTAAACTTGATGCCGCTTCCCTACGGGTTTTTTCAGATTGAGAATCACAACTTAACTCCACTAATGCAGCGATAGCAGTGGGATTATCTGGAGTTATTTTCCTTAAAATTAATGCCGCTTGCCAACGGGTAGATTCAGATTGAGAATCACGAATTAACTCCTCTAATGCAGTAATAGTAGTGGGATTATCTGGAGCTATTTTCCCTAAAATTGATGCCGCTTGCCAACGGATATATTCATCTTGAGAATTACGAATTAACTCCTCTAATGCAGCGATCGCAGTGGGATTATCTGGAGCTATTTCTCCTAAACTTGATGCCCCTAGCTTACGGATAGATTCAGATTGAGAATCACGAATTAACTCCTCTAATGCAGTAATAGTAGTGGGATTATCTGGAGCTATTTTCCCTAAAATTGATGCCGCTTGC
>NZ_JBALDE010000059.1:0-8298 GCF_036917515.1 Nostoc sp. | reverse complement strand
AATGGCAACAATCTGGAAATCAGCTTTCAAGGCTATGGTGATACCAGATTCATTCTGGAAAACTTTGCCTTGTCCAACCTGGATAACCTAAGCTTGTCTACTGGAGCCAGCGTAGATTTGGGCAATATTCTGTTTTCTGGGCAAACTACGATCACTGACAGCTTTGATGTCTTCGATGCCAACTCCACCCAAAGCACTGTCTTTAAAAAAAACACAGTCACCTTCCTAAACGACCTCGACAACAATGTTAGTGGATTTGATAATTCAAATGATGTGATCAATGGTCAAGCAGGTGATGACATTATTGAAGGCTTAAGTGGCAATGACATTTTAAGGGGTGGCGATGGCAATGATACTCTTAACGGTGGCGATGGCAATGATACTCTCAATGATGATATCGGCAATAACACCCTTAATGGTGGCAATGGCGATGATTCCTTCAATTTCGGCTCCCTATCGACGTTAGTGACTCAAACGGTAGACGGGGGAACAGGTAACGACAGCTTGTCTTTGAGTTATAGCAATGCTACCACCGGAATTACTTCGACTTTCAACCCGACTACTAACATTGGAGCAATTTCTTCAACGGCGGACACAACAGTGTTTAGCTACAAAAATATCGAACAATTAAATATCACAGGTACAGACTACGATGATTATCTAGTCGGAAGCAATGGTAATGATACGCTGCGTTCAGGCAATGGTAACGATACAATAGATGGCGGCGCTGGCGAAGATTTCTTGGATATTAGTCTTTCAACGGGGAATCACCTCCTCAATGGAGGCAATGGTAATGATTTTTTACGGGCCTGGAGTTACTTTTACGACGAATTTGGAAATTATGTTGTAGGTAGCACCTCTGGCGATAACACCCTCAACGGTGGTGCTGGTAACGATACATTGGATATTTACGGTTCAACAGACAATTATCTATTAGATGGGGGCGATGGTAACGATTTTCTCTATACCCGTTATTTCACCACTTCTGGTGATAACACCCTCAAGGGTGGTGTTGGTAACGATACATTGGATGCTGACAGTTCAACAGGGAATAATCTATTAGATGGGGGCGATGGTAATGATTTCCTGATAGGCTCTTCTGACTCAGATAATAATATCCTCGAAGGTGGCAATGGGGATGATACCCTCAGAAGTAATTATGGCGATGCTATCCTCTTCGGTGGCAAGGGTAATGATTGGCTCTTTGGAGAAGGTGGTACTGATACCTTTGCTTTCAATAGTTTCGATGAAGGTCTCGATTTGATACCTGACTTCGGTGCCAATAATGAACCGAATGAACTCATTCAGGTGTCTGCTACTGGTTTTGGTGGCGGTTTATCAGCAGGTGTACTTCAAGCAAGTCAGTTTACACTTGGAGAATCTGCAACTACTAGCAAAGAGCGATTTATTTATAATTCCACTACAGGTGCATTGTTCTTCGACCAAGATGGTAGTGCAGGCGCATTTACTCAGGTACAATTTGCCGGCTTATCTCCTGGGTTGTCACTCACAAACAACAATTTTGTGATTGTTTAATCGGCGTTGCTGAATCATGGGATGATTTCGCCCAATTTAGAACGAATTTTCAATGGCTTCAACCGCCAATTCATCCCGCATTTATGCAACGCCGTTTAATCGTTATCCTCGATGTAATGCGATGTCTGGCGACAAGCCGCTTCTCTACGAGATGCTGCGCGTGTAATTACACCAGAAGAATCGAGTTACCACCTGGCGCGGTGTTGAAGCTTTTGGGAAACTGGAAAGACTATCAAGTATTGAGTCAGCAACTAGGCGATCGCTCCTCACCTCGGATTAAATATCGCAGAGGAGAAATTTTGCTAATGGCACCGCTACCACAGCATGGAAGAGATGCGAGTTTACCGGCATTGATAGTAATAGCTTTACTTGACTATTTAAACCGTGCATATGAATCATTTACGCCCATTACCATAAGCTTGCCAGAGATTAGCGGTATTGAACCAGACTTTTGCTTTTATCTTGAAAATTCCAGAGCAAGATGCACATAACAAGACCTCCCTGTAGTTCCCTGTTGCTAAGGCTACTGTGTATACACAAGTCGAATTATCACCCTTATAAAGGGTGGAAAGAGGAAATCTAATTCCCTCCCCTTTATAAGGGGAGGATTAGGGTGGGGTAAAGCCTATCCTTAATTACAAATTACGTAGCTTGCTTCTCGCCTTCTCTACGAGACGCTACGCAAATGGCAAGTATTACAAATTATTTTAATCCTTTCGATTTCCGAAACTCCTGGACAACATCTTTAACATTACGTAATTCTCCCTCAACTAAATAGTTTAACTGTCGCATTTCAGCTGCCGAAATCTTTCCAGCTAGTTGTGCGATCGCTGTTCTTAATTCGGGATATTTTTTTAAAGTTTCTTGTCGAACAATTGGTGCAGCTTCGTAAGGAGGAAAATATTTTTTATCATCCTTTAGCAGCACTACATCCAAGCGGGAAATCTGTCCATCTGTGGAACTACCCGCCACCATATCTACTTGTTTTTGAATCAGAGCACGATATACTAAACCCAAATCCATAATTTGGGGAGGTTTAGCAAAAAGTAACCCGTAGGTTTTAGCTAATCCCGGAAAACCATCTTCCCTTTCCAAAAATTCATAGCCAAAACCCCCACGCCACTGAGGTGTATATTGAGAAGCTTGGGAGAGAGTTTGAATATTGTTACGCTTGGCATCTTCACCCCGGATAATCATCGCAAAAGTGTTTTCAAAACCTAAGCTTGGCATTACTTCCAAATTGAATTGCTGGGCATAAAGTTGTTTTAACTTTTGATAAACTTCTTTAGGGTCATTAACTGCTTTTTGCTTTAAAATCCCAGTAAAAGATGTGCCTGTGTACTCAATATACGCATCAATTTTTCCAGAAGTAATAGCACTATGACAGATGAAAGAACCACCCAAACGGAAACGACGATCCACTTTTAAATTAGTTGTTGCCTCAATTTGCTGTGCTAAAAGTTCACCTAAAATATCTTGTTCAGTAAAATCTTTGGAAGCAATAACTATATTAGCACCGCTACTACTATTTAAATTCGACGTGCAACCAGTGATTACCAATAACAAGGCAAAACTTAAAAAGCAAAGTGTGAAAAATCTCTTCATTAATTTTTAATTTTTAATTTATTCTCTATCCAGCCAATTGCAAAGTCAGCTAGTAATGCAATTACTGCCGCCGGAACTGCACCAGCTAAAATTAACTGATCGTTTACTACTGATATGCCGCGAAAAATAAACACTCCCAAACCACCAGCACCAATAGCTGCGGCAATAGTTGCAATACCTATAGCAATTACCGTTGCAACTCGCACTCCTGCCAGAATTACTCCCATCGCTAAGGGAATCTCAACTTGCAATAACAATTGTCTATCTGTCATTCCCATGCCTCTGCCAGCTTCTCGAATTGCTGGATCGATGCTAGTAATACCTGTGTAAGTGTTACGAATTATCGGTAGCAAAGAATATACAGTCAGGGCAACAATTGCTGGTACTGCACCAATGCCACCAATTATGGGAATAGGAATGAGTAAGCCAAACAGCGCCAAACTAGGAATAGTTTGGAAAATATTCGCTATGCCAAGAATTGGTTGACGGAGATAGGTTTTACGTGTAATTAAAATACCTAAAGGAATGCCTACAAGTATAGCAATTCCAATTGCAATGCCTACTAAAAATAGGTGTTCTAGAGTATGCTGAAGAATTTCTGGGGCATACTTAACAAGGAAGAAATTTTTCATAAAGTATCTTGCAGGGAACGCAGACATTGGAGAAAGGCGAGGCTTTCTGGATGTTGCGATCGCATAAATTCATCTGTCGTCCCCAATACTACCAATTCTCCGTCAGACATTAAACCAATTCTCGATGCCAAAACCAAAGCTTCTTGAATATCGTGGGTGACAAACACAACAGTTTTACCTAATTCTTGCTGCAAATGTCGAAACTCTTGTTGCAGTTCTAGCCGTGTGATTGGATCAAGTGCGCCAAAGGGTTCATCCATCAATAACACAGGCGGATCTGCTGCTAAAGCCCTGGCTACACCGACTCTTTGTCTTTGTCCTCCTGAAAGTTCGTGCGGATAACGCCCTGCAAATTGTGCTGGTTCTAAGCCTACCAATTGCAACAATTCATAAACCCGCGTTTTTATTTGTTTCGGTTGCCAACCTTCTAAAGCTGGGACTAAACCCACATTGCGTTCGACAGTGAAATGGGGAAATAAACCAATTTCTTGAATGACGTAACCAATTTTTCGTCGCAGTTTAATTTCATCCCATTGAGTTGTGGGAATACCATCAAATAAAACTTCGCCTTGTGTAGGTGTAAATAGGCGATTAATTAACTTCATTGTTGTAGTTTTGCCGCTACCACTGCGCCCAAGTAATACCAGTGCTTCTCCTTGATGGATGGTGAAATTGAGATTTGACACCAATGAACGATGGTTGCGGCTAAGGGTGACATCACGGAATTCAACGGCGGTTTGGTTATTTTGCGGCATGAGTGGCTTTTGAGGGACGCTAGCTATTGTATTATGTGCTGATTTTGCTAGCGTGCTAACGCCCAATTTGCTTTTCCTAATTGGCTTATACCATTTTAGTTTATACCCCTACTTTGCTATTGCAAACACCACTCACGTTAAATTAGTCTGAATGGTGATTTTCTCCAAAGTAGAGAGTACCTAGAGGTTTAGGTGGTGTAGATTTTCCCAACTTACCCACTAATGCTAATAAAGCGATCGCATAAGGTAACATGACTAAAAATTGGTAAGGGATATTTGCCCCTAATGCCTGAATTCGCAGTTGTAAAGCTTCTGTAGCTCCAAACAGCAAACAAGCTAAAGTACTACCTACAGGATGCCATCTGCCAAAAATTAATGCTGCGATCGCAATAAATCCCTTACCAGCACTCATCCCTTCGGTAAAAAATCTTACTTGTACCAAAGTTAAATAAGCACCTCCTAAACTCGCAAGAGTGCCACTAATCACCACAGCGATATAACGGACAAATGGTACGGAAATTCCAGCCTTTGTCGGTAATTATTCCAGGGAGAGCGATCGCGATTTTAAACCCAGTACCACCCGTTGTTGTCGCTGTTGGTGTCGTCGGCTTATTACTGCAAGCTTGCAGCAGTAAACTAGTACCAAACCCTGCTGAACCGAGCAAGATAAATTCACGCCGACTAAAGTTTGTTGTCATACCTCGCCTTCAGATAGATAACTATTTAAGTTATTTCAACACTCTAAAGTCGTAGGTAATACTTTGGAAACAATTTCTCCTGGATTTCTCAAAAACGCGATAAATCGCCGTCTTTTCCCCTACTTCTGCATTTTATGCAGTTTTAGTATTTTCATCAGATGCTTGTTCTGCAACATTTTTCAAGCGACTCGACCTAATTTTGCGGATGCGATCGCTATTGCGAACACCACCCGCCATCTCATATTCGCGGCTGTCTTTGCCGTATTTAATCGCAACTACCATCAGCATTTTTTCAGAAAGCTGACTCAAGTTTTTTTCCATCTGTTCAATTTCAGTTTTAGAAGAGTCAACCACAGACAGAGCAGTATTATAAACATCAAGTTTGTTGCGTAACTGCTCAATTGACTCAATTAGTTTTTCCAGATTATAATTTTCATCAAAATTGATGCTTGGAACAATCGATTTCAGTCCAGCCGACCTTAATTGAGCTTTTTCTAAAATGCGGGATGTACGTTTTTGACGAGACATAAAATTACTCCTTGAAAATGCTGCTAGAGCTAGCTTGGCTTAATTAAACTGCGTTTCGGTTCAGCAGAACTCGCAGTTTTTGTTGAGAAAATTTTCAGGTCATATCGGTAATTTTTCGGTATTTATTTTCAGAATTTAATTAATAATGTAAAAAAGCAAAAGTCAGACCACTCCCGTCACGAGTGAAACCGCTCCTGTCACGAGTCAGACCGCTCCCGTCATGAGTTAGACCGCTCCCGTCACGAGTTAGACCACTCCCATCACGAGTTAGACCACTCCCATCGCGACTGAAACCACTTCCGTTACGAGTGAAACCGCTCCCGTCATGAGTTAGACCACTCCCATCGCAATTGAAACTACTCCTGTTACGAGTTAGACCACTCCCATTGCGACTGAAACCACTCTCGTTACGAGTTAGACCGCTTCAGTTTGTTGGGGAGTGCATAGATGCAAAGCGGCTTAAGCGATCGCTTAGTATTCTGCTGTAGGAAAGACCGATATAAGCGATGCCTACGGCGGTAAACTACGCAGTTTGTGAGAGATAGTTAGCAGCGTGTTGTAGAAGGACGATCGCAATCGCAAGTTAGGCAAATCCAATTGCTGCGTTGTACCCCACAAGTCTGAAGTTTAGATGCATTTGTCCTAAAACACAACCCAAAGACTTTTGGGTTGACAAAAATATGAATGTTAAAATTAGCATAATGGTGTCAAAATGCGAAAGAATACACCTAATAGGAGAATAAATGCCAGCCATTGTTAAATTACAACTCTCCTTAGAAACTTTAACAGAAGCAATATCTTCCCTTGATTTAACAGAAAAACGTCAACTTCAAGAGCTAATTGAGCAACAAATTTTTGAAGCCGAAGAAGCGTTGTACGAAGACAATGCAGATACACTAGCCGAAATTCAAGCAGTTCGCGCTGAGTATAGCAATGGTGAGTCAGTGACTATAGATGAATATCTTGCTAACCGCTTAGAGCAGAGATAATGGGTTATGCGGTCATTATTTCAAAGTCGGTACAAAAGCAGATTGACAACTTACCAAATGATGTTCTTAAGCGTGTTATTGAAAAAATCCAAAATCTTGCTTCAGAACCGCGTCCTGATGGAATTGTCAAGTTAAAAGGTTTTGATAACGAGTATCGTATCCGTATTGGTGATTATAGAGTTCGTTATGAGATTGATGATGAAAGTCAACTCATACAAATTTTGCAGTGCAAGTATCGGAAAGATGTTTATAGAAAAAATTAGTTTTGAGATGCTCAACCTCAACGTGATCGCTCTGATTGCCAAAGATAACCCCTGGCGATCGCTCATCGACAGTCTAGACAATTTCTTTGATGATTTTATGATTAATAGCGATCGCTAACTCATGGACACCAGAGAGAGTTTGTAAATTCGATACCTGCTTGATGGTTGAGTAGCTGTAAAAGGCGATCGCACTTCGTTTAAAACTATAGATCCTGCATCCCCTTATACCAATTGACCAAAATCAGGCTACAGACGCAAGTTAAATCTAACTCTCTTAAATTACGAATTACAAATTATTTCCACCATCGTGCCACATCCACAATCGCACGGGCAATTTCTGCCATTGCTGCTTGACCTCCTAATGCAAAGATAACCGGAAATAATGCCTCTATATCACCTAGCAAGTTAGGGCGAGTCCGAAGAGATAACTCATGAAGTGTATCTTGCCAAAGGGGAAAAAGTTTGACATTTGACATTTGTGATAGATTAGAAGCTAAGGCATTCAAGGCAATGCTGCGATATCTCTCATACTGAATCGTCTTTGCAGCAACTAGCGCTTCTGGCAGGAACTCTGGTGTCAGTTTCTCAGCTAAAGCACTCAAAGCATTGGTGCGATACACATTGTCAATCGCTCTGACAGCAGCTAGTGCTTCTGGCAAAATTTGTGGCAGTTTGTCAGCTAAGGCACTTAAGGCATGGGCGCGAGAAGATTCAGACTCAATCGACCTGGCAGCAGCTAGCGCTTCTGGTAAAATTTGTGGCAGTTTGTCAGCTAAGGCACTTAAGGCATGGGCACGAGAAGATTCAGACTCAATCGACCTGGCAGCAGCTAGCGCTTCTGGTAAAATTTGTGGCAGTTTGTCAGCTAAGGCACTTAAGGCATGGGCGCGAGAAGATTCAGACTCAATCGACCTGGCAGCAGCTAGCGCTTCTAACAACAACTCAGGTGGCAATTTGTTAGCTAAGGCAGTCAAAGCGGAGGCACGATACCGCTCATCCTGAATTGCTTTTGCAGCAGCCAACGCTTCTGCTAATACCGATAGCTCTTTGTTCGCTAAGGTAGTCAGGGCAATAGCGCGATATTTCTCATCCTGAATTGCCTTGGCAGCAGCCAGCGCTTCCGGCAACACTGATAGCTCTTTGTCCGCTAAGGTAATTAGGGCAATGGCACGATACTTCTCATCCTGAATCGCCTTTGCAGCAGCCAGCGCTTCTGACAACAACTCAGGTGGCAATTTGTCAGCTAAGGCATTTAAAGCAGAGGCACGATACCGCTCATCCTGAATCGTCTT
>NZ_JBALDE010000058.1:0-34437 GCF_036917515.1 Nostoc sp. | reverse complement strand
CTTGCTTGAGCCGGATGCGTTGCAAGGCGCAAGTCCGGTTCTGAGGGGGCGGGATTATAGCGATATAGTCCTGCTACCCGACCACGGTGATGCCTTACACTTCAGATAGTATTTGGGCTTAATTTTCGTTTAAGTCCCGCTAGGAGGACAACATGAGCAAAAAACTAATCAATCCAGAGGAACTGTACGATGGTGCTGCATCTGGCATGTCTCAGGCTACTGTCGAGACGGAATTGGGGCTAGTTTTCGTATCTGGTCAGGTCGATTGGAATGATCAACATGAGACCACAGAAAACTCGGTCGAAGGACAAATGAGAAAGGCGCTTGACAATCTTAAAATTGCCCTAACAGCCGCTGGTTCATCAGTCGGACAGTTATTGCAAGTTCGCGTGTATATCCGAGGTGAATTGGGAGAACACATGGAAACTGTTGCCCCTATTCTTTCTGGCTTTTTAGGCGAATCTCGTCCATCTGTAACTGGTATCGGCGTAGCTTCCCTTGCATCACCATCAACACTTGTTGAGGTTGAGGCGGTAGCTAGCGTTAGATAGGTGAATAAGGAGTCAAATGAGCAATCGTACAGATAGTTACACTAAGGCTGTAACCCTTGCTGGTTTAGCATTCTGTTAATCGATATATTTGTACTTTTCTCACTTTTCCTACCTTTTTAACGAAGCGTTACAAAATGGAAACAGGATAAATACGCAATCGCAGTGAGCTATTTTTTATCTCAAATAGGGATTAAAAAAAAGCCTAAAGTCAATGCCACTAATTAATATCAAAATCACAGCTCAATCCTGCCTTGGAGCTTTTGTAAAAAGCCACGTATTGTTTTGATTTCGAGCTTAGTTAGGGAATACTAAACTAAGCACTGGATCTATATATGGCATTTTTACACAAAATTACTAAAAACTTTTTACGTAATAACTCTCAAAATATCTCTGGGATAAATTCATCTGTAACCAGCCAACAACCTATAGTGCTGAAGCAACCAGCAAAACCATCAAAACCAAAAACTCTGGCTGAATTAGAACAGGAAATAGCTGCACAAGGGCAGGTTAGCAGTATACCCCATCAAAAAAGACCCAGCAAACCCAACAGAGGTATAGGTACTAAATTGATATGGATAGCAGTACTTATCGGCATTCCCGCAGGTGTGGTTTGGGTGGCGAATCTGCCTTACCCAATAATTCGCCGAAGTGTAGTGCAAAATGCGCCTTTTTTGTTGCTACCCAGTTACATGAGCATGGAACAGCACTATCGGCAGGTGTTGGCATCAATTGAGCAAGCTGAATACTTGATTGAAAAACCCACTAGTGCAGCAGATTTAGCGTTGGGTGAACAGCAACTGCAACAGACAAAAATACATTTGGATAACTTGCCAGTTGGGTTGGTTAACGATTGGCCGGAATACAAATATTGGTGGTACGACTGGCGGTTGAGCGTTTACAGTCTGAATGCAGCGCGTCGTCAAGTAGGACAACTAGAAGCCAAGGTTTTTCAAGAAAAAAACGCTCAAACCTTGCTCACTGATAATAGTCAAGCATTATTGAATGCAAAACAGCAGTATCAAATTGCTACAACAGTAACTGATAAAAAGTCGGCGATCGCAGCTTGGCGTTCAGCACTAGATAAGTTAGAAGAGATTCCCGGACAAACCTTAGCTGGAAGAACTGCTCAAAATCAACTAGATGCCTACAAACGTGATTTTAAAGAAGTTGTGGGATTAGCAGCGGGAAATGAACGCGTCAGTGCTTTAATTACCGCAGCGCAGCAATTTTCTTGGCAAGCTGCTAAAGCTGGTCAAAATCCACCGCACACAGTCACTGAATGGGAACAAATAGAAAATTTATGGTCAGAAGCCATTAATCGGTTAAAACAGATTTCTTCTGAAGATTTGGTAGGTTATGCCCAAGCACAAAAGTTATTAGCAACTTATGAGACTAATTTGGGTCAAGTCAAAGTAAGACAACAAGCTGAGGCAGATTCTGTACAGGCTTTCTTCATGGCACAACGAGAAATAGAAAGCTTAATGGCTTCAATTTCCACTGACCCCAAAAATTTGGATCGCAATCGTATAATTAGTCAGTTACACAGCATTATTAACCAATTAGAAAAGGTAGAAAAAGGTACAACTGTTTATTTAAAAGCTCAAGAGTTATTGCTATCGGCAAATAATAAATTCAAGCAACTACAGTGAAAATTTGAAGCTGTAAACAACTTTCTTGTACCAAAGCAGAAAAAAGGCTCAAATTTCTATACAGAGAGACTTTGACATCGTTAAGCCTAGTTTATTGATATATCTGGGTTTCAAGCATTTTTAAACATTTGGTGTATTTTCCATGCCCTGTATAGATTTAAGGCATAAACAAGCCTCAAAAATGTTTAAGTCCCGATAGCAGTGCTTTGTATTTGCCAAGAGTTTGAGTAGAGTGATCGCTTGCAGCGGGGTAAAATTTGAAAGCGATGCATATAGACTGTCCTTTTTACACCGCACAATTAGCATTACCATTAGAATAATGCCCAACCTGTACATTATCGGCGGTGCAAACGGTTCTGGTAAAACTACCGCTGCCCTGCAAATCCTTCCCTACTTCTAGAAGTATTTGAATACGTCAACGCCGATGAAATAGCAGCCGGACTTTCTCCTTTTAACCCGGAATCGGTAGCCAGTCAAGCCGGAATACAAGTCGTTATTTTCAGCTTACTACCTGCTCCTTTCCTTATCCCGAACTTAGGTTAGTTTAATAGCTACAGCTAAAGGTTTCATAAAAATAATTACAACCAATTGCCTATAAGAACGTAAGGTGCCCAAAAATATGGACGATTTTCTTTAGCTAAAATCGCAAGTTGGGCGCGTTGCAGAGCTTGGGCTTTAGTTACTCCAGTATCCAATTGTTGATATAATTCACCCATAAAGTCGCTAGTAGATTCATCATCTGCTGTCCACAAAGTTGCTAGGGTACTGCGTGCGCCTGCCCGCACTGCTACTCCAGCTAATCCCAAAGCAGCTCGTTTGTCTCCTGTGGCAGTTTTACAGGCACTAAGGACGAGTAATTCAATTGTTCCTCGTCGATTTTCACCCCTAGCTCGAAGTAAATTATCTAGTTCTCTAACCCTGAGTAACTTATCCCAGATAAGAATATAGGTTTCTTCAATATCTGAACTAAATTGCCCATGAGTAGCTAGATGCACTACTGAAAAGGAAGTAGATTGAATTTGCTTTTGCAGATTAGCTTTAGTGAACTCTTGATTTAAGAGTTCTTTAGTTGACTTCACTTCAGATTGGACTAGTTTTAATTCCTGTGTGACATTTGAGAGTTCGGGAAATAATTTTCCTTCAATCAAGCGTTCTTGCTCAACCCCAGCAATTAAAGCGTTTAGCCGTACGTTGTGTAAAGGTTTAGGATCGAGGAGTTGTAGTCCAGGCATTAAAGAAATAGCATACTTTTCTATCAGATATTTCTGCTGTTTTTTATCATAAAGAATCGCCATTGGAATATTCCGCAAAGAACCGTCAAGCACAAACACTAGGGATGTGATATCTGCATTTACTAAATCTGATTCAATAGGTTTAATTAACCAATCATATAACTGTTGCGAATGCTGCTTAACATCAGGTTCACGGCTAGCAATGGGTAAATCTTTCTGTAGTCGTTCTACAACGTTTTCTAAGACATTCTTAAGAACTTTAGTTGTTTGACGGGAGATTGCATCTTGCCCTGGCAACCTAGTAATAATTTCCAGTCGATTATCTAAAATAATGGGATAGATAACAACTGTAGATTTTTCGTTTTCAACTAATTTATCAAGGTCAATTCTTGGTAGCAAACAGGGCGAACGAAAGAAGTTATCTAATTCTGCTAACTGGAGAGATTCGATTACCTGACGAGCTTGAATGAGATTATCTGACTTTTGAAAAGTATTTTCCGGAAGTTGCAGCAGTAAATCAACGTACTGTCGATATACGGGTTCTACGCTTTCGCGGAAAGAAAATTGTACGTCAGGATTAATCGCAACTAAATCATTACGAAGGGATTTGAGGGCATTATAAGCTTGATTATAAGCAGCTGTTGCTGCTGGGATGTTGGATTGCTTTTGCAGTATCCGTCCCATCTGCCAATGCCATTGATAGGCAATGTCTTGAGCATCAACAGACTCGGCTTTCACCAAGGCTTGTTGTGTAAGGCTTTTAGCATCGGCTAGCTGTCCGCTTTGTTCGTACAAACCGCCAAGAGTACCAAGGGCATAAGACTCAGTTCGTTCATCTTTTAAACTCTTAGCTACTTGGACAGCTTGCGCTAACATCTTTGCAACATCTTTTTTTGGCCCAACTGAGTTCTGTGTCATTTTGCTCAGACTTTGGGCAAAGTTAATTCGGTAATTAACAGCCGTCCGACTCGGAGGCAAACTGTCTATCTGAGACTGAATTTGAGGTAATAATGCCTTTGCTGTGTTAAATTCCTCTTGCTCTACCCGTAGTCTTAATAAATTTAGTTGAGCTTGTAGACGTACAGTAGGTTTTGCAGATGCAATCTGTGCTGCCTGTTGATAGTATTGAATTGCTGTTTGCGTGTTATCTTTGACGCTGCTTGAGTTACCCAAACTACGTTGAGCGTACATTTGAGCGCGGACTGTATTACCTAAACTAAGTAAAGCATTACTTTGGGCGATCGCATCTTTCACTCGTATAGCCACAGAATAACTTTCTTCGAGAATTTTGTACGAATCGTTTAAATAACCCAAACTTCGCCAGACATTCCCTAAGTTGTACAATCCTGTCGCTTTAACAGGAGAGTCTGGTTGGTTTTTAAGAATTTCTCGGACTGAGGTTAAGGTTTTATCTGCTTGGAGATAATTTCCCAAAGCTTGCATTGCTTGGGCTTGATTAACGCGATCGCGAATCAGTGCAGATATATCATCTAAGCGTTGATAAATTTCAGCTGCTGATTGCCAAGTACTTAAGGCTACTTCAGTTTGTCCCTGTGCTAATTCCAGTCCACCTCGAACATCTAAAGCCTGGGCTAAGATTTGTGAAGAATTTGCATCTTTGAGAGTTTGTAATAGTTTAATACTTTGTGTAATAGCTTCAGCTGCCTCTTGCCATTTTCCTAATTGCTGGTAGGCTAAAGAAAGATTGCTTAAAGCTATAGCTTCATTCAAGCTATCATTAGTAGCTTTAAATTCAGCTACTGCTTTTTTGAGAAGTTGTACCCCTTCTACAAACTGTCCTGCTTCATAAAGTGCTTGACTTTGCTGTACTAAGCTAGAAGTCTGGGTTGGGTTGAGAGCAGGTGTAGTTGCTAAAACAGAATCAAATCCAACTCTAGATTTTGCAAATGCTGCTATTAAATAATTAAATGAATCAAAAAAATATGGTAAAAACGCACAAAGTAATACAGTCAATAATGCTATAAAAAAATGCTGGAAAAATTTCATATAATTTTTAAACTTACTTTCTTAAATAGTATAGCTGTACTCACATAGTTTAGGATATTTTGAAAGCGTGAAAGCTACGAATAGTAATAGTTTTACTTTCTACCTTCTGCCTTCTGCCTCGTGCTATATTTAATCCTTCTAATTAGTGAGAATACAAACCAGATATAACTCTCTATAGCTCTGCTATTTTGTGTGAAATTAAAACGAATTATATTGTACAAAAAAATATAAACCGTTTTCTTGCCATGTATTGCTTTGAGTATCAACAGAAACTAAAGGGATACCCCACTCAACACCAGCAGTAAAGTTATTACCCTGTAAGCAACGTAAACCCAAACCAACAGAAGCTAGAGTGTTAGTATTATTTTCATCTCTACTGGAAGAATTATTCCAAGCTGTGCCAACATCACCAAAGGTTGTAACTTGCAGAACTCCATTCCATTGTGGTACACGGGCAATTGGTAGCCGGAACTCAACAGAAGCAAGAGCGCCATTATCTGTCAACAGTAAATCTTGACGATATCCTCGTACACTATTTATACCACCCAAACCAAATTGTTCTGAAGATAAAAGTTTTGTAGAAGCCAATTGCACATTACCACGAATTAATAGTAGGGTATCAGGAGCTAAGAGGCGTACCCACTGTGCCTGTCCTCGCCAAGCGAAAAAGCGGCTATCAGGTTCGTTATCATTAATTGTGGCATTGAATGCACCAATTCCCAGACTAAATTCAGAGCGAGCGGCAATGACTTCTTGGCTATTGCGACTCGTCCATTCCTGAAAAAAACGCAACGCAGATACTCTAGTGCGTCCTTCTTCATCAGCCCCTGGTGATAGTTCAGAAAGAGGAACCTCATTCTCTTCTAGTAAAGAGGAGGAAATATCACTTTCTCTGCGAAAAGCGGTTATCCCAAAAGCGAATTCTTGGTTAGGAGTTTGCACTAGAGGCTGGCGGAATGTCAGTTCGTAATATTGGGAAGCTGATTCAATATCTAATATATTGAAGGGACGTTCAATGACATCGGCTGATGTAGTACCATAACTGAAAGTAAGACTACCATTGCGGGGATTGAGAGGTAAGCTGTAGCTGGTATCTATAGTGTTACTGCCGTCGGTATTGCTATATGTTAACGATATACCATCTCCGAATCCGAGTAAATTAGCTTCGTTTATTTGCAGTTGTCGTCGGAAACTACCAACACTAGGTGAACGACCATTATCCAGGACTGCTTGTATATTGAATGAATCAGCTTCTGTTATCTTAATAGCCAGTAAATTAGCACCAGTACGTGAGCCAGCAGACAGTTCAGCAGAGACGTTTTGAATTAAAGGATTGAGTTGCAATAATTGTAGTGACTGTAATAGGCGTTTTTGATTCAAAGGAGTGGATGCACCCAAGGCTATACGGCTGCGGATATAATTTGGGTTGAGTCGCTTAGTCCCAGTTATTTGGATATCTTCTAATTTCCCTTCTATTACCTGGATTTGGACAACACCGTTGTTATCAAAAGTTTGTTCAGGAATATAAGTCCCAGACGTAACGTATCCTGCATTGATATAAAGTTCGCTAATTTTGGAACGAGCTTCTAACAATTGTGTAAATGTTATCGGCTTGTTTGTAAAGGGAGCAAGTACCTCAGTCAACTTTTCTCGACTGAATACTGTACTGCCAATGACTTCAAACTGTTTAACAGTGAAGATTTGTGATCTCTCCAGGAATGGTTCATCTGGTTTAAGTAGTGGTTGTCCAGGTTGAAGTAATTCGGATGGAGGTGGAAGTTGGGGTGGTGTTGGTGGTGTTGGTGTTTTGGGTGAGGGTGGTTGGACATCCTGCGGTGGCGGAAGTTGGGGAAGCGAGGGAGAATTATTTTGGGATGGTTGTACGCGATTGAGTATCTGTGCTCTACTGGGTGTAGTTATCAGGCTGTTGAACAATATCAGTAAGCAGGACACTATCAAAACATGAGTAACTTTAGCTACCATGACACTGAATAGGGTTGTGTCTGAAAGTGTAAGGTGCAGCAGATGAATTAGCACTCAAGACTATTTGTCCTTTGGCGTTTAGCGTCGCACCTGTGGCTTCAACAATGCGTTTGGGAGTGGAGGTAGTTGGGTTAGTGGTAACAGGTGGTATGGAACGATTGTTGTAAGTGGGTTTAACAGACACCCAATCGATTTGAGGCGCATCAGGAGTGAGAATGTCTTGGGGATTGGGTGGTAAACCGCCGCGTCCGGCAATCACAAATCGGTTTTGAGCATAATCTGGACTATAGCAGCCTTGAGCTACTTGGGTGTCAACTGGTATTGTTGGCAATTGCACTAAGCCACTATTGGGGTTAACATCTGGGGTGTTGAGTTCTACAGTGCCTTGTCTACCAAGTTCTGAACTAGCAGTGATGTCACTCAAAAAAGTTGGACTTTCGCGGAACTGAATACCATAAATGCCATTAGCTTGAATATCCACTCTCCCACCACTACCTGTAAAAGCATTGGCGATAATGTCACTATCTTCGCTGGGGACAGCCAGGATGAAGCCATTGGGGGCATTGATGGCGATATTGCCACCGTTACCCCCAGCTTGTGCTGTGCCTGCGGTGGTGGAAATGGAAGCGCCACGACGCAGTAGTAGTAAATCAGTTTGTAAGTTGATATTGCCACCGTTACCTGACTTACTATTAGATGTGAGTTTTCCTTCATTATCTAGAAATATCTCTTTAGCACTTATGTTAATAGCCCCTGCTGAACTAAGCTGACTTGGGTCTCTTTGAGGGTCATTGTTTACAGTAATTTCTGACATACCTTGAACAATCAATTTTCCTGTAGTGATTGTTATTTCTCCTGGATCGCCACCCGTATAAGTTGAAGCAGACAAACTAGTAGACGCAATTTGTGAAGTTCCAGAAGTTCCAGAAGGTCCAATTAATTCTACGGAATCAGAAGCATTTACAATCAAATTTCCGCCTGCTCCTTTACTTGATAATAATTGTGAGTCTTTAGACTTTTGAGGAATAGAGTCCACTGCCACTTGTCCTCTATCTTCAAGACGCAACTTAAGTGTGTTGATAATTATGTCACCTGCCTTTCCAATCCCGTCAGTTGAACTATATAATTGACTGGGATGTGTACCATTTAGGTCAAAAAAATTACTAATTATTTCTACGGAATCGGAGGCATTCACAGTCAACTTTCCTCCATTCCCCGCGCCTCTAGTAGCAGTTGATATTGCTGCACCATCGCGTAAAATTAATTTTTTGGCGTTAATAAGCAAGTCTCCACCATCTTTTGTACCCGTTGTTTGTGTTCTTAAACGCACAGGGAAACCGATTAGTTCTACGGTATTGCCTTGTACCTGAATATTGCCTCCACCCTCATCTTCGTTATTAGCATTTGTCTTATTACTGGCATCTACTTGAGATGGAATTTCAGAACCTTTAATAATATCAGTTCGCTTGATTAGTTGAATATCCTTAAAATTTTGGACACCTTTATATCCAAAGACCCAGCCTTGAAAGTTTGGCGTTATACTAACTAGGTTATTGGCAGCAACACTTCCTAACTCAATTCGTCCGGAATTAGCTGTTAAATTCCCGCTCTCTAGCTTGATATCACCACCTATAAGAGCCAATGTTTTGTTTGACTGCACTTGTAGACCAACAGGATTGCGTGCGTTATCCGGGTTAGCTTGAGATTGATTAAGGATAGAACCCGGAGTTGCCACCCCAAATTGTAAGCCAACAGGAACACTTATTGTAAGCAAGGGAGTAATTTCGGGATTTGTGGCACTGAACTTTGTACCATCGGCAAAGTTCAAACTACTGGCCGTACTTGCTATAAATGAACCGCCAATTTGTAAAGTAGCATTATTTCCGAAAATAATTCCATTGGGATTAAGCAGAAACAGATTGGCTGTATAATTAGATTTCAAAATGCCATCAATATGAGAAATCGACTTACCTGTTACTCGACCAATTATGTTCTGAATATCTGATGCGTTTCTCAACTCAACTGTGACTCCAGCAGGTATATTAAACTCATTAAAACTATGAAAGAGATTGTTTCCAGAGCGAGTTCCACCTTCAATAATAATTAGATTACTTTGCTGTGTAACTTGAGAATTGTTAGAGAGAGTGTCATCTGGAGTAATTGTGATTTGGGCAATAGCAGAGTTCAAAGAAAAAAATATTACACTACCGAATGCAATTCCTAGTCCCTGATACCAATTACAAATACTACCCATATTATCTATTATTCCTAAATAAATAGAAGAATTGTAGACCAATGACGACACTATACTTTAACTTTATAAAATTGGATATTAAAGTCGGTTTAAGAGATTGAAATAGATAAATAATTTCAAAATTTAATTATTAGTTTTTTTCAAATCGCAAAATATTTATATACTCTAGCTATAAAGATTGATTAAGATTAAAATTTATAAAAAGTTCATCAAATTTAAAATAAAGCATAGTAGATAAAACAATGTATATTAATCATGAGTTATTTGCAAATTTTCTAAATAAACAGACTAATATACATTGAATCATTCTTAGTTTTTACAGTTTTACTAATTCACAAACTCTATTACCATCCTCATCCATCCAACAAATTTTAATCTGAAGAGACAGGTTTTCATCTATCTCTATATGATTTTTTAATTGTTCATCATTACTATCTTCGCTAAGATTAATATAACTTTCAAGCATTTGGATAAAACAAGATTTTTTTAAAATCTCAATGATTTTTGGATGAATCTCATCTTGTAACTCTTTTAATGTTTGAGGTTCAATATTTATCTGTTGTAATTTTTTAGAATCCATAAATTTGACTTTCCTTACGATCTGGTAGAAGAACGAAATTATCTGACAATGTTCTAATCAAAGTTAGTTCTCTAATTAAATTGTCCAATCAAGGTAATTAAACATAATATAACCTATTTAATTCAATTCACTTTTTCCTCTCATCTCTACATTTTGATAACACACTTCCCATCACCAAACTACTACACCAACACCGCCAATCTTGAATCCCTGACATAGCGCCTTCAATAAGTCAGTAACTGCATCGTGTGACTAGTCTTATTTTTCCAAGTTGTAATTCTGTACAATTGGCTCTTGAGCAATGTCTTGCAAGCCAACTGCATTTAATAAGTTAACCCAATCTTGATTAAGAGTAGCATTCTGCGGATTGGTGCGGCGTTGTTGACCTAAATTAGTCACGGCATCGTACCAAATATTATTAGCACTATATACAATGTACTCTTTTGGTTTTGCTGACTTCAACTGACTATTAAGAGTTTCTGTCAGCGCTTGCCTTTGCACAAACCCATCTACATAAAAATTATCAGATGTTTTTTCTGGATCGCCGCAATAAATATGAAAGTACCAGTGATATTTTTTATCTACTTTTAAAGAATATTGCGGTTGTGTTGGCAAAGTAATGCTAACGATCCCCGGTTTTTCAGACAGAGTAAGACGTGTTCGATAAACATATTGTACATCTTTACCATCTAGCACTTGTAACACAAATTCTCCAGAACGCGTGGTTTGTGGTAATTGGGGAACATAAAACCAAAATGTTGGATTTTCTGCAACTGTTGATGCCAAGACTGATTCCCCTCCATTACCAGGTACTAAAGCAGTTAAACGTGTGAGATTGCTAGGACAATCAGGACTCCGCCCAGCCCCTCCTCTGCGCCGACCTGTGGGTGCGCCGTTTCTGGGCAATGTCAGTTGCTTAAAAGATTGGAAGGGCAAATTTTTAACAGTGTTTTGAATCGAATTTGTCAGTTGTGCCTGTACTGATGGCGAGTAACTCATCAAACTAATAAATATTAAAGGAATTACGCAAGCGCGTTGAATTGGTTGGTCAAGTAATTTTTTTTTAATCACGAGCAAAATTTAATTATTTTCTCTTATGAATATGCGAACGTCTAAACCATGAGATTACCATTACTTGGGTAGCTAGTAACACTAATACTGAAGGAATAAATGGCACCCATCCACCTATTGCAAAAATACCAAAACATAACCCAAAAACTGTTAAAAGCGTGACTATCACCGCTAATCCCAGGTGTAGCGGTTTTGAAAAATACCATGCTGTAATACCTCCTACTAATGACCATCCCCATATCCAAAGTACCTCTACCCATCCAGACCACCACCACAATAAAGGTCTGCTATCTAAAACTGCGCTGAGGATTTGACTTAGCATTTGCGCCTGTACAAATACCCCCGGTGTTTGCTTTTGCTTCGGTTTGGCATTGGAACTGAAAGGTGTTTTCCAATAATCATTCGTATTGGTGGGGGCAGAAAGACCAATTATCACAATGCGGTCTTTGAGTGATTTAACTGATTCTAATGGGATTTTTTCATCTAATACATCTCTCAAACTAATTTGATCGGCAATTTTTTCAACCAAGTCAAGAGAACGATAATTCAACAAGATTTGATAACCGGATGCATCCACTTTTTGATAACCGCTGGTGTGTTCGTTTAATTGCTGAAACAGAATATCACCAATTTGCAAATCACCTGATTTTGTAACACTTGATGTTTTGCCTTCTTTCTCTAAATAATGAAGTGCTAGTTGGAGATTAAAAGCGTATTCTGTACTACAGAGAGATGTTGGAAGAGGAGTCAATTGTAAAAGCTGACGACGAGCAATATTTTCATCATCTGCAACAAAATCACTAAAACTTAAGCGTTCTCTTAAAACTTTAGAAGGTGGCGGAATACCATCACTATTGCCATCATCATCGGTAGTAGCAACTTTGCATACAAAAAATAGACGACTATCATTTTGAAAACGAGTAGCTAATTTTGGGTATTTTGGATCTACAATCCCATCACGATAAATATCTAAACCGATAGTTCGTGGTTGGTATTTATTTAATTTATCTAATAATAAAGCAAGGGCTTGGTCAGATAACGACCATCGCATTTGCATTCCTTTATTGAGTTGGTATTGAATATCTGCTTCATCAATAGTGATAATTAAAATCCGCTCGTCAGGTTTTTCAGTGACAAGATGCGATCGCAGCTGCATAAAATGGTCAAAAGCCTGTAGCTCCGATGTTTGCAGATAACCCCCATACCGCACTCCCATGACTAAACTTGTTATCAACAAGCTTGCCAGCAATATTACTAAAACACTCTTAGTGGTGAGCATCTTTCGGTGCGACTGCCAAATCATTGGTGCTGACAAGGGATTTTGGCAAATTACTGGCAACCAAGTTGCACAAGGATATTTATCTTCTATTCCTTCCAGCCTTTTTCGCGCCTCGCGCAGTGCAGAGTGTAATGATTGTCCGCTAGAAAATTCTGTTAAAAAATGTTTTAAAAATTCTGTGCTACCAAGTCTGGGACTGGTTCGCGCATGACAATGACTTGGGGAATGTGTAAATCCTCTAACGCTTCTGCTAAACCTAAGCCATCGCAAGAATTGAAAATTGCTAAGTGTAATCCGCTTTCAATTGCTTTCTTAAGTCCATGTTTTAATTTATCTAGAGTAATTGTTGTTGTTTGATTAATTTGCAGAACTCCTCTTTCTTGACTAGAACTATGTCCAGCAAAAAATAGAATATTCCAACCTTTGCCCCAAAGTTCGTTACTTAACTCTTTTCGTTGTGGTTCAATTAAGAAGTTTATTTGAGCTTGGTTTGATAAACTCTCTAATAAATACCTATCCTGACTAATATCAATTCCTTGATGATTGCCAAAAATCGCTAAAATCTTGATTTTTTTTTCTTGAGTATATATTTTATTTGGTCTTCGTGGTTCTAAGGGACTAAGTGCAACTTCAGTATTTGGATAATCTTCAAAAAAGTTCCATAAATGCCAAGGAAGTCGTCGTAATAAGTTATCAGAAGTTGCAATTATAAAGCAAATTTCTTCATTTGGATTTAATTGCGTGCGTAATTTTTGGTCTATCTTGCGAAACTGCTCACAATTGAGCCAAATATTAATTTTAGATGATAATTGCTGACATAAATCGTTAAATTCCAACTCTGAAAAATTTGTGACATCATTATCTTTGATTTCGAGACGTATCCACCAAGCATAGTGATGGTAGAGAGCTGAGTATAGTATTTGCCAATTTCGATAAAGTTGAGAAATTTCTGGCGCTGGTGGTAAACTCCCGCGAAATTCCATCGCACGTGGGTCATTTATTAACCCAAGTTGAACCGTGACATCAGGAAAGCCTTTATGGAGGTCGCCCTTACCTAAATTCAAGACAACTAACTTACTCATTACACTCCTACAAAAAAGTGTCAGATGACAAAAGTTTCCTTGATTGTCAAATTACCATGAGACACTTGGATATGAAAGCTTTCTCCAAAATCCCCTCGAAACCGTTTTAATTGAATAAAGTTATCATTACTTCGTGATACAACTTCTTGAAGAATCTCTCTAGATTCTGCTTGTAAATTAAGTCTCAGATTAGATGGCAAATAAGTTTTTTCGCCCATGGGATGTAGCTGTACTAGTACTTCTACTTTTTGTTCGGGTAATGGTGCGATCGCTACTATTAACGCTAGTGGTTCATTTCCCACTTTTAGTCCTAAATCTATTATTCTTGCTCGTACCACA
The DNA here is from genome assembly GCF_036917515.1 of Nostoc sp. GTDB lineage: Bacteria > Cyanobacteriota > Cyanobacteriia > Cyanobacteriales > Nostocaceae > Nostoc. Next base: position 20,410 of record NZ_JBALDE010000058.1, on the reverse strand, counting down.
CTAGTTCTACTGAAAGATGAAACACTTCTTAACGCAAACTTTTTCTCATCTATACTGTTGAAAACTTCTTCTAAAGCCATCCAACTATTTTCAAACAGATTCTCGAACCATTGACCTAAATTCACTCGTGTCTGCCTAGCACTGAGTGCAGGGTGAGCAACAGCGTCAGGAATACAATCAAAAAGGAAATTAAGGGGTTTGAGGCTTGTTAGTGGTATTTGTTCACAAGCAGAAGAACTAGGAACTATTCTTACAAATCCCAGCAATTGCACTTCATTTAGGCATTCATTAAATTGGACAGCCACATAACCAATCCTATTTTTCATAACTTCTGGGGGTAAATAAATTGTCGTTTCTCCAGGTTGAACTGGACGACACTCTAACTTACCAATGTTAGGAATAACTAAATCAGCAACATCAAATAAAGCTCGTTTCAGGGGATGCCAACTATCACTTTTATCTAAAGCTGTATCAATTTGCAACCATTCCAAGTAAGTGTAAACAGCATAAACTGCTAGTGTATTTAAATAAATTTGTTTGCCTTTTTGAGGTGTAGTTTGTTCCACAGCAAACTGACGAGCAATCACATGAGCTTCTTGTCCAAGTGGAATTTTGAAATAAAGCGTTTTTGTGCTACTCATGGTTGTGGTTGTTAATTAGATTCATATCCAAGTTTAATTGCAACTTCTTGGAGGAGCGGTATTGCTTTTAATTTCCAATGAGATACTAAAGTTTGGTAATTGATTTGGCTCTCACGAGCAATATCAGCAAGTGTATCTGGTGGGTTATTAAAGATGAACAGCAATCTTTGGCTTAGTATTTGACAGTTGCATTCGGGATGTTTACGAGGATAACAATTTCGTAATTGCTTGTCTGGGTCTTGCTCAATGTAAAGTACCAAGTTGGTTACTAGACGTTGTTGTGACTGCTGCTGTAAATTTTCCAGATAAATTTCTAGTCCGCTCAAAACATGTGGATTAGATGGTGTTCCTAATAGTTGTCCTTGTTCTGACACTCGTTCCAACCAAGTTGTTATTTCTGCATCCGGATCAAAAATGCTTTCATCCAAGGATAAATGAAACTTTTTTCTCCAAGGGGGAGATGATGGATTTAAATCTTTGACGCGCCAGTAAAGGTAGCTTTTGAGCCATTTGGTTAAATCATCTCGAACTGAAGATGTACATGGCTGAAAGTTTCTAATATTTTGGCTGAACCACTCCAAAGTTTGGTTTAGGGCATCTAAAAAATAATCGGGACAGTCCATGCTTGAGTATTTTTTAAATTCTGGTAGTCCCTGAATTAAAATCAGAAGCCGACTCATAGCCTTTCGCCATTCTCGGCTACCATCTGGGTGTTGGCACACTGTTGCAATCAATTGGCGCAGGCGTTCATCTTGATCGTCCATAAAAGCTTTAACCAAAAAAAAGTACAGTAGAGACGAGACAGCAGCACAGTTATAAGCATTGCTTTTGACCTTACTTGTATATCAGTTAAAAATCAGAAAATTATGAAAACTTTGGAATAGTACTTGCAGAGATATGAGTAATGCAGAAATTATGACAACGGTAATAACTGTGGTAATGTTCTTTGATGACAGTCAGAGTCAGTTTTGTGATATTCCTTAAAAAACTGCCATTCTTTTATCTGTACCGCAATTTACATAATAAATGAGAATTACACGTAGGGAGAATATTGATGAACAATTTCTTTTTTCATAACTAGCTGATTATTCACTGAATATAAAAGTATAGGCTCGCTCTCGAAAGGAAATTTCAAATACTCATCACGATCAATCCCAGCCAGATTACTAGTACAGAATGCGTAAGAGCTAATTCGTAAACTAAAGTAAAGTACTTGTCTAGTAAGGGTTTCAGGAATTTAAGTCAATAAAGCACTTATTCGCTGAAACTTAGACCTAGTAATGAGTTGAGTACCCTCAAGATTTTCTTTACGAATCAGCTCTAAAGATGATTTTCATAAAATTTTAAAGCCCAAAATATTAAGTAGTCTTCGAGATAAAAAGGTGGGCTACGAAAAAAAAATCGGCGACAATCCTGACATAACAGTTAAAAGTGGAAATATCGTACTGACAGGTCAGAAAAGTGGAGGTCAAGTGCAAAGTAATATCTCGTTTCGCTCTCTACTCAAAGAATTAAACTTTATTAAGTAGTGTGATCGCATTACTTAATGGGCGATCGCCATCTTATGTAGAAACTGTCTTAAAAGTCAGGCGATCGCATTTAAAATTACCTCTCTTGGTGTGGGTAGCCAAAGCTAAGATGGCTGCCAATGAGTGTGTAGAAGTTATTTGGCGCGTGTGCTGCACCCCCTGCACAACCCGGAACCTTGCACTTATCGCTAACAGTTTGGGCAACTTTGTAAAGCTCACTGGTGTGTGGTGTCATGTCCCATCCTTCGCCACCATAGCTTGTGGTTTTTTCAATATTATGCAAAACGATCGCTTCCAGCCGCCAACCATTGATTTTACACTCGCCCAAGCGATAAATTTTAGACAATGCTGGATCTGACAAAGCTATACGTAACTCCCTTTCGATTTGCATAAAGTCAGGCTTTTCTGGCTGCATCTGCAAATAAGCAAGTAATTCTGCGGCTGATGTGCCAGTTCTAAAAAACACCGATACGTAACCGTCTCCTCCAGAAACGACTCTCCAATCAACTAAGGTGAGTTCTGGTGACTGCGCCAGCGCTACAATCAGTGAGGTGTCAGTTTGGTTATCTGTGCCAGTTATCCCACCATTACCACACTCGATGCCAAAATTGCGATCGCAAACACCAATGATTTGCCAGGTATAGTGTGCAACAGTAACTATAGGTTTATCTCTTTGTATACCCGAAATAACTTCAGCATAGTTGCTCTGGTCAATATATAAATCATAAGAACCTGGAGTATTGGAATTTCCACATGGTGCATTGATTAATTTGCCAACAAAGTGGCAGTGTTCAAAACCAGACAGTGGATGCTGGCGTACCAAAGCCGCAAGGCGTTTAGCATCAGACAAAGCAAAAGTGGCACTGAAGTAGTAATGAGGGCCTTGTCCGCACTCTTTGATTTCCCAGAACCAATCCTGAAATATACCCATACAAAAGCCGCCATATTGGAAATTTTGATCTTTGCCTAATTTTGCTGCTCAACTGTTCATTTTAGAGTTTCCTAAGCATTTTTAATTTCTTGCTGGCTGCTAGACTGTAGCGCTTCACTGGATTTCTATCTGGTCGCTAGCCCAAGTAATCTGGTCTTGGAAAGCCGGGTTTAACACCCGAACCCGTTGATTACTAGAAGTCTGAGTTACACACACTATATCAATACTTTCAAAGATATTTTAAATACCTGCTACTCATTTGTTACTCAACTCAGCCATTTTTATCTTGATTTTTAGCAAACGCAAGCACTAATCTTGCTACTCATTAGTGCCCACTCCCCAACGATCAATGATCGGAATTTGTGACCATTGCGGAAAAACAGACAACTTAACCAGACTGCCTAGAACCACCATCTGCGAAGACTGCCTTTTAATCTTGCCTATTTACTTAGCAGCGATCTAATAACCACACCAAAGCAGCATCAACATTATTAACCTGCTCCCCTGGCGGTATGGCTGGACGATTTACCATCACAATCTTCACGCCCAGTTCTCGTGCTGCAATAATCTTGGGCTTTGTGGCATCACCACCGCTATTTTTACTGACGATGATATCAATGTTATTCTGAATCAGAATTTGTCTTTCATTCTTGAGAGTAAAAGGCCCGCGATCGCACAATACCATCCCCGGTGGTACTAAAGCATCATCGCCAGGAGGGTCAATCATCCGCATCAAAAACCAAATTTTCTCCAAGTGAGCAAAGGCGGCGATCTCTTGTCTACCAACTGTCAAAAATACCCGCTGTCCTTGTTTTTGTAGGGCTGTTGCTGCGGCTGCAACACTATCAACCTCAATCCAGCGATCGCCACTTACTTTTTCCCAAGGCGGACGAATTAACATCAGACGGGGTACTCCAACTTTTGTTGCAGCATCTGCCGCATTGAAGGAAATCTGAGTTGCAAAAGGATGGGTTGCATCAATTAATAAGTCGATTTGCATGACTTGCAGATAGCTAGCCAATCCAGCCACACCACCGAAGCCTCCAACCCGTAAATCGCCCAGCGGTACTGACGGTTCACGGGTGCGGCCAGCTAGAGAGGTGATTACTTCTAACCCTTGGATAGTCGTAACTTTGGCAGCTAATTCTGCTGCATCACCCGTGCCACCCAGAATCAAAACGCGGATCATTTAGATAAAGGTGGAATCTTTGCTAAAATGCCCTTTTTCATTGCTTCTGGACGCTCTGACCAAGGCAGTAAACCATCTGCTTTAACATAGTATTGACTAGCACATTGAAGTACCGCAGAGGCACTACCATCAACGCCTAAATCACCAAATAAATATGTTAATTTACCTTTGGCAGCAAAGGCGACTACACAAGAACGATTACAAGCACTCATACATTCAACTTCCTGAATCGGGAATTGATCTCGTAACTCCCAATCTTGTGCCAGTTGCTGAAGTTGGTGTAGAAGTTTTTCACCACCACTTTCACCAAGGCGTTTTCCATTTTGCCAAACACTGGCACAAGTTTTGCAAACAAATAAAGTATGTTCAGCAACATCCAAAGGACTAGTTGGAGAAATATTTACAGTCGTAGTCATCTGTACCTCGCAGATATGTGAAACTGATAAATCTATTTCGGCGGGCATCCTGACTCACTCAAATTGAGATTTTCGATTTAGTTCCTTAATCTCAAATTAGTTCACAGTTGCGGGACAGTGCCGGATTTGCACCGAACTTTCCCCCTTACCTCTGGTAGCTGACTCCCACCAGAACCGAATAACCTTATCGATCATACACTAGGGTTATCGGAGAATAGGAAACAATAGGCTTTTCGCTAACCATCAAACTGGACGACAACCAGATAAAATACTGTGCATATTTACTACTTGTCCAATAACTGCGATCGCAGGCGCACTAAATCCAGTTTGCTCTACCTGTTTGACAATTGTCTCTAAAGTCCCAATCAATTCTTCTTGTTCTGGGCGCGTACCCCAGCGCACCAAAGCAATGGGCGTTTCTAAATTTAACCCAGCAGCACTTAATTCTTCCACAATATAAGACAGATTATGAATTCCCATATAAATTACAATGGTTTCGGAACCGTGAGCGATCGCACTCCAATTCACTTGCGGTCTATACTTACCCGCCGCTTCATGGCCAGTTACAAATGTGACTGACGAACTATAAAGCCGATGCGTCAAAGGAATACCTGAGTATGCTGCTGCTGCAATTCCCGATGTGATACCAGGCACAACTTCCGTTGATATTCCAGCGTTGACTAATTCTTCCATCTCTTCGCCACCGCGACCAAAAATAAACGGATCGCCACCCTTTAGCCGCACTACAATTGCATTATCCTGCGCTTTATCAATCAGCAATTGAGTTGTTTCTTCTTGGAAGAGCGAATGTTTTCCCCTCCGCTTACCAGCATTAATTTGCTCGGCTTGGGGATTAATCATTGCCAAAATTGCCGGACTCACCAAGGCATCATAGATTACTACATCTGCACATTCCAACAAACCTTTCGCTTTCAGGGTAATTAGTCCTGGATCTCCTGGCCCCGCACCTACTAAATAAACTTTTCCCAAATACTTGTTCCTCTGTGTGATTGTGCGGTTCATCTCTGTGTTAAATCCCAAATTAGCTCGGCTAATTCTGCACTTGCTCCCAGTGGCTTTGCCAGTTGGAAATTCACCGCAGAAAATTGTAATTTTAGCTCCTCTATTGAGGTGGCGATCGCATCGGTTATTCCACCAGCGAATAAAAAGTATGGCAAGATTGCAATTTCCCGATAACCAGCAGTTACGAACTCTTTCACCCGTGATTCTAAACTAGGAGGCCCAGCCCAATAAGCAGTCACGGCTCCCAAACTCGCCGCCATTGCTTCCACAGTTTTTTGCGAACCTGGGCGACGGCTACCATGAGCTAAGAGAATCCATGCTTCTGCTTTTATAGCAGCTATTTGCTTTGCCAGCAATTTCTCTAAATTAGGATGAGAACCTAAATATGGTTGCAACTCAATGATCATATCTTGACCAGCAGCCTGTTGTGCGAGTGCTACTTCGGCGGGAATATCTGTCATGACATGCACTCCCGGCAGTAGAAATAGCGGTACAATTTTGAGGCGATTTTCATTTTGAGACAGTGGGCAATCGCCAAAAGCGCTTTTAGCAAATTGTTGAATCTGTTCGTGTAAAGGCTGAGGACTCATTTCCAAAGCAGCTATGCCAATCAAATGTTGGCTATTTATTAAGTTGTGGTTTTTTGGCAATTTATGACATACCAGCCTAGCTAGTTGCTGCATAGCAATTTCTGGGCGCGGGTCGCGACTTCCGTGAGATAATAGCAGATAGGCAGATGACATCGGCAAAGCTTGAACTTTCAGTTACTATATCTTACTTAAGATTAAGCCGGGGTTCATAAGTACTCTGGTAATTATTGAAACTATTATCAATTATTAAACAGAAATATTCTTAATCACTTTTACAGTGGATTTCCAGTTGAAAAGTACACAACTATTCGTTTCAAAAGCAGATATTAAGCCTGTTTTTCTTCAGTTAGCGCAACGGGGCGCAGCCCATTCTGACTCTTGAATTCTGACTCATAAATTCTGTTGTATATTCTTCCCCTGCTGCTTACCTATTGTTCTTCGGCAGTGTAAGTATAAAATTGATTAAAAGCTCCTACCGTTTCAAATTTGTACGAAGGTATCCAGGAATTTATTTTTAAATCTGTACGGTAAACACTAAAAATAACGTAATTTTGTCTTTCTGTAGTCTTGGTAATAATTTCTTGGATTTGCGGGCTAGCCGAGTCAACCAATTTATCGCAATTAAAACGGATTAAATTTTCTATAATATTCGTAGTTTTTTTACATACATCGGTTTTTAAGTATTTTGTCAGGCGTTGAACTGCATATTCTTCATATTCAACCTGACCGGGATTGGTTTTCGCCATTGTCACACCCAAGGCGGCTAGACCTGCTGCTGCTCCAGTATACGCGATGATGGTCAATGGTTTCATATTTGCCAAATAAAGTTCATTCTAATTGTTAGATTCCAGAGACTCTAAATCAACTAAGTCCGTTCCTTGAACAAAACTCTTGATCGATTGCCGAATTATTGCTATAATTCGAATTATTGAATGGCGAGCGTAGCCAAGTGGTTAAGGCAGTGGTTTGTGGTACCACCATTCGTGGGTTCGAGTCCCATCGTTCGCCCTACATAATTTCATATTAATACCTACACTCCTGTAGAAGATGGGTTAGATGGCGCAAACCCTCGTAACTATCACTTTAACAAGGATAAGGATATGTAATCTATAGCTTTACTTATTATTGTTCTCTCGTTTATCTCGTTCCTAGTCTTCGACTGGGAACGAGATAAACACTCGGCAAAAACTTTTTTGACCTGGATTATCCAAGAGATTTAGTAACCAGACTTCAAAAACAGATTCAGCAAGTCATCAAGATATAGTCACACCTTTTAAGATAATTGCCTCTAGTAGATGTAAATTTTTCTCAAATTGGGGATTTTTCCCACTGCGATCGCACTCCTAAAGTCATGACCAAGTTCATCCTTGATAGTCTGGGATTCTGAGATGGACATTAACATCTAAGAAGCAACACGGCAAGATACAGGGTTCTGCCATGAAGCATAAGGTTTGCTGGGTGCATTCGCTGTGAGTTGCAACTCCCCTTTGGCATTTATCACCCACCTTGTAGCTTCTACAATAGGTTTTGGTGTAGGGGTAGGGGTAGTAGGTTTGATGGTAACAGGTGGACTCTTGCGGTTTCTGATGCTGGGATTGAGAGTTACCCAATCTACCAAAACTGTATTCAGAGAAAGAAAGTTATAGGGATTGCGGGGTAAACCGCCACGTCCAGTGATGATAAATGAACTAGCTTGTTGCTTGCTTCTAGGGCTACAGCTAGTATCAAGTAGCTGAGAAGTATCAACCAGATTTGTGGGTAGCAGATGTACTAATCTTGGGCTAATACCAAGTATATTAATAGTTTTTATACCGCTTGCAAAGGGATTTTGCTCCGAAAACGCCGTGACATCGTTTGTAGGCAGCATAGATGAGAAAATATATATGTAATATGGTTCGCCATTGTTGACGAATACATCACTTATTACTCCCGGTTCTGGGGATATTACGTCTTTTCGATTAGGTACATTGAAACCAAAAATGCCAGTGGTGGTGATGGTTACATTCCCCCCGTTACCGTAGAATACATTGGCATCAATATCGCTATTATTACTGGCAACTAAAAAGCCATCTGGTGTATTAATTCTGATACTGCCACCTTTATCATTATAGCTATAAATACTTATACTACTGAAATTACGCATCAGTATTAAATCTTTTACCTGCAACACAATATCATCGCCATCAAGCCATCCTTGATCCAAATTAATCTGGTTCGCTTTTACTGTAAGTAAGCCTCTTTCTCTTATATCTCTTCTTCTCGCCGTGATTCCAGACCCGTTATTTAAAGAAACAGAGCGTGCTTGGATATGAACATCTTCAGCAGTAATATTATTTGTCTTTCCTATGTATGTTTTGTCTTTTACACGAAAAGCAGAGTAATTATCTCTTGTAATAGAAATAGAGTTACTAGCTTGCACCAACAAATTTCTACCTGCCTCTACGCTGCTATCTTTTAAAAAAACAGAGCCACTAGCCTGTATCGATATATTTCCATCAGCCCAGATAACGCTATCTTTATCAATTAAAAGTGTTTTAGCATTAATATTGATGTCATTACCATAAACTAGAGCATTAATAAGGGAAACATCAGATCGCGCTACACCATTGGGAAAATTCAATTGTAGCCTGTTACCATCTAAACTTAATCCTAGCGTTCCCTCTGTGGCTAAACCTCCTAACTCGACTAGCTTATTAGGAGCAAACATTATCCCACCATCAAAATTCACATCACCACCCACTAACGCCAAAGTGTTACCTGGTTGCAGTTCTAAATCCTGAGATTGATAAAGGATACTCCCCGGATTTGCCCCATATTGCAAGCCAATAGGAACATTTATAGTCAGGAGGGGCGTTGTTTGTGATGCAGTTGCACTGAACTCAAAGCCATCTGCAAATTTCAGGCTACTTGCCGTACTTGCCAAGAAAGAGCCGCCAATGGCAAGCCTTGCATTTTTACCAAATATAATCCCATTCGGGTTTATTAGAAATAAGTTAGCGCTACCCTTAGCACGAATCAACCCATCAATATTAGAAACTGACCTACCCGTTACTCTACTGATTATATTTTGAATATCTACAGCATTATTAAAAGAAGCAGTGCCATTAATAGGCACAGAAAACTCTTTAAAGCTGTGAAACAAGTTACCACCAAATTGTGTTCCCCCAGTGATATTTAGGGTGTTGCCATCTAGTGTAACAATAGAATTATTTGGCAAAGTGCTATCTGAGGTGATTTGGGCAGAAGCACAATTTGCACCCAAAGCGATCGCACCTCCCATCCCAATCCCCAAACACCAACGAGTAGCCATCCCAAACATCCCACCTCCTCAGCTTTGTAACAGATGAACTCTTTTTTGAGTTAACCACAATTAGTGTTCATCAAGTTAATACCTTTAGTTCTGGTTCATATTGAAGATGGCGAAATAATACGTGCAAAGAAATATCCGACTTGTTCTATTTAGAATGAAGGACGCCGATGTTGAAACGCAAACCACCCTAGAAATTGCCTGTCCCTGTGATCTCATCCCTAGATAATCTATATCTTGGGTTTCAATGGACGGTATTTATTTGCTTATTTGCAAATGCCATCACTACTTTCATTCACTTAGACTTTAAAATACCACCACTTGACCTTCAACCTACAGAATCTAGGTTCAAACAACCTCTAATTAAACCTCTTTCATATTAAAACTACCGAGATTATAGAAAACTTGGTAATTTAGCCTTAGAAGTTTTTGAACGCATATTTAACTGTTAAAAAATGCCTAAAAGAATGATAAAAGTCAGTCCCCAGAAGGCAAGTAAAGAGATAATTAGAATATTGCCTATACTGTGGTCAGAAACTATTAACTTATTGTATTGGTAGCCATATAAATCGACTAAATTTAAACACCTTTTGCCGAAATTATAACTATGGTAAATAAATATTAGTTTATCTTTAAACAAAAATTTAATTAATTTAAGCTTAACTAAATAGTTAAACTTTCAGCAAACTCATTAAGTTTTATTTCAAATATTTAAAAATAGAATATAGCAAGACTATTACTTATTCCCCAAATTAACACAATATAGGAATCATATTTTATTTTTGAAATTATTAACCTTAGATATAGCAGATTTCAAGTTGGTGAATTACACAAGCGAAGTCTCAAAGTCTATTTTACTTTTGTTAGCGCGGTTCATTCTGACTGATGAACTCTGCTGTATGTGCTGATAATCAAAATATACGCAAATAATAAATGATATAGTAAAGATTACATCAAGCAATTGAGGGCGTGATAATTTGTGCCCCAAATATTATAATGCAGTTATTTACTAACATCTATCAAAAGAAATAAAAATTGTATTTCTTTAGTGAGATCCAAAAATACTGAGTCATAGATACTTTAGGTAAAGAAGAACACGATTTAAGTGTCTGCTGAAAAGTTGATACTTGTAGGTACACAGATAAATATAATTTATCTGTGTTATTTCGTGTTTATATGTATCTAATAAAAGGTGGAGGCTTATTTGTCTCGCCTAGAAAGTTAGTAATGCAAACATCGTCATTTAGTGGAGTTGCTATGTCTGAATTGCTTCAAGCAGTCTTAGATAGTGAAGAAAGAAGTGATTTACGTTCCTTTCTTAGTAAGTTACGCCAACAAGAAAAGAAGTACTTGCTGCGGAACGACATACTCAATGTATATAGTGAGTATTGCTCCAAGTCCCAAAAACCTGAGACTTTTTACACTTCCTCGGAGTTAGGCAAACTTATTTACTATACTCAGGAAATTATTCAGGAGGACTCAAACTTCTGTTTCATCATCCGTTCTAAGATTGCCAGCCAAGAAGTTTATTGGTTGACATCAGACTTAAGCATTGAGCCGATGACGGTGCAGGATTTGTTAGATCTGCGCGATCGCTTGGTGAACAAATATCATCCCAACGAAGGCGGCCTGCTAGAATTGGACTTCGGCCCGTTTTATGACTACTCCCCAGTCATCCGCGACCCCAAAAATATTGGTAAAGGGGTACAATTTCTCAACCGCTATCTATCCAGCAAAATATTTCAAGACTCCAAACAATTGCTGGACAGCTTATTGAATTTCCTGCGGCTGCACCACTACAACGGTATTCAACTGCTGCTCAACGATCGCATTCAATCACAGCAGCAACTTTCCGAGCAAGTTAAGAAAGCTATCGGTTTTGTTAATAATCGCCCTAAAGATGAACCCTACGAACAATTCCGGTTCCAATTGCAGTCAATGGGTTTTGAGCCGGGTTGGGGTAACACCGCAGCGCGAGTGGGAGAAACTTTAAATATTCTCGATGAATTGATTGATTCTGCCGATCCCCAGACCCTAGAAGCACTCATTTCTCGTGTGCCGATGATTTTTAGAATTGTCCTGGTGTCAGCTCATGGTTGGTTTGGGCAAGAGGGAGTTTTAGGGCGTCCAGATACTGGCGGTCAGGTAGTTTACGTCCTTGACCAGGCAAAGAGCCTAGAGAAGCAGCTACAAGAAGATGTTCTGCTTGCAGGTTTAGAGAAATTGAATGTCGAGCCAAAGGTAATTATTCTCACCCGTTTGATTCCCAATAGTGATGGTACTCTTTGTAATCAACGTCTAGAAAAAGTCCTTGGTACCGAAAATGCTTGGATTTTGCGAGTGCCTTTACGGGATTTTAATCCTAATATGACTCAAAACTGGATTTCTCGGTTTGAGTTTTGGCCTTATCTAGAAACTTTCGCCATTGATTCTGAAAGAGAACTACGGGCAGAATTTCATGGCACACCTGACTTAATAGTTGGAAACTATACTGATGGTAATTTAGTAGCATTCTTGCTGGCGCGACGGCTGAAAGTTACTCAATGCAACGTTGCCCATGCTTTAGAAAAATCTAAATACTTGTTCAGCAACCTCTATTGGCAAGAATTAGAAGATAAATATCATTTTTCCTTGCAATTCACAGCTGATTTGATTGCGATGAATGCTGCCAATTTTGTAATTAGCAGCACCTACCAAGAAATTGTCGGAACACCGGATAGTGTGGGACAATACGAGTCTTATAAGTGCTTCACTATGCCGGAGTTGTATCATGTGACCAATGGCATTGAATTATTTAGTCCCAAATTTAATGTCGTACCGCCTGGAGTAAACGAAAATAATTACTTCCCCTACACCCAGAATAAAGACCGAGTAGAGAGCGATCGCCAACGCCTTGCCGAAACACTCTTTACTCTGGAAGATCCCACGCAAATCTTTGGCAAACTCGATGATCCTAACAAGCGCCCTCTCTTCTCAATGGCGCGTCTTGACCACATCAAAAACCTCACAGGTTTAGCTGAATGTTATGGTCAAAGTAAAGAATTACAAGAGCATTGCAACTTAATTTTAGTAGCGGGTAAATTACGCGTCGAAGAATCAGATGATAACGAAGAACGCAACGAAATTATTAAACTCTACCAAATAATTGACCAGTACAATCTCCACGGGAAAATTCGTTGGTTGGGTGTGCGTCTCTCCAAAACCGATTCTGGTGAAATTTACCGAGTCATTGCCGATCATCAGGGAATTTTTGTACAACCAGCTTTATTTGAAGCTTTTGGTTTGACAATTTTAGAAGCAATGGTTTCAGGATTACCGACTTTTGCCACACAGTTTGGTGGGCCATTAGAGATTATTCAAGATAAGGTGAATGGATTTTACATTAACCCGACGAATTTAGAAGAGACAGCCACAAAAATTGTAGAATTCATCACTAAATGCGAACAAAATCCTAACTATTGGAATGAAATTTCCCAGCGAGGAATTGACCGAGTTTACAGCACCTATACTTGGAAAATTCACACTACCAGGCTATTATCATTAGCAAGGATTTATGGTTTCTGGAACTTTACCTCAAAGGAAAATCGTGAAGATTTGTTACGCTATATAGAGGCTTTGTTCTATTTAATTTATAAGCCTAGAGCACAACAGTTATTAGAGCAGCATAAATATCGTTAGTTTGTTATTTGTCATTTGTCATTAGCCAAAAACTAAAGACAAATGACTAAAGACAAATAACTAAATTGTCAATGCACTCCAAGTTCGTTGACCAACTACTCCATCTACTCCTAAATTCTGCTGGTTTTGAAAGGCTTTAACAGCAGTCTCTGTTAGTGCACCAAAAATTCCATCCACTCTCACAGCATAACCGTTAGACACTAATAACTGTTGTAAAGCTCTGACAGCAATACCAGAACTACCAAAATAAAGAGTCGGTAGAGGTTGGCTACTAAACTTTTGGAACCGTCCTGTAGCCTTTGTACGGACTTTACCTCCAAACTGAGAAGACTTCTTAGGTTTACCTAAGTTAGAAGAAACTAGTCCCAGATTTTTTTTGCTAATTTTCTGAAGTATGTGTTCTTTTTCTAGTTTCAGCGCTGAGATAGAAGCCTGGGAAATCCCATCTGTCTGCATGAATTCAGGTGGTGTGACTTTAGCAGCTATCTCTAACTGACTCTGTTTTGACTGGTTTACGTCATTTTCCATCTGAAATAATTGCTGCTGTGGCAAATTGACCCCAGATGCTTGTCTTATTGTTAACACGCCCGTCATCAGGCCAATTTCAGTCATTTTAGTTTATTTTACTTCAACTAATATTTCTTTGAACCAATAACATTGAAACTTTGAGAAAGGATGCACCTTAATCAAAAAGCGTGTAGGCGTAGGCCGCCTTTAGATATCGCTTAGTACTCTCAGTTGTGGATATTGAAAAACTTTTTACCTTTTTTCATCTTGCCACAAAGCAATACCGCCTAATAAACCAGTGATATTGGGGATGAGTTTGACATTTAATGGTAGCTGTAAATTCACTCTCACAGCTTCACCACCGCCAATGTAAAGGTGGTCATAATTAAACAGATGTTGCAAAGATGCGATCGCTTTTTCTAAACGCCTATTCCATCTTTTTTCACCAATTTTTTCTAACTCTGCACGCCCCAACTGCTGCTCGAAAGTCTCTCCTTTGCGAAACGGATGATGCCCCATTTCCATATTCGGTACCAGCTTACCATCTACAAATAAAGCTGAACCAAACCCTGTACCCAGAGTAATCACTAATTCAACACCTTTACCTGCGATCGCCCCAAATCCCTGCATATCTGCATCATTAATCACCCGTACAGGCTTGTTTAAGTGTTTTAATAATGCTGTTTCCAAATCAAATCCAATCCAATCTGGATGTAAGTTTACCGCTGTTTCCGTGACTCCAGACCGCACGACACCGGGGAAACCGACCGAAACGCGATCAAATTCACTTTGAGCCGCTGCTAACATCACAATTGCATTAATTACAACATCTGGTGTTGCAGGTTGGGGTGTATCTAAACGTGTCCTTTCCGTTACAGGATTCCCCGTAATATCTAAAACCATAGCTTTAACACCACTACCGCCAATATCAACCGATAGGGTACGAATCGATCCATTTTCTTCAACCATTGAGTTACATCCTTGTTAATGCTTGTTATTTCGTTATTATGATCTGCTGCATTTGATAATATCTGGATATTTGGAGAGTCTTTATATTGTAGAACTTACGCACACTCTACGAATTCTCGGCGACGGACACTTTCCTCAAGTCGGGAAACCTGCCCACGGAAGTGTCCTCCTCTTGGCGTCTTCTCTACAAGATGCTACGCATAGCTTGCTTCTCCGTAAGAGTAGGCGGTTCAATAAATTAAGTGAAGTTAGCAATTTTTGCGTAAGTCCTTTACTGGTGGGGAGTAGAAAAATGGGAGAGCAGGGGAAATTATTGAACAAGTCTCTCCCAAGTCTCCCCTCTCTTCTTTGTCTACCTTGTCTCTTCTCCATGCCCCATGCCCAAAGTTAAAAATCCCATACATTCAATGCCGGACAGCATCCAGATTTGTTAATCTAAGAATAATAGAGATAGTACTGGCGTAGCTGCTTAAAATCTATCAAGCAGCAAATTTCTATTAAAAGTAATATAAGAGAAAAAATTATGACGGCGTTTGAACCTCAAAGCATCCGCTCGTATAGCCAAGAAGATGTCCAACAAATTCTGCACTTAGCGATCGCTCGTCAAGCAGATGATAAAGACACAGAATTTTCTTATGAGCATATATTAGAAATTGCTGCTGAGTTAGAAATTTCACCTGAGTCTTTAAAATTAGCAGAACGCGATTGGGTATTACAACAAGGTCAAGTCCAACAACGAAAAGCTTTTGACGCCTACCGCATCAGAAGATTTCAGAAGCGTTTAAGCAAATATGCAATTTTCAATGGCTTTTTTATACTGCTTAATTTAATTACCAGTGGCGGAATTTCTTGGTCACTGTACATTTTGCTATTCTGCGGATTGCCTGTAGCCCTTGATGTCTGGAATACCTTTCAAATCAAAGGTGAAGAGTATGAAATGGCATTCCAAAAATGGAGTCGCAACTATCAGATTAAGAAAACCATTAGTACAGTTTTGAATAAGTGGTTTAAAGTATTACAAGCTTAATAAAAAATTTCCCTAACCCTAACTCATCTCTACTTAATTCCCCCCGTTTCTGGGGGGAATATTTTGTGATCGAACTAACTAGATACTGAATTAGCCGCCTCGGAAACCTTCTCAGGGGGTGGAAAGCCACCCATACGAATCTCAGAAGTGAAGGAAGTGATACTAAATCCACCAAAACTCTTAAGGACATTTACCCGCATTCGCAAATTGGGGCTAGCAAACCACAGGCGTTCCTCTGAGAAGATGTTTTCATCCTCTGTAGTTAAGATCAAAGCACCATCACTGTCAATTTTATAGCGTCCGGCAACTGGAGTTTTATTGGCATCAACTATTTCTCTGAGTAACCTGCCTTGAGTTGGGTTATCTGCATCAGGTACCGAAACTAACACAGTTGAACCACTATGTTTTGTTTGATCCTTGTCCATTGTGCCGTTCCAGGTAATTTTGGTAGCACAAGAAGCAGAACTAGGATTAATATTATAACTTTGACACAGCTTAACTGCTTCTGGATGATCTACTGCTAGCGCCTCAATGACGATATCTGATTTGCTATGTTCCGATTGGTTAAAAGCCAAATGTTGACTAGTACGATGAGAAAACCATTTACCAGCACTTAACTGAAAAAACTCTTCAATATTCATGAATGAAATTACCCTGCATCAAAATGCTAAAATTCCCACTTAATTTTTATTAAAAGGTAGCAGGAAGCTTTAATATTATGCTTGATTGTCTATTTCCTCAAGCTTCTTGAGGCCAATTCTAGCTGCTTCAGCAACGTTGAAATGATTGTCTTTTTCCAAGTATTTTAAAGCTGAGACACTTTTGGGAGTGGGAAGATTTCCCAAGGCTTCTGCCAAACGCTGCCTGACTAACCAATCATCTGATTGGGCGAAGCGCAGGATCTTATCTACAGATTCAATGTCTTGAATTTCTCCCAGTGCAGAGATTGCAGCTTGTTGCAACACGACTTCTTTGCTATCCAATGCCTGAATAAGAATTTGATGGGCACGGGGGTCTTTAATATTGCCTAGAGAAACGGCTGCACTAAAGCGTACTAGCCAATCAGTATCTTCATAAAATGCCCGTGAAAGCACCTCAAAGGCTCTGACATCACCCAAATATCCTAAAGCACCAGCGGCATCAGCGCGGATACCATAATCAGGGTCATTTTCGAGAATTTTTACCAAAATAGAATAACATTCTGGTGTTGGCTTGATTCCCAGAGCAAATATTGCCATTGATCGCAGTTGCAATGATTCGTCGTCTAGTACCTTTTTAATCAAAGGTACTGCATCCTCAGCCGCAACGTGACGCAAATTAGCAAGGGCTACCATGCGATCGCGTAAATTCGGACTTTCTAACTGAGTAGAAATTTCTTGTAAGCTTATATCTGCCATTTAGTTCAAAGCGTTTTCTTTACTTATCTTAATTTACCCGATCTGTTCCTCAGGCTGTCGTCATAGTGAAGTAGGAGTTTGGCGACTTTACAAAATGGCTCAATTATGAATAATAAAAAAGCGATCGCGCTTTACCAGTTGCAGAAGTCAGTGTAAAGCGTCTGCTAATTGGGAAAATCACCCGCATTCATAGCCCTCTCTAAGAAAAGGCGTACTTGGCAATTCGGTTAAGAAATATTAAGTACATCTTGATCGTGAATTGGTATGAGTAATTCTAGCGTAGGCGTAGCTCGTCGTATACATCGCAAAAAAGCCGCAAAACTGATGAATAACAACACATTAGCGTTTTTAAAATAGTATTTGGGGTAGTAGTCAATTATGTACTTTTGTAAAGATATAACAAGAAGTTGCGTAAAGTTATTACCTTGACCTGAGTAACTTAATACAAGTTCGCTTAAACATCAAATCACAAACCTAAAAAACTGCTTTGCAAAAATATCTCCTGGAAAAATACAAATGCTAGCAGAAATAGATTGTATGAAAATTAGTAAGCATGAGTCAACAGATTTTCCTATAGAAATCCAAGTAATACCTACACAGTCAGAAAAAATTATTGACCCGCCTTCAGTATCTAAGAGTAAGTCAGACTTTGAGAATAAAGAGGAAAAACAACAACGTCTAGCCATTATAGCAGAAGATACACGACGTAGGCTGAAACGAAGTGCTATGGACATTTATTGCATTGGTGTCAACTTGTTAGAAGCTCAAAAAATTACCGAACATGGCGAGTTTCTACCTTGGTTACGACAGGAGTTCGGAATGGGAAAAACTTCAGCCTATGAGTTTATTCATGTTGCTAGAGCATTTGAGTCCAAAATTCCGATTATCGGAAATTTGATTAATAGTATTACTCCTACTGCTCTCTATAAACTTGCTGCTCCTAGTACATCTGAAGCTGCTATAGATGAAGCAATAAAGATTTTGAAAACAGGCGAAGTAGTCGATCCAGAGGTTGTTAAAAATCTCATTAAAAAATATAAAACTCCTAAAACAGTAAAAGAACAGCAACAAAAAGCCTCTTCAGTTAGTCAGCAGGGGGATACAAATCAAGTAGAGGCATTAGTCTTACCTAAGGCTGAGGTTTCTAGTATTGAACAAACAACCACTAACCATCTGCTACTTTCTTCTCCACTTCAACAGAATGAACTGCAAAAATTGGTAGCGGAGCGTGATACTTATAAAGCACAACTAGAAGCACTACAAATAAAGAATCAGAAACTTAAGCTAGATATTACAAAACTTCGTTCAGAATTAAATTTATTACAAACTAGTAAAGCTAACAGTAGTTAGAGAAGTCTCTGATACTTATTTAAGCGCTGAAGATAGATATCTCAAAAACTAAATATACTTTATGTATAAACCTTGTAGAGACTTAGTACAGCTATATCTCTACATCCATTTTCACTCATATTTCTAATATTATCCCTTGAAGCTTGCGATTATAAAAATTTGCTAGAAATGAGTGAGTTTATAATTTATACAGCTATAATTTTTTTGATCTTAAAACATCTTCTAAAGCGCCATTCACAATTTTTACAATCTCTTTCAGCGCTAGCTTTCAGCAAGCCTATATATATCTACGTTTGATTTGAAAATCTATTTATGGTAATTATTTTGGAAAAGTTATCCAGTTTTATATTTGCATAAAAAAACGAACAACTTCAAATAAGTAAGGAAAGAAACATATTTAAAAAAAATTTGGATGTGGTAAATTAAGTAAATAAGGTAATGTCCTGAAAACTATAAAAATTGAAAGAAATAAAAATGCTTGTATTTTTTTTTAAAGGATGGTAAATATAAAAGCAAGCAGTACACTAATAAAAAGCTTAGTGTTTTTAGATATAGATGTATTAGCAATTAGTTTGGTAGCTAATGCTACGAAAATTAACACGAGATAAATTTCAATAATTAGCCGTCGAATCGATAAGCTTATCCAGGGAAAAACTTTGAAATTTCAGTAACAAATATCAGAAACACTTTTGGATAATTAATTCGATAATTATAACCAAATAGAAAGTTTCTAGAATTTTGCATAAAACTCAAATAATAGACTGATTGTTATTTGAAGGGTTAAACAAACAACATCATTAAGTTTAGGCGTCACAACTAAATTAATAGTTAAAACCAGGAGATTTCAAGCAATGATTATAGTTATGAAATTAGGTACACCATCAATAGAAATCGAACGTATTGTTAAAGAAATTAGTTGTTATGAAATCACCCCAGAAGTCTGCCAGGGTCAACATAAAACAGTAATTGGCTTAGTTGGTGAAACTGCGGAAATTGACAGTATGCAGATTCAAAATATTAGCCTTTTTATTGAACAAGTGATCCGAGTAAAAAAACCATTTAAACGTGCTTCTTTAGAATTCCGCTATGGAGAACATAGTGAAGTGGTTGTACCCACACCTAATGGAGCTATTACCTTTGGACAAACCCATCCTTTAGTTGTAGTTGCTGGCCCATGTTCTGTTGAAAACGAGGAAATGATTGTTGAAACAGCACAGATAGTAAAAGCAGCAGGGGCACAGTTTCTACGAGGTGGGGCGTACAAACCTCGGACTTCACCTTATGCATTCCAAGGACATGGCGAAAGCGCATTAGGTTTGTTAGCAAAAGCTCGTGAAGCTACTGGTTTGGGTATTATCACAGAAGTCATGGATGCAGCTGATTTAGACAAGATTGTTGAAGTAGCAGACGTGATCCAAATTGGTGCCCGCAATATGCAGAATTTCTCCCTACTGAAGAAAGTAGGTGCTACAGGTAAAGCAGTCTTATTAAAGCGGGGACTATCAGCTACAATTGAAGATTGGTTGATGTCAGCTGAATACATTTTGGCAGCAGGCAATCCCAATGTAATTTTATGTGAGCGGGGAATTCGCACCTTTGACCGACAGTATACACGGAATACCCTTGATATATCTGCAATCCCTGTCTTGCGAACTTTGACTCACTTACCAATCATGATTGACCCTAGCCACGCCACCGGAAAATCAGAGTTTGTCCAACCAATGACCTTGGCAGCGATCGCAGCTGGCGCAGATTCCTTAATGGGTGTTGCATAATAAAGGGATGAGGAGAGGGTTCATACTGTGCATTGTCCATACTGTAAGTCTACGGAGATTAGAAAAAATGGAAAAAGAAGA
>NZ_JBALDE010000057.1:0-3336 GCF_036917515.1 Nostoc sp. | reverse complement strand
CCGCTTGCCTACGGGTAGATTCATCTTGAGAATCACGAACTAACTCTACTAATGCAGCGATAGTAGTGGGATTATCTGGAGCTATTCTACTTAAACTTGATGCCGCTTGCCTACGGTTAGATTCATCTTGAGAATCACGAACTAACTCCTCTAATGCAGCGATCATAGTGGGATTATCTGGAGCTATTTTCCTTAAAGTATATGCCGCTCCCCAAGGGTTAATTTTAGATTGAGAATCATGAATTAACTCCACTAATGCAGTGATCGCAGTGGGATTATCTGGAGCTATTTCCCCTAAAGTATATGCCGCTCCCCAAGGGTCAATTTTAGATTGAGAATCACGAATTAACTCCACTAATGCAGCGATCGCTTTTTTGCGATCCGTTTCTGCCAGTACAGCTTTAGCCTTTTCTTTTATATGTTCGTCAAAACTCTGCCACTGCTGTTTTTTAAAATTTAAATAACCAAAGCCCCATTTAACAATTCGCTTGACGATCGCATCTGCCGAAGCACAATCTTTAAACTCGGCAATCCCAGCTGCGGCTAGAAAATAGGCTCGATATTCATAAAACCCTTTCCAGTTATGAATTTGACTCTGACTGTTGCACCCATCTTCAAACTCTACTAATGCTTTGATAAAATCTTCCTTCTGTTGCTTTTTTACATCTTCTCGTCCCAACCACAGTAAAATCACCTCTTTCCACTGCGGCTCAAATATGCGATATATTCCTTGTTGCGGGTTTTCAGGAACGTGATTCAAAAAATAGTGCCAATCGTCAACAGCTAACGCGGCAAAATATTCCTCAAAGGTGGCATGGTAGAAAGCATAAACCTTTTCTTTGCTAGGAGATTCAGCTGCAATTCCTACATGATTTAGCCAGCCGAGTTGCCAAGCTTTGTAAAATAGTGAAGTCTGATCATCTACATCTCCCAGTTCCTCACTAATAAAACTTTCCCGCAACCGGAACCGCGAACTGCCTTCTTTGATATCCCGCAGTGCTAAAAGTCCCAAGGCTTTGTTTAAATCGCGTTGTTCTTTTGTGCTGGTGGGGAAACGGTTTTGTTTCCATCTGTAGAATTGCTGCACACACTGATGATACAGTCCCGCTTTTGTCTCTGGTAAATTTCCCTCCTCAGTCTGCCAGATACCACACAACAGCGCCAACCGCAGGGGAGTTTGCACCAAGTCTTGCAGGCGTACTCGTTCAGCTGAGTCTAATTCTGCCTTTAACCGTTCTCCTTTTTTACTGAGGTTGCCAAACCAGTTATCGATAAATTGATGCACCTGTTGGGGATAGTCAAAGTCTAGCAAGCGATAGGTTTCAAAGGTTTCCAGGGCGTTAACATCCGCTTGCCAAACATTCAGCCGACAAGTTAACACTACCCGCGATGAACGCACTACCCATCCAGTTAACTGACGGGAAATTTCCTCTAATGGCTGGTGAGATGCTTCCCCTCCAGACATTTCATCTACTCCATCTAACAGTAGCCACACTCGTCCCTGCTGTATTTGCTTTGTAAAGTCTTCCCGCACTTCCTGAGTTAATTGTATTGCAGGAATTGCTTGCTCTAGCCAACTATTACATATATATGTTTGAATATCTGTCAAAGTACCATTTCGCCCCAAGTCTGCCAGAGAAATCCAGACTGGTAAACCTAAGTCTTTCTCTAACACCCAAAAAGCTATAGTTTGCAGGAGTGTTGTTTTTCCTGCACCTGGTTCTCCAATCACAGCTATTTGCTGGCCTTTGGTTTTACCTTCACCGCGTTCTAGAATTTGACTTAAGAAAGCTTCATGCTCAAATCGCTGCTGCGTTTCATACTGCGGTTCATAAAGCTGTGTTCCCACATCTGGAGAAAAGTTACCCTTGTCGCGTTTATCTATTTTTGTGCGTTGTACCAGTGCTAAAGGAACATAAATTTGTTCTTTATCTTTTCTGGCAGATTCATCTTGCATGATGAAATTGCTGGTTGTCCGCCGCTGCGGTTCTAGCATCTTGTTACACACTTCGCGCCAGTTGATAGTTTGTGCTGATGAACTTTCATCAGCAATATCATTCCAATTTAGACTCAGAGCATCAATAATAGACCGGAAACTACTTTCATCTACAGCCTCTCCTCTGAGAAATCTTTTAACTGTACTATCGTCTACAAAAGACTTTTTTGCTAAGTATTCCTGAGTCCAAGACTTTTTACCACGCTTATTCAAGATTTCGTCGTCTGGCTTTTTAAGTTCAGCCATTCTGCAACGAACTTGTTCAAGTCCTTCTGCGGTTGCTGCGATACTACGAGACTTTGGCGTTCTACTCATGAATGGACAGTAGATTACTTAGACATCACTGGTTCCAGTGTAGTACTTGGCTGTAGTTGATACTAGTTCAGAAAGGTTCAGTTTGGTTTGCACTGTTTTGCTCTGGAGAAACAGTTTGCTGTCAAACTACCTTTGTCTCAAGAGCAATTGAGATGAGGTCAAAATAAATGTTTAATAGCCAAACAACCACTTTTCAAGCAAAACACAGTATTACATCTGTCCAACCCACAAATCCACAATACCAAGTTGATGTTACACCTGTATTGCTGCAACAACCTTCTAGCCCATTTGCGATCGCACTCAGTATCTCTATCATCATTGGTGCAATCGCTGGATTGATTAAAACCCTAAAATCTGGCTAATCCCCACATTCCGCTCAGAAGTTAACTTCTGGGCTAATAGACCGATAGACAAATTATAAATGTTTACGGGGATAGAGTTACACGGATTCGCAAAGAGCGATCGTCACTTTTCAAGACAGACATCACTGGACTGTTTAAAACTCTTAAATCTCACTAATTTCAACATCTCAAAGTTCTCTGTGCATTAGCCCCTAATTGAGAATTGTCCAAGATATTCGGTGAAATTTCTTAGTAATCGGAATCGCTATCTCTACCGTTGTATCTATAATTTATAGGAAAATTCCATCTAAATATTTAAAGTAATATGTTAGAAACAGCTCCAGACGGCATTTGGATTGTTACCGATGAAACGCCGCAAATATCGATTCCTGATGGTGCTAAAGGCGGCAGTACGAATATACGTAGTTGGGGAGACGAAGCTATCAAAGAAAGTATTGCTAGCA
Source organism: Nostoc sp. (assembly GCF_036917515.1). Lineage (GTDB taxonomy): Bacteria > Cyanobacteriota > Cyanobacteriia > Cyanobacteriales > Nostocaceae > Nostoc. Next base: position 220 of record NZ_JBALDE010000057.1, on the reverse strand, counting down.
AAGGGGTAGGAGATGCCGTTAAGGTTAGCGCTCAAAAATTAGAGCAAAATATGACTCACTTTCTCAAGGTAGTAGGAAGTTTGTTTAGTCAAGCTGAACAGCAAGCAAAAGTCAACTCTAGGATGCAACTATAGCAGTTCCTGCTTGAGTGCAATACAGTATGGGATGATGGAGTATATCAACGTCTAAGTGCCTGTAGAATGAAACCTTACTCCTGTGA
>NZ_JBALDE010000056.1:0-49405 GCF_036917515.1 Nostoc sp. | reverse complement strand
ATCCGCAAGCAACTGGAGTACTTCCCTACCTTGCGAGCGGCAATGGAGTATGTTCTGAGTTTAGTGTCCTAACCAACCTGGCGGTTGCTATATCTCCCATCTTCAGCATTGTTCGCCGATCTTCAGGGGTCAAATCAATCAAAAACGGTAACTTTTCTCTAATTGTAGCGATCGCCTGCATGACTGCTTCCTTGTCTGCTGGAGCTAGGCTGGCACTGATGCGATTTACTGCCATTTTTAATACTCATCTAGGGTACTTGGTTTCAGTATTCCCAAAGTTATAAAGGCGATCGCCATTGTTAATAAGTAATTAACAGAGTTCTATCTGCACCTTATGGCAAGCCGAAAAGAGTGCCTACATTCCCTCATCCTAATTAACAAAATTCATTAGGCAGACTATTCCAAAATCCACGCAGCCTGAAAAAAATCGCGCTCACAAAACATAGCATAACGGTAGGTTGAATTCACAACAGCATTAGCAGTGGCATAATTCTCAACTAAACTTTCTAATTGTTTTGTTAGTGATTGAAAATCTGCACTGCTGTAAGTACGAATCCAGTCTGCATATTGATGATTAGGAATACCGTTACCAGACAACTGTTCTCCCAAAAAGCCATACAAACGCATACAAGGAGACATCGCCGCAGCAGTTAAACCCACATCTCCACGCCAAGCAGTTGCTAACAAAAAATCAGTATAGCGACGCGTGGCAGATCCAGGTTCCACAGAATCCAAATTGATTCCCCACTGGGAAGCATAGCCACTATGCAGCCGCAGTTCCTCTAAAACTCCACTAGCTAAGTTATGAAATGTGGTGAAACCTAACCAGTCTGGTGCTTTCGCTGCGGCGATACTATACGCACGCGCAAAAGCTTCTAAGAAAAAAACATCTTGCCCCACGTAGTAAGCAAATTTCACCTGCTCAAGAATACCATCGCCAATGCCTTGAACGAAAGGATGCTCTAGGCAAGCTTGGGCTAAGTCTTGATTTGCTGCCCATAATTCATTAGATAAAGTCATTTGTTAAAAGTTATTTGTCAACATTTATCCGTATCCGTTGAAATCTAGCTTTACTCAAAGAGTACTAAGGAATTTGGATTAAAATAACCGATGCTGATACTAAACTCTAATCACAGCGATCGCATCAATTTCCACCAACACATCTTTAGGTAAGCGCGATACTTGGACACAAGCCCGCGCTGGGGCTGTATCTTCCGGGAAATATTTCGCATAAACGGCATTCACCGCTGCGAAATCATTCATATCAGCTAAAAATACAGTGGTCTTCACCACATCTTGAAAAGTAGCCCCGGCTGCTGTGAGGATGGCTTCAAGATTAGCTAATACTTGCTCAGTTTGCTTTTTGACATCATCAGTGTAGACGACATCACCAAGGCGGGGATCGATGGCAATTTGTCCAGCAATGAATACAAATTGACCTGAAGCTGCGATCGCTTGATTATAAGGGCCGACTGGTGCGGGTGCGTTATCAGTATTAATTACTTTACGAGTCATAGATATTACTTTATTTAACGATGTTTGCTGATTACCGATTTCTGCTTCAGTTGCGATCGGCTTGTAGACTTCTCCATCAGGCATTATCGCACCAGTCAGGTCTGCATCTTTAAAAGTAGCCCCATAGATATTTGCCCCAGTTAAATCTACCTTCTTCAGGTTTGCCTCGTTTAGATTAGCGTTGATCAAATCTACTTTTTGTAGTTCTGCTTTCTCTAAATTTATCCCTTTGAGACAAGCTTTTCTGAAATTTACGCCTATGAGATTTGCTGCACCTAGATCGGCTTCAGCCAGATTCATGCCTGACAAATCTTTTTGAGATAAATTAACACCCCGAATCTTGGCTCCCTGCAAATTAGCATCTTTGAGTATCACACGAGTTAAGTTTGCTTGACTTAAATCAGCTTTAAACAAGTTAGCCCCAGTTAAATTAGCAGTACTAAGGTTAGCTCTAACTACTTTTGCCTCATTCAAGGATGCTTCGGTTAAGTTTGCACAGTCGAGTGTAGCGTCACTCAAGTTGGCGTTATCTAGGTTGGCATTACTAAAGTTAACGCTAGTCAAGTTTGCTTGACTCAGGTTAGCATTATCTAGCTTGGCGTTACTGAAATTCGCGCCACTTAAGTTTGCTCCACTCAAATTGGCATTCTCTAGATTGGCATTACTGAAATTCACGCTATCCAGAGTTGCTTTACTCAAGTCAGCACTACTTAGGTCTGCCCAACTCAAATTTAAACTAGAACTTTTCACCAAACTACTCAAATTTGCACCTGTTAAAGATGCCCTAGTGAGGTTAATACTTTGAAGAGAAGCGTTACTCAGGTTGGCATCATTCAAATCTACACCTGTCAAATCTGCACCTTTTAGGTCTATTCCACTTAGATTTGCATATTTGAGGTCTACTCCTCTAAAATTCTCGTTGTGAAATTGCCTTTGTCCTTCAGCATATTTCTCTAACAGCATCTCAGCGTCCATAATGCACCTTTAAATACCACTGACACAGTATAATCACAAAAACTTTGTGTCACAGGTATTCCTCTCCCCTCTTCTGTCTGCGCTCTCTGTGCCTCTGCGGTTCGTCTCTTTTACCCCAACCTCGGACGTATCCCATAATGCCGATATCGCCAATAATCCCGCAAAATGCGATCGTGGTCAAAACATAAATCACCAGGCACACGCCAATACTCAAAAATGCCTACACCCTTAGCATCATCTCCAGCCAGAGGTTCCCCCGTAGCTGTCGCCAAAAACACAATGCTGATCGTATGCTGACGCGGATCGCGATCGGGGTCAGAATACACTAGTAATTGTTCAACTAACTCCACCTGCAAACCCGTTTCTTCCTGAGCTTCTCGCCGCGCCGCCACTTCCACCGCTTCCCCATAATCTACAAACCCACCAGGAATAGCCCAACCTAAAGGTAGATTATGTCTTTCAATTAACACTATTGGCCGATGAGGTCGATCTACTAATTCAATAATGATATCAACTGTCGGTGTAGGATTTCGGTAAGTCATAGTTATTTAGTCATTAGTCATTGGTCATTAGTCATTAGTCATTGATTATTTCCAAAGGACAAATGACAAACAAAATGAGTTTACTTGATTTCCCCTGCAAATACTGTTCCGTGATAAATTTGATGCGATCGCCTAGCGTATCGTTTAGACAATAGCTTCCTCCCATAATTCAGATTACTTATGCCTTTTCCTAGATCAAGTGGTATTTTGCTGCATCCTACCTCCTTTCCCAGTCGATTTGGCATTGGGGATTTAGGCTTAGAAGCTTATCGCTTCATTGATTTTCTTAAAGAAAGCCATCAACAATATTGGCAAGTTTTACCTTTGGGCCCCACTGGATACGGTAATTCTCCGTATATGTGCTACTCGGCAATGGCGGGAAGTCCCCTGCTGATTAGCCCAGAAAAACTGCAAGATGAGAATTTGTTAACAGAAGAAGACTTTGCTAATTTACCAGAATTTCCAGAAGAAAAAGTTGATTACGAGAAGGTTGTGCAGGTTAAGATTGGGCTACTCAAAAAAGCCTATGAAAATTTTAGAGTGAATGCCACACCCATTCAACAAAAAGAATTTGAAGGTTTTTGCGACAGCAAAGCCTATTGGCTAGATAATTACGCCTTATTTATGGCGTTGAAAGATGCCAACGAGAATGCAAACTGGCACGCATGGCAGTCAGAACTTGTCAAGCGCGATCCCCAAGCAATGGAACAAGTACAGGAGCGGCTCAATGGAGAGATTATTTATTACAAGTTTGTCCAATTTGAGTTTTTCCGTCAGTGGTCAGAGCTTAAAAGCTACGCTAATATGCGCGGTATTCATATTATTGGCGATATCCCTATCTACGTAGCTCACGATAGCGCTGATGTGTGGGCGCATCCTGACATGTTTTGCTTAGATCAAGAGACAGGAGCTGCTGCTCTAATGGCAGGAGTTCCACCAGATTACTTTAGCGCCACCGGTCAATTGTGGGGCAACCCGGTTTACAACTGGGAGGAATTGCAAAAACAAGACTTTAAGTGGTGGGTACAGCGGTTTGAAGCAATGCTGGATTATGTAGATATAATTCGTATCGATCACTTCCGGGGCTTCGAGGCTTATTGGGCTGTGCCGCAAGGTGAACAAACTGCTATCAATGGTAAATGGGTGGAAGCGCCTGGAGATGCTTTTTTTGAAGTGATTAGGCAAAAGTTAGGCAAGCTACCCGTTTTAGCAGAAGATTTGGGAGTAATTACACCGGGGGTAGAAGCGCTGCGAGACAAGTATGAATTTCCGGGGATGAAAATTTTACAATTTGCCTTTAGTGCTGATTCCGCTAATCCATTTTTACCATTCAATTATCCGCACAATGCTGTAGTTTATACCGGGACTCACGATAATGATACAACTATAGGCTGGTTCAATACAGCTGAGGAGGAGGAAAAGCAAAACTTGTTGCTTTATTTAGGTTCTATCAGCCCTGATGGCATTCACTGGGATTTGATTCGCCTAGCTTTGAATTCTGTAGCCAACCAAGCGATTATTCCCTTGCAAGATATTTTGGGATTAGGAAACGAAGCGCGGATGAATTTTCCTAGTGTTGCTGAGGGGAACTGGGAGTGGCGCTATCGAACAGGAGCGATAACAGACGAATTGCGCGATCGCTTGAAAGTTCTTACCAAACTCAATGGACGCGCCCCGGAAGATCAAGTCCAGTAAGGAGTGGGGCTGAGTGAGCAGGGGAGCAGGGGAGGAGAAGACAAGGGGACAAGGGGGACAAGGAGAAATTATTGAATAAATCTTTTCCTGTTCTTCCCCCTCTTCCTTGTCTACCCTGTCTCTTTTCAATCCTCAATGCCCAATGCCCCATGCCCTATGCCCCATATTTTAAAACTTAGGCTTGGCAGCAATCCTAAATTCTTCCTCTTTCCCTGGCTCTCCCATTTTTTTAGCTTTCTCTTGGTTGACGCTTACCAATACACCACCAGCATTATCAGTTTTCACTGTCAGTTGCTCTTGGGCTTTCCAAATTCGGTGAGTTCCCTGTGGCAGAATACCCTCAAACTCGGTTTTGCCATCGGCTACTACACGAATCCAAGATGAGGCTTTCAAAGTCACACCAACCTGGACAACCTGTCCCTTTTGCACACCGTTGAGGGTATCGCTGACAGGTTGTACCTGCGTTGACTCTTTTAGTTGAGCTATTTCTGGTTTAACAACAGACTTTTGTTTTGGATATTGCTGGTTTGGGCTATTACTTGCTTGTAGTAACGCGTTATTTAATAACTGAGATAAGCCATTTACAGAGCATACTATTAGTATTATGTAAAGAAAGTAAAGATGAATCGGACGTAGTTGAGCCAGGGGTGAAGTATTCCCTTTACTTAGAGGGCTAACTTGTGCAGAACTGATCGGAAAAGTGCCAGAAAATTCTACTCCATTCAAGCCTAGTGCATCGGCAAATTGCCTGATCAAACCCTGAATATAGACTGGTTCTGGTAGTTCGTTTAAATTACCTTCTTCGATCGCCTGCAATAATCGTCGGGGAATCTTGGTCAATGCAACCACTTGCTCTAGAGATAAACCCTGTTCTTGACGCAATGCCCAAAGTTGAGCGCCTAATTCTGCCAACTTTTCGGCTCGTTGTTCCTCTAATGAAAGTGATGGCTGGTGATTATTCTTCTTTCTTAGCCATTTCATGCCTACTGACACTCCTTAATTCCACTGAATCAATAATTAGGTTGCGTTATCTGATCTTGCAAAAAGCGAATCTCATAATCTTTGAGGAAACGATATTTACCCTCTGACAAAAAGGGTTCTTTTAGAGTTTGTAATTGAATTGGGCCGATCGCAGTCCGATGCAGCTTGATTACTGGGTATCCTAACTGTTGAGCTATCCGGCGAATTTGGCGATTTCTTCCCTCCTGCAAGACTATTTCTAAAACACTTTCCTCGGTACGACGTTCTATTAGGTGTACCTTAGCGGCCCTGGTTTTTCTACCCTCCAGCATCACACCTTGACGCCACATTTGCAGTACTGTTTCTGAAGGATGTCCTTTGACCAAGACATGATATATCTTGGAAATACTGTGACGTGGATGGGTTAATCCAAACGTCAATTCTCCGTCATTAGTCAGGATTAATGCTCCTGTCGAGTCTGTATCTAAACGACCAACTGGGTGAATACCTGAACCCTCCCGTAATTCTTTCGGTAGTAAATCTAGGACTATTGGTCTTCGATGAGGGTCGTAGCAAGTCGAAACCACTCCCGGTGGTTTATGCAGCAATAGATATATTAAAGCCGGACGCTGCTTTTGGGATACAGACTTACCATCAATTGCGATCGCATCTTTTTCGGGATCGACTTTTTGACCTAAATGTGCCAATACCCCATTAATCCGCACCCGTGAGTGCCTAATCATTTCTTCGGCTTCACGACGTGAGGCGATACCCCATTGAGCGAGAATTTTTTGTAACCGTACCTCCATGTAGAAATTGCTTATTTATTGTTATCAATTAAATGATATTTGCATTATGTAGCGAGTAGGCATAAATGTTACATTTAAAGCTTATTTAATTTATGTTCGGTTGTTGAATAAATACTCATAAATAAATTAGTTTAGATGCCAGATCAAAATTCCCAAAAAACAAGTACAAATAAAATCCGCATAATTACGCAGGTACTCACAACAGCAGTCAAGCTCTGGTTAAGAGCGCAAGTCAGCCAAATATCGGAATTAGAAGTAGAGATTAAAGCTAGCGATCGCCAACTTTTCTCTGGACGTATTCCTTCGGTATCTGTTTTTGCTACTCATGCAGTTTATCAAGGTCTCCTAATTACACAAATTCAATTAATAGCAGAAAATATTCGGGTAAATATCGGTTCCGTACTCAAGGGAAAAGCCCTACGACTGTTAGAAACAGTACCAGTGGTTGGCGATTTGATCGTAGATGAGAAGGATCTTAACGATTCTCTCTCATCTGATTTATTATCGACTGCTTTGAGCGATCTATTGGTTAAGGTTTTACCAACAGATTACCCGCAGTCACAACCAATCAAGTGGCAAGAAATTCTCCTTGGAAACAACCAAATTATACTGCGAGGTTTGAGAGTAACCAATAGTGAAACGCCTCTAGAGATTTGTCTGGGCTTACAATTACTCAGTGGGCATGAATTGCAAGTAGCACATATCCCAATCAACCCCGACCAGGGAGATATATTAAAGGACAATCATAAGTACAAGCTGGATCTTGGCTCAGATGTCGATATCCAAGAACTAACGCTGATCCCAGGTAAGCTGGTGTGTCGTGGGCGGATTAACGTTAACCCTTGACGATCGCAAATTAAAAAATATTAATACTCTATTTTAGATGGTATAGCGTCTAGTCAAGACTGGGGAGCAGGGGAGAAATCAATTCAAAATTCAAAATTCAAAATTTAAAATTCAAAATTGAAGATTCAATCCCCATGCCCAATGCCCCATTCCCAATGCCCAATTCACCTATTTACTAAGTAGTGGCAAAAGTAATGTCACAAAATAGTAAACCAAAGGAGCTGTGAAAATATAACTATCGGTACGGTCTAAAATACCACCATGACCGGGGATTAATTGTCCAGAATCTTTAACTCCAGCATCCCGCTTGAGCATAGATTCTGTGAGATCCCCTAAAAGACTAGCAATACCAATCAGCAAACCCAATGCTAAACCAGTGAAGAGAGATTTAGGCAAGTGAAGATAATAGGCTCCTGCTATGGCTACGGCAACACTTGAAGTAATGCCAAAGACAGCACCTTCTACAGTTTTTTTCGGGCTAATGTCAGATAGACGGGTTTTACCAAAGAATTTGCCAATGGTGTAAGCACCGATATCAGCTGCCCAAATACACAAAAAAGTCAGTAGTGTGGCTGTAAAACCTTGTGCTAAAGAAGCGGAATTTGCCTTTTCCCAGAAATCTGTCCAGGTTGTAGGCCAGTAACCTCCAAAAGGGAGATTGCTAAAAGTAGTGCTATCAATTGCTCGTAACCGCACCCAGTAACTTGGTAAGTAACCGACGTAAAATAGCCCCATAATAGAAGCGGAAACATCAGCGATCGTGGCAAATTTGGGTTGAAACAGCAGGTAAAAACAAATAAGTGTGCCAGCTATTGGCATCACAGCATCAGCTAAACTGCCATCAAGGGTACAAATAACCAGTAAGATTTGGCTGACAGCCATAGTGGTTTTAGCGGCAGGAGCGATGCCTCTAGCTCGCACTAAATTAAAATATTCCTGTTGACCCAAAAAGATGATAACCGCAAAGATGATGGTAAAGTACCAACCCCCCAAAAGGGTTGCAAAAAGAGCAAGAGCGATCGCAACAATTCCACTAATAATCCGAGACCAAGGCATAGAAGTATTAAATATTGGGAATGGGGCATTGAGAATGGGGCATTGGGAATGGGGCATGGGGCATGGGGCATTGGGCATTGGGATTGAATCTTCAATTTTGAATTTTGAATTTTGAATTTTGAATTGATTTCTCCCCTGCTTCTTCTGCTCCCCCTACTTCCGTCATCTTTGTTTTCCTCCTTCCTTTGTTGCCTCTTCCAATGCCCTATGCGCCACTTGCTCCACTTTGGGGAGACCCCAAGACCGCAGTGGCTTCCCCATGCCCCATTCCCTAATCCAGTTTCTCACCACTGAGGATAAAAATGGGATCAACGGCGGTAAAGGTTTGAGAAAAGCCGCGTGTTTCTAGGCGATTAACCGCAGATTGGACAACTTCGATATTTCTAGCCCTTAACAGGGAAAAGCTCTGGGAAATAGCATACAGACTTTCTAGATTAGCAGCTGTGGCTACAACCCGACCGGATGGCGGCAAATAATGCCAAGCTGCTTGTAGAATTTCTTGAATGGGGCGACCTCCCTCAATACAAACGCGGTGAGGGGTAATTTTTAGGTCATGTAAACACTCTGGGGCACTGCCTTCAACAACTTCGACATTTTTTACATCAAAGCGATCGCAGTTACGCTTGATCAGATTAGCTACTTCTTCATCCCTTTCGATAGCGATAATCTGTCCATCTGGAGACAATAGCCCTACCTCTACCGGAATTGTACCTGTCCCGGCGCCAATATCCCACAACACGGAATCTGATTTTAGCCGCAGTTGAGCAATCAATAGTAGTCGGACTTCTCGCTGGCTCAGGGGAATTCCTGGCAAATGCTCGAATAATTCATCGGGAATACCAGGGGTAATATAAGGCCAAAGTTGGGAGGGCATAGAACTACGCAATTATACTAAAGATATCGATTTGCCAAATTGAAAAGCTATAAGCTATAAAACTTTTCAACCGTAGCATTACAAGAAACCATAATGATTGGCGAAATTTTAGGCGAACGCTACGAAGTTCAGCAGCTATTAGGAAAAAAAGCAGGGCGGCGGACGCTATTAGCTCGTGATTTGCAAACTCAGGAATTAGTTGTTATCAAATTACTCTCTTTTAGTAGTGATTTTGAGTGGGATTCACTCAAGTTGTTTGAGCGAGAAGCTGAAACTTTAAAAAACCTAGCACATCCCTCAATTCCTGGCTATTTAAACTATTTTGAGGTAAATTTACCAACCATCAAAGGATTTGCTTTAGTACAAACTTATATAAGAGCACAAACTTTAGAGCAATGCTTACAGACTGGGCGAAGTTTTACTGAAGCTGAAGTCAAACAGATAGCCAAGGCACTTTTAGAGATTCTCGTTTATCTACATAGGCTGTATCCGCCTGTAATTCACCGTGATATTAAGCCTAGCAATATTTTATTGGGGGAGCGTTCTGGCAATAGTGTTGGTCAAGTTTATTTAGTAGATTTTGGCTCAGTGCAGACAGTCCTGGCTAGCGAAAGCGGCACAAGGACTGTGGTAGGAACTTATGGTTATATGCCACCAGAGCAATTTGGCGGACGCACTGTTGCAGCATCCGACCTTTATAGTTTAGGCGCAACCTTAATTTATTTAGTAACGGGTACTCACCCAGCCGATTTACCCCAAAAGGATTTTCGCATTCAGTTTGAACAACTGGCTAATCTCAGTCCCAGCTTTACCAATTGCTTAAAGTGGATGATTGAACCTAGTTTAGAACGGCGTTTGAGTTCTGCCGAGCAAGCGATATCTACGATGGGCTGCGCCTACGCAGCTTTAGAGAAACCACAATCAATAAACTTGCCTACTTTAGTTGTTGGCAAACCAGATGGGAGTAAGATTCAACTAACCAAAAATGGGGATTCTCTAGAAATTATCGTTCCACCATCTGGTTTTGATTTATCAATAGTATTCACAGGTTTATTTGCGATCGTCTGGAATTCATTTATCTTATTTTGGACAATAGGCGCACTCTCAGCACCTTTTCCTGTCAACATCCCCTTTGCTTTGTTTTCAATTCCTTTTTGGGGTGCTGGCTTTATGATGGTATATAAATTTTTCTTTCATTTTTTTGGACGCATCTGCTTACGCTTGAATCCTAAACAAATTTCCCTCAGCTGGGAGTTGTTTGCTTGGAAATTTTATCGTCCCCGTGCATCGCCAAGACAAAGTATTAATAAGTTAGTTTATATTCCCAAACATTTTACGAAAGATTCTGAAGGCATTAGAATTGCCGTTCCCGCACAATTAGATATTTGGGTAGGAGTAAAAAAATATCAACTTGGTGGTAGTGATGGTGCAATTAAATCTGAAGCGGAACTAGAATGGCTAGCTCAGGAATTAAGCAATTGGTTAGATTTACCAATTACCAATCCAATTAGAAGTTAGTTGTGCTGATTATTACTTTGTTCAACGTGTCCATTTCTATCTCTACTATCCTCAATATAGAACAAATGTACTATATAAGTGCAGATACTTGGCACATTGCCCTATTTATTCAGCAAATTGATCAAAAAAATAGCTAATAGTTGGAGAACTTATGCTTTTATGAATGATACTGTTTTCAGAGACGTACAACTGTACTAACAAAGTTTAGATGAGACTTAATTGTAACCCTTACTACGAAACAAAATTTGGTGCTGCTTATTTGGGAAACAGCCTAGAATTAATGGCAGGTATTCTCGACGAAAGTATCGACTTAATTTGCACCTCTCCACCATTTGCACTGGTTCGTAAAAAAGAATACGGAAACGTTGATGCTGAGGAATATATTGAATGGTTTAAAGATTATGCAGCCCAGTTTTACCGTATTCTTAAACCAACAGGCTCACTAGTTATTGATATAGGTGGCAGTTGGATTAAAGGAATGCCAGTTCGTTCTCTATATCATTTTGAACTAGTTGTTGCTTTGTGCAAAGCAAAAGAAAAAGGCGGACTTGGATTTTATCTGGCACAAGAATTGTATTGGTATAACCCAGCAAAACTACCCACTCCTGCCGAATGGGTAACAGTTCGCAGGGAAAGAGTTAAAGATTCAGTAAATACAATTTGGTGGCTGTCAAAAGAACCGCATCCTAAAGCTAATAACAGAAGGGTTTTAAAGCCTTATAGTGATGCGATGAAAAACCTTCTAAATAATGGGTATAAACCCAAAATTAGACCATCAGGCCATGATATTTCCGATAAATTTGGGAAGGACAGGGGAGGAGCCATTCCCCCGAATATTATTGATGGACGTTGTAGTACAGACAAAGAAGAAATAGGGGAACAGACTCTTATACAAGAAACTTTATTTGAAGATTTAGTCCAGCCCATAAATGTAATTTCTGCCTCGAATACTGCTTCCAACGATTATTACCAAAGGCGTTGCAAACAAGAAAATTTTAAGCCACATCCAGCAAGATTCCCTCAAGCTTTACCAGAGTTTGTCATTAACCTTTGTACAGAACCAGGTGATATTGTTTTAGAACCTTTTGCTGGTTCTAATATGACAGGTCGAGTCGCAGAAACGTTACAAAGACGCTGGTTAGCTTTTGAGATTGATGAAAACTACATCAAAAGCTCAAAACTGAGATTTGAACAAAATGCTCCTTTGGTTGTCGAACCTCCAGCAGATTTACCATCAATAGCAATAGAAAATGCTGATAATAATCAGTCAGTACAGTTAGGACTGTTTTAAAGAAGGCGCTTCAACCATCAGATGCTTTAAGGAAATTGCACAATGGAGTCTAATAAATTAAAAAGGTTTACTTATGGACATCAGTTTGAACCAGCAAAATTCTCTTTAGTTGAAATTCTGGAATTATGTAAAGAGTGTCAACCAAGTCGAGATACACTGGAAGCCAATATTGCCCAACGTTATTTTTCCCAACATTCTAAACGGGCATTATCTAGGCTGGCTTCAGAAAATATCAGGAAATTAGCAATGAATTGTTTCTTATCACTCAGAGCTTATCAGCTGATTGAGAACTTGGAACAGCCACGTCAATATAAAATCACTCCTCTTGTTGAGGAAATTTTATCGAAATCCAACAATACTTTTTTTGTAAATCGACGGTTTGCGACTCATATATTAAATAATCTGTCAGGCATGGCTTTATTAAAAGCTATCGACGCAATTAATTCCAGAGGAGAAGAACCACAGTTAGAGTCGATAGCTTATGAATTACAAGAAAGGGGATATACCATATCACCCAACGCTATTTACACAAGTACCATGAGAAGTTGGTTGTCTTTGACAGGTGTCTTTGAACGGGAATACGAAATAAACTGGGATATTGTTTCCGAAATTCTAGGCATCAATAAAGATTTTATCGACGAGCTTTATACCCTGACTCCAGGACAAAAACATTTTCTGCTTAGTCTGCTGAATCTTGATGTGAAAGAACTTATACCAGCTAATAAAGTTGCACAACATATCAGAAGTATTTATAAATTAAGACTCACAACTAAAAATTTAGTCAAGGATGTTATTGAACCTCTTGCAACTCTCGGTTTAATAGAAACAGAAAAAACCACAGGTGGCAGAGGAGCTAAACCGAATAAAGTCAGATGAACCAGCAAAGCTCAGTCTGAACTATTAGTACCTCTTCTAAAATCAATCGCTAACGAAACAAGGCTTTCAGAAATTGAACTCAACCGTACTTTTGATGATGTTGTAAATGAATTAAATCATCCAGATAAACATATTAAAGGCAAAGCATTAGAGCTTTTAGCAGTCTGGATGATACGCCTAACCAGTCTGCGTTTTACAAGATGGCGCAGTAGAGAGAATGGCAAAGGGGAAGTAGATGTTTTGGCAGCTTCAGACAGGTTTGTTTATAGTCGGTGGCAGATTCAATGCAAAAACACAAATAAGGTTGATATTGATGTCTTAGCCAAAGAAATCGGGCTGACATTTGTTATAGGGGCAGATGTGGTAATGGTTGTAACAACTGGTGAGTTTACAAGGGATGCTTATCAATATGCTTATAGAATGATGGAAGTATCCCGCTATTATATGATTTTGTTACAAAAAAATGATATCGAAGCAATTAAAAGGGATAAGACGAATATTGTTGAAATTTTTGACAGAAAAGCTAGGCGAGTCTTTGCGAAGAAAGAACTCGACGTTTCTGACGAAGAGTTAAATGAAATTGAACAGGAAGAAGATTTAATGGCTGAAGCTATTGAAGATGAAATAGATGATAAAAGTTGAGATATTTATTGGTATATCGGTATTGCTATATGTAAAAATACTTGAAGAATTTAGTTCTATTTATACCCTGTTTTCCAAAATGTAGAGTGCTTATCAGTAGCGAACTTATCGGACTTGAGCCATCAATGTCTATATTTAATTACAGATGCCTTAGAGGAAATTTATATGTTTGGACTGGGATGGCCAGAAATAGCTGTAATTAGCATTGTCGCTATTCTAATTTTCGGCCCAAAAAAAATTCCCGAACTGGGGACTGCACTGGGCAAAACCCTACGAGGTTTTAAGGAGGAGATGAAAACTCCTAGCGAAGAAACCAATCAGGAAGAAGAAAAACAGTAATTAAAAAAGTCAGGAGAAGCTAGCGCGATGCTTCCTCCTGATTCCTGACTACAGCAACCTATTAACAACAGAAGAAGGTGTGATTCCATTTTGGGAATCGATGACAGTTGTGCCGGGATTTTGTTGGTGTGTCTCTTCCTTGGCTAAACCACGCAGCTTAATTAACTTAATAGCCCTACTAACACTTTCTGGCAAAATTACCACTAGGCTGTTATCAGGAGCCATGTCTAAACCTTTATCGATCGCTTGAGTTTCATCCAGAATCGATTCATAGCGGCTATCAGGCTTAACTTCCGTGATACCTTGAATAATCAACTGGGCAGCTGAACCACGTAAGCGTCCCCGTGTGTCATCGTCTTCTTTAACGATGATGTAATCAAAAATTTGTGCTGCTAATTTACCCAAAGTAACAAAGTCTTCGTCGCGGCGATCGCCTGGCCCACCAATTACCCCAATCCGTTGTCCTGTAGTCCAGTTCCGCACAAAGGAACCTACAGCTTCGTAACTGGCTGCGTTGTGGGCATAGTCCACCAAAGCATGGTAGTTGCCTAAATTAAATAGATTCATTCGTCCTGGTGTTTGGCTAACTGAAGCCCGGAAGGTTTTCAAACCAGCACGAATCTGCTCAATTGTGACGTTTTGCACAAACGCTGCCAAACTGGCAGCTAAAGCGTTGGCAATCATAAACGGCGCACGTCCGCCCATTGTTAAAGGTATATTTTCGGCTCTTTCTATGCGGTGTGTCCAATCACCTTTAACAATTGACAAATAGCCATTTTCATACACTGCCGCGACTCCACCCTTTAAAATGTGCTTCCGCACTAATTCCGAATTGGGGTTCATCGTGAAGTAAGCAATATTAGCTTTAGTTTTTTCTGACATGGCGGCGACGCGGCGATCGTCAGCGTTAAGTACCGCATAGCCATCCGGGAATACGGCTTCCGCTACTACGCTTTTGAGATTAGCTAACTGCTCAATGGTATCTATATCGCCTATTCCTAAGTGGTCGGCAGCCACATTCAATACTACCCCTACATTTGCGGCTTCAAAGCCCAATCCAGAGCGAAGAATGCCACCGCGAGCCGTTTCCAGTACTGCTACTTCTACTGTGGGATCTTGGAGGATGAGGTGGGCACTTTGGGGGCCTGTATTATCACCAGATTCTACCAAGTAATCACCGATATATGTTCCATCGGTAGTAGTATAACCTACTACTTTACCTGTCTGTTTATAAATATGTGCTAGTAGTCGAGTCGTGGTGGTTTTGCCATTAGTACCCGTGACGCTGAGGATGGGAATTTGGCTAGATTGCTCGTTAGTAAACAGCATATCCATCACTGCGCCAGCAACGTTACGAGGAATACCTACGCTTGGGGCGACATGCATCCGAAAACCAGGAGCGGCGTTAACTTCGACAATCACACCATCCACTTCCCGCAGAGGACGGCTAATATCCGAGGTGACGATATCGAGTCCGGCGATATCCAAACCGATAATCTTGACTACCCGTTGTGCTAACCAACGGTTTTCTGGATGAATTTCATCGGTACGGTCTACGGCACTACCACCTGTACTTAAGTTTGCCGTTGCTCTGAGATAACAGATAGTGCCTTTGGGTGGTACGCTATTTATGGTATAGCCTTGCCTTTCTAAGAGTTGGTAGCTGGTGCGGTCTAGTTCAATCTTGGTTAGGACGTTATCATGCCCTTCACCGCGATTTGGGTCAAGGTTTGTTTCCTCAATCAGTTCGGCGATGGTGGATCTACCGTTGCCAATGACATGAGCCGGGACACGTTCGGCAACTGCTACTACTTTGCCATTTACTACCAGTACCCTGTGGTCGCGTCCAACGTAATATCTTTCGACAATAATTGACCGGGAAACTTGTCTGGCAGCTTCGTATCCAGCTTCAGCTTCTTCCCAAGTTCTAATATCAATGGTGATCCCACGTCCATGATTGCCATCTAGGGGCTTGATGACGATAGGATAGCCGCCAACGTATTCAATGGCTTGTTCCAAATCGTCTAAAAAGTTGATCACTGTACCTCTAGGTACTGGCACACCAGCAGCAGCGAGGATACGTTTAGTGGCTTCTTTATCGCAAGCTAGTTCTACGCCCAGAATGCTAGTGTTGTCCGTCATTGTGGCCTGCATTCGCTTCTGATTCACGCCATGGCCTAGCTGAATTAAAAAGCGGGCTTCCAGCGCCATCCAGGGAATACCTCTTTTTTCTGCTTCTTTGACGATCGCTTCCGTGGAAGGGCCTAAAGAAGCATCACGGGAATAGTCTTTTAGGTCTTGGATATCTTGCTCTAGTTCTGCCTTAGGATAACGGCCTCGATCAACGATACTCTGGCACAGCCTTACTGCGGCTCGTCCAGCGTAGCGTCCCGCTTCCTCATTCAGGTATTCGATTACTACTTGGTAAATTCCGGGTGTGGCAGTTTCGCGGGTGCGACCAAAGCCGACATGCATCCCAGCTAATTCTTGGAGTTCTAAGGCTACGTGTTCTACTATGTGGCCGATCATAGTGCCTTCTTTGACTCGCATCAGAAAACCACCACGACAGCCAGGTGAACAATAGTGACCCTCCAGACTTGGCAGCGCCTCAACTAATCCTTCATAAAAGCCAGGGATTTCATTCGAGGGCGTCTCGCCAAGGTTTTCTAAATCGAGGCGCATGACGATCAGTTTGTGGCGTCGAATGCTCCAATAGTTTGGGCCGCGTAATGTCTGGATCTTGAGGATTCTCATGGGAATAGGTAGATGGAGATTCGGAACCAAAATTCTAGTTTCTTACTGGAATTGACCGCTAAACTGTTCATTAAAAACAGTTTTTTCTTTTTACATGGTATTCTTATCATTTTTCTTTCTACAGAAAGAAATAATAAATGTGCGGTCAACTCAGTGTAACCTCAGATACTCTATCCCGTCAGCTGGAGATTCGGTGTACAGCAGGCAATACAGTCCGCTGGTACAAGTGGAAGCGATCGCCTAAGCTGAGGATATGGAGACGTAAATTATGCACGGTTAACGGTTCATTAGCACCGACATGGGGTTCGTTGGTATGGGTGAGCTCGGTGGGATCGACAATGGTGACACTACCTTTACCCATAACTTGTAGCCAACCATCACGTTCAAACACTGCACAAGTATCTTCGTCAATGCCAATACCTAAGCGATCGGGATGAGCTGCGATCGCACTAATCAGTCGCCCCATGCGATTACGGTTGTGAAAGTGTTGGTCTACGATTACTTCCGGAATAAATCCCAAACCCGTTGCCATATCCACTAGGGAACGATTGGGCGCCTCTCCACTACCGCCGCCAGCAATCATGTGATGCCCCATCACCGCTGCTCCTGCACTGGTGCCTGCTAACGTAAGTTGCCCCGCCCTCACTCGCTGACGAATAATTTCCATTGCTGGCGTATCTGCCAATACGCCACAAAGACGCAGCTGGTCTCCTCCTGTCAAAAATACCCCACTACAGGCTTCTAAGGATGCTTTGATCTGGGAAGCTTCACACTGTTCTCGTTCGCGGATGTCTAAAATCTCTACCTTCTGGGCACCCATTTCTTCAAAAATGCGAATATACCGACCACCGATAATGGCAGGTTCGCGAGAGGCAGATGGAATTATTGTAATATAAGCTTTACTAGCACCGGCGCGTCCAAAAAAAGTTCGTAGGATTTCGCGCCCATGAACTTTATCTTCTGCACCTCCGATAACCAGAACGGCTGTTTTAGTTGCTTGGGGTATCCTCATTTCTAGCGATTTAGCTTGTAGTTGCGGCATTTTGGTTCTCCTGTCAACAACTTCAGGAGCCATCGCCTTGGTGTTCGCATAGCGTCTCCGTCAGGAGAGGCAGTCGCTCAGAGGGGGTTTCCCCCATAAGGAACTGCTGTGCATGGTTCCCCGGCTTGTGGCGAATGGCGTGTGAATTTAACAAGGTTCAGTTGCCTGATAATTTTTGCGCTTTGCTTCTTTGAGAGGACACTTTTTGGAAGTTTGGAACTAGGGAAAGCAACTCTCCAAATTCTCGCTTAACGCTCGCGTTATCTCAGTCTAAACGTGTTTATTCCCATTCCTCTCTCACCAGCACCTTGTTTTTCACCTGTCCACTTGCAGCAGGGCAAAATAGTCTTTAAGTAGCTAGATTTCCCCTTTAAAGTTGGGGACGAGCAGTTAAGACTACGCTTTTTTCTGAGGCTGGCTCGATGCATCCTGGAAGTTGTTAACTTGATATGATTATTAATTTAAATGTAGTTGTGACAACATTTAAACATAAATTAAGTAATTAGAAAAACTTTTGATCCCATCTAAAATCCAGGAGGTCTGGTAGTTTTAGATACTATTGATAAAAGTTTAACTGGAGTTTAACCCGACCTTGGCTTGCTGGTGTTTGCTAGACATTCATTCTTTAGATTAGTATCCTCGAATACGAATAACTGTGCGCTTTGATATAGTTACGCTTTTTCCTGACTGTTTTAACTCTGTTCTCAATTCTGGGCTGCTAGGTAAAGCCTTAGCCAAACAGATTGCCCAAGTGCATCTGATTAATCCACGGGACTTTACGACTGACAAGCACCGAAAAGTAGATGATGAACCTTACGGCGGCGGTGTTGGGATGCTAATGAAGCCAGAACCTATTT
Organism: Nostoc sp.; assembly: GCF_036917515.1. GTDB lineage: Bacteria > Cyanobacteriota > Cyanobacteriia > Cyanobacteriales > Nostocaceae > Nostoc. The sequence continues at coordinate 30,814 of NZ_JBALDE010000056.1, read as the reverse complement.
TTACCGCTGTAGAGTCGCTGCCGATTCTACCCCGAAGAGAAGTAATTTTGATGAGTCCACAGGGTCAAACAATTAATCAACCTCTTTTGAAAGAATTGGTGACAAATTATGACCAGTTAGTAGTTATTTGTGGGCATTACGAAGGAGTGGATGAGAGGGTGCTACATTTGGTAACTCGTGAGGTATCTTTGGGCGATTTTATTCTGACTGGTGGGGAAATTCCAGCAATGGCTTTGATTAATGGTGTAGTGCGTCTAATACCAGGAACCGTAGCCAAAACTGAATCCCTGACAGCAGAAAGTTTTGAGGAAGGATTATTGGACTATCCCCAATATACTCGTCCTGCGAATTTTCGCGGCTTGAAAGTGCCTGATGTCCTGCTCAGTGGAAATCATGCAGCGATCGCCCGGTGGCGTTACGAACAACAAATTCAAAAAACCCGCGATCGCCGCCCCGATCTTTTGGAGAAATTGAAGCAGGGGGAGCAGGGGGAGCAGGGGAGCAGGGGAGGCTGGGGGGACAAGGGGACAAGGGGACAAGGAGAATAACCCATGCCCAATGACAAATAACCAATGACAAATGACAAATGACAAATGACTAAAATTCGTATTGGTAATGGCTATGATATTCATCAACTAGTGAGCGATCGCGCTTTGATTTTAGGTGGAATTCAAATTCCCCATGAACTGGGTTTATTAGGTCACAGTGACGCTGATGTACTAACCCATGCGATTATGGATGCCATGCTTGGGGCATTATCTTTGGGAGATATTGGTCATTATTTTCCGCCCAGCGATCCCCAATGGGCAGGAGCAGATAGTTTAGTACTATTAACTCAAGTAAATCAATTGATTCGGGATCAAGGCTGGCAGGTAGGAAATATTGACTCAGTGGTAGTAGCAGAACGTCCAAAATTAAAGCCGCATATTCACAATATGCGTGACAAACTAGCAGCGGTTTTAGAATTAGAATCAAATCAAATTGGCATCAAAGCTACAACCAATGAAAAATTAGGGCCTGTTGGACGTGAAGAAGGCATCTGTGCTTATGCTGTTGTCTTGCTTTTGAAACAAGAAAAATTATGAAATATTCTCCAATTTTTAACACAATTAAGCGTTTTTTACCAATAATTCTAACGTTTGCAACAGCACTTACACTTACCGCCTGCAATCCATCTAACTTTAAAACTGCGGCTGCACAAGTTCCCCAGTTGGTGATTTCTACTACGAGCGACCCTAAGACTTTTAACTACGCCCTTATTCAAGAATCTCCCAATATTTCTGGTTTCACTTATGAGGCATTAGCTACTCAAAATGGAATAACTAAGGAAATTGAGCCAGCTTTGGCTGAATCTTGGGAAGTTTCCCCAGACAAACTGCGGTTTGTTTTTACCTTGCGAGAAGGATTGAAGTGGTCGGATGGTCAGCCATTAACAGCCGATGATGTCGTTTTTTCTTTCAATGACATCTACATGAACAAGCGCATTCCCACTTATATCCAAGATGGTCTTCGCATTGGTATCAGTAAGGCTTTTTTCAAAGTCCGCAAAGTCGATGAACGCCGGGTAGAATTTATTCTGCCAGAACCGTTTTCTCCTTTCTTGCGATCAATTGCAGCAGGGGTAGGAATACTACCAGAACACGCCCTGCGTGCAGCAGTGGAAGCCAAAAACTCTGACGGTAAGCCTGTGTTTATGTACACTTGGGGAACCGACACAGATCCGAAAAAAATTATTGTTAATGGCCCTTACGCAATCGAGAGTTATTCAACTAATCAACGCGTAACATTCCGGCGCAACCCTTACTACTGGCGCCAAAAAGATGCACAAGGAAAAGAACTGCCATATATTGAGCGTATAATTTGGCAAATTGTGGAATCGCCTGATACAGCTTTGCTGCAATTTCGTTCTGGAGGGTTAGATTTACTAGAAATTGGCCCTGGAAATTTTCAATTACTTAAGCGTCAAGAAAAACGGGGTAACTTTACTATTAAAAATGCTGGGCCTGACTCTGGGACAAGTTTTATAACTTTCAATCTCAACAAAGGTAGTCGCAATGGCAAGCCTGTTGTAGATCCGATTAAGTCCCGTGTTTTTAACAACGTTGCTTTTAGACAGGCTGTTGCCTACGCTATTGATCGCCAAACGATGATTAACAACACTTTGCGGGGATTAGGGGAACCGCAAGACTCTCCGATTTCTGTTCCCAGTCCTTATTATTTCTCTCCAAAAGAAGGTTTAAAAACCTATGACTACAATCCAGAAAAAGCTAAACAACTTTTACTAGGAGCAGGATTCAAATATGATAATAAAGGTCAGCTGTTAGACGCAGATGGCAATCGAGTCCGCTTCACAATCATGGCTGTTGCTGGTAATAGACCCACAATCACACCGAAAATCCAACAGGATCTCGGCAAGATAGGCATTAAAGTTGATTTACAATTCCTTGACTTCAGTATTATTGGAGAAAAAATCTCTAACACTCTAGATTGGGAATCTTGGTATGGAGCCATCACAGGTGGTATTGAGCCGCAAGATGGTTTCAATGTCTGGTCTATAGAAGGTAACTTTCATGTATTTAATCAAAAAGCTCAAGCCGGACAATCCCCAACGGTAGGTTGGAAAGCTACCGATTGGGAGCAGAAAATTGAAGACCTTTACATTCAAGGTGCAAGAGAGTTCGATGAAGCAAAACGCAAAGCTATCTATGGAGAAACACAACAACTTTCACAAGAGTATTTGCCTTTTATTCACCTATTCAATTCTCTAGCTTTAGTAGCTGTGCGTAATACTATTGAAAACGTAAAATACTCTGCCATAGGAAGTTACAATTGGAATATTTATGAACTCAAAGTAGTAGATAAAAAAGCTAGTTAATTTTCATGAGCATTTGTCATTGGTCATTAGTCATTTGTCATTTGTCAGGAATTATTCTTTCCCCTGCTCCCTCATCTCCCCACTTACCTTTATGCAATCAAGGCTGAACACGAGGTGTATTATGCTAACAGTTTAGTCTTTCAGTCTTATGATTTTTGCCCTCTTGCCTAGCTACCGCCGTGGGTTTGCAGTTTTAGGAATATTCGGTCTATTCTTGATCTGTCAGATAGCTCTTATCAGTTGCAACCCAATTAATTTTAAGAGTAAGGCGGCGCAAGTATCACAATGGGTTACAAGTACCATTGGTGACCCGAAAACATTTAACTACGCTTTTAATCAAGAATATCCTCATGTTTTTCTGTTCACGACTGAAGGACTAACGACTCTCAACGGTATTACAGGCAAATTTGAGCCAGCTTTAGCTGAATCATGGAATATTTCTGATGATAAAAAACGAATTGCTTTTACTTTACGAGAAAACTTGAAATGGTCAGATGGCGAACCACTTACCGTAGACGATGTTATCTTTACTTATGAGAATGTGATTTTCAATCCACAGATTCCTACCGATTGGAAAGATAGTCTTAAAATTGGTTCTAGTGGTAGTTTTCCTAAAATCAGAAAAATCGGCGATCGCCAGATTGAATTTATTCTACCTGAACCTTTTGCTCCCTTCCTTTCTACTACCTCTGGAGCATCAACAAACTCAGTTGGCATATTACCAAAACATGCTTTAGCTGAATCATTGAAATCTAAAGATACTAAAGGTAATCCCAAATTTTTATCTACTTGGGGAACGGATACAGAACCCGGTAAAATTATCGTCAACGGTGCCTATAAAATAGAAAGTTATACTCCTAGTCAGCGTGTGGTATTCCGGCGCAATCCTTATTACTGGCGCAAAGATAGCCAAGGTAATCAGTTACCTTATATTGAACGCATTGTTTGGCAAATTATTGAATCTACAGATACAATAATTCTTCAGTTTCGCTCTGGAGGATTAGATACAGTTACTGTTTCTCCAGAAAACTTTTCACTACTTAAGCGCGAAGAAAAGCGGGGAAAGTTTACTATTTATAATGGAGGCGCAGAATTCAGCAATACTTATATTTCGTTTAATCTCAACAAAGGTCGGCGACAAAATGGACAGTCTGTAATTGACCCAATTAAATCTCGCTGGTTTAATACCCTTGCTTTTAGACAAGCAGTTGCCCATGCAATCGACCGTCAATCAATGTTAAATAACGTTTTTCGCGGAATTGGTGTATTACAAAATTCGCCAATCGAGATTCAAAGTCCTTATTATTTTTCTCCAGAAAAAGGTCTGAAAGTTTATGAATATAATCAAGAAAAAGCTAAAAAGTTATTCTTCAGTGCAGGTTTTAAATATAATGCTAATAAACAATTACTAGATGCTGATGGTAATCGTGTACGCTTTAGTTTATTAACAAATGCTGAAAATAAAACTCGGGTGTTAATGGGAGCGCAAATCAAGCAAGATTTGAGTAAAATCGGGATTCAAGTTGATTTTAATCCAATTGCTTTCAATACTCTCACAGACAAACTTTCTAATTCCCTCGACTGGGAATGTTATCTGCTAGGCTTTATTGGAGGGATTGAACCAAATGACGGGGCTAATGTTTGGCTCCCGTCAGGCGGACTACATACCTTCAATCAGAAACTTCAAGCAGGGCAAGAACCACTTATTGGTTGGCAAGTAGCAGATTGGGAGGCAGAAATTGGTCGTCTTTACATTCAAGCTGCACGAGAGTTAGACGAAGTAAAGCGCAAAGAGATTTATGCAAAAACGCAACGCCTCTCTCAAGAATATTTACCTTACATTTATTTAGTGAATCCTTTATCTTTGGTAGCAGTGCGCGATCGCATTCAAAACGTCAAATTCTCTGCACTTGGTTCCCAAAAAGGAACACTATGGAACAAATATGAACTGAAAGTCACAGAATAGAGTTTAAATGGAATACTGGGGATTATATTTTTATAGATACTATCCGAAATAATTCGTGATATTTTTATTTATTTAAAGTACTATAATCTCCGCCCTTTAGAGCACATTTGAGAACAATTATAAAATCAAAACAACTGACCAGTGTCTCAACATGAAACTTTGCGATCGCTCCTCGAAGCGGTTGCTAATGGTAAAGTTACCCCAGATACGGCATTAGACTCACTCAAAGACTTAGCCTACGAATCTGTAGGTGAGTTTGCCAAAATTGACCATCATCGCCAACTCAGAACTGGTTTCCCAGAGGTGATTTGGGGCCCTGGTAAAACTCCCGATCAAATTGCTCAAATTATGGAGGTGATGCGCCTCCGCAACCCGGTGGTGATGGCGACTCGCATTGAACCAGCAGTTTATGGCGTACTGCAATCAAAAGTTAGCGGTTTGCGATATTACGAATCAGCGCGAATTTGTGCGATCGCTCCTGTTACCATCGAACCACAATTTGCGGGTGAAATTGGTATTCTTTCAGCTGGTACTGCCGATTTACCCGTTGCTGAAGAAGCAGCTGTCACTGCTGAACTTTCTAGTTTTCGCGTCCAGCGTCTCTGGGATGTCGGCGTTGCTGGGATTCACCGTTTACTGAGTAACCGCCACCTGATTGAATCAGCATCGGTGTTGATTGTAGTGGCGGGGATGGAAGGCGCTTTACCCAGCGTTGTTGCAGGTTTAGCAAGTTGTCCCGTGATTGCCGTACCTACCAGCATCGGTTATGGCGCAAGTTTTGGTGGTTTAGCACCACTATTGACAATGCTTAACTCTTGTGCAGCGGGAGTAGGCGTAGTAAATATCGATAATGGTTTTGGTGCAGCAGTTTTGGCGGGGCAGATTTTGCGGACTGCCGAGAAATTGCGGTTGGCATCGACTGCATCTTGAGTTAAGACATTGAAGTTATATCCAAATATTTCAGTAAATATCAGTAATTAAGGTAAATAAGAAACTGATGCTGGAATTTGCCACCCCTAACTTCTTAATCACCAAATATGAGCCATTACAGCGATTTGATATCTCAGTTACTTTGGCATTTGCCTGTAAATTGGACAGCCCTAGCACAAACAATCACCGATCCAAACGTTATGGGTCAGATGCAAAAAGCTTGGAGCCACTTTATACAAACAGGTCAAGTGTGGGCATTGTTGATTGGTTTAGTCATTGGCTATATGATTCGGAATCTAACTAGCTACGGTTAAAGTAATTTGGAATTTGGAATTTTGGATTGATAATTAATCCAAAATTCAAAATTGATGCCCCTTCCTTAATAATTTATGACTGAAAAACAAACTTGGAGCCAGCGGTTTGAATCAGCGTTGCATCCAGCGATCGCTCGTTTTAATGCCAGTATAAGTTTTGATATTGAATTAATCGAATATGACCTTACTGGTTCTCAAGCTCATGCCAAAATGCTTGCTCACACAGGCATCATCTCTTCAGAAGAAGGAGAGCAACTTGTTGCCGGTTTAGAACAAATTCGCCAAGAGTACCGCCAGGGAAAATTTCAGCCTGGTGTCGATGCTGAAGATGTACACTTTGCAGTTGAACGCCGACTGACAGAAATTGTCGGCGATGTCGGTAAAAAGTTGCATACGGCGCGATCGCGTAATGACCAAGTAGGCACCGATACCAGACTCTACCTGCGCGACCAAATCCAACAAATCAAAAGCAAATTACGAGAATTTCAAAGTGTTTTACTGAATATAGCCGAAAAGCACGTTGAGACCCTGATTCCTGGTTATACTCACCTCCAACGTGCCCAACCTGTGAGTTTAGCTCATCACCTCTTGGCATATTTTCAAATGGTACAACGTGACTGGGAACGCTTAGGAGATGTTTCTCGCCGCGTGAATATCTCACCTTTGGGATGTGGTGCTTTAGCAGGAACTACTTTCCCTATAGACCGCCACTACACAGCCAAACTATTAAATTTTGACGATATTTATGCTAATAGCCTCGATGGAGTAAGCGATCGCGATTTTGCGATCGAATTCTTGTGTGCTACTAGCTTGATTATGGTTCACCTCAGCCGCTTTGCAGAAGAAGTGATTCTTTGGTCATCTGAAGAATTTCGCTTTGTCACCCTCAAGGATAGCTGTGCTACTGGTTCTAGTATCATGCCCCAAAAGAAAAACCCCGATGTCCCAGAATTGGTGCGGGGGAAAACGGGACGTGTATTCGGTCATCTCCAGGCGATGTTAGTCATCATGAAAGGGCTACCCCTGGCATATAACAAAGATTTACAAGAAGATAAAGAAGGTCTATTTGATAGTGTTAATACAGTCAAAGCGTCTCTAGAAGCGATGACAATTTTGCTCAGGGAAGGCTTAGAATTTCGTACCCAGCGGTTAGCATCAGCTGTAGCGGAGGATTTTTCTAATGCCACCGATGTAGCAGACTATTTGGCAGCACGGGGCGTTCCTTTTCGGGAAGCTTACAATCTTGTGGGTAAGGTGGTAAAAACTAGTATTGCCGCAGGTAAACTCTTAAAAGATTTAAAATTGGAAGAGTGGCAACAACTACATCCGGCATTTGCAGCAGATATCTATGAGGCAATATCCCCCCATCAAGTTGTTGCTGCCCGCAATAGTTACGGAGGTACTGGCTTTGTACAAGTAAACAAAGCACTCGTAGCTGCCCGCACTCAAATTGCTCAATAGAGGGATTGCGGAGTGAGGGGATAAGGGGAATTATTGAATAAATCTCTCCCTTGTGTCCCTTGTCTTTTCTCTATGCCCAATGCCTAATCCCCAAAAATAAATAAGGGCGTACAAATAAATGTGCGCCCTAAAAGGTAAATAACCCAAATAATAAGGATTTAGGCAAGCAGCTTATTCAGTGTCAGCTGCTGCTGCGCCTTCTTCTTCCTCACTTTTTGGTGGTCTTTGTTGGAACCTTCTCTGCATTCTTCCTGTCGTAGTCCGTTTACGAAACTTTCTGGCATACGCCTGGTTACGTAGCGCCTTTTCTTTTTTTGGGTTACGGCGCTTGGCCATGTTCACCTCTATTAATAAACAACAAAAAAGTAGCAACTAGGCATCACGTAGGCAATATTAGCTACCAATGTTATTGATATACTTTTAGCCTAGTGCAGCAATAAATACGCTTTAAACAGTGTACTAGTCTATCGCATTATACCTAACTTTGTCAATAAAAATTCTGAATTATCCTCGCCAGTAAGACGAAAAATACCTTTTCTGAGATTCCAATCTGTCAAATGATTGTAAATTAGCTCATTAGTTGTTGTTCTTAAAACAAACCAATATTATCAAGAAATAATTCAGGAGTCGGTCATTAAGACTCAGGAGGTATAGGGAAGTTTAAGCATAGTGTCTAATTTTTGATTTAGTGGTCTTTAATTAATTGTAGGTTTAAAACCCTACTTAATTGCCTCTTATAAATTCAGAATTCAGAATTTTGGATTTTGACTTATTATTCATATTATTTCTTTTAATATGTTCTAAAAATCTATAGGACTAGCCCTTTCAATGTGAACATTTGTACTACCGAGAAAATAATGTTTTTCACTCTTTTTTAGGATTTTGGCGCAGGCGATAGCTGAATTTACATCCGAAAATTTTTTCTTCAATTCTCGCCGATGCCTGAAATGCGGTAAAAATTTGGATAGTACATATGCTCACCTTGAAAGAGCTAATCTATAGGACTTACGCATTGACAAAATAACAAAATAGTGAATTCATAAATAGGGGTCGTCTACTTTCCAGGTATCGAACAATCAGAGAAATTACTAAACCATCGACAGCACAATGCAATCTAGACCTCTACACCTTATTTTTGCTGTCAGAGCCAAAGTTTGGGGAGTGCAGCAGGCTAGCAGAGATATTGGGAGATGTTTCACATGATATTGTGAATAGCTTTTTATTGAGAGAGAGATACGAACTGAAAGATTTGTTCAAGATAATAGAGAAAATCATTGATTTGGTAGGAGGAATACTAAGTGTAGACGATACAGTAATAGAAAAGATTTACAGCGACCCAAAAAATGCATTGGTACGAAGTACAACGGAATATGTTCACATTAGTTGTACGTGAGCATATTTTTGCAAACCTTAGCAGTGATGGCATTATTTAGATTTCATAGATAATGTTTTTTGTCATTGCGTAAGTCCTAATCTATTAGTAACAGCTAGTTTCAGCAGTACTAATGCTAGCTATAAACTGAAAATTTACCTGGTTAAAGAAATATCATGTATATATAAATACAATGCTTCTCATGAAACTTGATGTTAGAATTGATAATATTCTACGTAAATCGTGAGAATAAAATCTCAATCCACAAACATTTTTGTATAAAACAAAACTCAATAATAATTTTATTAGTTGAGCCTATGTAGGTGGTAGGGAACTATAGAATACAACACATAAATTTTGAAGATTGAACGTTATTGCTTTTTTTCCGGCAGCTGTAGAGTCCACACGTAGCTTATGGCGTATTGGACAAACAGTACTGGGTATAATATTTCGTCATCCCATTACTGGCACTAGTATTATCCCAATTTTACCTGATGGTCGGATTGTACTGATCCGGCGGCGCGATAATGGTCTTTGGTCATTGCCTGGAGGGATTGTAGATTGGGGAGAAGATATTCCCAATACAGTCCGCCGGGAATTGATAGAGGAAACCGGGCTAGAATTGGTGAAAATTAACCGTTTAGTAGGAGTTTACTCTGCACCAGACCGCGATCCCAGAATCCATTCAATTTGTATTGTGGTTGAAGCCGAGGTGCATGGGACAATGGAGATTCAAGACACTTTAGAAGTCATGGAAATCCAAGCTTTCTCTCCCAGTTTACTACCTTCAGGAAAGATGTCTCACGACCATACTCGGCAGTTGCAAGACTACTTGAATGGCTTGACAACACTGGCATAACAATATTTTTAAATTAGTCATTAGTCATTAGTCCTTTATCATTTGCCGCCAAAGTTATGATCTCAGGAAGCCTTGGCTCACACTTCTCTGTTTGTAATTTGCCCAGAACTAGTTAATAATGACCAATGACTAATGACTATTTATTATGGTGCTAAAAGTAAACTACTAAATAAAATGGATACACTATTCCGTAACTCCCGAAGAAAGCTCTCTCAAGGGCTATTATTCTGGCGTGAAGTCGGTGAAAAAACTCCTATAATTTTTTTACATGGTGCTTGGAATGAGAGCAGTCAATGGTTATCTGTGATGGAATCCCTTGCACAAGATTTTCATTGTTTTGCACCTGATTTGTTAGGGTTTGGTGAATCAGAAAATCCTAATATCTACCATTCGATAGATTTACAAGTTGAGTGTCTAGCTGAATTTTTACAAGCTGTGAAGCTAGAAAAAGTATATTTAGTGGGGCATTCTCTTGGGGGTTGGATTGCTGCTAGCTATACTTTAAAGTATCCAGAGAAAGTTGATGGTGTGGTACTGCTAGCACCAGAGGGCGTAGAGATAGCAGGACAAGAAGAGTATTGCCAGAAGATGCGGCGATTATTGAATTATCCATCACTAATAGTTAAATTTTTGCGATCGCTAACTCCCTTGACTAAAATCCTGGGTTGGCATGAAAAAATTGCACAAGACTTGCAGTTGCGTCAATCGCTATTGCCGTATCCCATAGGTTGCCAGTTACTTTTCAAACGGCGACAAGTAGAAATTGAGGCGGAATTACTGCAAAAGCAGCTTTATATGATAGATGTCCCAGTTTTTATTTTACAAGGTGGGCAAGATACACCAGATGCTTTAGCTAAAAGTCAGGTTTATGCTCAACTGATGCCGAAAGTTGAGTTGAAAATGATTGCCCATGCCGGAAATGACTTACCAGAATCTTGTGCTGGAGTAGTGGCGATCAAGATTCGAGAGTTTATTAAAGGGAATTGAGCATTTTGACTTACCGTCTTGGTAGATGCTACCGCAAAGTACACAAGTTTACAAAGAATTAGTATTAAAATTATTTCTTAACAAAGCAATGCAATAATCTATACTAAGCACAGAGTAGCTTTATACAGATTATTAAATTGAAAAAACTTTTCTGATGAAATTAACTCAAAAGCTTTGTATCGCTACTACTGCTGGTGTAGTGATGAGCCTGAGTTTACTAAAAGCTGTCCCAGTCCACGCAGTTACACTCAACTTTGATTGGATTGGTAATGCTGGATATTCAGCTAAAGGCTCGTTTTCCTATGATGAGACTTAAGGTTACATAACCATAGACAATTCAAAACTTCAATCCATCGCAGTTTCTTTTTTTGACCCAAGTCAAAAATTATTGAATAGTTTTGCACCAATTACTAATGGGAGTATTGTTTATGATTTTTTAGACCTCAACTACGATACAGCCACGAAGTCTTTGTTTAGGTACTTTGATGTAGGTCAGGATAATGCGCAAAGTACAGATTATTATCTGTTCGGAACTGTCGGTTTAGGCCTTAGTTTGAGAAATCCTACTGAGGGAACAATAGACCAGAACAATGGATTAATTAATCTTAGCCCTACGACCCCAATTCTTGAACCATTAACAACGGGTGGCACAGTTCTCACTGGTGGCATAGCCTGGTTGGTGAAGTGTAGACAAGTTGCTGGTCAAAAAGCCAAAGCTTAATCACTTGACAAATAATTATTAATTCATAATTCATAATTAAAGACACTGTACAAAGCTGTTCACTGAATTTTTAGTTCAGTGGTCTTAAAGAGCGTGGAAAGTTCAGAACTAATATAGCAGTAGGCAGGAGGTAAAACTATTGCTAACTCTAGCATTCACCCTTTCCAAATGTCCTAACCTGTGTGACTACGGCTATACTGATTGAAATTATGAATTATCAATGATGAATTACTTTGAATTATTGCAAACATTCCTGCAAATTAAAATCAACTACTTTTAGTTTTTAAACTTTAGACAATAACTGGGTTTGAAGGTTTATTTTTTAACATACACTTCCAATCATCTTTTTGAAATGAATGTCTTGTATAGGAGTGATTTTTCTTTTTTTTTGGAGAGAGTGATTTAAATAGCGCTATTCAAGACTACCAATTTATAAAGAATATTTACAGATTAGTTGGTATAAACCACAGTTTTTAGTTGTGAAATTAGTAGCAATTAGACGGATGATAAAGTCACGACAAAAATTCAACAAGGATATTTTAGTGTGAAATATCATCTAACAAAATACTATAAGCTGTTAGTTCTTTTTGTTTGTACGACGTTGTTTGTCTTTTTTGGTCAGATAGTTATTGCTCAGAGTAACTATAATCTAGGCAATCAAGGGAAGCAAAAAGTAGAACTGATTGTGGGTAGCGATTTCATCGTTACTATGAACAAGGCACAACCCGTCATCCAGAATGGGGCGGTTGCCATTAGGGATGGCAAAATTATTGCGGTAGACACACAATACAAAATCATGGCATCTTACAGAGCTGATAGGACGCTCCCAGGCGAGGGTCTGGTGCTGATGCCGGGTCTTGTCAATGGTCACTCTCACTCAGCAATGGTTCTATTTCGCGGTCTTGCGGACGACTTAGCATTACAGGATTGGCTTCAGAATTACATCTTCCCAGCAGAAGGGAAGTTCGTTGATGAAAATTTTGTCCGCGTTGGCGAACAGCTTGCTTGCTGGGAGATGATACGTGGTGGCACAACAACGTTTGTTGATATGTACTTTCAGCCAGATGTCGCTGCCAAAGTCGTTAGTGAGTGCGGCTTACGCGCCATTATTGCGCCCTCATCAATAGATTTTCCTAGCCCTGGTTTCAAAGGATGGGATGATGCCTTTGCCTCAGCGATAAATTTTCTGAAACTTTGGAAAGGCAAGAACGAACGTATAATACCAGCGATTGCTGCACACGCTCCCTACACCGTCTCGCCAGAGCATCTGGTACAAGCTATTCAGGCTGCGCGTCATTACGATGTCCCGTTGACGATTCACCTAGCAGAGACACAAACTGAAGTTAAAGATGTTCAGCAGCGCTATAATGCAACCCCAGTGAAACATCTAGAAAATCTCGGTTTTCTGGAGCCGCGTGTATTTGCCGCACACGTTGTCTGGCCTAACGCAAGTGAAATCGCCCTGCTGGCCAAACGCGGTGTTGGTGTTATCCACAATCCTGACTCGAATTTGAAACTGGCTTCTGGCTTTGCACCGATTCCAGCGATGCTGAAAGCGGGAGTTAAGGTTGGTCTAGGTACGGATGGAGCCGCGTCGAACAACACTCTTGATATGTGGAAGGCAATTCGACTCACCGCCCTCATTCATAAAGGGACTACCCTTGATCCCACTGCTATACCGGCTAAGACAGTTTTGCGTATGGCAACACTTGGCGGTGCAGAAGCACTCGGCTTATCAGATAAAATTGGTGCGATTAAGGTGGGACTTCAAGCAGACCTAATTCAAGTCCAGCTTAAAGAACCACACTTGCTCCCACTTTACGATGTCATCTCGCATCTTGTTTATGCAGCAGATGCCCAAGATGTTGATACTGTGATTGTAAATGGGCAGATTCTAATGGAAAAACGTCGGATGCTCACGATTGACCCTGAAAGGATTCGCCGTGAAGCTACTTCCATTGCTCAGAGAATCAAAGCTCAATTCCGACCTTCTAATTGATAAATCTTAAGCTGCTCTGGGTCTAACTTAGAGCAGTTTTACTATTTCTCGCATTCCCCAAAAAATTAAATTTGGTTCCATAATCAAGCGTCCTGTAATTTCAGGATATAAGGTTTGTAGATAATTTAGTAATAAAGTGCGATCGCCCCCTTTAATTGCAATATTCCCATCAGGAAATAACTGCCACCATGCCTCAAGAAAATCTTTAATTCCAGCTATTAAAGTGTAAATTACCCCGCTCTGAATTGCTTCTGTTGTATTAAGTGCAAAACGTGATGGTAAAGAGGCAAGATTTTGCATTTCTACAAATGGTAATTGTCCTGTTTGTTGACCGAGAGTTGCAAATTGCAAACCTAATCCCGGTAAAATTGCACCTCCAACTAGACACTTATTAGCATCCGCAGCTATAAATGTCACCGCTGTTCCAGCATCAATTACCAACATAGGAAAACCCCAAGTTTTCCCCGCACCCCACAAAGCTAAAGCGCGGTCAATTCCTAATGTGGGATACACACCTGTTAGTGGTATTTGGTCTAAGGTAATAACGTGAATGTTGGAATAACTTTGCCAAATAGCAGTTTGGCTGGGAACTACGGAGGCGAGGAGGAGAGGGCAGGGGAGCAGAGGCGAAAAGGCGCAAAGGGGTGGAGTATTTGTAAGAAAATTACTTTGTTGATGGGGTGGAGAAATTGCTAGTAATAAATCATCTAAGGTTTGACATTCAGCTAGGTGTTGTATGACAGACTCAGGAAGATAGTCGGTATCCCAAGCTAAGTAAAGCGTCTCGCCTACAAAGAATGCCCAATGCAGCCGAGAATTACCAATTTCCAATGCTAACCAAATTTCCTCTGTGTGCCTTTGTAGTTTCACACTTTTAAGTTTTTTAAGTCAGTTGTAGGTTTTTTAATAAAAATTAACATTCAAGCCGTGTAACAATAAACCTAGAGGAATAAATACTCAATTTGTCAAGGAGGGGAGTTATGGTAGCGCTCACCGAAAAAACTGAAAAACGCCTCACTATACAGACTGTAGAAATTGCTCAAGAGACGACGGCTATTCGCTCTTTGGACTGGGATCGCGATCGCTTCGATATTGAGTTTGGTCTGCAAAACGGCACCACCTATAACTCGTTTATCATCCGTGGGGAGCAGACCGCCTTAGTTGATACCTCCCATGAAAAGTTTCGTCAACTATACTTCGATACGCTCACTGGACTAATCAATCCAACAGAGATTGATTATTTAATTATCAGCCACACTGAGCCAGACCACAGCGGTTTAGTTAAAGATTTGCTGCTTATGGCTCCAGAAATAACCGTTGTTGGTTCTAAAGTGGCGATTCAGTTTCTGGAGAATTTGGTACATCAGCCATTTAAACGGCGGATTGTGAAAAATGGCGATCGCTTAGATTTGGGCAATGGGCATGAATTTGAATTCGTGATTGCTCCAAATTTACATTGGCCTGATACCATTTTCAGCTTTGACCACAAAACCAAAACTCTCTATACTTGCGACGCTTTTGGGTTGCACTATTGCTCAGATAGCACCTTTGATGAGGACTTAGCAGCTATCGAAGAAGATTTTCATTACTACTACGATTGCTTGATGGGGCCGAATGCCCGGTCAGTTCTGTCTGCCCTGAAGCGGATGGCGGAACTGAAAACCATCGACATGATTGCCACAGGACACGGGCCATTATTATCTCACAATGTTGAAGAACTAGTTGGACGTTATCGCACTTGGAGCCAAAGCCAAACCAAGGCAGAAACGGCAGTTGGAATATTTTACGTTTCCGAATACGGATATAGCGATCGCCTCGCGCAAGCAATTGCCAACGGTATCAGTAAAACTGGTGTCGCCGTGGAAATTGTCGATTTGGGATCTGAAGTCGATTTACAAGAACTGCGGGAAATAGTTAGCCGTTGTGCTGGACTAGTCGTTGGATTACCTCCGGCTTCTGGTGGTGCGAATATCCAAGCTGCACTCAGCACAGTTTTAGGATCTGCCAAAGAAAAGCAAGCTATCGGCGTGTTTGAAACCGGCAGTGGCGATGATGAGCCGATAGATCCTTTGGTGAGTAAATTCCGTAATTTGGGTTTGATAACAGTTTTTCCAGCGATTCGGATTAAACAAACGCCTACGGAAAATACCTACAAGTTGTGTGAAGAAGCAGGTACAGACTTAGCTCAATGGGTAACACGCGATCGCAACATCAAAGCGATGAAATCCCTTGGTGCTGACTTAGATAAAGCACTAGGTAGAATCAGCGGTGGGTTATATATTATTACTGCCAAAAAAGGCGATGTTTCCAGTGCCATGCTAGCATCCTGGGTTGCTCAAGCTAGCTTTAAACCATTGGGATTCTCCATTGCAGTCGCCAAAGATCGGGCAATTGAATCACTCATGCAAGTAGG
Organism: Nostoc sp.; assembly: GCF_036917515.1. Taxonomy (GTDB): domain Bacteria; phylum Cyanobacteriota; class Cyanobacteriia; order Cyanobacteriales; family Nostocaceae; genus Nostoc. The sequence goes on along the minus strand of NZ_JBALDE010000056.1, from coordinate 14,917 downwards.
CGATCGCTTTGTTCTCAATGTCTTAGAAGAAGGCAATTTCCAACCACTAATGAAACACTTTTTGAAACGGTTTGTCCCTGGTGCAGATCGTTTTCAAGGTGTAAGAACTCAGCCAGCCGAAAATGGTGCGCCTATCCTTAACGACGCCCTCGCCTACATGGAGTGCGAAGTCATCAGTAGAATGGATTGCGGCGACCATTGGGGAGTATATAGTACAGTCTACGCCGGAAGGGTTTCTAAGCCAGATGCTTTAACTGCTGTGCATCACCGCAAAGTCGGCAACCATTATTAACAAGCAAAGCAGAGGAGCAGAGGGGCACAGGAGCAGGGAGAATAATTAATAACCAATGCCCAATGCCCAATGCCCCATGCCCTATTCCCCAATAAAGCTATGTCAAAAAATAAACCTCGTGACGTTCAAGTTTTCCCCATTGCTACAGATACGAGAATACTGCGATCGCGCAGTTGGTCAAGGCTGAGATTTGAAATTGAATATGCTCTTGCAAAAGGTACAACTGCTAATTCTTATTTAATCGAAAGTGAAAAAAGTGCCATTATAGATCCTCCAGGGGAAACCTTTACGCAAATTTATTTAGAAGCTTTGCAAAAACGTTTCCATCTTGAAGATTTAGATTATGTAATTTTGGGACACGTAAATCCTAACCGTGCTGCAACTTTAAAAGCTTTGTTAGAAATTGCTCCGCAAATTACCTTTGTGTGTTCTAATCCAGGGGCGAGAAATTTACGTGCGGCGCTGGAAAATCCAGATTTGCAAATTCTTGTCATGCGGGGCGAAGAAACTCTAGATTTGGGTAATGGACATAATTTACAATTTATTCCCACTCCCAATCCCCGCTATGCTGATCAACTCTGCACTTACGATCCCCAAACGGAAATTCTGTACACAGATAAGTTATTTGGGGCACACGTTTGTGGAGATCAGGTATTTGATGAAGGCTGGGAAGTATATAACGAAGATCGGCGCTATTATTTTGATTGCCTTATGGCTCCCCACGCTCGTCAAGTTGAAACAGCGTTGGATAAACTAGTCGATTTTCCTGCGAGAATGTATGGCACTGGACACGGGCCTTTGGTGCGCTATGGCTTAATCGACTTAACCAAAGCTTATCGGGAATGGATTCAACAGCAAGCATCTGCTGACTTGACAGTAGCGCTGATTTATGCATCCGCTTATGGGAATACAGCAACATTAGCCCAAGCGATCGCTCGTGGGATCACAAAAGCTGGCGTTGCCGTAGAATCGATTAACTGCGAATTTACGGAACCAGAAGAAATCCGAGCGGCTGTGGAAAAAGCCGGTGGTTTTATCATCGGTTCTCCTACTCTCGGCGGTCATGCACCTACGCCTGTACAAACAGCATTAGGAATTGTGCTATCCACCGCTACTAACAATAAACTTGCTGGTGCTTTTGGTTCCTTTGGCTGGAGTGGGGAAGCGGTTGATTTAATTGAGAGTAAATTAAAAGATGCTGGCTATCGGTTTGGTTTTGATACCATCCGCGTAAAATTCAAACCCGACGATGCCACCTTACAATTATGCGAAGAAGCTGGAACCGACTTTGCCCAAGCACTGAAGAAAGCTAAGAAAGTGCGATCGCCACGTCAACCAGCAACAAATGTAGAACAAGCAGTTGGTCGGATTGTCGGTTCTCTTTGCGTTCTCACTGCCAAGGAAGGCGATCGCTCTAGTGCCATGTTAGCTTCTTGGGTGTCTCAAGCCAGCTTTAGTCCACCTGGTTTAACCATCGCCGTCGCCAAAGACCGCGCAGTAGAAACACTAACGCATACAGGAAACAAATTTGTCCTTAATATCCTCAAAGAGGGGAATCACTTGGGGTTGATGAAGCACTTCCTCAAACCTTTTGGTCCAGGACAAGACCGATTTACTGATGTCGCCGCCGAAGAAGCTGAAAGCGGTTCTCCCATACTCACGGATGCTCTAGCATATCTCGAATGTTCCGTACAAAACCGGATGGAATCTGGCGACCACTGGCTGGTTTATGCGACTGTTGAGAGTGGCAAATTGTTAGATACAGATGGCGTTACAGCCGTGCATCATCGCAAGTCAGCAACTCATTATTAATTGGGTATGGGGAATGGGGCATGAAGTCAACTCCTCATCGCCCAAAAGTTAATCTGATCATTCCCCTTCGTGTGAGTGAGAGTCTTCTTTTTGTTTCAGCTAAAAAATAGAAGTTTGGAGAGCGATCGCCGATCATCTTGTTTTCACGAATTGTCTATTGGTAAGCTTGTCTGGAGAGATGCGATCGCTTAGTAAAAGAATTTATTTGTGACTGTATATTTTAGAGTGTTTTGAGTGAAAACGGAATACAGACTTTCAGATTTGCTCATAAGCAGATAAAAAATCCTCTCTTGAGATACCCGCTTGAGTACAGATGGATCTCAACGTCGAACCTTTAATTTGAGAATGGTTAGCATAGTCAGTGGAGTTTTTGTTCCATCTTCGTTTTCCCGCTCCCTAATAACAGTGAATCCCAGAAATTCAATGTCTTAATTACTTTAGCTTTAGGTACGTCTATTGGGAATTTAACTATTAAATAGGAACCTCAGCTTCCGCCACAAAAGCTTTTAGGACTGGTGATTCCTCTTTTAAAACCTCTTGACCAAATATATCTATATGGCAGTGGATAGCAGATTTTACATCAGCTAGTGCTTCTTCATAGCTGTCACCTTCGCCAACTACAACCCCCTTGATACCCAAGGGATATGCTACGTAACCGTCATTATATTTTTCAACAATAATTTTGATTGCTCTCATTGTCATATAAAAGAACGGCTGAAAAGTTCGGGAGGAATGTAGGACTTACACACAATAAATCCTCCAACCCCTTAAAAAGTTGGCTTTTAAAGTTGTGGCTATTTGCTAAAGCTGTAAATTTGCTGCGTTTCCAAGCGATCGCTAATCGATGAAGGCAATGTACCATGCGGGAATGTCTGCCGATCTAGTTGGACTTGTAAATTACTCAAAGGATCGCAACCAGAAGAAATCAGAAATTCTAGTTTCTGGATGTTAGGCACAGTTACTAAGTTATCCAGAATTTGGAAGATTGCGTGTATATAAGGATGACCACTTTGCTGATACCAATCACAGCTAGCAACTTTTGCCTGATCGAAACCCAAGTGTACTGTTAAAGATGGCTCGTCAAATAGAGCGATCGCCAAGGGACGCGCCTCTTCCTGCAACAATAGATCGTTACTTCTGGCTAAGTGTCGCAGTTTTTCTAAGCGTTCATAACGTTCCGTCACAGCTTCCGGGTCATCTTGCCAGTGGATTGCTACTGTTACTAGATAAGTCTGTAACAGCATGTGACCCAGCTTTTTCGCCTTTGTCGCCAAATAATAGGAATTGTAGTCGTTTGCCTCAATTAACAATGGCACGCGATCCACTACTTCCAACCCATAACCCTTGACACCAGCAATTTTGCGGGGATTATTGGTAATCAAACGTATCTTTTTGATGCCCAAGTCCATGAGCATTTGTGCCCCCATGCCGTAGTCTCGCAAGTCAGCAGGAAATCCCAAACGCTCATTTGCTTCTACTGTATCCAGTCCCATATCCTGCAACGAGTAGGCTTTCAGCTTGTTAATCAAGCCGATTCCCCGCCCTTCTTGACGCAGGTATACAACTACACCTTGACCAGCAGACTCAATCATTTTCAGTGCAGCTACAAGCTGCATCCGACAGTCGCAGCGCAAAGAACCCAAAGCGTCACCAGTTAGGCATTCTGAATGCATCCGCACCATCACTGGCTTATCTTTGAAGTTAGCTGGATCGCCCTTGACAATTGCCACATGTTCTGTATTATCTAAAGTGTGACGGTAGGCGTAAATTTCAAACTGACCGAATTGACTAGGCAGTTTGGTAATTACCTCACGATATACTAAGCGATCGTGCTGTAGGCGATAGCTGATTAAATCCGCAATACTAATAATTTTTAAATTGTGACGTTTAGCGTATTCACCCAACTGCTGCAACCGCGCCATTGAACCATCGGAGTTTTGAATTTCACAAATTACCCCCGCCGGGTATAGCCCTGCTAGCCTAGCTAAGTCCACAGCCGCTTCCGTATGTCCTGCGCGTTTGAGTACGCCTCCAGCCTTAGCGCGAATGGGAAAAATATGACCAGGACGACGTAAATCGGTAGGTTTTGTGGCTGGATTGAGAGTAATTTGGATAGTTCGGGCGCGGTCTTCTGCTGAAATGCCTGTGGTGACACCTAATTCTGGCCCAGCATCAATACTGACAGTGAAGGCAGTTTGGTTAGTATCTGTAATGTTGCTTACCATTAAGGGTAAGTCTAGCTCGTCTAAGCGATCGCCCATCATTGCCAAACAAATTAGTCCTCTTGCTTCCACCGCCATGAAATTAATTGTGTCTGGTGTGGCAAATTGGGCAGCACAAATTAAGTCGCCTTCATTTTCTCTATTTTCATCATCTACCACTACAATGACGCGACCAGCTTTTAGGTCTGCTAAAGCGGCATCAATCGAATCAAATTTAAAAGCTTGGGTAGGATTAGTCTGTGACACAGAAAGATTTCCAGCTATAAACGTAAATTTTTTTAACAATTTCTTCTTTTAGATTGTAACTCCTTTATAAGGCAGAGAAGTAGACTAGCAATGATTTGATAACGGGGCAAAAATTTTTGCCATTAAAAGTGGCGATCAAGTGTAGTCGACAGTACAAGGATGAAGGGGATGAGGAATAATTGTTTGTTTGCTCCCCCATCTTTCTAGAACAAAGTAGAGGGGTTTGAGACGTTTTGTGCGCTGCGCGTCTAGTCGCTGATATTGTTGATAGCTGAGAACGAATTAACCATTCATGGGATAAGGATTTGGGATCATGGGCAAATTTAGACGCGTACCCGTTGGGATTGTTGGCGCGTCGGGCTATGGTGGAGTGCAGTTAGTACGACTACTGATGGATCACCCAGAAGTCGAAATGGTTTATTTAGGAGGTGAGAGTAGTATCGGGAAATCCTTTGGGGATCTCTACCCGCATCTGGCTCATGCAACTAACTTGCTAATAGAGACAATAGAACCAGAAATAATTGCTCACCGCTGTGAAGTAGTTTTCCTATCTTTACCAAATGGTCTGGCTTGCCAAATCGCACCCAAACTGCTGGAAAAAGGATGTAAAGTACTAGATTTGAGTGCAGACTATCGATTTAGTAATTTGACAACTTATACAAATTGGTATGGTACAGAGAGAAGCGATCGCACAATTGCAGCGACAGCAGTTTATGGATTACCAGAACTTTACCGCGATCGCATTGCTGAAGCTCAACTTATTGGTTGCCCTGGTTCCTATGCCACTGCTAGTCTCCTTGCGCTTTCGCCACTTTTAAAGCAAGGCTTAATCAGACCAGAAACAGCTATTATCGATGCTAAGTCTGGCACATCTAGCAGTGGACGGCAGGCTCAAACCAACTTATTACTAGCTGAAGCAGACAACTCCATCGCAGCTTTCAATGTTGGTCGTCACCGTCATACTCCAGAAATTGAGCAAATTTGCAGTGACTTAGCCGGTCACGAACTCACGATCCAATTTACACCGCACCTTATCCCAATAGTACGCGGTATTTTGGCAACAGTATATGCCACAATGAGCGACCCCGGTCTAGTGCGAGATGACTTAATCACAATTTTCTCGGCCTTCTACCGCAACTCTCCTTGGATAAGAGTTTGCGGTAGCGGCGTTTACCCGCAAACCAAGTGGGCTAACGGCAGCAATCTTTGTTACATCGGTGTAGAAGTTGACCCACGCACGGGTCGCGTAATTGTCATGTCAGCAATTGACAATCTAATTAAAGGACAGGCGGGCCAAGCTATTCAATGTCTGAACCTAATGATGGGCTGGGATGAAACCTTGGGGTTGCCCAAGTTGGGGTTTTATCCTTGATTGGGGATTGGGAATTAGGTATTGGGAAAAATTCTTGCCCCAGTCCCTAGTCCCTACTTCGCCCCTAACCCCACAGCACCAGCATAAATGGCACGATCCCCTAGTTCATCTTCAATTCGCAGCAAGCGATTATATTTTGCTACTCGTTCGCTGCGACACAGAGAACCTGTTTTGATTTGACCGGCACGAGTGGCTACAGCTAAATCAGCGATCGTTGTATCTTCAGTTTCACCAGAACGATGGCTAATTACTGAACGGATACTATTGCGAGTTGCCAAATCAATCGTTTCCAAGGTTTCGGTGAGTGAACCAATTTGATTGAGTTTAATCAAAATGGCATTAGCGGCTTTTTCCTGGATGCCTCTTTGCAAGCGAGTGGCGTTAGTCACAAACAAGTCATCCCCTACCAATTGCACCCGCGAACCTAACTTCTGGGTCAACAATTGCCAACTTTGCCAATCTTCTTCGTGTAAACCATCCTCAATTGACACAATTGGGTATTGGTCAACTAGTTGTCCTAAATAATCAATAAACTCAGTTGGGGCGTGAGGTTTACCATCGTAAACATACTGGCCATTCTTGTAAAATTCGCTAGCCGCTACATCTAACGCCAAAGCTACTTGCTCCCCTGGTTTGTAACCAGCTTTCTTAATCGCAGCAACCAACAATTCCAAAGCCACCTGATTTGACTCTAGGTTAGGGGCAAAGCCGCCTTCATCACCCACACCAGTAAGCAAACCCTTTTCATCTAATACTTGACTGAGGGTAGCAAACACCTCTGCACCCCAGCGCAACGCTTCTCGGAAGGAAGTTGCGCCAATTGGAACAATCATAAACTCTTGAAAATCCACGTTATTTGAGGCGTGTGCGCCACCGTTAATCACGTTCATCAACGGCACTGGGAGCAAATTCGCTAAAGGACCACCCAAATAGCGATATAGAGGAATTTCTAGAGACTCAGCACCAGCTTTAGCTGCTGCGAGGGAAACTGCTAAAATCGCATTAGCTCCCAAATTTTTTTTGTTAGCAGAACCATCTATCGCAATCATTGTGCGGTCTAGCAGTTCTTGGTTGAGGACATCCAAGCCTAACAATTTTGGCGCAAGTGCTTCTTTGACGTTTTTTACTGCTTTGAGTACGCCTTTGCCCCCATAACGGCTTTTATCGCCATCACGCAGTTCGTGAGCCTCAAAAGTGCCAGTAGAAGCACCACTAGGAACTTGCGCCAATCCTACAACACCGTTGGCTAAATGTACTTCGGCTTCAATTGTCGGTCTACCGCGTGAATCAAGAATTTCACGGGCTGCGATCGCCTCAATGGCAGTATCTAAAATGTTAGTCATCTGTTTTTGTCCTTTATTCAAGTGCGTTCTTAGCCTTTACCGCACACAATCCAGTAGCTTACCCAATCGCTAGCATAGGCGTTTAAGTGACTTTGTAGGCTGAGATTAAAGAAGATTTCCACAGTTGGAGTCAACTAACAGGAGAGTTGATAAGATTCTGAAACCCGCCTACACGCAATTTGCTTATGTAGCAGCGAATTAAATAGATTTATTTCTGGTTTATCTGTTGATAGATGCAACATCTGAGTTATTGAACTTTTGAATTCCTGAACTCCTGAACTCCTTTAAAATGTTGTTGGCAGAGAGTAACACTAAATCAATTACAGAGAACAAGTCAATATGCGATTACTACACACAATGCTGCGGGTGGGCAACCTTGAAGAGTCCTTAAAGTTCTACTGTGAAATTCTAGGAATGAAACTACTGCGCCAAAAAGATTATCCGGGGGGAGAATTTACCCTGGCTTTTGTTGGCTATGGCGATGAAAGCGATAACTCGGTGATCGAACTAACCTACAACTGGGGCGTGGAAAAATACGAATTAGGTAATGCTTACGGTCACATTGCCCTTGGCGTTGATGATATTTACGCTACGTGTGAAGAAATTCGCAATCAGGGTGGCAAAGTTGTGCGCGAACCAGGGGCGATGAAACATGGTTCGACAGTAATTGCTTTTGTAGAAGATCCAGATGGGTATAAAATTGAACTGATTCAACTGGGAACTCAAGGCTCGGCAGTCAAACAAGAATCACAAGAGCAACTTGTAAGTCAGTAATTTCTATCAGGAATTTCCAAAAAATAAATTATCCGGTAGGGTGGAATGTCACTGGTTTAAGCTGGATTCAGATTCCTGACTTCTTAAAGAAGTTGGGGATCTGGGCAGCAACTTTTGCTTAAGAGCGATAAGAAAATCTACACTGATGTCTTGAAAAGTTGAGCTAGAGGGAGATTGATTCTTCTAGCATACTGGGATATCGTGCCAATCAACCCAGATAAGCGAGACTTTTCCCTTTTTGCCTCTCTTTTTAGGCGGGTTAGGGATCTTCTCTGGGTAAATCCTATTCATATTACCCCCACACTGTCGTTAACGATCAACACTAATAACGCTCGCAACAATACCATTGGGGAAAGTCTGCTCATAACAGTGTTTTCGTTTTAAATTAGGAAATAGGTAATGGATCAAACTATCATCAATTGCCAATCCTAAATTGCCACAGGAGATACACGCGGATATACGCTAAGAATGTTTGGATAATTAGGACTGGGGACTAGAGACTAGGAATTAGTGACTAGGGAAAAGTTTTTCCAATGCCCAATCCCCAATGCCCAATCCCCACTCCCAATCCCAACTCCCAATCCCTAAACTAAAAATCCAAATTCCAAAATTTTTTTAAAGATGCAACCTACAGATCCCAATAAATTTACTGATAAAGCCTGGGAAGCAATTGTTAAATCTCAGGATATAGTCCGTGCTTATCAACAACAGCAACTAGATGTTGAACATTTAATTATTGCCCTGTTAGAAGAACCCACTAGTCTAGCAATACGTATCCTGGCTCGATCTGAGGTCGATCCAATCCGCTTGCAGCAGCAGCTAGAAGCCTTTACCCAACGTCAGCCGAAAGTTGGTAAAAGCGATCAGCTTTACCTTAGCCGCAGTTTAGATGTTTTACTAGACCGAGCCGAAGAAGCTAGAGCTAGGATGAAAGACTCCTACATTTCTGTGGAACATATACTTTTGGCCTTTGCTGAAGACGATCGCATTGGGCGAAAGATGCTCAAAGGCTTTAGTGCGGATGCACCTAAACTTGAAGCTACGATCAAAACTATTCGCGGTAGCCAAAAGGTAACAGATCAAAGCCCAGAATCCCGCTATGAAGCCCTACAAAAATTTGGTAGAGATTTGACAGAACAAGCAAAAACTGGAAAACTCGACCCGGTGATTGGGCGGGATGATGAAATTCGGCGGATAATTCAAGTATTGTCTCGTCGTAGTAAAAATAACCCCGTACTGATTGGTGAACCTGGAGTAGGTAAAACAGCGATCGCCGAAGCTTTAGCACAACGAATGGTAAACGGTGATGTTCCTGAATCTCTGAAAAACCGCAAGTTGATCTCGTTAGATATCGGCAGTTTAATTGCTGGTGCAAAATTACGAGGTGAATTTGAAGAACGCCTAAAAGCGGTTCTTAAGGAAGTTACTGAATCTAATGGTGACATTGTTCTGTTTATTGACGAACTGCACACCGTAGTCGGCGCAGGCTCTACTCAACAAGGGGCAATGGATGCGGGAAATCTGCTCAAACCAATGCTGGCGCGGGGAGAACTGCGTTGTATTGGTGCTACTACCCTCGACGAATTCCGCAAACATATTGAGAAAGACGCTGCCCTAGAACGCCGTTTTCAGCAAGTATTTGTCGATCAGCCAAGTGTGGAAAATACTATTTCCATTCTGCGGGGATTGAAAGAACGCTACGAAGTTCATCACAACGTCAAAATTTCTGATTCGGCTTTGGTAGCAGCAGCAACTCTTTCAGCACGTTATATTAGCGATCGCTTCTTACCAGATAAAGCCATTGACTTAGTAGATGAGGCAGCAGCACAGTTGAAAATGGAGATTACCTCCAAACCAGCGGAATTGGAAACTATTGAGCGCCGCCTCATGCAGTTAGAAATGGAAAAGCTGTCATTAGCTGGCGAAGAAAAGGGTACTCTCCAAACGAAAGAACGTTTAGAGCGCATTGAACAAGAAATCGCCAATTTAACGGAAAAACAGCAAATATTTAATGAGCAATGGCAAGGTGAAAAGCAGATATTGGAGGCTATAAGCGCCTTAAAGAAAGAAGAAGATGCGCTGCGAGTGCAAATTGAACAGGCAGAACGCGCCTATGATCTAAATAAAGCTGCCCAACTGAAGTATGGCAAATTGGAGGGAGTGCAGCATGAGCGCGAAGCCAAAGAAGCGAGCCTTTTAGAAATTCAAAACCAAGGTTCCACGTTGCTGCGAGAACAAGTCACCGAAGCCGATATTGCCGAAATCGTCGCAAAGTGGACAGGAATCCCCGTCAATCGCTTGTTGGAATCGGAACGACAAAAATTACTGCAATTAGAAAGTCATTTGCATCAACGAGTCATTGGGCAAGAAGAGGCTGTAGAAGCAGTAGCAGCCGCAATTCGCCGTGCTCGTGCGGGGATGAAAGATCCCTCTCGTCCTATTGGTTCATTTTTGTTCATGGGCCCCACGGGCGTAGGCAAAACCGAACTTGCCCGTGCTTTAGCTCAGTTTCTCTTTGATTCTGATGATGCATTGGTGCGCTTGGATATGTCTGAATATATGGAAAAACACTCAGTTTCTCGCTTAGTGGGTGCGCCTCCTGGATACATAGGATATGAAGAAGGCGGTCAACTTTCCGAGGCGATTCGTCGCCGTCCTTACTCAGTGGTGCTGTTGGATGAAGTGGAAAAAGCGCACCCTGATGTGTTCAATATTTTATTGCAGGTGTTGGATGATGGGAGAGTTACTGACTCTCAAGGAAGGACGGTAGATTTTCGTAACACTGTCATTGTGATGACCAGTAATATTGGTAGCGAACATATCTTGGATGTATCTGGTGATGATTCCAAGTATGAAACGATGCGGAAGCGCGTAATGGATGCTTTGCGATCGCATTTCCGCCCAGAATTTCTCACCCGCCTTGATGATATTATTCTCTTCCATGCCCTCAGTCGCACGGAAATGCGGCATATCATCCGTATTCAACTCAAGCGTGTAGAAAATCTCTTACGCGAGCAAAAAATCTTTTTTGAGATATCCCAATCTGCCTGCGATCACCTTGTCGAATCAGGCTATGACCCAGTTTACGGTGCCCGCCCACTCAAACGGGCAATTCAGCGAGAAGTAGAAAACCCCCTTGCCACCAAGTTATTGGAGAATACTTTTATCTCTGGAGACACGATTATCATCGACAAAAATGAAAACGGGCTGTCTTTTAGCAAAAAAATGCTGGTGAAGGTGTCAGTACCACAAATTGCTACATAGCATCTGGTGTCTCCCCTTCACTCAACAAGAGAGGCTAGCACCTGGCGTATCCAAAGGGTTGTAGGGAGAAAACTAAAAAACCAAACTGCCTTGGATAGACAAACAAAGTCTAAGAATAATTGAGGGTTTGAAACCCACGGAGATGTTTAAACCCCGTATAGTTGCGGTTTATAACCATCTTTTTAACATTAATGTGACTGCATGTTGCATCTATGATGCCTAGTAGCTTCTGCCACAAGGTACTAATTTTTCGTACCTTGTGGCAGAAGCTTGCTTGTTTTTCAAGGTAGTAGTGGGATTTACGTCAAGGTTTACTAGTGAGTAATTAGTAATTAATTAAAGCAATGTGAACAACAAGATTCCCGACTTCTTAATTAAAGAAGTCGGGAATCTAAACCGCACATCTGATTATTTTGTATCTCACTGATATCTTTTCTTTAATAGATGGGTATTATAAGCCTACTCTGCTGACAACATCTTCATAAATTTGTCTTCAAATAAAACACATTTACGCAAATATACTGTGAAGTAATGCTCTTATTATTTATCAGACTTGAACTAAATAATTCTGAAAAAATCAGTATTTACCGGATAAAATGAACAATTCATAAATGATATAACTTTAATAAATTATCTTTTGTTATAGCTCTTTTATTTGGAAGTTAGTAAGGCCAAATATAGTAATTAAATAAACATTGTCTCATTTGATTCTGTATAAATAATTAATAGGCATCAATGAAGACTTTGGAAAAGAGAAAATCTCCTATATCCTACTTGAACTGGAAGCAGCTATGTCTCGAAAACGTCAGCTAGTCAAGGTAATTAAAAAAACCTTCAGACACACTAGCAAGCAATTTTTATCTGCAATTAACAAGCAAATTATTTGGCTTTTGCGAACTATTTCTGGTACTCGAAGAAGTCGCAGTTCGGTTAATTCTGGCTTTGTGTTGCCAACAGTGGCGATGGTAGTTTTGGTAGTCGTACTGTTAACAACTGCAATTTTATTTCGGTCTTTTGAACGATCTAAAAATGCTAGTAATGTCCGCGTTAATGAGGCTGTGCTTAACGCTGCTACGCCAGCTATTGATCGTGCTAGAGCTAAATTAGATGCATTGATAGAAGACCCAACACTACCACGAGGAACTCCTACTGATAGCGCCTTATATGATGCTTTTAAAAAAGACAAATATAGACTTGGTGATGAAACTCGCCTGAAGCTGGCTTTTGAACTTCCTTTAAATCCTGATGGCACTGCTAATACTGCGGGCATTCAAAATCCAACCAGCACCACACCAATAGAGTATGATGAAACACTAAAAACAGCTTGGAAATATGCCGTTGACACAGATAATAACGGCAAAAAAGATACTTTTACTCTTTATGGAATCTTCTTCCGCTCACCCAGTAGAGACTCTACTACAGGGCAGTTTAATCGCGAAAGAAAACCCCTAGATGCGAGAACCCCACCAATGGATAATGATGCGTCAAACCAGCAGTGTAATGCATCTGGTTTTTCTAGCTTAGTGGGCAATTCTAGTTGGTATAAATTAAATAGTGGCAATCTGGGTAAAAGCTTCTTTGTTTATACCGTTAACGTGCCAATTACTAAACAGATTTATGATAGTCTCCCAGCAAGTACTACGTCTATTAATAAAAGTAATTCTGAAGAATACAAAGGTAACAAAAGTGTTGTAGCACTAGAGTTTCAGCAAGACCGTAGTCGCGTTCCTCTAGCAAATAACGCTGTTTTCTTTGAGAATGATCTAGAAGTCATAGTTGGTAGTACAGAGTTACTTTTAAATGGAAGAGTTCACACCAATGGCAACTTGCTAGTTGGGGTTATTGACAGTGACGGTAATATAACTTTCCGGCAAGTTAGCAGCAAAACATCCTGTTTTTATAATCAAGAAAACGGGCAAATTAGCGTTGGGGGGAACGTCGGAAATGGTAGTCTCGCTCAAACTAGTACTAAAAATGTAACCGTTGACCTATACCAAGGTTTTGGGAAGAGTATCAGCACTGCTGCGATTAACAGCACCAATAAATCTACAAGCGCTACTGGTGGTAGTAGTATCGGATTCAACGATGCGGCATACAATCAACGCATTGCTGCAATGAAGACTACTGCGATCGCTTTATGTACAGATTGCAATAGTGCAACTAACGGTACTACTCTTAAAGCGGCTGTTAAATTAAGTGGTTATCCGACAGATGTGAAAACCAACGTCGATGTCAAAGTATTAAATACTGACGATGCTACTACAGCCAAAAATATCCTCTACGACGAAATACAAATTTATTTGCAAAATCGTACTCGTCGAGTACCTTTTGCAGAAGTGTCAGACGCCACAGGAGCATACGCAACAACTGGATATACTGCTATTGGTGCCACTTTAGAACCTCAGGCAAGTTGGAGGCAACCACTAACATCCAGTAACGAGCTCACTAGTGTAACAACATCACCTCCCTCTGTAGATACATCTCAATTAGAAGCCACACAACCAAATTTACAAAAGAAAGAAGGCGTTCAAACCAAATTAGGCGATCGCGTTTTTGTCGGCAATAACCTCCCTGCTCTGTGGCTAAAAGACGGAAAATATGTTGGTTCAGAGGCTGAACAGCCAATTTTGAACAGTTCTGGCACTGCGATTAACTGGACTAGATATGGTTCAGAACCACCAGCAAGATGGCGTAACACTCAAATACAGGCAGTTACTGACTTAGGTTTATCTGACCGTAATGGCTTTTGGGAAGAAAATGCTGCAGCAAATCCCATAAACGATTTAGATAACGTGGGTGGTGTGCGGATTGTTACTGGCGCAGGTATTTATGTAGATGGCATTGGTAATACTGTAAACACAACAACTGGTCCGTTTTACCCACGAGGTACTAATTCATTTTTACCGCTTACGGGTAGTAGTACAGTTGTCTGGCCTGACACAATGCTGATGTCAGCACCTGGAGAGACTCGCAAAGGCGATCTACTCATGCGAGCCACGGCTGTTTATCACTACAAAGTAGATTATGGCACTGACCAAGAACCGATCGCTTGTGTAAGTAGCTACTACGATCCCTCAACCGAGGAGACAAAAAATAATACACCTACACTACCTTTAAGTGGTACTAACGGCAGGTCAAACAATGGTGTTGTTTACGATTACCCGACAAATGGAAGAGGCGCATTTTTTACGAGTAATAAGACTCGTCTACAACGACAAGCCAACTTGAAATTCCCCAACGGGCGCTGGGTTAATAAACCTTTACAAGATGCTCTAGCAAAAGTTGGAACTAATACTACAGTGCCTAATACTGGTTTGCAGCTAGCTGATTATTCAGCAATTGACACAGCTCTTTGTGCGGTTTCAATTCTGGACCCTACAACCACTTTCATTACCACTCCTACTAACCAGCCTAAACATGGTGCAATCAAAGAAGCAACTTTTCTTGATGCTAGGGAAGTTAAGCAGATAAGTACATCAGGCTCACCAACCACATACAACTTAGAGGATGTTTTAAAAGTCCAAGAAAGTAAAAACTCATGCGAGTCGTCGAAGCATAATACGTATCATCGCAATATAAATAAAAGTCTCGG
>NZ_JBALDE010000055.1:0-19052 GCF_036917515.1 Nostoc sp. | reverse complement strand
GTACCAATTAAATTCTCAATGCTGACTAAAGTATCTGTGAGAGTGGAATTTCCCGGAAATCTAACTACACCAGTGGAGAGATTGGCATCAATTGGGCCAGAAAAGAAAGCATAAGATGTGGTATCAGTTCCAGCACCGCCATCAATGGTGTCAAAGCCAAAGCCACCATCTAGGAAGTCATTGCCATCACCACCAAACAGTTTGTCATCACCATCCAAGCCTCTGAGGGTATCGTTGTCACTACTGCCGAAAATAACATCATTGCCATTAGTTCCGGAAAAATTAATTGCCACGAGAGTTTATCCTTAATCAAGAGTAATTGTTAATATCAAGACTTACAATTTACCAAAAAGACAATTATATGAAAAAGCTATAATTTTGTTTTTCACCTACTTCTGTGACTACGATATTTCCTGTCGATCTGGCAATTAAAAAAATAAGTTGAATCAGCTAGGCAGGAATAGATCGTGAGTGGAAACTACATTTCCAACTTAGGAAATAGGAACAAGGGAAAACTTCTTAATATTAGAAGGAGTGCCAATTCATATAACTGTCCATTTGTACAGCGTGTAAGTTCTAGATATAAGACTGTTAAGCGTTTGAACCACGCTTAACAGCCCCATATTAAGTAACCAGTGTAGTTAAGCAAGATTACGGAAAAAAGAAAAAACTTTATGCAGCTAGCTCCCCTCTTCCCAATTTTCTACCGCATTCTCCAGCCGAGTTTTCCCAACTGCCTTTGGAGTGGAAATCCCCATGCTAAAGCGATCGCACTCACATTCGATGATGGGCCCCATCCTCAATACACGCCTGAAGTCTTAGCAGTGTTAGATAGTTACAAGATTACAGCGAGTTTTTTTTGGTTGGGTGTTTGCGTCAACTGTTCGCCAGCCATTGCTAAAGCCGTTAGCGATCGCGGACACTGGATCGGATTGCATGGCTACGATCATCGCTCTTTTCCCATGCTTTCTCCAAATGACTTGAAGGACAGTTTAGAAAAAACCCAAGCAGCTATTTACAATGCCTGCAACCTGCAACCTGAACAAGTGCGAGATGTTCGCCCCCCCAATGGTTTATTTACACCTGCGACTTTAAAATTGTTCTCTCAGTGGAATTACCGCCCAGTTATGTGGAGTGTTGTACCAGAAGACTGGGTGCGCCCAGGTATTACCACAGTGGTACAGCGAATTATGCAGCAGGTGAAAAATGGGTCAATAATTGTTTTGCATGATGGTGCTTGTGGTGGACAGGATGTTGCTGCCACAATTCAAATTCTCATTCCACAACTGCTACAACAAGGTTATGAATTTGTAACTGTTGATACTCTGTGGCAGCAAGCTAAGACAAACCATTGATTGCTACACATTTTTAAAATAAGTAAAGTTAATAATTTGCTTTAAATCAGGCTTTCTTATAAATTATGCCAGAGGAGTTTCCGATCATAGACATCCCCCTAGATGCCCCAGAGGCTGATGAAGATTTGGGAACCAAAGAAAAGTTCTGGTTTCGCCATCAGTATTTAGGTCGTTGTCTATTCAAGAAAGCTAGACCAAATACAGGAGAAGATTGGGCAGAAAAGATTGCAGCCGAGTTGTGCGAGTTACTAAGTCTACCCCATGCTGATTATGAACTGGCAATATTCAATGGGGAAAACGGTATTGTTTCACCCTCATTTTTGCTGCCTGAAGAAGGTGCAATTCTCACTCTTGGTAATGAAATTCTAGCTAGGATAGTATCTAATTATCCAGAAGATTCTAAAGACCTATCTCAACACACAATACATAATGTATTCAATGCTATTAAAGATACTTCGCTAAATTTGCCCATTAATTGGACAGCACCAGGGGAAATTAGTCAAGCGATAAAAGCTTTTGTTGGGTATTTACTCTTGGATGCTTGGATTGGGAATAGCGATCAACACCATGAAAATTGGGCATTCATCAGTTTACAAGAAAAGATTTATCTAGCACCAACCTATGACCATGCTTCCTGTCTTGGTAGGAACGAGTCTGATTCTAAAAGGAAAAGCAGGCTAATCACAAAAGATGCTGGCTTTTCTGTGCAAGCGTATGTGGAAAAATGCAATTCTGCGTTGTATGCTAGAGTTGGCGATCAAAAAACTCTCAAGACTTTTAATGCATTTTGTGAAGCGCAAAAACGCTATCCAGAAGCAGCGAGGGTATGGTTGAATAATTTAGCAAGGGTGTCAAGCAATGATACGTTAAAGCTTTTTGAGCGTATTCCATCTAATCGCATATCGCAAACAGCAATTGAATTTGCACAGAAGATATTGGAATTAAATCAAAGTAAGCTGCTAGACACCCTACTATGAAAACACTTTTTTTAGCTTGGCAAGATCCTAATAGTCGTGTTTGGCTTCCCATTGGTCGCTTAACATTTGACGGGCAAAAATATCAATTTATATATACGCAAGGTGCTGTAAAAGCTCAAACTGAATATAATTTTCAGCTATTGTATTCCTTCCCAGACTTAAACAAAGAATACACATCAGTTCAACTGTTCCCCTTGTTTTCTAATCGATTAATGCGACGCTCTCGCCCTGACTACAAAAATTATATTGAATCGCTAAATATTGCCGAAGGTGAAGACGATCCAGTTAGCATTCTTTCTCGGAGTGGTGGACGCAAGGTAACAGATTATTTTGAAGTTTTCCCATGCCCAGAACCAGATGAAAATGGTTTATACCACATCCATTTTTTTGCACATGGACTGCGACACCTTCCTGCTTGTGCAACTGAACGGATTAATCAATTACAAACGGGTGAACTGTTATATTTAGCTAACGAATTTCAAAATCCCTATGACCCGCGTGCATTACTCTTATGCACTGAAGATCATTACATCGTAGGTTATTGCCCTCGGTATATTGTGGATGATGTTTTTAAACTCAACAACAAAAATTCAGAACTTCTAAAAGTACATGTTGAGCGCGTTAACCCAGTACCGACACCTCTGCAACTGTGTTTATTGTGCAATCTGACGGCAGAATGGCATGAAGATTTTCGTCCATTTTCTAATTGGGAGTATCAGCCTTTAGTGACTGATATCCCAGTGACTTATGCTAGTTCTTAGAGTTGATTTGCGGCGAGAAAAGTTTCGACTTCAGCAGCAGTAGGTTGAGAAGCGATCGCACCTGGTTTAATGGTAGTCAGTGCCCCAACAGCACTGGCATAAGTGACAATGCGTTTTGCTGTTTGGGCATCTCGCAAACTGTGGATACCATAGTGACTCAGTTGGTGGATGAAACCTGCCAAAAAGCTATCTCCTGCACCAGTTGTATCAACTACAGGGACAGAAAACGAGGGTAATTTGCCTTCATTCTCACCCAGACAATAAGTGCTGCCGTTTTCCCCATCTGTCACCAATACTCCCTCAATTGAAGCTAGACGATAAGTAATGGCTCCGGGATCTGCGGTTTCAAATAGCCATTCAGCTTCTTCTTTGGAGAGTTTGAGGAAATCAACTCGCTTAAATAATTCTGGAATTTTTTGATGGGCAATATTTGGCTCTTTCCAAAATACAGGACGCCAGTTGACATCTAGCACAATCTTTAAGTCGTAATGTTCTGCTAACTCTAAAGCGCGATGAATTGCCTCTTCAGTTTCAGGATAGGCTAATTCTAAAGTACCCAAAACCAGAAAATCTGCCTGTTGAAACAGCGAATTTGGCAATTGTTTAGCTTGCAGGCGAGTATCAGCAAATTCGGCGGTATCGTACTCACCAAATCCGGCAAAGGTGCGATCGCCAGCCAGATCCCGTGTAACATAAACTTGCCGCGTTGGTGCTGTGGGATGGCGTTGTACTCCCGTCGTCTCTACACCTACATCTTTTAATAGCTTGACCAGTGCATTCCCTGGCTCATCTTCGCCAACGGCTCCGATAAATCCCGCTGACATTCCCAGTTTGACTAAAGCACAGGCTACATTAGCTGGTGCTCCTCCTGGGTAGGCAGTCCAAGATTTCACTTCTTCTAGCTTTAGCCCTAATTGATCAGCTAAACAATCAAACAAAATTTCACCAAGGCACAAAACACGGGGATTGCTCATCTCATTTTCAATTTTAGATTTTGATTTGGGATTAGGAATTTACAGTATAAAATCTACAATAGTTTTTGCTAATCTGTCGCCAGTCCTTCATAGAATTAAATAGCAATTTTTACTACTCTATAGCATATATATGCTTCTCATACTCGCTTTTTTTTTACTAAGTGCTTAGACAACACATTTATTAAAATAAGCTATATTTATTACATTGAGTCTCACGTAGTTTAGATTTTTGCCAACTTGAAATCCAAAGAAAATATTGACAATCCTATTACTACTAACACTTGAAACCCCTACCAAGAAAAGAATCTTCTAGAATTAGAAAGAGCGATTAAGTACATATACCAAGGGAGGATAGAAATAGTCATGGCTGGTGGCAAGTCTGAGACCCCTGTTAGTCTGTCAGACAGAGAACTGCAAATTATCGACTTAGTAGCCGCTGGCTTAACTAACCAAGAGATTGCAGCAAAACTGGAGATTAGCAAGCGTACAGTTGATAACCATATCAGTAATATTCTCACTAAGACTGAGACAGATAATCGAGTAGCTCTTGTCCGCTGGGCTTTACAGTGGGGCAAAGTTTGTTTGAATGATGTCAATTGCTGTATTCTGCCTAACCAGATTGAATAAACAATTTACTAGTAGAAGCGTAATTGCTTTAGTCTAGTAAATTACAAGCCAATTTTGAGTTTTACTGATTGTTCCCCTCTTTACGCCTAAGTTTTCAGTGTGAACACTCTACCAAAAGTTCCGAGTCCTTCACTCAGCCGGAGTTTATGTTATTGGAGCCAGCTGACCCTCGGACTCGGAAACTATCAAAGATCAGAATTCCTTTCCAAATTCAGCAGAACAGATGTAAAACTGGGGACTGGGGTCTGGGATCTAGGGAGAAGCATCTACAATGCCCAATGCCCCATACCCTAACTAAACAATCATCTACAAAAATTAGCAACAATTCAGTGGTGCAAGCGTTACATTTGAAAGAAATCTATGTTGCCCCATCGGCTTTGGGAGTAGTGTTCCAATGAATACTTCCGCTTCTTTTCAGGGTAGCTTGTCTCCCTTTGAATTTTTTAACTTTGATTTTACGATACCTGTATCTGAGAAGGTTCCGAGTCTGGAAGAGCAATCTTCAGACTTTCGGCAACTTACACAAGATGCCGACTTACTTAGACAGCTATCGTTTATTCCAGGGTTGAAAGAAATTTTGATGCTACGGCAGGTTCACGCTTTAGAACATGCCACTGTTTGGGTTCTTAGCGAATCAAAAAGCGCCTATTCTGCCCCAGCAGAATTCACTAACGTTCAACTAGATAATGAACTATTAGGCGGTTTCTCTACTGAGCAGGGATTCTACCTCTATGGTGAGGTAAATATTAGTGATTTGCGGCGTGCAGTCACACTTGCTCGACATCGCATTACCAGTGGAGAATGGGATTTGGCTGTACACCCCCGTTGTGGCACAAATTTATCAGTAGCAATGCTCTTAACGGCTGGACTAGCTGTCGGTGTGCATTTATTGCTACCATTTCGACCAATCGAGCAACTTATAGGTTTGGGGTTAGCAGCAACGACAGCCGCAGAACTCGCACCTGATTTAGGTTCTATGGCACAGCGTTACCTAACAACTGCCATTCCTTTTAATCTAGCAATTGAAAATATTACCCGTACACGCGACGTTTGGGGGCGTGAGGCACATTTTGTTAAAGTAGGCTGGCAAGAATGAAGAGAGCAAGAAGAGATGAGGTGGACAAGATAAAATTTTCTCTCTTGTCTCCCCCATCTCCTCAGACTCTCTACTTCCTACTCCCCTAAAAAAATTATGAGAAAACTTTACTTTTTACTCCCTGGTACAGATAGCAAATTTGCCTGTGGTGGTCTCTGGGCTGAATTAAAAGCGCTTAATCTAGCTCAAAATTTCTGTAGTGCTGATGTTGTAACTTACCGTCAACGGGAAAAAGGTAAGCTTTATATTGATGATTTGCTAAAAGAGAAAAATTTAAATGATGTAATTTTTGTGATCAGTTGGGGATTTGATATAGCTCAACTCGTGGCTAAACTTAAGCAATACAATGTCGTTTACCATGCACATAGTGCAGGTTATCCATTTAGACTACCTGCAAGTATTCCAATCATGACTGTTAGCCGTTATACAATGGGATATTGGGGAGAAAAATCACCCAATTCTCTAATTTATTATTTGCCTAATCAAATTTCTGATGAGTTTCAAAATTTAGGTTTGGAACGGGATATTGATGTTTTAGTTCAAGCTCGGAAGTCTTCTGAGTATTTAATTAAAGAATTGATTCCAGCGTTGCAAAAACGTTGTCAAGTATTGGTTGTTGATTCATACATAGAGGATTTACCTGGACTATTCAACCGAGCTAAGGTTTATCTCTATGATTCTGCTGAGTACTGGGCACAACAGCGTGTTAGCGAAGGATTTGGTCTACAACCAATGGAAGCTCTTGCCTGTGGTTGTCAAGTATTTTCTAGTGTTAACGGTGGACTCGCTGATTACTTAGACCCTGGATTTAATTGCTATAAGATTGCTGGATATTCTCAAGAATATGATGTCCAACGGATTTTGAAAGTGATTGAATATTCAGGAGATTTTAGCTTATCTGAAGATTTTTTGGTTGAGCATCGGACTGAAAATATTATTAAGCGTTTCCAAGTTATTTTGGATGAGTTAAATGAGTTTTTTGACCACAAAATTCATCAGCCGTCTAATATTAAGAGTTTGACGAAAATATGGATGGCAAAATTACTTGCTCAAAAGATATACGGAAAGCTGAGGAAGAAATATTTAAAGTAATAGAAACGTAGACGTGTAGAGGCTTGTCACAGGTTACCGCAGAGGCGCTGAGAACACACACACAGAGAAGAGAGGAAATTGAATGAATCGGCGGTTATTAGTTACTGGGGGTGCGGGGTTTATTGGGTCGAATTTTGTCCATCATTGGTGTCAGGTTTATCCAGACGATCACCTGGTGGTGTTAGATGCTCTTACCTACGCGGGGAATCGTCTGAATTTGGCGCCCTTTGAGGGTGGTGAGAATTTTCGGTTTGTGCAGGGGGATATTTGCGATCGCCTCCTCATAGACAATTTATTATCAACGGAAAATATTGATACCATCGCCCATTTTGCCGCTGAATCTCATGTTGATCGTTCGATTCTTGGGCCAGCTGCTTTTGTACAAACTAATGTAGTGGGAACTTTCACTCTCCTAGAAGCTTTTCGGCAACATTGGCAGGCAAAAGCACAACCATCCGATTATCGTTTCCTGCACGTTTCTACTGATGAAGTCTACGGTAGCCTGGGCACAGATGACGCAGCTTTTTGTGAAACCACACCCTACGCTCCCAATAGTCCCTATTCAGCTTCAAAAGCAGGTAGCGATCATTTAGTGCGTGCTTATTATCATACTTATCAACTTCCAACTATTATCACAAATTGCTCTAATAACTACGGGCCTTATCAGTTTCCCGAAAAGCTAATTCCCTTAATGTGTATCAACACTTTGATAGGGAAACCATTACCTGTTTATGGTGATGGTAAAAATGTCCGCGATTGGCTTTATGTGGGCGATCATTGCCGTGCTTTAGATGTGGTAATCAATCATGGTCAACCAGGAGAAACGTACAATATTGGTGGCAATAATGAGGTGGAAAATATTAACCTGGTTCAACTTTTATGTCAAATAATGGATGAATTAGCACCTGATTTACCAGTACATCCAGCAAAGCAGTTGATTACTTTTGTTAAGGATAGACAGGGACACGATCGAAGATATGCAATTAATGCAGACAAAATTAAAACTCAGCTTGGTTGGACGCCTTCAGTAACAATTGCTGAGGGTTTACGTTTAACTGTTGAATGGTATCTCAATCATCGTCATTGGTGGGAACCTCTGCTGTCTGAAGAATATCAAGCTTACTATCGCAAAAATTATTCTGTAAAATAATCACCTAAAATCTGACTAACTCCATTAGTGACAAGTTAAAAACAAGTGCTGACATAAGTAATTTCTGTAAATTTATGAATAAAGACTTATCTAATGCTAGGTCTGGCTAAGTACTTTGTCTTTTTAACTCTTATATCAACAATTGGTAGCGTTTACTAGCTTCTTTAGCTTGTCTCATCAAGAATTATTTCTAATTAACTGCAATAATATTGACTCAAGACTTTGCAATGCAGCGTTTGTGGTGCGCTGATGTTCTTGAAAATTACGCTGGTGTTGTTCAAAATTACGTTGGTGTTGCTCGTGACTATCACGTAACTCTAGAAGTACATCATCTAAAATTGCGCTACGAGCTAAAACACGGTCAACATTAGTGGTTAGCTCTATCATTTCCTGCCTTAGTTCATCCAATTCTACTTGAGCATTAGCTTGTCTTTCAGCCAATCCTAAAATTATTTGTTCAGCGCGATCTAGCCTATTAGGAAAGTATTCGGGTGTGTCAGTCATTTTCTTTATGTTCAATTCCTACAATTTTACGTCTTCTATTACTGGTATGGTGCGGGTTGCTAGTTTGCCTTTGCTATTGGTTTTGCAGATGATTAGTTGCGATGCCTGCGGCGGGCTACGCCTACGCACTTTGCCTATCGTTCTTAACAATTTTTCATAAAAAGTATCAATATATATAGTTTTTTAGGCGGCAATCAGGTTAACAGGTATTGCTCTGCGATCAATACCTTCAGTAAGCTTCTTTAGGAGACGCTTCTCGTAGAGAAGCTATGCCGTAGGCTTTACGCTAATGCCAAAGTTTTTATCTAAACAATAATTCGCACTAACTCTTTAGAGAACCTTAAAGTTGGAATCTTCAACTGCTTTCAATAAATTATCTGGCTCCCCCAGTTTTTGTAGATAATGATTATCCTTGAATATAAGGGAATCAGATCAACATAAATTGCCAGCAGGTGTCAGATGCTGCAACCAGAACAGATATTACAAGAGCGTTATCAAATTCAGCGCCAACTCGGCAACAATGGAATTCGCCAAACTTGGCTAGCACAGGATTTACAAGCCTCTGATGGCGAAAATTCGACCGTTGTGGTCAAACTTTTGGCCTTTGGCGGTACTGTACAGTGGGATGACTTGAAACTTTTTGAGAGGGAAGCACAAATTCTTAAACAGCTAAATCATCCCTGCATTCCTCGATATATAGATTATTTTTGTATCGACGATCGCACACTCTGGTTTGGCTTAATACAAGAATATATTCCTGGTGAGTCGCTCAAGGAAAAACTTGCTATTGGCGAAAGGTTTAGTGAAAAGCAAGCGAGAAAAATTGCTGTTGAGGTTTTGAATATTCTTACCTATTTACATGAGTTGAATCCTGGGGTGTTGCATAGAGATATTAAACCGAGTAATTTAATCTGGGGCGAAGATAATCAGGTTTATTTAGTTGATTTTGGCGCAGTTCAAGATAAAGCGGCAAGAGAGGGCGTTACTTTTACTGTTGTCGGTACTTATGGTTATGCCCCAATGGAACAATTTGGTGGTCGAGCAGTTGCGGCTTCAGATATCTATGCACTGGGAGCGACTTTGATTCATTTGCTCACTGGAACTTCCCCCTCTGATTTACCCCAGCAGGATTTGCGACTACAATTTACAGACCGAGTTAACCTTAGTCCCAGTTTTGTCAGTTGGCTACAAAAGTTGATAGAACCCGCTCCCGAACAAAGATTTACTAGTGCTAGCCAAGCGCTGAAGTCCCTAAAATCGGGACTAACTGTCAAATCTGCAAACAATAATCAGCTTTTGCCGCGAAAAGAAATTATCAACAATTCTGGATGTGGGATAAATAATCACAATGAAACAGTCCCAGAGGAAATTCTCGGTTGGAATTGGGGGGCATTTCTTATGCCTTGGTTGTGGATGTGGACGAATCAAGTGTGGTGTGGAGTGTTCTGTTTTATACCAAAGTTTTCGTTATTTTTAGCGATCGCATTCGGTGCAAAAGGCAATGAATGGGCTTGGAAAAGTAGACGGTGGCGCAGTATTGAACAATTCAAAGCCCATCAAAGAGGCTGGGCGATCGCTGGTATTCTAATTGGAGGGCCGATTAGTATTATGATGTGGGTTCGAGCGATCGCTTTGCTCCAATCGGCATTTTAAGTAGGGGCATTGGGAAGAGACTTGGGGACAAGGGGAAGGGAAAGACTTGTTGCAAGTTCTAACTTTAGTCACCTTGTCACCTTGTCCCCTTGTTCCCCTTGCCTCCCCTGCTTTCTTCTAACTACTAACTTGCGATTCAACTACACCCACGGGACAAGATACATTTGTCCCTCCTAAACCACAATACCCGTTGGGATTTTTAGCGAGGTATTGCTGATGGTAGGCTTCGGCATAGTAGAATTCCGGCGCATCCAAGATTTCTGTGGTAATTTTGCCATAACCTGCATCGTTGAGGGCTTGTTGATAAGCTTCCCGCGATGCTTCTGCTAGCTGCTTTTGATTTTCGGAATATACATAAATTCCCGAACGGTATTGAGTGCCGGTATCATTACCTTGGCGCATCCCTTGGGTGGGATTGTGGCTTTCCCAAAAGACTTTAAGCAGTTCGGCATAATTAATCACTTTGGGATCAAACACAACCAACACCACTTCATTGTGTCCGGTTCGCCCACTACATACCTCTTCGTATGTAGGATTGGGTGTGAACCCAGCAGCGTAACCGACTGCGGTGGTGTAAACTCCTTTAAGTTGCCAGAATTTGCGTTCTGCACCCCAAAAACACCCTAAACCAAAAATTGCCTTCTCTGATCCATCGGGAAAAGGAGGTTTTAAGGGATTCTTGTTGACATAATGAGTAGTGGGTACTGACATAGATTGTGCCCTTCCTGACAAAGCTTCTTCAGGTGTGGGCATAACTGCTTTTTTGCCAAATCCGAATAGTGCCATTGATTTTGATGATATATATCTTTACCTTATTTACTATTGTAAAGATTCTCGCGCTTGCTTGGGCTGTAAGTTATTAATACCTTGTTGATATTGAAGGTGCGCTTTCGCCGATCGAGGGCAATTGTGCCAGTTGCGTAAGTCCTGTGCGGTGTTAGTCCATGCTATTCATCAATATTATGAATACTTTTTAAGGCAAACTTAGCCTCAGAAGATAATTATGGATAAAATACCGAAAATTGACCGTCAAAGGGAGCATCAAGCGAACGAACGTACATTTCTGGCTTGGCTACGCACTTCTATTGCATTGATTGGCTTTGGTTTTGCGATCGCACGATTTGGTATATTTTTGCGCCAGTTGAATATTGCGATTATTCAACAAGAACCTCCGGTAAGTCCATTATCTAATTCGGAAAATTTGGGTATTGCTTTGGTAATTTTTGGAATTTCGACTATTGCCTTAGCTGCGTGGCGATACAACCAAATTTTCTGGCAAATTGAACGAGGCGACTATAGACCAAATAGATTAATGGTTTGGATAATGACTGGAGTAGTAATTATTTTAGGATTTTTCAGTATTCCTTTACTCTTAAGGCGCGATAAAGTACCTTCTCGTTCTCCAGTTCCCATTCAACCACAGTCTCGAAATTTGCTGCATTAAATACACTTTTTAGACGATCGCATTTTTTGTAACTTCTTTGCCGATTCTCAATCAATCTTAGCGTAGGCTAGCATTTACCGCAGGCATCGCTCTATGTCTGCCCAATTTATCACACTTGATATCTAGCAAGCTTTTAAGCTTTTTGTAATCATCGCTTTCAGCTTGGGCTGAATCGTCATACACTGATTTTGAACTAATGAAAATGAAAGCGGTTGCCCTCACAGAAACGATGAGTGAAAGTAAAATATCAGAGATATTAGAAACCTTCGAGGCAGATTTGCTGTCGGAGTGGACTCAGGAACTAGCCAGTATCAATATTCGCAGAGGCTTGATTAAAGAAGCCCAGCTCAAGGAGGAGTGCCGGGAATTCCTGAGTTTGTTTCGGATTGCCGTTGGGCGGGGCAACTTTACTAATATTCAGGCAGCGGAGTGGCAGGAAATGCGCGAGATGCTGACCAGCATTTCTCGATCGCGATCGCAAAATGGCTTCACACCCTCAGAAACGGCTACATTCGTCTTTTCGTTCAAGCAACCTCTCTTCAAGCGAATGCGTGAGCAATTGAAAGACTCCAGTGAGTTGGGTGAAAATATCTGGCTAGCCACAGACTTACTGGATCGGCTAGGATTGCTGACAATTGAAGTGTATCAAAAGACGCGGGAAGAGGTGATTTTGGCACAGCAGGAAGAGTTAATGGAGCTGTCTACCCCAGTGGTTAAACTCTGGGAGGGAATTTTGGCATTGCCGATAATCGGCACCCTGGATAGTGCCCGTACTCAAATAATGATGGAGTCGTTATTGCAAAAAATTGTCGAAACCGGTTCTGAAGTTGCCATCATTGACATTACTGGCGTTCCCACCGTCGATACCCTGACTGCTCAACATCTGCTCAAGACCGTTACTGCCGCCCGTCTCATGGGAGCCGATTGTATGATTAGTGGCATTCGTCCTCAAATTGCCCAAACCATCGTTTATCTCGGCATTGATTTAGCTAATGTCACAACAAAGGCAACGTTAGCCGATGCCTTTCTCATAGCGCTAAAACGGTTAGGAATGACCATTACCCGCCCTCAATCCAAATAGGTGGAAGGAAGCAATGGAACGCATTCCTATACTGAAAATGGGCAATTTCCTGCTTGTGACGATCCAGGTAGATATGCACGATCGCCTTGCCATGTCGCTACAGGAAGACCTGACCAACAGCATTACTTATACTCAAGCTCATGGTGTGCTGATTGATATTTCTGCATTAGAGATTGTTGATTCCTTCATTGGTAGGATTTTAGGCAACATTGCCAGAATATCACGGGTGCTGGATGCTGAGACAGTTGTTGTTGGGATGCAGCCTGCCGTGGCAATCACCTTAGTGGAATTGGGGATGTCGCTGACGGGCATTCGCACTGCCCTAAACGTAGAAAAGGGCATAACACTGTTGCGATCGTCACTCAGTGAAACCACAAATCAAATCACTGCCACGAAACGGCGTGCAGATGACGATGGAGAAGACTGAAACGATCAACATTCAATCTTCTACAGATGTAGTTTTAGTTCGGCAGACTGTGCGCCATCTTGCTGTGGAGATTGGCTTTGGCTTAGTAGACCAAACTAAAATTGTGACTGCCGCCAGTGAGTTAACCCGCAATACCCTAGACTATGGGGGGGGCGGCACAGTCAAGCTAGAAACGCTTCAGGAAGGGCGACGACGAGGACTTAGCCTTACCTTTGAAGATCAAGGCCCAGGAATTCCCGATATCGAGCTGGCCCTAAAGGATGGGTTCACCACAGGCAGTGGTTTAGGCATGGGGTTGGGCGGTGCCAAACGACTTGCTAACGAGTTTGAGATTCAGTCTGCGGTGGGAGAAGGGACACGGATAAAAATTGTACGATGGAAATAAAATGAGAGAATCTGTCGCCATCACAATTACTGAATTTAGCCAGACCGGGGAAGCCCGACGGGTAGCTATGGCTTTGGCAACTCGGCTCGGCTTTCAGGAAACCGAACGGGGCAAGGTTGGCATTGTGGTGACAGAAGTTGCTAATAATTTGGTACAGCATGCTCACGGCGGAGTAGTGCTGCTGCGATCGCTCAAGCAACATTCCAGAATTGGTATTGAAATCTTATCGCTAGATAAAGGACGGGGAATGGTGGATGTGGATGAGTGTTTGCAAGATGGCTTTTCCACAGCCGGAACTTTAGGCAATGGAATGGGGGCAATTCGTCGCCTTTCTGGTTTATTTGAAATTTACTCCATTCCCAACCAAGGAACAGCCCTCCTGGCTCACCTCTGGCTAGGCCCAACACCTCATTTGCCTGAGAAGATTTTAGAAATTGGAGCGATCTGTTTGCCCAAACGAGGAGAAGAGGTTTCCGGAGATACCTGGGCTTGTGAAATCGATGATTGTCGCAATCTGTTGCTAGTAGCCGATGGCTTAGGGCATGGACCTGCGGCTGCCAGTGCTTCTGAAGCAGCCGTGAGAATGTTTCAAGAACATCTTCAGCGTTCTCCTGGTGCGATCGTCGAAGCTGCCCACGCCGCCTTGCGAAGTACCCGCGGAGCAGCACTGGCCATTGCCGAAATCGACTTTGAAAAACAGTCTGTCCGCTTTGCCGGAATTGGCAACATCGCTGCCAGCATTTTCTCCTTTACTGAACATCACAATCTGGTGTCTCACAATGGTACAGTCGGACATGAAATCCGCAAAATTCAAGAGTTTAGCTATTCTTGGTATGCCAACGGACTTTTAATTATGCATTCTGACGGATTAGGCGCTAAGTGGCAGCTCAATCGCTATCCAGGCTTGATGCAAAAACATCCCAGTCTGATTGCAGGTGTGCTATACCGAGACTTTAACCGAGAGCGGGACGATGTGACAGTGTTAGTCGCCAAAGGAATGGGCAAATGACAAGCATTTTTACGATCGCCATCCAGTATGAAGAGGATGTTGTGCAAGCTCGGCAACGAACTCGTGAGATCGCCGAGCAGTTGGGCTTTGATGCTCAAGATCGGGCGCGATTGGCAACGGCAGTTTCCGAAATTGCCCGTAACGCGTTTCAGTATGCCAAAAACGGAACAGTTGAATTTTCTGTGGCAGGAGAGCCGCAAGCGTTTCTAATTCGGATTCAGGATCAAGGTGGCGGCATTCCCGATCTAGCAGACGTTTTGGCAGGACGCTACACTTCTGATACAGGAATGGGGCTAGGCATCGTAGGCATCCCCAAATTGATGGATTTCTTTGAGATTGAATCGCTGCCACAGGGAACAACGGTAACAATTGGCAAAAGGTTGTCGAAGCGCACGCCTACTTTCACCGATTCGCAATTGCAGCAGATTCGAGAAACCGTGATTCGGCGATCGCCCGAAAATCCCTATGAAGAAATCCAGCGGCAAAACCAGGAATTACTTCGGGCAATGGCAGAGCTACGGAAGCGCGAGGAAGAATTGAGCCAACTCAATCAGGAGTTGGAAGATACCAATCGCGGTGTGGTTGCCCTCTATGCAGAACTGGATGAGAAGGCAAGCTCCCTGCAACAAGTAAACGAGCTAAAAACCCGCTTTCTCTCCAACATGAGCCATGAGTTTCGCACGCCGCTCAACTCGATTCTCTCGCTCTCTCGGATGCTGCTGGCCCGGATGGATGGTGATTTGACTGTCGACCAAGAAAAGCAGGTGACATTCATCCAAAAGGCGGCAAGCGGATTATCAGAATTGGTCAACGACTTGCTGGATTTGGCAAAGGTGGAAGCTGGAAAAATTGAAGTGCATCCCAGTTCTTTTGAAGTGAGTGACTTGTTTGGTACGCTGCGGGGGATGCTGCGCCCATTATTGGTTCAAGGCTCCTCTGTAGCGCTGATTGTCGAGGAACCTGAAGGCATTCCGCCGCTCTATAACGATGAAGGCAAAATCGCTCAAATTCTGAGAAACTTTGTCTCGAATGCGCTCAAATTTACCGAGCAAGGAGAGGTGCGTGTCAGCGCTGTACAAACGGGTCATACCGTCACCTTCTCTGTATCTGATACGGGCATCGGCATTGCTCCCGCCGATCAAGAGCGGATTTTTGAGGATTTTATGCAAATTGAGTCCCCTTTGCAAAAGCAGGTGAAGGGAACCGGGTTAGGATTGCCGTTATCGCGCAAGCTAGCAGAGCTAATTGGCGGTAGCATTTCGGTGAGAAGTCAGCTGCGTGAAGGCTCTACCTTTACAGCCTTGATTCCGATCATCTATCGAGATGCCAGCGAATTAACCACTGTAGTGCAGCCAATCGTATCAGTTGAGCCAACTCGCCTGCCAATTCTGGTGGTTGAAGATCATCCAGAAACTCTATTTATTTACGAAAAGCACCTTCAAGAATCAATTTATCAATTGATTGCTACCCGCACTTTAGCTCAGGCAAGGCTTGCTTTACAACAATTTCGACCGGCGGCGATTATGCTAGATATTCTGCTGGAGGGGCAAAACGGCTGGACATTCTTGCGAGAAATCAAAGCGGATGAAACGAGCCGTACTATCCCTGTACTCGTTATTACCATCATTGATAACGAGAAGCAAGCACTAGCGTTAGGAGCAAATGGTTTTCTAATTAAGCCAGTAGACAGATTGCCCCTGTTGAATAAACTCAATACGCTAATTACTGAGAACAAGCCGCAAAAAATCTTGTTAATTGACGATGACCTTGCCTATCGGTATCTTGTGAAACAATTGTTAATAAATACACCATTGAGTATTTTAGAAGCCGCGAACGGACAGGAAGGATTAAATTTGGCACAACGCGAGCAGCCAACCGCGATCATACTAGACTTGGAGATGCCAGAGATCGGTGGGTTTGATGTACTCAAAGAGCTTAAGAACAATTCCGTCACTCAGCCAATTCCTGTAATCATCCACTCATCTGCCCAATTGGATGCAGAAGCGCACAGCTGGTTAGTGAAACAAAGCATTGCCATTGTTTCCAAAGAAACAGGCTCTCAAACCACGGCGATCGCTCAACTTCAAGATGCGCTTGTCAAAGCCGGACTTGTTCTAAAGGAAGAAAAAAGTCATGTCTGAGCCACGGGTTACGATCCTGCATATTGACGATAACGAAGCCAATCGTTACGTTGTTACCCGTATTTTGCAAAATGCAGGCTTTAGTGTCATAGAAGCGGCAACCGGAAGCACAGGATTAGAAGCCGTTGCTAACTTTCAGCCTGACTTAGTAATTTTAGATGTCCAACTACCAGATATCAGCGGCTTTGAAGTTTGTCGCCAAATTAAGGCAAACCCGGAAACAGCTTTTATTCCCGTGCTACATCTTTCTGCAAGTTTTGTCCAAAGTCAGGATAAAGCAGAAGGCTTGGATAGCGGTGCTGACGCCTATCTAGCGCAACCTGTTGAACCGATTGAACTGCTTGCTACTGTGCGATCGCTCCTACGAATTCGTCGGGCGGAGGAAGCTGCTTTGTCCTCAGCGCGAGAGTGGCAAACCACCTTTGATTCTATCAACGACGGCGTATGTCTGGTAGACCGAGAAGGTATAATTCTGCGCTGTAATCGAGCGATAATGCAGATTTTTGGCAAGCCCTCCCACGAAATTTTAAGTTATGCTCACCATGAGTTGATGAGTGCAGAATTGGGAATCGGCGATGGCACTTGTTTTCGCCGTGCGAAAGAAACTCACCAACGGCAAATTCTCGAATTTCAGTCTCAAGAACGGTGGTTTGCCAAAACCATCGACCCGGTACTTGATGAGCATGGGACTCTCACAGGTGCCGTTTTCATCCTGTCCGATATCACCGAACGTAAACGAGCAGAAGCCTTGCTGCAAGATCAAAACGATCGCCTCAATCAATTGATGATTTCTTTGCAGCAACAGACTGAACAAGCGCAGCAAGCCAACCGCATCAAAGATGAGTTTCTAGCAGTACTGTCTCATGAATTGCGATCGCCCCTGAATCCGATTCTGGGTTGGGCAAGAATTCTGCAAAAGAATCATCAAGATGCAGCCAAAACCCAGTATGCCTTAGAAACCATCGAGCGCAACGCGAAACTCCAAGCACAACTAATCGAAGATTTGCTCGATGTGTCGCGTATTCTCCAAGGTAAGTTGAGTTTAAACACAGTTCCAGTTGGTCTAACTTTTGCCATCAAAGCTGCCCTTGAAACCGTGCGGCTGGCTGCTGAAGCTAAATCTATTCAGATTAAAACAACATTTGAACCGAACGTTGGGCAAGTGTTGGGTGATTCTGGTCGCTTGCAACAAGTTATTTGGAATCTACTTTCTAACGCGATTAAATTTACCTCACAGGGTGGTCGAGTAGAGGTACGGTTAGAAACTATAAATGATCAAGTAGATACTCATCCTACGAAACACACTCAAATCACTGTCAGCGACACTGGTAGGGGTATCTCTAATGACTTTCTGCCCTACGTCTTTGATTACTTCCGCCAAGCCGATGGGACAACGACGCGAAAATTTGGTGGGTTGGGGTTAGGGTTAGCGATCGTGCGTCATTTGGTTGAATTGCACGGTGGAACTGTTCAAGCAGCCAGTCCTGGAGAAGGGCAAGGAGCAGTGTTTACAGTCAAACTTCCACTGATCGCTGCTTCAAAATTGAATCAAGATAATACTGCTGATCGCGATCGCTCAGACTTCAATCTCAATGGATTACAAGCGCTGCTTGTAGACGATAACAAAGATTCGCGGGAGTTCATTGCCTTCGTGCTAGAACAGTACGGCGTACAAGTAACTGAAGCAGACTCAGCAGATGATGCTCTAAGTAGTTTGGGGCAAGCAAAATTTGATTTATTAATTAGTGATATTGGTATGCCTGATATGGATGGCTACACACTAATTCGTCAAATTAGAAAACAGTCACCCGATCGGGGCGGAGAAATTCCAGCGATCGCTGTGACTGCTTATGCGGGAGAAATCGATCGACAACAAGCACTAGCCGCCGGATTTCAACAGCATATTTCTAAACCAATTGAGCAAGAATTATTAATACAGGCTATTTTGACTATAGTAACGGTCTAGCAACCTGAATTTTAAAGTTTTTAGCGCTAACTGAAACTGTATTGATTTATAAATATCCTCCAATCAGACTGTATAACAATCCAAATAGTACAATCAAAGTCACAATAATATAAGTAAAATCTCGTTGTTGTAGATAAGCTAATAGTGAACAGGCTACCCTCACAACTGGAGTTGCAATCAATATCAGCAGACCAAGTTGAATAATGCCACGACGACGACCAAATTCAATAGATGTCACTACCCCGGATGGATTACGAAACTCTGGTAGTTCTCCGCGAAAAATTTGATAATTGGGAGCCTCACTTCCGTGGCGAATTTGTGATTTTACTCCTTGTATGACCAAACTGTGAACCATAGCGTGACCAAAAGTTAACGTAATTTCAAGGTTTTTAGCCAATCAAAAACCTAAC
>NZ_JBALDE010000054.1:0-29646 GCF_036917515.1 Nostoc sp. | reverse complement strand
TGCGGATTAATCGCTTATTGCCATCAACCTAAGAAACCCAGCCTTCAGATGGAGTGGCTTTTATCTCAACCTGCTTAACCCGAACTCAGGTTATTGTAGGCTGCATCAAAATCACCTCAAATCTGACTTGCCAAAAACTGATGTTTATGGTGTGCCAAAATAAAATATCAGTGAAACTACAGTCTTGACCAATGGTGTGGAATTCGGGGCAGCAGTTATTTGGTGGGCGCTACATAATCGAGAGAAAATTGGGCGAAGGTGGAGTTGGTATTACCTATCTGGCAAAAAATCGACGCGGTGAGTTGCGAGTTATCAAAACTCTCAGAGAACAAATCCTCAATGATCCCAGATGGATACCACATCAAGATAAATTACGGCATGACTTCCGAGATGAAGCTTTGCGACTGGCTTTATGTCGCCATCCTCATATTGTGCAGGTAGAAAACGTCTTTGATGAGGAGAATTTGCCATGTATGGCGATGGAGTACATCGAAGGCGAAGATTTGGGGAAGCTGATAACCGAAAAAGGGGCGTTACCAGAAGCAGAAGCACTACTATATATTAGGCAAATTGGCGACGCATTAACTGTGGTTCACGAAAAAGGCTTACTGCATCGGGATTTAAAGCCGAATAATATTATGATGCGTGCGGGTAAACCAGAGGCCGTACTAATTGACTTTGGTCTTGCTAGACAATTTATTGCGGGTGCAGTTTTACAGCATACAGAGAGTTTTACTCCTGGTTATGCGCCTCCAGAACAGTATGTACCTCATGCCGAACGGGGAGAATATATTGATGTTTACGCCTTAGCAGCCACACTGTATGCTTTACTGACTGGACAGTTGCCTATGCCAGTACCAGCTAGACTGCAAAATTTTACCCTAAAACCGCCTAAAGATTTGAATAGCAGTGTTAGCGACAGGATAAATGAGGCAATTATGAAGGGGATGGCGTTAAATTACAGATTTCGCCCCCAGTCAGTACAGGAGTGGTTGGATTTGTTGGGAATATTCACGGACAACACTATCAAACTGTGGAATCTGGCAACAGGCTCAGAATTTCGCACCCTAAGTGGTCATTCCGATCCGGTTTATTCCGTCGCCATCAGTAATGATGGGCAAATGTTAGCTAGTGGTTGTTCTGACGACACTATCAAACTGTGGAATCTGGCAACAGGCTCAGAATTTCGCACCCTGAGTGGTCATTTCTGGATGGTTACTTCCGTCGCCATCAGTAATGATGGGCAAATCCTAGCTAGTGGTAGTTGGGACTGTACTATCAAACTGTGGAATCTGGCAACAGGCTCAGAAATTCGCACCCTGAGTGATCATTCCTGGGTGGTTACTTCCGTCGCCATCAGTAATGATGGGCAAATGTTAGCTAGTGGTAGTTGGGACAAGACTATCAAACTGTGGAATGTGGCAACAGGCTTAGAAATTCGCACCCTAAGTGGTCATTCCGAATCGGTTTATTCCGTCGCCATCAGTAGTGATGGGCAAATTCTCGCTAGTGGTAGTGACGACAAGACTATCAAACTGTGGAATGTGGCAACAGGCAGAGAAATTCGCACCCTAAGTGGTCATTCCGATTCGGTTGATTCCGTCGCCATAAGTAGTGATGGGCAAATATTGGCTAGTGGTAGTTGGGACAAGACTATCAAACTGTGGAATGTGGCAACAGGCAGAGAAATTCGCACCCTAAGTGGTCATTCCGAATCGGTTTATTCCGTCGCCATAAGTAGTGATGGGCAAATATTGGCTAGTGGTAGTTGGGACAAGACTATCAAACTGTGGGAAGTCGCAACAGGGAAAGAAATTTGCACCCTCAGTCTTTTCGATTCAGTTCGTTCTGTCGCCTTTAGCCCTGATGGAAGTTGTCTGGCTGCTGGAGATAATAGCGAAAATATCAAAATTTGGCGACGCAGCTAGTGGTACTATAACAGCAAAGAAAGTATCAGCAAATGTTCTTATTATCTTAAATAGCAATACTCACGGCGATCGCTCACTTTGAGAATGACTGAGAATTGTGGATATAGAATGTTTGATAATAGAGTGCGATCGCTATTTTATAAGTAATCTATGTGAAATGTTGCTTTTTGTCCTGCTTGCGACAAACAGCAATACTCGCAGCGATCGCTTGCTCTTTGAATAACTAATTAACGTAAAGAAGCCCCAATTGTGGACATTGATTACCCAACTTATGTCTCAGTGTGCTTGATAACACACTGCGATTGCAATTTGAGTAGAGATAAAAATTCAGCTAACTCAACAAGTCCTTCCGCTTCCAATCTTTCTGTTTGAGTTAACTCCTCACCCGTATCTTGTCTGTCCAGTAAAAATTGCAAACGTTCTTGGACAGCACGAGGGAGTTGAAATTTCGCTAGTTCAACGGGTATCTCGATTATCTCCGCTATAGTCAGATAACTACGGCAGTTAGGCTACGATGTCCTCATTTCCTATGAAGCAAGCTATTAAAACACTAAAATAAAAGCACATATCGATAAATTATATCGCGCTGACTATGACAACTGTAATTGCTAGACCTTCATCCTTGATTGGCAGTATCAGAATAGAAAAGCTGGATAGTTTTCACCTATTCAAATTTAATGATGAACTGCAAGCACGGATGGAAGAACTTTTAGAACGTAAAAAGGCTGATTTCCTAACTTCAGAAGAAGCGATCGAACTTGAAGAAATTGGAGAATTAGATAGAATTTTTACCCATATCAATGCCATGCTGGTAGCTCAGAAAAATGATTGATGATGCTACTAAAGAAATTGTCCGCAAACGCGCCAATTTTCTATGCGAGTATTGCCATTCTCCAGAACGCATTTCCACCACAAGATTTACAGTAGACCATTTGATACCAAAGTCTATTGGTGGTGCTGATGAAATTAATAATTTAGCCTTGGCTTGTCGTCGTTGTAATGAACGTCGCTACAACTTTGTCGCGGGATATGACTCAGAGACTCAAGCAATAGTACCCCTATTTAATCCTCGTCAACAAATTTGGTCAGAGCATTTTCTGTGGTCAGCAGATGGTAGGACAATTATCGGAATTACACCCATTGGGAGAGCAACCTGCAAGCGACTTGATATGAACGATGAACGCTATCCAGAAGATGACTCTATTCAGAGTGCGCGGGATTTTTGGTTTCAAGCAGGGTTGCATCCTCCTAGTGATGATCCCCGAAAAAGCTAGTCGCTATGATTCTCTTTAACTAGACCTCTTGCAAAAGTCCCTAACACCCCACCCCCAACCCCTCCCTGCAAGCGGGGAGGAGAGACAAAGCGTAGCTTTGGCTCTTTGGGGTTCTTTCTTATTTTTGATTTATGCAAGAGGTCTACTGAAGCGTATTGCTCTTAAACCTGCTACTGTTTAGTTCTAAACGCAAAAATTTTAACTTTAAACGAAAACATTCTTACTTTAAACCGAAATGTTCTCGTTTGAACCCAAAACGTTCTCACTGCAAACCAGAACGTTCTCACTTGAAACCAAAATATTCTCACTGCAAACGAAAAGGTTCTCACTTGAAACTAAAATATTAATGCTCTGAACTTGGAGTGTCTCACATTAAACAAAAACACCCAAGCTCAGAGCAAAAAGTTTTATATTTTTAGATAACAGCGTTGAGTTAATTTCTCGACTTATGAAGTTTGTGGTTGCACTTTTTTAGCTTTCCGGGCAAATCTGCGTCCTAAATCATCAATCATTGAATCTAAACCCGCGCCTTTACCACTGACTTTAGCATAGTTATATACCATCAAACCCGCCGCATAAGCTTCGCTACCAACAGCCACAGATGTATCATCTACCAGTTCTTGCAGTTGCGTCAACGATAGCAAAATGGGATATAGGGCTTCAAATAATTCGATATCTTGGCGCATTTCATTCAAGTCAAAAGAACGAGGTAAGAAGTCAGGGTTTTGCGTGCCGATTTCCAACGCTTTACTCACAAACGCCCGACTCTTATCCCCCAGCTTAGGTAAAGCTTTACGTTCCTCGGTTGTTAAATCAATCAAAAACGGTA
Source organism: Nostoc sp. (assembly GCF_036917515.1). Taxonomy (GTDB): domain Bacteria; phylum Cyanobacteriota; class Cyanobacteriia; order Cyanobacteriales; family Nostocaceae; genus Nostoc. Next base: position 25,615 of record NZ_JBALDE010000054.1, on the reverse strand, counting down.
ACTTTTCGCGGATAGTAGTAATAGCTTGCATCACGGCTTCCCTGTCTGCGGAGGAAAGTTTTGCACTGACTTTATTATCTGCCATCTTTCATACACCTTTAATGGTACTAAATTTCAGTATTCCCCAAGTTATTTAGGCAGTAATAGTTATTTATAAGCAATTAAGAAAAAATTTTTATACCTTTCAACAAGTGATATCTCGCTAATTACCAACCTTGAGCAAGTTTCACGATTAGAGTCCAGTGGCATTTGACCCAAGGAAGCCGAACATTTAGAGATAATAGTAGCAGAGGTAATCTCAAAATTTAGCGTTAGCAGAGCGGTGCGCGAACACTTCGCAGCTAGTTGTGGAATAACATTATTACTTCTATAGGAATCCTATTTGATTGCGTGAAAAAACTCAGTACACATCTATTCGCTTGTGTTACCTATTCCCTATTCCCTTTTGGAAGCTGTAAATTAAGCCTAATAAGTACGGTAGAGCCATAAAAGTAATAGCCGAAAAATATCCAACCGAATTTTTATTATGACTTCTTCTCCCCATTACATCCCTCAATCTGACCCGCCACTTCCTCCTTGGGAAACGCTACCAACGATGTATGATTTACCAAGTGACAACCCAGAGGAACCAGGCTTGCCAGACGATTTTCACTTTTTACAACCCTTACTTTTATACTTAACTTTTCAGCCCATTAACTGGAATTCAGAACTAGTTTACAGTGCGGCTGACCTTAATCTCTACTATGATTTACAGCATCCTTTGTGGTATAAGCGCCCAGATTGGTTTGGTGTAGTAGGTGTAGAAAAGTTATACAAAGGGCAAGATTTACGGTTAAGTTATGTCACTTGGCAAGAGCCAGCAAACCCCTTCGTGGTTGTTGAGTTATTATCTCCAGGTACGGAAGACGAAGATTTAGGCAGAAAGGAAAGTGCAGAAAATAAACCTCCTAGCAAGTGGGAAGTTTATGAGCGAATTTTACGGATTCCTTACTATATTGTTTTTAGTCGCTACACTAATGAACTACAGGCTTTTCACTTAGTTGGTGGTCATTATGAACCGATGAACTTGACTAATGGATACCTATTAATGCCAGAGATAGATTTAAGTTTAGGCTTATGGCAAGGTTCATTTCGAGATATTGAAAAATTGTGGTTAAGGTGGTTCACTTTGGCAGGAGAATTAATTCCCGCACCCACAGAGGAAGCTGCTGCTGCAACTGAACGAGCTATGATTGCTGAACAAGAAACTGCTCAAGCTAAACAAGAAACTGCTCAAGCTAAACAAGAAGCTGCTCAAGCTAAACGAAAAGCAGAACAATTAGCAAAACGTTTGCGTCAATTAGGCGTGAATCCTGATGATCTAGATGAATTATTGTAGCTTCACAAGTCTTTTGTGATACGCAGCATAATTTTCTGCTTTTGAGGAATAATCTGTACTGAAAACTGTGATCGCCGATGCCGAAGCCGCTATCTGATAATGATATAGTTTCTCAGGAAGATTAATTTTTGAGAGCGATCGCATATTTAGCACTTGAAATACATATAATATTCCTTTGGGCAAGTCTATAGCCACCTCTGTTTTTATGAAAAACCAACTGTTCCTCAACCCAGTTTCAATTGGGTTACTAACGGGAAAATAAGCTTCAGTAGTAAATCTAAAAGGCGATGCCTTGAACATTTGCAGATATTACTGCAGACACTGATGTTTGTTGCGGCGGCTAAAATACTTAAGTATGAGTAGTATGATCAAATTACTCAGGTTAAAATTGTCTATTTGGTAACTCAAGACCATCAGAAAATTGTAGAAAAGTGTATTTCCTTGGCTTGATAGTGGTGTTAACCTCAATTTAAAGGATGTTATCAGCCTTTATCTGCTAGAGTTTTTTATTTTCAGCAAATTAGATATATCAATAACAAAATCGCTAGGAGTGCGATGATCATGTCACAGTCCCCGATGACAAGACCAGAAATAGCTGCTGGAACTCTAATCGATAACCGCTATATTATCCAAAAACTTCTCGGACAGGGAGGATTGGGGCGAACTTACTTAGCATTTGACACTCGTCGGTTTAATGAAGCCTGTGTTCTCAAAGAATTTGCACCCATTGGTACAGGCGAAAGTGGACTGGAACAATATCGTAACTTATTTAAAAGAGAAGCAAAAATTCTTCATCAATTGCAGCATCCTCAAATTCCCAAGTTTTTGGCTTGCTTTGAAGGAGATGGTCGGTTATTCCTAGTACAAGAGTATGTTGACGGTAAAACATATTCAAGACTGCTAGGAGAACTTCAACGTCAAGGAAGAAATTTTTCTGAAGACGAAGTTATCCAGTGGCTAAAGAATCTGCTGCCTGTTTTGGAATATGTCCACCAGCACAATATCATCCATCGAGATATTTCTCCTGACAATATTATGTTACCCGAGGGCAAGGATCTGCCAGTACTGATTGACTTCGGGGTAGGCAAGCAAATTGCTGACATTAACGAGGTGAGAAATTCCAACCATCAGGTAACATTTGTTGGCAAAATGTCCCTTGTAGGCAAAGTAGGATATGCCCCCCGCGAACAGATTAGTTTGGGTTTATGTTCATCCTCTAGTGACCTTTATGCTTTAGGTGTAACTGCTATTGTATTACTCACAGCTAGAGATCCATCTTTACTAATGGATCAATACTCACTTGAATGGAACTGGCGTGATTATACTTATGTTACTGATGGGTTTGCTCAAGTACTTGATTGTATGTTGGAAGATAGGCCAAATAAGCGATACCAAACAGCCAGCGAAGTTCTTCGAGATTTAGAGCGTATTAGAGAACCAGAAATGGCAATGTTTTCTCCAATCATGGTTGATGATTTACCAGCTACGGTATTTAACCCTGAATTTCAGGTTATGTCGGCGCGATCGCAGTCATATAACCAATTTGAAGAAACAATTTTTAATTCACCTACTAGTCCACAAACTGAGCAAAGAATTGAACAACAACAATCTTCACTCCAACCAGCATTCATCAAACATTGTCAGCAAGAATTAGCCTACCACATCGGCCCAATGGCAAATCTGATTATAGAAGAAATACTAGCTCACAATCCTTATATTTCAGCTGACCAATTTATTGAACTTGTAACTCAGGAGATTCCTAATTTTCAAGCAGCTTTTGAATTTAAAAAAAGCTTATTTTCATAGAAATTTAGACATCACGGATTGAAGAATAATTTTTAATCTTTTAACTAATTCTATGAGTTTAAGTCAACAGAGCTAATAAAATTAGCAAGGTTTTTTAGTAGGTTTAAATATTCGCTAGAAACAAAAATTAATTACGTTAGTATTCCGCAAAGCGAGTCTGTATACTTTTATGGGAAAGCAAGTTACACGCAACGTCTTGTACAGAGCCTGATTACGTTAGCGTTCTGCAAAGCGAGTCTGCTTACTCTGTAAGAGTTGCAAGCTACGCTTTTAGCGTCTCGTAGAAAGAACGTCATTAGAAATTATTGTAATCGCCTGTACTTCCTTGAGTACGCTTGATTCTTTTCATCGCCATTTCTAAACTTAACTGCATCCGTTTAAAAGCTCTAGCTAAATTACCGATTTCATCATTAGATATCTGCTCAAATTCAACTTCCATGTGTCCCGTACTAACTTCTTCAGCTATGCGAGTCATGCGTTTAAGAGGCTTCACAACTTGTCGATTCAAGAAGAAGTTGACTAACAGGATAGTCGCTATAAATATAGCTGATACAATCAAGATAATTAGTAAAGAAGACTGATTTGCTTTGTTGATGACATTCTTTGCAGGTACTGAGACAATCTGAGCGCCGACAATTTCATTAAGCTTCCACCCAAATCCATTAGCAGCACCATAAAGACTAATCATACTTTGAGGTGCAGCTTCAGGTACACTATGACAGACCAGACAGCTTTGTTCAGAAACTGCTAAGGGACGAGCAATATAAAAGATATCCCCACCAGGAATTGAGCGAAATCCACTAACTTCTTTAAGGTCTGATTTATTTCTGAACTGTTCTACAATTTCCGTTTCAAAACTGTCAGCCTTATCCCGGAGATTTGTGGGATTGAGAGTTGCTTCTTTATAAAAGAAATCACGGTAGTCTGTTGTTTTACGTAAAATTTCAAACACTTCTCTTGCTGAGTATCCAGGCACGGTTTGCGGTAAAAATTCAGTAGCCAGTTTATCAACTAGCTCTGGATTCACTTGAGTACTGGTGTATTTACGAACAGAACTCATAGTTTGGATGAGCATGAGGCCAGTTGAGCTAATATCTTGTTTAGCATTCTCCCTCAGTAAAGAAGAAAGAGTAAATCCACTCAAGCTCAGACCAAATGTCAAAATTATCAGTAGTAGAATTGTAAATTTTTGTTTCAAATTGAGATTTTTTAGCATAATTTTAGATTACCTACAAGTCAAATTATTATGAACAAATATGTCTAAAGTTACTGTTTACTTTAACATGAGCAATCAACTTTCATATTTTCATGTAAAGGCATAGTTTAGGCAAAACTATAAGGGTATATCCAAACTTTATACTATTAGTAATTATTGAGGTTAATGAAAATGTTATCTAAGTAAGTTTTAAAAAGCTACAACAGCAATTCAAATGAAATTCCCAAAAATTCGTGTTGGCTGTTCTGATACCGTGCCAAAATAAATACCAACAATTGTCAAATATTACTAATGGTGTGGAATGCAGGAAAGTCTATATTCGGGGGACGCTACATTATTGAAAGCCAACTAGGTGAAGGTGGAATTGGCATTACTTATCTTGCCAGAAATCAACGAAATCAACAGCGAGTGATTAAAACCCTCAAAGAAGAAATCCTGAATCACCCCGTCTGGATACTCCACCGAAACAAGTTACGGCAAGACTTTCGTGATGAAGCAGTTCGGCTGGCTGTGTGCCACCATCCTCATATAGTACAGATAGAAACCATCTTCGATGAAGGGAATTTGCCCTGCATGGTGATGGATTATATCGAAGGGGAAGACTTAGCACAGCGCTTGAAGCGAATAGGAGTGCTATCAGAGGCAGAAGCGTTACTTTACATCCGGCAAATTGGCGATGCTTTGACCCTAATCCATTCTAAAGGACTGTTGCATCGGGATCTCAAACCACGCAACATCATGATCCGCATTGATAAATTAGAAGCAGTGCTGATAGACTTTGGTATCGCTAGAGAATTTGTTCCTAATACGATCCAAAGGCATACAGTGTATCGTACTCCTGGTTTTGCTCCACCTGAACAGTATGAATCAGAAGCGCCGCGAGGAGAATACATTGATATTTATGCTCTAGCCGCTACTTTGTATAATTTGCTTACCGCAGTTGTACCAACTAGTGCAGATGATAGACGTCACAGTATCAATTTAGAACCACCACAATATTTTAATCCCAACATCAGCAACAGGGTAAATCAAGCTATTATGTGCGGCATGGATCTGGAGTCAACGTATCGTCCCCAATCTGTGCAGGAGTGGTTGGATTTATTGGGCCCTGATATAAGTAATTATGTAACAAAAACATCATCTAGTTTAGTGACAACCCCTAAACTACAACTACCTATACCTGTTGTGTTAGATCGGCAGAACTGGAAATGCGTACAGACCCTCAAAGGTCATTCTAGTATGGTTCATGCGATCGCCATTAGCCCAGACGGGCAATTTATTGCTAGTGGCAGTAATGACAAGACGATCAAACTTTGGCAAGTGGGTACTGGCAAGCTAGTGCGTCAACTGGGTCGTTGGTCTTCTAGTCATTCTAGTATGGTTCATTCCGTGGCCTTTAGCCCAATCTCTTCAAACCTTTCTTATCAAGGTGAGTCTGGCAAATCTGCGGGAGTTGCAGACCTGAGGCGGGGAATCTTAGCTAGCGGAAGTTGGGATAATACAATCAAATTGTGGGATGTCAACACAGGTAAAGAAATTTGTACCCTCACTGGTCATGCTAATTGGGTGAATTCCGTTGCTTTTAGTCCAGATGGCAAGTTTCTGGCTAGTGGCAGTGCTGACTGCACAATCAAACTGTGGCAGGTACACACAGGCATAGAAATCCAAACTTTTACAGGTCATTCTGACCCAGTTTCGTCAGTCGCTTACTCTCCGAGAACGCCTGCAACTAATAGCCAGGAGAGACAGCTAGTGGCTAGTGGCAGCAATGATTACACCATAAAACTGTGGCAAATATACACAGGCAGAAATATTTACACACTCACAGGCCATTCCTTCTTTGTCAACTGTATCGCCTTCAACAAAGATGGAGAAATTATCGCTAGTGGCAGTGGTGATAACACGATTAAACTGTGGCACGTAAATACAGGCAGAGAAATTCGTACTCTCACGGGCCATTCTGATTCTGTTTGGTCAGTTGCTTTTAGCCAGGATGGGCAATTTCTTGCTAGTGGCAGTTGGGACAACACTATCAAACTGTGGCACATACACAGTGGTAGAGAAATTAGCACACTTACAGGGCATTCCAACTATGTTAGATGTGTCGCCTTTAGTCCCGATGGCCAAACCTTAGTTAGTGGTAGTGATGACGACACTATTAAAATTTGGCGAAGAGGGTAGTAAATAATTCGTAATTTCCCTATAAATCTACAGATAGAACTGCGATCGCCCCAAATTTGTGACAATAATGACGGCAACCGTTATTTTTGAACAATAAAAATTATATGGGCTTTGGTATTGGTGATTTATTTTGGATTTTCCTGCTTCTGACTTCTTTGCAACCTCTTTGGCAAAAACGTCAAATAGAATATCGGCGCTTGCGTGCTTTACAAGAATTCCAGCAGGAACGCAAAAGTCGGGTGATTTTACTGATTCACCGCCAAGAGTCCATTAGCTTTTTGGGAATTCCCATATCTCGCTACATTACTATTGAAGACTCAGAACAAATATTGCGAGCAATTCGCCTCACACCCTCAGATGTGCCGATTGACTTAATTTTGCATACTCCTGGCGGTTTGGTTTTGGCTACTGAACAAATCGCCAGAGCGTTAATTCGCCATCAAGCAAAAGTCACAGTTTTTGTACCCCACTATGCCATGAGTGGCGGTACAATGCTTGCCCTCGCCTCTGATGAAATTATTATGGATGCTAACGCTGTCTTAGGACCAGTCGATCCCCAATTGGGTAATTACCCCGCAGCCAGTATCCTGAAAGTAGTTGAAGATAAACCCATCAGTGAGATTGATGATCAAACCCTAATTATGGCTGATCTCTCACGTAAAGCAATACAGCAGGTACAGCGATTTGTGCGAACTTTGCTAAAAGACAGTGTACCTAAACAAAAAGTTCTGCCAGAAAATATCGAACCGATTATCGAAACCTTAACAACTGGGCGCGTCACCCACGACTACCCCATCACTGTTGAAGAAGCAACAGAAATGGGGCTGCCCGTAACCGTCGGACTGCCCCATTCTATTTATAATCTCATGGATCTGTACCCACAGCCACAAGGAGGACGACCCAGCGTGCAGTACATTCCTATGCCTTACAATGACCCTCGTCCAATTCTACCTACACCCAAAGGCAGACCCTTAGAAGAACCAAATCAGATTACTTGAAAGGCTTCGGGGTAGGAGTTTTTTATGGCGACTAGGGTGTAGCTGTCGGTGTCGCTGTCGGTGTAGTTGTCGGTGTCGCTGTCGGTGTAGTTGTCGGTGTTGCTGTTGGTGTCGCTGTCGGTGTCACTGTTGGTGTAGCTGTCGGTGTAGCTGTTGGTGTCGCTGTTGGTGTCGCTGTTGGTGTCGCTGTTGGTCTAGTTGTTGGTCTAGTTGTTGGTCTAGTTGTTGGTCTAGTTGTTGGTTTAGTTGTTGGTTTAGTTGTCGGCTGGCTGAAGAGCGTCTTTGTTTCTTCATTCAGCTTTTGGCGGAGTGCTAAGTTAGCAATTCCAGTTTCTTGCAACTGATATTTCTTCTGATACTCCTTCACCACTTCTTCCGTGCGGGAACCATAAAAATTATCGCGCGGCAGGAGAGGATTTGGCTTCACCACTGCATTCAAATTTCTGTGCAGAATTTGAACGATGTTAGCAGCAAAAGCTTGGGTTTTTGGCCCTGCTATGCCATCAACTGGTTTTAGCTTATAACCAGTCTGAAATTCTCGAATTGCTTTTTTAGTTTGCTCGTCTGTCAAAGCAGTATTTGTTACCTTGACGTTATAACCTAATCCCCGCAATACCTCACGGAATTGCTGGGGCGTATAACTTTTTTGAGGGGCTGCAAAACCTGTGTCTGTAATTACTAAACTAGCAGTCATCAGGCAAGTAACAGCAAAGGTTGCGCTTGATTTACCAAACCCACACCACATACTTAAAAACTCCTTTGGGTTAAATCAGCAGGATCATAAACGTTAACAGCTGCATTTTAAGTTTGTTTAATAACTTTTTTCACGATTATTTAATGAATTTTGAACAAATTGTGATTTTTTTTGTTAAATTTAGCTAGCTGTGTAAAAAATAATTTCTGTCATCCATCAAAAGAAGTATTTTATCTTAGTAAAGATACAGCAGTTATCATTTGAAGCAAACATACCCTTTTAACACTAAACTGCGGTAGAAAATCACATCTGTGCATTGGCATTAACTTCTGGTGAAAGGCAGTCTTTTTACTTGTAGCTGTGCTGCAATGAGGAATATTTTTGCCTGTGGTTGGAAAAGAGGTCTTAAAGGAGTTTTGTTTTGAGCTGAAGTTGACACCCATGACAGATGTGCACTTATACTGGGGTCTACTCGACTGGAAATTGCTGTAATTGGTTAGAAAGGGCCAAAAATTAATAAATGAAAGAGTTTATGTTTTAAACATTTAAATAAGTATCATATTTTACAGAAAATGATAAAAATAAAATCTTATAAGCAGCGTAATCTTTGGTTTGAAAGATTTATGGCAATTACTGCCACCGTAAATTTAAGTTTAGTTTTGTTTGATTTAAGTTACGTACCTGGAAGAGATTTCTACTTGCGAAAACTTCCCCAAATTACTAAAATTTATGACCCAATAAAAGGTATTGAACTCCATCGAGACACAGAAAACTATTTAGAAACAATAGACGCATTAGAAGAACAAGTTAGGCAAACAGGGTTACAGTCGCTTCAGGTAAATAGCAGACTAGAGGAAATAAGGGGTCTGAGCAACGAGATGATTGACAGTAACCCGTTTGCGGGAGTGAATAAGAGTGGGACTTTAGAAAAAATCAAAAGAAGGATGCGATCGCACATCCGTAAAGAATCTGCAAAACAGTCCTTCGCTACTTTTTGGAGTCAGCCATATTTATCACAAAATGGCTGGTCTAAAGAAATTAATTTTTTTAACCAGAGCATCCGCCCTTTGATTGCCAGTAACTACTACCGCCAAATCGGGGAAAATGGCGATTTTGTTGATAAATTCTGGATGATTGACTTACCCTTTGTGATTTTATTTGGCGTAGAATTACTAGGGCGTACCTTCCTTCTCAGACGGCAACATCCTGGTTTAAGCTGGTTAGAAGCACTATTATGGCGTTGGTACGATTTATTTTTACTCATACCATTTTGGCGGGGGTTACGAATCATACCTGTATTAATTCGCCTCGATCAAGCGCGGTTATTGAATCTGCATCCAGTACGAAAGCAAATTAATCAGGGGATTGTCGCCAATTTTGCCGAAGAACTCACAGAAATTGTGGTGGTGAGAGTGATTAATCAGGTTCAGGGTTCAATTCAGCGGGGTGAATTAACTAGTTGGCTCTCGCAAAAAGAAAATTTACGTCCCTACATAGATATTAATAATGTGAATGAAGTGGAAGCGATCGCAGGTCTTTTGGTAAAAACAATTGTCTACCGAGTGTTACCCGATATCCAACCTGCGATCGTTGCCATTCTGTGCCACAACATCGAAACCGTCTTCCATCAAGTCCCCGTCTACCGGAATCTCCAGAACCTCCCTGGCGTAGGACAGGCCCAAACCCAGTTAAGCGAACAACTGGCGACCCAAATCACAACTAATCTTTACAAAACTTTAGTGAGCGCTGTTGAAGACCCTGTGGGCGCAAAACTCACCAGTCAATTGGTACAAAGCTTCAGTGACGCTTTGGGATCTCAAATAAAAGAAAAACACGTACTTTCAGAAATTCAGAGTTTACTTTTTGACTTCTTAGAGGAAATCAAACTCAACTATGTCCAGCGCTTGTCCCAAGAAGACATAGACCAAATTATCAAGCAAACTAGGCAGCTACGAACACAAGTATCAGTTCCTGCAGTAGTGGATAAAGGCACTACTCTCCCAAAAATACGGGAAGGGTAGGTAAAGCAGAGGAGCAGAGGGGCAGCAGAAGCATTTTTAACTCTTGACTAATGACTAATGACCAATGACTATCCAAGAAATGCGCTAAACTCGAATTAGGCGAATCATCATTGGTTCGTCACAAGACTTCTTGAAAGATATACCTATCGCAGGAAGTGGGTCGAAGCCCACTTTTTTTATTGAATTCTCTCATGGTTCATCCTTTAGTTCCACAAATTATTGATTTGGCGACACCAGTGGCAAAAGAACTGGGATTGGAAGTGGTTGGCGTGGTTTTTCACACTAACCAAAGTCCACCAGTGTTGCGAGTAGATATTCGCAATCCTGAGCAAGACACTGGGTTGAACGATTGTGAGAAGATGAGCCGTGCTTTAGAAGCCTCCTTAGATGCTGCGGAAATCGTTCCAGATACATACGTCTTGGAAGTGTCTAGTCCTGGTATTTCGCGGCAATTGGTAACAGACAGGGAGTTTATTTCCTTTAAAGGATTTCCTGTCATTATCTCCACTTCGCCACCCTACGACGGACAACAAAAGTGGATTGGTCAGTTGATTCGTCGGGATAAGACAGCACTTTACTTAAATCAAAAAGGTCGTGTAGTCGAAATTCCCCGCTCCCTAATTACTAAGGTGCAGTTACAGGAGCGCTGATAAACAAGTTACTAAGGCTAGAGGCTAGGGACTAGGGATTGGAGGGGCACAGGAGCAGAGGAGCAGAGGAGCAAGGGTGACAAGGTGACAAGGTGACAAAAGGTAAGAACTTACAACAAGTTTTTCCCCTTGTCTCCAATTCTCCTTGTCCCCTTGTCCTCTTCCCCATGCCCAATACCTAATGCCCAATGACGTCAGTTGCTACCCTTCTCCTAACGGAGACGCTGCGCGAACGAGAACGCTAAGAGCGAACAAGTCGGGCATTCATTGCCCGCCCAACGCACTGGCTCCCAATGCCCGGTCTCTAGTTCCTAATTTTTAAAGGAGATTGCTTATGTCAATGGTTACTTTACCTGGATTAAAGGAATTAATTGAAAGTATAAGTCGTGAACGGAATTTACCCCGGCTTGCAGTTCAATCAGCTATTAGAGAAGCACTACTCAAAGGCTATGAACGTTATCGCCGCGCCCAAAATTTAGAGCGCAAACAATTTGACGAAGATTATTTTGAAAATTTTGAAGTTGAACTTGATATTGAAGGAGAAGGATTTCGCGTTCTTTCCACTAAAACCATTGTTGAAGAAGTAGATAACACAGACCACCAAATTTCCCTAGATGAAGTTCAACAAGTCGCTCCCGAAGCGCAGTTAGGGGACTCTGTAGTGCTGGATGTTACCCCCGACCAAGGAGAATTTGGTCGGATGGCGGCGATGCAAACTAAGCAAGTATTGGCACAAAAGTTACGGGATCAACAGCGCCAGATGGTGCAAGAAGAGTTCCAAGATTTAGAAGGAACTGTTCTGCAAGCAAGAGTCCTGCGGTTTGAGCGGCAATCAGTGGTTTTAGCAGTTAGCAGCGGCTTTGGTCAGCCAGAAGTAGAAGCCGAATTACCGAAGCGGGAACAGTTGCCCAACGATAATTATCGAGCGAATGCCACCTTCAAGGTATATCTGAAAAAAGTCTCCCAAGGTCAGCAACGAGGCCCACAGTTACTTGTCTCTCGTGCTGATGCTGGTTTGGTAGTTTATCTTTTCGCCAACGAAGTCCCAGAAATCGAAGATGAGGTGGTACGGATTGTTGCCGTAGCTAGGGAGGCAAACCCCCCTTCCCGTTATGTCGGCCCCCGGACTAAAATAGCAGTAGATACTCTTGATCGCGATGTAGACCCAGTTGGCGCTTGTATTGGAGCCAGGGGATCGCGAATTCAAGTAGTAGTCAATGAATTACGCGGTGAAAAAATAGATGTAATTCGCTGGTCACCCGATCCAGCAACATACATTGCTAATGCCTTAAGTCCAGCACGGGTGGATGAAGTACGACTGATGGACCCAGAATCGCGACAAACTCACGTACTTGTGGCTGAAGATCAATTGAGTTTGGCTATTGGTAAAGAAGGACAAAACGTCCGTTTAGCAGCCCGTCTAACTGGTTGGAAAATAGACATCAAAGACAAAGCTAAGTATGACTATGCAGGAGAAGATGCCAAATTTGTAGCTGTCAGAACAAAATATCAATCAGAGGAAGAGGATCTTGAATATGAGGAAGAATTTGAAAATGAAAATCAGGACGAATTAGAAGAGGAAGATAGTTTTGACAATAACGATGATGAATAATTGATTAATTTTGTAAAGTTTTGATACCGTAGACTGTAGTCTTAGTCTCAAGGATTATTTTCTCAAAAGCTACTTGGTATAAGTAAAAAATAGTAATAATAAACTTCTTTTTACATCCAAAATCCTGGACTGAGATCGCAGAGAACCGAATGAAACCAAATTATCGGCGCTGTATTAGTTGCCGTAAAGTAAGCTCAAAAGATGAGTTTTGGCGGATTGTCCGCGTCTTTCCATCGGGAAAGGTACAATTAGATCAGGGCATGGGGCGTTCCGCCTATATTTGTCCAGAAACGAGTTGCTTACAAGCAGCTCAAAAAAAAAATCGACTAGGGCGATCGCTACATGCATCAGTGCCAGAAACACTGTACCAAAGCTTGTCGCAACGTCTAGCCCGCAGTAATACCCAAAATCAAATTTAGTTGGAACAACTTTGTAACCTAATCATCAGAGAAATTGTGTAGACCGAAATCGCGCTCTCATCACACCCTCTGTTGATTGTCAAGGTTAATGCCAAAATAGTAAATGGGTGTAAAACGCATTCGGTCCAAATAACAAGAGGGTCGAGGCAACATTCCCAGAACAAAATGTAATCGATTGTGTTGTGGAAGACTCAGAATCAACAAAACAAGAAGCTACAAAATGGCAACCTGGTAGCGCTCAGGCGCAGTTCGGCGTCAAGGGTTCCTATAAAAATCTTTTATTTAAGAAATTTTTATGGGTATCCCTCAACCATCATTCCTGGTGGGGATGCCATTATTAAACCGAAACATCTCTCTTTCCTGATTGGAGGCACCGGCAAAAACTGAACGGCAACCTAAAAACAGTAATCCAAGGATGGAGATGTCGCACTCCCAGGCAACCATCCGCTAAAACTGTAAATTAAAGGGGAAGAGTGGATGAACAACGGCAAAGTTAGAATTTATGAATTATCAAAGGAATTGAATTTGGATAACAAAGAGCTACTAGCAATTTGCGACCAGCTCGATATTGCGGTCAAAAGCCATAGCAGCACGATTTCAGAATCCGAGGCAGAAAACATCCGGGCGGCAGCAGAAAAGCTAGCAGCTACGAATGTGTCAGCCAAAAAGGAACTAGGTACAACCAGCCATAAGCCAAATTCACCACCCAACGGCGGACGTAACCGACCTGCTGCACCCCACAAACAGCAAATTTTGGAAATACGCAAACCCAAAATATTGAGAAATACTACTCCCAACGCCCCAGAGGCGTCACTTGCTAACAATACCCAAGCTGCCTTGTCTGAAGCTAATCCTCCCTCTCCGCCACGGCCTTTCGCTACACCAGTCTCACCCCAAAAACCGGCAGCACCAACTCGACCTGTGCCCCGGACTCAATCTGAGACTCAAGAGCAACCTTTGATTGCTGACTTGCAACAAACGCATAATCCAAATCCGGCACCGGAAAAAATAGCATCCCAAAAACCGGAAAAAATAGTTCCACCCAGACCAAAATCGGAAAAACCGATCAAACCACAACTAGTTGCTCCTCCAGCCAGACCTGCGGCGGAAGAAGCGCAGGTGACAGACGAGCCACCAGTATCTCAGGCAGATAAACCGATCCTTAAACGCGACCAACGGCAACGACCCGCAGAAGGCGATCGCGAGCAAATTAAGCCAAGAATCGCTAAACTGCCAACAGACCAGTCTCCACCATCTGCACCACAAAGAACAAGTCGTCCCACTCCTGCACCCAGCAGACCAGAACAGAGGGGTAATAGACCATCTGCTCCATCGCAACCAGGAGAAGGGCAAAGACCTAGACCAGCACGTCCAGGTGAAGCAGTAGCAGCCGCAATGCCGATCGCTACTCCCCCCAGACAGATATCAGGAATAGCGAGCAAATCTCAAGGATTGGGTGATGAACCAGTCACACCGGATCTCCTCGATTTGAAACGCCCAAGTCCGCCTCGACCGACCAAAGGCGGCAAAAAGTGGGTAGAAGAAGAAATAATTGACGAGGTTAAAGAAAAGGCAAAATCTGGTGTTAAAGGCAAGCGAATCAAACCCATACTTGATGATGAGTTTGAAGAAGATTTGCTGGATGACGACGATATCGACTCACCAGCCACAGTCCAAGTCAGCCTTTCCATCGCTCGTCCTCCCAAACCGAAAGCGACTCGACCTGTACAGATAGCAGGTGCAACTCTTGCTAGCGCCCCAACTGCAAGAGCGAAAAAGTCTGGTTCCAGGTCTGGTTCCAAGTCAGGTTCTGGGCGTGACCAGCAGCAAAACCGTCGCCAAGAAGCCGAGACAAAGCGCGATCGCCCCGAAAAAGTGGCGATCACAGGGCCGTTGACTGTGCAAGAACTAGCTGACGTTTTAGCTGTTCCCGATACAGAGATTGTGAAAATCCTGTTCCTTAAAGGTATGGCGGTGAGTATTACCCAAAATCTGGATATTCCCACAATTACCCTGGTAGGAAAAGAACTAGAAATAGAAGTCGAAACCGCCGAGCGAGAAGCAGAAGCTCGGAAAGTCACGGAAATGGTCGGCGTAGAAGACCTAGAATATCTCCACCGCCGTCCGCCAGTCGTGACAATTATGGGTCACGTAGACCACGGTAAAACAACTCTACTCGACTCAATCCGCAAAACAAAAGTGGCTGCTGGCGAAGCTGGCGGGATCACTCAACACATTGGTGCATACCATGTGGATGTGGAACATGAGGGCAAACCGCAGCAAATAGTCTTCCTGGATACTCCTGGTCACGAAGCCTTTACAGCTATGCGGGCACGAGGAGCGCGGGTAACAGACATTGCCGTGTTGGTAGTAGCTGCTGATGATGGCGTCCGTCCCCAAACCGTTGAAGCGATTAGCCATGCCCAAGCTGCGGGAGTGCCAATTGTCGTTGCAATCAACAAAATTGACAAAGAAGGAGCACAGCCAGAACGTGTTAAACAAGAACTCACTCAGTATGGTTTAACTTCAGAAGACTGGGGTGGTGATACGATCATGGTTCCCGTGAGCGCAATTAGAGGTGAAAACCTGGATACGCTCCTAGAGATGATTCTGCTGGTAGCAGAGGTTGCAGAACTATCTGCTAACCCAGATCGTACCGCCAAAGGAACAGTTATTGAAGCACATCTGGACAAAGCTAAGGGAGCAGTTGCTACCTTGCTAATTCAGAATGGTACCCTGCATGTGGGAGATATCTTGGTAGCTGGCTCGGCTTTCGGTAAAGTCAGGGCGATGGTGGATGACAGAGGCAAGAGAGTAGACATTGCTTCTCCTTCCTTTGCTGTCGAGGTATTAGGTTTAAGTGATGTGCCAGCAGCCGGCGACGAGTTCGAGGTCTTCGAGAACGAAAAAGAAGCCAGAGCGCTCGCTAGCGATCGCGCAGACAGACAACGTCTATCCCGCCTGTTACAGGGACGTGTTACCCTCACAACCCTCTCAGCTCAAGCACAAGAAGGCGAGTTGAAAGAACTCAACTTAATCTTGAAAGGAGACGTACAAGGTTCAGTGGAAGCCATCGTGGGAGCGCTCAAGCAAATCCCGCAAAACGAAGTCCAAATTCGGATGCTGTTGGCTACGGCTGGGGAAATCACCGAGACAGATATCGATTTAGCCGCTGCTAGTAACGCTGTAATTATCGGCTTTAACACCACCTTTGCCAGTGGCGCTAGACAAGCCGCCGATGAAGCAGGTGTCGATGTCCGGGAATATAACGTAATCTACAAACTCCTAGAAGATATCCAAGATGCCTTGGAAGGTCTTTTGGAACCAGAGTTGGTGGAAGAACCCTTGGGTCAAACCGAAGTCCGTGCCGTCTTCCCAGTCGGTCGTGGTGCGGTTGCTGGTTGCTACGTTCAATCTGGCAAGCTAGTTCGTAACTGCAAAGTCAGGGTGCGACGCGGCGGTAAGGTGATCTATGAAGGTGTCCTTGACTCCCTAAAACGGATGAAAGAAGATGCCCGTGAGGTCAACGCTGGTTATGAATGCGGTGTCGGCATCGATAAATTCAATGATTGGGTTGATGGTGACATCATCGAAGCTTATCAGATGGTTACAAAGCGCCGCACTCTCACCTTAACGAGATAGTGTTGAGGGTAAAATGGTTAGAAGTTAGGAGTGATAAATTAGGAGTTAGGAGTTAAAGGCTGCTAATTCCTAACTCCTAACTTTATAACTCACAACTTTTTATAATATGCATTCATTTCGCTCTGAACCTATTTTGTGGATTCACGTCGCTGGATTAGCGACGTTGCCTGTTTTTTTAGTACTCTGCTTATTGTTCTTGTCTGTAGGTGAGCCATTTTTGCCAGTCTGGATGGAGCTATTCTTAGTTGCCGCCATTGGTATTCTTCCCCTATTATGGATGCAGTTGCGTCGCCCCTTTTATATATTTGCTCTTTTAGGAATAGCCCTAAAGCCAGAAAATCTGACTGAACGGCAGCGGAAAATTCTCTGTTTAATTAATACAAAATTAAATCGTATCCTGGCATTAGTGGCAGCAGTCTTGTCGGTTTTGATACTGTGGAATCTTTACCAAATTGCCCCATTAGTAGCAAATTCAGCTAAATTCCTTCCACAATGGCGCAGCCTTGCACTAGTGCTGGCGGGATTAGCATTTTTGGGTGGCAATTTATTTTTACAAATACCTGTGAGTGTAATGCGAGTTTTGGTGACTAATGACACAGAATTTGCTGGCATAGAACCATTATCTTTAGAAAAGATTAAACAAGATTTCACAATTTTAGGGGTGCGAGTTAATCAAATCGTGCCTCGATTATTACAATCCTTGTTTAAGATAAATACAGATTCGTAGCAGCCCGTAAAGTATATTATTGAACTTTAAAGGGCTACAAATAAGTATCAGAAGATGCAGGGGTGCAGAGGAGCAGAGGAGAATAACTAATAATCAATGACGCTACTTGCTCCACTTGGGGAGACCCCAAGACCCTTCGGGTTCGGCAGTCCCCCATCGACGGGAACCACCAATACGGGGGCTGCCTCACCGCAGTGGCTCCCCAATGCCCCATTGCCAATATCCAGTTACCGTTGAAGATAAACAAAGGAATGAGGAACTATGGCTCAAATTCCAGCTTCTAGTGATCGCCAATTTTCTGCCGATACTGAAATTTGGTATGGCCTCAAATGTGCAATCTCCACTAGTTCCGGTTTTCAACGCTGGCAACTAGAACGCGATGCTCAATTAGAGGGAATTCGCTTGGAACATCAGGTACAGAGGTATTTAAGAGAAACTTTAGAAACTTTAGCTTACTAAACACCTAATAAATCTTGTAAGCTTGTTTGCAAGTGGCGGAGTTGACGGTATGCACCCTGTAAGCGATCGCCATCAACTTCCACTTCATTTGTGGGATAATTCTTCATAATTTCAATCAGCGACACTTGCCCGTCTTGATTCGCAGAAAGTACCAAAGCGGCTCGTAAAGCTTGCTGATTTGCTCTTTGAGAGGGTGTAGAAATAACTTGACTAATTTGATCCAAAATAATATTACCAATCTGGCTATTTAGCACTTTATCTAAAAATACAGGATTTACCTTCACAGGCTTTGTTAAATATTGACGAATGGCTTTGGGGTCTTGTCGTGCCAAAGCTAAATTAACTTTTAGTGAACCTGAGAGTTCACCTGTTTGGGCAAAGGTGGATATTTCCTCTACAGAAAGTGATTCACGGAAGATACCATACTTTAGCACTACTCGTTCTGCTGCAAAGGCGGGAGTGGACAAAAACAGAAGACAGATAATGCTTACTAAAACTAAGATGCGACGCAGCTTTAAAAAATTAAAACGCATTTCTCCCGATTTCCAATAGGTTTGCTTTTTTTGTGATGATATTCCAGCAGAATTAGTTGCAGCACATAGCTTTAGGGAATACTAAAAATCGCCTCATCCCCATAGTGCCCCTAAAAAAGTTTTCTGAATAACACAATATAACTAATGTATAAGTTCTGTGACCTATCTAGGGAATTTAGCTGAATCAGTGCTAATCATCCAGTATAGTTTTGCATGGGTTTCAGAGCAGCTACAACGCTGTTATCTTTAACTTTGTTCGACATACCGTAATTCAGACATCACAGACGGAAAAAATGAAATATCGGGGTTATTACATTTCTCTAGTGAAAAATTTTCGCCTTCTTTCCAGTAGTCATCTTAGGTATACTTTGCGCGTAGGAGCCGGGCTAACGGCAATACTTGTTGTTTCTAGTGGGTCAATACTACTACCTAATGAGGTTAATGCTGATACCACTCCTCCAGAAAATATCGCCCCAACTCATACAGTGCAAGCTCCTGCAACTGCCGCAGCGATTTACGTTAATCCAGCAACTGGTGCAGATAGGGCTGGTGCTGGTACAACCTCGGCAGCACCCTACAAAAGCATCAGTTTCGCTCTCAGTCAAGTCCAAGCAGGTGCAGTGATTCAATTAGCACCTGGTACTTATAACCAGGAAAGTGGTGAAACCTTCCCGCTTTTACTTAAACCAGGGGTGACACTGCGAGGTGATGAAGCTAGTAAAGGTCAGGCGATATTGATTACAGGTGGAGGCTTCTACACTAGTCGCACCTTTGCTAGACAGGACATTACCATCCTTGCCGAACAAGATAGCACGATCACTGGTGTCAGCGTCACTAACCCAAATAGTCGGGGTACGGGTGTGTGGGTGGAGTCAACTAATCCGATTATCAAAAACAGTACTTTTACTAACAGTGTTAGAGAAGGTGTTTTTGTCACGGGTACAGGCAATCCCAAAATTGAAAGTAACCTGTTTGTGCAAAACAAAGGCAATGGGATTTCAATTGCTAAGACTGCTCAAGGAGAAATTCGGGGTAACATATTTCAGGATACTGGTTTTGGTCTTGCAATCGGTGGGACTTCCACACCTCTAGTTGTAGAAAACCAAATTATCGAAAACCAAGACGGTCTTTTTATCTCAGAGTCAGCCAAGCCCGTATTGCGTAAAAATTACATTCAAAACAATAAACGGGATGGAGTAGTAGCGACTGTCAACGCTTCACCCGACCTTGGTACCAACGAAAATCCTGGTGGCAATCTTATCCGCAATAACACTCGTTATGATGTGAATAATGCCACTAAAACTGTTCAAATTGCTGCTGTTGGCAACGATATCGATCAGAAAAAGATTTTTGGCTCCGTAAATTTTGTTGCTGCAACTGTTGAACCCCCTGGAGGGCCTGTTGCCTTTAAAGATGTACCAGCAAATTACTGGGCAAAAACCTACATCGAAGCTTTAGCTTCCCAAAATATCATTGCGGGCTTTCCTGATGGCAGCTTTAAACCCAATGAACCTGTAACCCGCGCTCAATTTGCCACTATTGTCACTAAAGCTCTAAAGCCACCAACTAAACGCGCAGCCATTCAGTTTAAGGATGTAGCAAGCAATTTCTGGGCTTACACTGCCATTCAATCTGCTTACCAGAGTCAATTTGTTTCTGGCTATCCTGATGGCACTTTTAAGCCACAGCAGCAAATTCCTAGAGTGCAGGCATTGGTCTCTTTAGCTAATGGTTTGGGCTTAACTGCAAGTAATCAAAATGTCGTTTCCTTTTACACCGATGCTGCTCAGATTCCTAATTATGCGATCGCACCAGTTGCCGCTGCAACTACACGGCAACTAGTAATCAACTATCCCACAGCCAAGCAACTCAATCCTAATCGTCAGGCGACTAGAGCCGAAGTTGCTGCCTTTGTTTACCAGGCACTTGTTAATGCTGGACGTGCCCAACCAATTCCTTCATCTTATTTGGTAACAGTTCAGTAAATGTCTAGTTAGCAAATTGGAAACGCCAGACTGATAATTTATTAGTCTGGCGCTTCCAATCTAGTGGTTTTTTAATTTTCGGGTTTTTTAATTATAAAATTTCAGGCCTTTAAATATATAGCAAAAGCCAAGGCGGTTAGGACATTAACAGATGATAAAACTTAGACACAAAGCTACTTTTCGCCCAGTCCCCAGTCCCTAGTCACCAGTCCCTTGCTATAGTTGACCCCATTTAAATGTGATTGGGTTTATGGTCAGGGTCTTTATATTGGCTGACCCCGTTTCAACGATTCCTATTTTCTCAGAAACTTTTGCTTTTTGATATTTCCTAATAATTTTTTTATGTTTTCTTTCTGGATATTTTAATCGTAATGATTCAGCACCCAGGAGTCAGGATTCAGAATTTATCAGGAATCTAGAATAATTAGTATATTTCATTCATCAAATGTTCTTCTGATTCTTTAACTATTCTGAATCCTGAATTCTTACTTTTAATCTTCATAAAAGCATGAGTAAATTTGAAAAAAAGATATATTAAAAGAAAGTAGTCAAAAATTAACTAGCTAAGATTTTTCCCTTCAAGAATTAGGATTTTTACCCGAATTGGGGCGTTGTTGCCGACGCTGTTCCCAACGCCAAAGGAAAACCATTAAAGCAACTATTCCGAGTTGGAGAGCTAAACTAGGCAAAGCACTCTCAACATTGCGTCCGGCAAGGACTTGAAAGAAAAAGACGAATGCACCGAGTGAGCCAGAAGCAGCGAAAGCGATGTAGAAAAATTGTCGGAAGCCGCGATAAGGAGCGGCTATTTCTGCTTTCAGGCTGGCATACTGTTCAGGATTAAGGCAATTTTTGGGATTTTGATCTACCATGATTAAATCATGTTAAACTTAGAGATTGTGTACGCCGATGTGGCTCAGTGGTAGAGCAGCTGATTCGTAATCAGCAGGCCGTGGGTTCAAATCCCATCATCGGCTTTGATGAAAGTATTCCTCAATATTTAGAGTTTGACATAAATTGTACAGATGAAATATTATCAAGGTGATCGCATTCTAACTCCAAAGGTGCGATCGCCTTTCCAGTTCGGTGAAATACTGTTAATGCACTCTTTGAGGGCGGCGTTTCAACTTATCTTGAAATGCCGCCCTCATGTTTTCTGGCTGACACCCGCGTTCAGGACTTTTACAGGTTTGCTCCCGCCTCGACCCCCGATCGCCCAACGATCGAAATTACGCCTAGAAACCCTCGAAGACCTTTTCGCCCAGACTATGCCAGGTCAAAGCGATCGAGGTTCATCACCTTGTCCCACGCCGCCACAAAGTCATGCACAAATCTCGCCTGCGAGTCCTCAGCTCCGTAAACTTCCGCGATGGCTCGTAGCTGAGAGTTCGAGCCGAAAATGAGATCAACACGGGTAGCAGTCCACTTGAGTGAGCTCGTTTTGCGATCGCTACCCTCGAACACATCTTCCGCTTCAGAGGTTGCCTTCCACCCCGTGCTCAGGTCAAGCAGGTTCACAAAGAAGTCATTGGTCAACGTCTCTTTTCGAGCGGTGAAGACGCCGTGTTTGGACGCTTCAAAGTTTGCACCTAGGACGCGCAAGCCGCCCACAAGAACCGTCATCTCAGGAGCTGATAGGGTTAGCAATTGCGCCCGATCAACCAGCAACTCTTCAGGCGATTCGCTGTGTTTGCCGCTGGAGTAGTTGCGGAACCCGTCCGCCTTTGGCTCAAGTGGGGCAAAAGATTCCACATCCGTTTTCTCTTGTGACGCATCCGTACGTCCAGGTTTGAAGGGAATCTTGACATCATGCCCAGCGTTCTTCGCCGCTTGCTCAATGCCTGCGCCTCCGCCCAGAACAATCAAGTCGGCAAGCGAAACTTGCTTTCCGCCGGATTGCGAGCTGTTGAACTCCCCTTGGATGGCCTCTAGGGTTTGCAGCACCGTTGCCAACTGGGCTGGCTGGTTGACCTCCCAATCCTTCTGCGGCGCGAGACGAATCCGCGCCCCATTTGCCCCACCGCGCTTATCGGAGCCGCGGAAGGTCACTGCCGACGCCCAAGCGGTCGAAACCAGTTGGGAGACAGACAGCCCCGAAGCGAGGATCTTGCCCTTGAGAGCAGCGATGTCCTGCTCATCAATTAATTCATGCGTGACTGCGGGGATGGGATCTTGCCACAAGAACTCTTCTTCGGGAACCTCTGGGCCGAGATAGCGCGATCGGGGTCCCATGTCGCGATGGGTCAGCTTGAACCACGCCTTGGCGAACGCGTCTGCGAACTCATCCGGGTTCTGATGGAAGTGCCGCGAAATCGGCTCGTAGATGGGGTCTAATCTCATGGCCATGTCTGCCGTGGTCATCATCGGGGCGTGACGTTTCGACGGATCGTGCGCGTCGGGCACTGTATCTGCGCCAGCGCCATTTTTAGGTGCCCACTGATGTGCACCCGCAGGACTTTTCACCAGCTGCCAGTCATATTTAAACAGGGTATCGAGATAGCTGTTGTCCCACTGTGTCGGAGTGGAAGTCCATGCGCCTTCGATACCGCTAGTGATCGCATCGACGCCGATACCCGTGTTGAAGCTGCTCTTCCAGCCGAGACCCTGCTCCACAATGGTGGCACCCGCAGGCTCATGACTTACGAACGACGATTCGCCCGCACCATGACATTTGCCAAATGTATGTCCACCGGCAACGAGCGCGACCGTTTCTTCATCGTTCATTGCCATTCGACCAAAGGTTTCGCGAATGTCGCGTCCTGAGCCAACCGGATCGGGCTGGCCGTTTGGCCCTTCCGGGTTCACGTATATTAGACCCATCTGAACGGCACCGAGAGGATTCAATAGTACCCTGTCGTCGCTGTAACGCTCGTCGCCGAGCCAGGTTTTCTCAGATCCCCAGTAGATGTCTTGCTCTGGCTCCCAAACATCCACGCGCCCGCCGGCAAAGCCGATCGTCTTGAAGCCCATTGACTCTAGGGCGCAGTTGCCAGCGAAGACCATCAGGTCGGCCCAGGAGATTTTCTTGCCGTATTTCTGCTTGATGGGCCAAAGTAACATCCGCGCCTTGTCGAGGTTGGCATTGTCGGGCCAACTGTTGAGCGGCTCAAACCGCTGGCTACCCGAGCCTGCGCCGCCGCGACCATCGCCAATTCGATACGTGCCTGCGCTGTGCCAAGCCATTCGGATGAAGAGTGGCCCATAATGACCGTAGTCAGCTGGCCACCAGTCCTGAGAGGTGGTCATCAGCTCGAAGATATCTGCCCTCACGGCAGCTAAGTCGAGACTCTTGAACTCAAGAGCGTAGTTGAATGCCTCACCCATAGGATTGGCTCGTAGTGAGTGCTGGTGGAGGATGCTCAGATTCAAATAATTCGGCCACCAGTCTCGGTTCGACGTCACATGACGAGCCGTAAGTTTCTGACCTCCACCTGTAAACGGGCATCCGCTTTCGCTGCTCATATGTGTCTCCTATCAAATGTTGTGGTGTGGATTTTTTTGATGTATTGCAGCTATTGCAAATAAATAACACATGGGCAATTGAATGAGAAATATAATCTCAAAGAAATATAAACAACGTTATGATTCTAAATCAGGACTTACGCAAAAATAACGTAATTTCGTCATTACGAGCGATAGCGTTCGCGGAGCGTCTCGTAGAGAAGTAATCGCCTCTGACGCTCTTATTGCTTCCCTACACTCCGTTTCGGTCGCAATGACAATATCGGCGTTGCGTAAGTCCTGTAACAATTGCGATCGCAAAAGCTATAAATGCGAACTCCGAAATAACAATTGCGTTCGCAAAAGCTATAAATATGAACTCCGAAATAACAATTGCATTCGCAAAAGGTATAAATGCGAATGCCGAAATAACAATTGCGTTCGCAAAAGCTATAAATGCGAACTCCGAAATAACAATTGCATTCGCAAAAGCTATAAATGCGAACGCCAAATCTATAAATGCGAACCCAAAAGCTATAAATGCGAACGCCAAATCTATAAATGTGATCGCAAAAGCTACAAATGCGAACGCCGAAATAACAATTGCGTTCGCAAAAGCTATAAATGCGTTGGCGTGGCCCACCACAGGCATCGCATCCATCTTCGTTTTTACCTGAAACTGGTAGTGGGCGATCGCAAAATTAGTATATTGTCTGTTCACAAGTAAAAAATACTCATCCACGAGGTTCTTTCATTGGCAGAAACACATCATTTGTGATGAAATTCTACACTTTTCTGTAATTTAGGGTGTTGGTGTTGAATTTTTCTTATGATCTAGTTGCGTCTCACACCCTTGCCCATGAATGAACAGCGTCAGCAAGCCTATCTCAACCTCATTCAATGCCTGTTGAATTGCCGTACTAACGATGAATTCCAAGAAACTTTGGCAGCAAACCAAGAATTAGTAGATATTGGCTTCTTGCAAACAATAGAAGCAGTAGCACAGAGGTTTTCACAGCAAGGGGATGAGAAGAGAGCGAATTGGTTGCAAAGCTTGGCAATGCAACTAGGGGAAAGGTTGAATCTAGATAATAAAGTAGATTTGCAATCTCTCAGTGAGGAGGAGATACAAATATATTACCAATTCTTGATGGAGGTAATACAAGCAACCGCAGACAGTAGTGGTAATTCCCAGGTAGTTTACCCTTTGCTGGCTAAGAATACAGACAAACTTGATGGAGTATTAGCAGAAATATTGCGCCGTTGGGGGACAAATAGACTTGGGGAAGCGAAAGCAGATGAAGCGGAAGATTTAGCAGCAGATATTGTCGCATTTAGCAATCTAATTCAGCAATTCCCTTTGGGTAGCAAAGCCAGCAATATGGAAGTTGCCATTACTGGCTATGAAGTCGCGTTGACAGTCTACACCAGAGAAGCTTTGCCTGAATCTTGGGCAGCAACGCAAAATAATCTCGCAATTGCCTACAGCGAGAGAATAAAAGGAGACAGGGCAGATAACATCGAAATTGCGATTGCTGCTTATACTGCTGCTTTAACTGTCTACACCAGAGAAGCTTTGCCTGAATCTTGGGCAGCAACGCAAAATAATCTTGCAAATGCCTACAGCGAGAGAATAAAAGGAGACAGGGCAGATAACATCGAAATTGCGATCGCTGCTTATACTGCTGCTTTAACTGTCAGAACTTCTGAAGCTTTGCCTGAATCTTGGGCAACAACGCAAAATAATCTCGCAATTGCCTACAGCGAGAGAATAAAAGGAGACAGGGCAGATAACATCGAAATTGCGATCACTGCTTATACTGGTGCTTTAACTGTCTACACCAGAGAAGCTT
>NZ_JBALDE010000053.1:0-17810 GCF_036917515.1 Nostoc sp. | reverse complement strand
TGTCTAGTAACTGCTACACCTGTAGAACTGTTAATTACATACCAAGTACCATCACTCGGTCGCCAGACTGCAAAATCAGTTCTACCATCATTATCATAATCACCGGGAACAGGAATATCGCCACCTACGCCCCATTGTCTAGTAACTTCAGCTTGTGCTTTAGAATTTAAAATTCCAAGCAAAAATGGAACAGCTAAAGCAACCGTGAATAATTTGCAACCAATCTTCATAAGAATATTCTCCTTATAATTAAAATGACTCAACAATGTTTTTATTCAAATTGGACATTTAAAGAAAGATTCTAAGTTTTAGGCGTTGTGATAATGAAATCTAAAATTGCAATCTTATATAACCTTTGTTGGTACAAGTGATATTAGCACTACACGTGTAAAATTACTTACAATATTTGTTGAGATATCTTCATATTTTTTACGTAAAATCAAGCTATATTAAATTCCAAAAAATAAAAAAAATGACTGCAATGGTTCAAGGAAACTGATTATTAAAGCGAATCATTTTTAAAAAATAGACCTGTTGCAGAAATCACAAATAATAACCCTACCCAGCCAAAGCTACGCTTTGTCTCCCCTTCCCTTACTAAAAGGTAGGTGTTAGGAACTTTTACAAAATATCTAAATGAATGACGATTAGCTTATCACATCAAAAAACTGGCAGCAGAATATTGTTTCTGTTGCCAGTTTTAAGTGTCTACAATTCTAAATTGTTGTCTGGTTTCAGGCAAATTTGCTTGCTACTGCAAACCGCTTGTTAATCTCATCCCAATTAACCACGTTCCACCAAGCATCTAAATAATCGGCGCGGCGGTTTTGATAATTGAGATAATATGCATGTTCCCATACATCATTACCCAGAATGGGATATTTACCTGCACTTAAGGGACTATCTTGATTAGCTGTAGTTGTCACTTCTAGCTTGCCACCCTTGTTACGCACTAACCAAACCCAACCACTACCAAAACGACCAGCACCAGCCTCGTTAAACTGTTTTTTGAAAGCTGCAAAAGAGCCAAAATTTTGATTAATCGCGGTGGCTATATTTCCTGTTGGTTCTCCCCCACCTTTCGGTTTCATAATTTGCCAGAACATTGAGTGGTTGACATGACCACCGCCATTATTACGTACTGTTTTGCGAATATCTTCTGGTACACTGTCAAGTTTTTGCAACATTTCTTCAACAGTTTTGCCTTTGAGTTCTGGGTGTTTGGCTAACGCTGTATTCAGGTTTTTTACATAAGTTGCGTGGTGTTTATCATGGTGAAATTGCATCGTTTTGGTATCGATGTGTGGTTCCAGTGCTTCGTAAGCGTAAGGTAAAGGTGGTAGTTGAATAGCCCCTGTTGTATTTTGTGTTGCATTTGCCGTTGCATTTGCTGTTGTATTTGGTGTTGTATTTGCTGCTATATTTGGTGTTGTGTTAGAAGTTGCAGTGTTTCCCTGAGAAGAATTCTCTGCCGATGCACAAGCGTCTAATGCAAAAGCACCAGCACCCGATGTAAGTAAAACCAAGAAATGGCGTCGATTAATAGTCATATAAGTTTTTGCAGCGAATCTATTGAGTCTATATTGTAGTTTTCATTTTCTTAGATTTTGGCTACAAAAAATTAGAAATTAGCGATTACTTCTGGCAGTTTAAGAAACTCTTTATAAAATTCTGTCCCCAGTTTTGGGATCGAATACAAACAACTGATTTAAATCAAGCTGTAGAGAAAGGCGATCGCCTGGACGAAGACGCATATCACCGCCTACCTGAATATTCAACATCACCGCCGAACCAGGTAAACCAGCACGAATCAAAGTTTCTCTTCCCAAAGGTTCCACAACTTTAACTTCAACCGATAATAGTCCTGAGTTTTGAGTACTGTTAGCGGTAGCAGGGGGTTCAACCCGTTCTGAGTCAGTGTTGATTTTAATATGCTCTGGACGAATCCCTAAATCAAAACTATGTCCCTGACGCAAGTGTAATTTTTCATTTACAACTGCTGGAATCGCTAATAACTGTCCACTCACATCAAAACCATTGTTTTGATAGATTGCAGGCAAAATATTCATTGGCGGACTGCCTAAAAAACCTGCCACCATTTGATTAGCAGGATTTGCATAAATAGTTTGGGGATCGCCAATTTGTTGAATACGTCCTCGATTTAAAACGACAATTTTATCAGCCAAAGTCATCGCTTCAACTTGATCGTGGGTAACGTAAATAGTTGTAATGCCTAATTCTTGATGTAACTGTTTCAATTCTGCCCTGGTATCATCGCGCAATTGGGCATCTAAATTAGATAAAGGTTCATCAAGTAAAAATACTTGAGGTTCACGAGCGATCGCTCTCCCTAATGCCACCCGTTGTTGCTGTCCCCCCGAGAGTTGTTTAGGTTTACGATCCAGCAAGTGATCGAGAGAAAGCGATTGCGCCACATTCATCACCCGTTCTTGAATGATTTTTCGGTCAACCTTCCGCATTTCTAAGCCAAAGCCGATGTTTTGCGCCACACTCATGTGAGGATAGAGAGCGTAGTTTTGGAACACCATCGCCACATCTCGTTGTCTGGCTGGGATATTATTCACCAAGCGATCGCCAATAAAGAGTTTACCAGATGTAGCGGTTTCTAAACCGGCGATCGTTCGCAAAATTGTCGACTTACCACAACCTGATGGGCCGACTAAAACCCAAAACTCGCCATCGGGAATTTCAAAGGTAATGTCCTCGATAGCGGTGACGTTATTGAATCTACGCTTAATATCTTCTAGACGAACGTTGGCCATTATCTGATTTGATATTGTGCTTTTGGAATTGGTAAAAAACTTCCCAACTCGATGATTCCAGCAATGCGATAAACTCTTCCCTGGTCAGTTCAGCATCGCGTAGTATTTTGCGTAGTAATCCTTTACCTATTGTTTTACCAGCATGAACAGGAATAGTTATTAAGCGCCCATCTTTACGTTCTATTTCTATATAAGAGCCTTTTTGACGCACCGCTTGAAATCCTATTTTCTCAAAGGCGTTAATAACTGTTTTACCTGTTAAAACTGGTAGTTTTGGCATTAAAGTACTACCTTTTGAATACCTATAAATTCTAGTATTTTTTCATCACTGTTTGTTTCTAAACAAAGTTCAATTACTTCTTTCATGTTAGTCATCAACTCATCAATTGTTTCTCCTTGACTATAACAGGCTTGTAGCTGAGGTATTTTTTTGACATAGTAGCCATCTTCATTCCGTTCAATAATCACGTAGAATTCTCTGTTGGTGGGATTGATCATAGTCTATTTGTCCGTAGGCTCAAAATTATTTTTCTGGATTCTTCGACCAAGCTGAGTGAGAAAGTAAAGAAGCAAAAACTCGTACTCCCCGAAGTTGATTAGAAAGGGGTAAGTGACCTTTAGGCGCACTTAAATCCCAGGTAAACTCGTTAGGGTATCGCGTCCAGTTATTACCTGCTTTCCAGCCAATTTTCGGCCAGAAATTCTCCCAATTTTTACCCAAACTTAACCAGATTTCTCGCTGCACTGAAAAACCAAATTTACCTTCGGAGTGGACTAACCAAAGATTATTAATGGTTTGTAAGTCAACAGCCGAGGTATTTTCTACCTCAGTAAAATACAACCATTTTCGTTGTACAGCCGTTGGCCCTGATAGTTCACACATTTTTTCGATGGTGACGCGATCAGCGGCTTGGAAGTCTTGAGCAGCAAGTAGCTGTTGCAAAGAATTGTAGTTAATCCCGCATTCTGATTTTAGAGGTACAATTCCCTCAGGAAAACAGGATCGTAGAAATTCTTTGGCTTGAGGTGCATCAGAGTTATAAAGGACTTGGTAAGCTTTGCCATCAACCCAAGTCGGTGGGTTCTCACGTCGTTTCAGTAAAAATTCCATCAATACGTCTAATCCCTCATTACCCAACTCAGCTAACTGTGGGATTATCTGTTGTTGGACTCTTTCAGACCCAGTGATTAATGGTTGTCGGAGGGAGTCGATGTCATTTGCAGGGCCTGATAAAATCATTGGGTCTGTCATGCCATTCTCGTTTTAGCGGTCAGTGAAAGAGCGGTAAGCTATCGGGCATTCTCTAAAGTGAAGCACTGGTAGCGAAAAGTAGTTTACTATTTTTGATCGTACAAAATTGCGATCGCTTCACTGAATCCCACACTTAATCCCCAAATAATGTACAAGGGGAATAGGGGGACAATCTGCGCCTTATGGCTTGGTAAATAAAAGGTACAGCAAAATATACAAGCCTGCCACATAAGGTTTTTTGACTAGCAGCGTATCGATTAGGAGTGTGTGAACTATGTACGACAAGATTACCCCCCCCACAACTGGAGCAAAAATCACCTTCAAAAATGGTGAACCAATCGTACCAGAAAATCCAATTATCCCCTTTATTCGGGGCGATGGTACAGGTATAGATATCTGGCCTGCTACTCAAAAAGTGCTAGATGCTGCGGTAGCCAAAGCATACAAGGGTCAGCGTCAAATTAGCTGGTTCAAGGTTTACGCTGGGGACGAAGCTTGTGATTTATACGGTACTTACCAGTATTTACCTCAAGATACTCTCACAGCAATTGAAGAATATGGTGTTGCTATTAAAGGGCCTTTGACTACTCCCGTTGGGGGGGGAATTCGTTCTTTAAATGTAGCACTGCGGCAAATTTTTGACTTGTATGCCTGCGTGCGTCCTTGCCGTTACTATGCAGGTACGCCTTCACCCCACAAAAATCCGGAAAAGCTAGATGTTATCGTTTATCGAGAGAATACGGAAGATATTTATTTAGGCATTGAGTGGCGACAAGGTAGCGAAATCGGCGATCGCTTAATTAAAATTCTCAATGAAGAACTGATAAGAGCCACCCCAGAACATGGGAAAAAACGCATTCCTCTTGATTCTGGTATTGGCATCAAACCCATCAGCAAAACTGGTTCCCAGCGCTTAGTTAGACGTGCCATTAAACACGCTTTGCTATTGCCCAAACACAAGCAACAAGTGACTTTGGTGCATAAGGGCAACATTATGAAGTACACCGAAGGCGCTTTCCGCGACTGGGGTTATGAACTAGCAACCAGTGAATTTCGCCAAGAAACTGTCACTGAACGGGAATCTTGGATTTTGAGTAACAAGGAAAAAAATCCGAATATTTCCTTGGAAGAAAACGCCCGCGAGATTGATCCTGGGTTTGATGCTCTTACTGAAGATAAAAAAGCACAAATTGTCAAGGAAGTTGAAACTGTTCTTAACTCAATTTGGGCAACCCACGGCGAGGGCAAATGGAAAGATAAAGTTTTGGTAAATGACCGGATTGCTGACAGTATTTTTCAACAAATCCAAACCAGACCAGATGAATATTCGATTTTGGCGACGATGAACTTGAACGGCGATTATTTGTCTGATGCCGCCGCCGCCATTGTTGGGGGATTGGGAATGGGGCCAGGGGCAAATATTGGTGATTCTAGTGCGATATTTGAAGCTACCCACGGTACTGCACCCAAACACGCTGGCTTAGATCGGATTAATCCTGGTTCAGTGATTTTATCTGGTGTGATGATGCTGGAATTTCTGGGTTGGCAAGAAGCCGCAGACCTAATTAAGAAAGGTTTAAGCGATGCGATCGCGAGTAGTCAAGTCACCTACGATTTAGCCCGGTTGTTAGAACCGCCAGTTGAACCCTTAAAATGTTCTGAATTTGCCGAGGCAATTATTCAGCATTTTGGTTAAGTTTACTAGGGTTAATTAGTCGAATAAAAAGACCTCTCGCAGGTTTTACTACACAAAACCTGTCCCTCTTTGAGTCGGAGCTACTACCGTACACACAAGTCTGAAATAGCTGATTTACTAGGGTTTTACCCCACCCTAACCTTCACGCCACTTGCTCCACTTGGGGAAACCCCAAGACCGCAGTGGCTCCTCGATGTATTGAGGAGCCACTGCGTTGGGCAGCTTTGCCCGACTTGTTCGCTTTTAGCATTCCCGCAGGGTAGCAAGTGGCGTGAGGGAACTAGATTTCTTTTTTTCTCAATGCATTGAGGAGATTAAGGGGTGTAATTCGACTTCTGTGTACACCGTAGCCTAAAAGGAGGAGAGAGGTCAAAGTGTATTGCTTCCATTTGAGAACCGCTATAGTTTAACTTTTAGTTGTTATTTGTTCGTTGTCTAGGGTTTTTAATCGAATGACCAAATAATTTTGAGAAAGCCCTGACAATTTCTATTCGCCAGGTCAGTATTTTTACTAAATCAACCATTTTAAAAAAGCGAAATAGCATTTTATTTGTAAAAAACACCAAAATCAGAAAGCAAACTAGGGTTTGAGAAAGCAAAAGCTTATTTTGAGTAAGTCAAAGCTTCTTTTACTTGCGGAAAACACCAAAATGAGAAAGCAAAAGCTTATTTTGAGTAAGTCAAAGCTTCTTTTACTTGCGGAAAACACCAAAATGAGAAAGCAAAAGCTTGTTTTGAGTAAGTCAAAGCTTCTTTTACTTGCGGAAAACACCAAAATGAGAAAGCAAAAGCTTGTTTTGAGTAAGTCAAAGCTTATTTTGAGTAAGTAATTGCGGACTTTGCTTATTGAATTTAGTCTAAATATGAAGTTTAGATAAAATTATTGAAAAAATTGCTGATAAATGCTGTTTAGTTTTTACTTTTAATTCCGTTTCCCCACTTTTTAAGTGCGGTCTTCTCCCAAAGGGAGAGGCTAGCGCCTTCTCTACAAGACGCTTTGCGAACGCGGAGCGTCTTGTAGAGAAGGGGGTTTCCTGCATGAGCGATTGGCGTGGGTTAGGGGGGATCTAAAAGTGCCTAAAGTCATAGCGAAACACTTTTCAAACAACCTCTTAGACAGTTTCAATCCCTGCGTACCTAGAGCTTCTTGAAGTATCTGGCGATCGGTAACAGCCCGAAGCCGAGCTTTTCATAAGTGCGACGTGCTGGAGCATGACCGGGATCGCCTCCGGTCTCGACCATAGCAACAGACATCCCAGCATCTTTCATCCAATCAAGAGCAAATTGTGTCAAAGCGCTGCCAATTCCGTGACCTTGAAAGTCTGGTTCGACAGCGACCATGTAGATTTCACCCATGCTGGTCTTCGAGTCTAGTTTCACGGCTACAAAGCCCACGATTGAATCAGCATTGATCGCAACCCATACATTTGTGTCCTCTGCACCGCAGACACCCTTGACAGCATTTTGCTGGCTCACACGCCAATCAGGATGGAATTCTCGGTAAACATCAAAGTCCATCACTTTCTGAATCGAATCAAAGACCGGAGCCCATGCTCGAAGCGAAAGACAAATGACTGCATCAAGTTGATGAGTTTCGTAAGGTTCAATCCGCATTTCCATATTCCAACTAACGCCGAAGGTTCCCAAATCAAATAATGAAGCGGTCGAACTATTATTTGAACCACTCCCTTTTCCAAATCCCGTGAAAAGTTAGAGTTAAAGACAGGGAGGGGTTCGTCAAACTCAATTACACTAATTGCTTTAACTGTGATTTTGCTAATTTATCAGGTGCGATCGCTCCATTCTCTGTAATGATGGCTGTAATCAATTCAGCTGGAGTCACATCAAAAGCGGGGTTATAAAAATCTACACCTTCAGGTGTGAGAATGGTATCACCAACTTGATAGATTTCTGTTGGTTCGCGTTCTTCAATGGGAATTTTGCTGCCATCGGCTAATTCAAAATCAACGGTGGAAAGGGGCGCAGCCACAAAGAAGGGGATATTATGTGCTTTAGCTGCGATCGCAACACTATACGTACCAATTTTATTGGCAGTGTCGCCATTAGCGGCAATGCGATCAGCACCCACAACTACAGCATGAATCAAACCCTGTTTCATGCAATGGGCTGCCATATTATCAGTAATTAATGTCACTGGAATCCCTTCTTGCACGCATTCCCAAGCAGTGAGTTTTGCACCTTGTAAGCGAGGACGGGTTTCGTCAGCAAAAAGCCGTTCTAAACGTCCTTCCCTCCAAGCAGAACGCACAACACCCAAGGCTGTGCCATATCCAGCAGTAGCTAGCGCCCCAGCGTTGCAGTGGGTAAGCAGCGTCAGCTTTTCTGGGGTAGACGGTAAAACTGCTAAACCATTGTCGCCGATTGCCTGACAGGTTTGCAAATCTTCAGCATTGATTGCTTGGGCTGTTTGGAAAAGGGTTTGCTTGATGTCTTCTACCGTTCCCAGCGTTTCGTAGGCAGTTTTCATCATCCGGCTAATTGCCCAAAATAAATTTACTGCCGTCGGACGAGTAGAACGCAACAACTGGGCTACTTTATCTAAGTGTTGCAAAAATTCATGGCGATCGCTTGTTGCAATTTCTCTTGCACCAAGATACATTCCATAAGCCGCAGCCACACCAATTGCAGGCGCACCTCGCACAATCATGGTTTTAATCGCCCGCGCCATATCTTCACTGCGGTGAATTTCTACAAATGTATATTCGTTGGGTAGACGGGTTTGATCGATCAGTGACACTGAGTAATTATGCCAAATAACGGGATAAACCTGGTTTGTGGAAGGTGTCATAGCAATAGGTTGTTAGTAAATAAGCAACATTTTTTACTTTAATGCATACTGATAATTTTATTTTAAAAACCAAATTTCATTAACTACAGCATTTTCTACCTTAATTAAGTAACTTCTTTAATTTTAAGTACACATAGAATATGCAGTAAAAAGATTAAAGAAGATTTTCTTAACCAAAATTTTTACTCATTTTGAAAGGCTAGTTATGATCTTTATGTATTGACAAAATGTTAATTTTATGCCAAAACATTTAAAATATCTTAGTTACAGGTTAAATATATAACATTTATGTAATTGCTTTATTTAAAATGAAGTGCTTTAATAAATAACTAAAATGAGTGAACTATTATCTAAGACTAGGTTTTAATTTTTTATATTGAAAATTATTATTCGTTTTCAAGTATAAAATTATTTAGTTTATTCCAAAAGAAAAAAAGGAACCAAGTATGAATAAACAAGTAAGTTATATACCTGCTGTTGATTTAGTGATCGTCATCGATACTAGTCCTTCGATGAAAGATGAAGCCCAAAGTTTGAGTGATGCTGCTGCGAGTGCGATCGCTCTCATAAAATCTTCTTTCACTTAGTTAGTAATCAATGGTTTAACAAATTAACAACATCGTTGATCTAATTACTCAAAGGCTTTGAAATAGAACTATGAAACGTATTGTTATTTGCTGTGATGGAACCTGGCAACAATTAATAAGTCCTTACCCAAGCAATGTGGTTAAATTAGCTCAATCTGTGAAACCGATCGCCAATGACGGTGTTACCCAGATCATATTTTATGACGAAGGCATTGGAACCGAAAGTCAAAAAATTTTAGGGGGAGCTACCGGACTAGGAATCGATAGAAATATAGAAGATTGCTACCGATTTCTGAGTCTCAATTATGTTTCTGGTGACGAAATCTATCTGTTCGGCTTCAGTCGCGGTGCTTACACAGTTAGGAGTCTATCAGGGATGATCTATTGCTCCGGTCTTTTAGACCGCCCCCATGTCACCAAAGCACATGAAGCTTACGAGCTTTACCGTAACCGGGGTATTAAACCCAAGGATAAGGAAGCTGTAGAATACCGTCAAACTTACGGTGAGCGCGTCCCTATCACCTTGCTTGGTTGTTTTGACACTGTAGGTGCCCTTGGGATTCCTGGGATGCCCGCTTTCAGCAAGTTGCACGAGCAGCTGAATAAGCGGTACAGATTCCATGATACTACTTTAAACAAATATGTTCAGAATGCATTGCACGCGATGGCGATCGACGAAATCCGCGAAGTCTTTGATGTAACTCCGATGAAAAAGCATCCCGAAGCTGAAAATCAGCGGGTGATTCAAAAGTGGTTTCCAGGTGGGCATGGTTGCGTTGGCGGTGGAACCGAAGAATACAGCGGGTTATCAGATGCTGCCTTACAGTGGATGATTGATTCGGTCGGTGTTCTGGGATTGGGGCTTGACTTAGATCCAAGTGTGATTCCGACAGGCATTAACCCCAATTATAAATGTGACTTTAAGAACGATGTTGGATTCTTTAAATTGGCTGGAATCAAGTTTCGTGAGGTGGGGGATGTCATTGAAGATATTCATGAAAGCACGATCAACCGTTTGAAAAGTCGCAAGGACTATCGACCGAAAAATCTACAAAAGATTATCGATAAACTGAATTAATTTATTAATAATGTTGTTTCCAGGAGTGCCTGCTGCTTTAGCCCTCCTACTAATGTTTTAGTCTTGCCAAAACCATTAGCAGAAATAAGCCTTCTTTTTAAATAGAAGCAAGTGATTAAGTCAACAAGCGATTTTAAAGGAGAAATTATGACCGCAAAAAGAGACACATCAAAAGATGGGTTTAGAAACAAACTTGAGACGGCTGTTTTAACCGGCTTTAAACCAATTTGGAACTTTATTCAAAACAACCCAGGTCTTGCTAGAAAAGTAAACAAAACTCTCACTAACAATGCCATCTTAAAAATTCCGACTCGTCCATATCCGTTTAGTACAATGTCTCCCTATACATCCTGGGAGTCATTAATCGATCGAACATATTCAGGACTCCAACTACCACCACTAGATTGGAAACCCTTGACTAATGAAAACTATATCGGTATTAATTTAACACCTGCGGAAAAGTTTGAGAAAAATCTGCCGCCAATTCAAGATTTGGAGATTTTATATCGTAAAACTGGGAAAACGAAATACTCGCCTAAATCCTCTCTAATTTTCCCCTATTTTGTTCAATGGTTTACAGATAGCTTTCTTAGAACCGATCGCCACGATCCACGCAGGAATAGTTCCAACCACCACATCGATTTGTGCAATGTCTATGGGTTAAATCCAAAGATTACACATTTGCTGCGATCGTATCAAGGCGGTAAGCTAAAAAGCCAAATTCTTAATGGAGAAGAATATCCTCTCTTTTACTATGATGAAGATGGAAAACCCAAAGAAGAATTTAGAGGGTTGCCCCATCTTTACACCGATGAGTCCACCCCAAAAGCAGAAACGTTCCCTCCAGAAAAAAAACAGAAATTGTTTGCGATGGGGTTGGAAGTAGAACGAGCAAATGTGCAAATCGGCTATGTCATGCTGAATGTTCTTTCCTTAAGGGAACATAATCGCGTATGCGATCTCTTGGCAAAAAATTATCCAACTTGGGACGATGAACGCCTTTTCCAAACGGCAAGAAATATTGTCATGGCTGAATTTCTCAAGATTGTTTTAGAAGATTACATTAACCACATAACTCCCTATCATTTTCAAATTTTCACCGATCCCCTTGCATTTACTGATGAAAAGTGGTATCGGCATAATTGGATGTCGGTAGAATTTAGTTTAGTTTATCGTTGGCATAGTATGCTACCCGATACTTTAATACATAACGGGCAAAAGCTTCCCATGCCTGCCTCGATGTGGAACAACGACATGATTATCAACAAGGGATTAGGAGCCATCTTTGAAGAAAGTTGTTCCCAACCCGCAGCGCAACTGAGTTTATTTAACACACCAGAATTTCTTATTCCCACCGAAATAGCTAGTATTCGCATGGGTCGTGAGGCAAAATTAAGAAGCTATAACGATTATCGGGAATTATGCAAGTATCCCCGCATAACCAACTTCAATCAGATTAGTAGTGATAAAAAAGTCCAAAAAGAACTGCAACGATTGTATCGTCATGTAGATAATATTGAGTTGTACGTCGGTCTTTATGCAGAAGATTTACGACCAAATTCAGCTTTACCACCCTTAGTCGGACGATTAATAGGAATTGATGCTTTTTCTCAAGCGTTTACCAATCCTCTACTAGCGGAAAATATCTTCAATCCAGAAACTTTTTCACCAGTAGGTTGGAAAGAAATTCAGAATACAAAAACCCTGTCCCAAGTGGTGCATCGCAATATTCCTCAAGGTAAAAACTATAGAATTTCTTTTTATCGTCAAGATTGGCAGCCAGTTTGATTACCTGATAAGTGTGGGTGTGTTACGAATGAGAAAACATACCCTAATTGTTAAAGATACATAAAGTATTTTCTAATTAATCCTATCTTTAAAAAAATGAAACTATTTACCGAATATCCAGAAAAAGACGAAGCCAAATATTGCGCTTTCATGAGTGAGCTAGTCAAAAAGAACATGGATAATCTTTACGGCGGTGAGAAGAAAAAAACTGCAAAAAGAGATACCCACTCTAAAACCAACGCTGCTGTACAAGGAACTTTAGAAATTTTTGACTTTGATGAAGCAGCAATTAAGCAAGAATTGAGCAAACGCGCCTCATTAACCCAAGCTCAACTTCAAGCCATTTCTTTAAAACAAGGTTTATTTGCCAAACCGAAACAATATCCAGTTTGGCTACGATTTGCAAATGGTGCGTTTTCAGTCAAGAATGATTATGAAGGAGATACGCGCTCCATGTCCGTGAAAGTGGTAGGGGTAGAAGGAGAACGACTACCGCAAAGTCACGAGTTGAAAACCCAAGATATTATTACTCACAATACCGAATTCTTTTTTGTTAGAACTATCAAAGACTTCCATAGCTTTTTCTTGACAGTTTATCGAGCAGGGCTGTTTCCGCTTTTTAAGCTGTTGGTGGTTTTATGGCTAAAGTCGCATCCCTACGAAGCTACACTTCTAAAAAACAGTTTCAAACGTTTTCCCAAAAGTTTGCTCACAGAACGCTATTGGAGTGCTTCAGCATATTCTTTGGGACTCAAATCTAATTTCGATTCATCTCAACCAGGTCGAGTTCCTGTGGAATATCCGGTTGTGATTAAATATGGATTTACTCCAGTTTCCAGTCAACCACCTCATCAACAACTTCCTTTAGAGTCCAGACCAGAAAGTGAGCTTCAGCGTGCCAAAGCTTCAGGTTCAGAGGACAATTACTACCGAGAAGATATTATTGAAGCTTTAGCAAAGCCTGATGCCCAATATTGTTGGGACTTTCAAATCCAATTTCAAACCAGCCCAGAGATGTCAATTGATGATACTACCATTGTTTGGAATGAAAAGGAATCACCCTTCTTTACAGTTGGTCGCCTGACAGTTAAGCATCAAAAGGTTAATTCTCCTAAAGAAAGTGACTTTGGGGAAAATCTCAGTTTTTCCCCTGCGAATGGTTTAGCAGTGCATCG
Source organism: Nostoc sp. (assembly GCF_036917515.1). Lineage (GTDB taxonomy): Bacteria > Cyanobacteriota > Cyanobacteriia > Cyanobacteriales > Nostocaceae > Nostoc. Next base: position 4,642 of record NZ_JBALDE010000053.1, on the reverse strand, counting down.
TCCGGTTGGTGCAATCAATCGATTACGCAGCATTGTTTATCATATCGTTGCTGATAACCGTCACCAAAAACGAGGAGTTAAATATCAGGAACCAACTGTCTGAATTTTCACATGAATTATTAATTATAAATAAGCTTCTTTTTCTTTGTACCTTTGCACCTTTGCATGAGGCTAATTCATATTTTCAATCAGCAACGCTGATTGAACTGGGCACTGGGAAAATTTGTATGAGCAAAACCTAACTCCCTAGCCCCTTTCCGAGGCAAAGAGGGGTTGGGGTTCTTCTAAGATTACTGAATTGGTGTTCTAGGCAATCAGGCTAAAATTGCTACTATTCAAAGTAATATTAGGATTGCCTAAACGGGCAAACTCAAATACTATTCCCGTGCCCAGGAGATTGCCATCCCGATTATAGAATAGGCTACCACTACTTTGGCTAAAGACAATATGTGCATTACTAGCATTGACAAATTGATTGTTAGTGACAACTGCACTGTTGAAAATAAAATCACTGGCTTGCAATTGACTTTTGCGAATGCCATTGATTTTCAGTCGATAATAATAATCACCATCATAGAAGTCATAGCGGGTGCTAATTATGGCGTTAGTATCTGTATCTTCACTTGTTAGAAGTGAGATAGTATTGAAGTCACTGATGCCAAGAGTTCTCAGATCAATTTTGTCTGCTCCTTTCTGAAAATCAATTACGATGTCTTGGTTTTTAGCAGCAACAGAAGCATCAAAGTACTCTAAGACAAATTGATCGTTACCTGCACCACCATACAAAGTATCACTTCCATAACCACCTAATAATTGATCATTTCCACCTAGTCCAGAAAGGGTATCATTACCATTTAAGCCTTGAATAGTATCATTTCCAGAAGTGCCAACTAAATTATCATTCTTGTTTGTTCCTTAAATAGCCATAGTTTTACTGTGCTTTTTTTAGGTTTAAAAGGTGCAGACAAAATTTGACATATCATGCAATATCTATTACATAATTTTGTAAATTCAATAATTAATATTAAATATTAATTATTATGTTGTTCTTCACTCTTAATCAATCTATTTAAAAAAAGTACGACAAAATACAGAGTTAAACTTTACTCGTTTAACCCATGAAAACTATAAAGTGATCGCTTGCTACTGACTTGATGCTACTATTGAATTGATGGTATAATGAGCTTAGTAATTAACCAGATTAAGTATACAGATAATAGAAAAATAAAAATAAATTTCAGTAATTATTTAATACTTGATCATTTTCGGTAATTGACTAAGGTTTAACCGAACATGATATTTTTAATATTAAACTTGCCGTTTTCATAAGCAAATCGCCCACACCTGAGTCACAAGTGTGGACGATTCATTCTACAAAGAATTAATTAAACAACAGCAGATACTTGCTGCTTAAAGAAAGCCTGTAAAACTCTCTCTGCTATTTGATGACTAGTTAAACCTAATTCTGTTTTAGATTCATTAGGTTCAGCATGATCTACTAACACATCTGGAACACCGAATCGCTTGACAGGAACGAGAATATCTGCATCTAATAAAGCTTCGGCGATCGCACTACCAAAACCACCCATGATACAACCTTCTTCTAAGGTGACAACACGGCCGATTTTCTTCGCTAAAGGCAAAATCAACTCAGTATCCAAAGGCTTAACAAAACGGGCATTAATTACAGTTGCTTCGATGCCATGTTCGCTGAGAATTTCCGCAGCTTGCATTCCTGGATAGACCATCGTGCCATAAGCGACGATTAACACCTCATCGCCTGTACGCAGAATCTCGCCTTTACCGATTTCCAAAGGTTCCCAGCCTTCTTCCATCAAGGGAACGCCGTAGCCATTGCCACGAGGGTAGCGCATTGCGATCGGCCCACTGGTATGATTAACGCCAGTTACTACCATGCTTTGCAGTTCTGCCTCGTCTTTGGGGGCCATGATTACCATGTTGGGAATGCAACGTAGATAGGCAATGTCATACATACCTTGGTGCGTGGGGCCATCAGATCCGACGATTCCCGCCCGATCCAAGCAGAAGAATACTGGCAGGTTTTGGATGCAGACATCATGAATTATCTGGTCGTAGGCGCGTTGCAAGAAGGTGGAATAAATAGCTGCAACAGGGCGCATCCCTTCGCTTGCAAGTCCTGCTGCTAGAGTAATTGCGTGTTGTTCCGCAATGCCGACATCAACATATTGATTGGGCAGTTTTGCTTGAAGTTTATCTAAACCTGTCCCTGTTGCCATCGCCGCAGTAATCCCAATAATTTTTGGGTTTTGTTCGGCAAGTTTCACCAAAGTGTGAGAAAAGACTTTGGCATAAGCCGGAGGTTTGGGTTTATTAGAAGGAATAGATTTACCAGTTGCGACGTTGAAAGGGTTTTGGGCGTGGTAGCCAACTTGATCTAGTTCGGCAATTTCATAACCTTTGCCTTTAACTGTTGCCACGTGTACCAAAACTGGGCCTGGTATCTGATGTGCTTGTTGGAAGGTGGCAATTAGTTCTTCAAGATTATGTCCATCCACTGGCCCAATGTAGGTAAAACCGAGTTCTTCAAAAACTGCACCTACCTTCGGAACAGCCAAGCGCTTCATACCTTCTTTGATGCGTCCGAGTTCGGGTGAGAGGGATTCACCAACGAAAGGAATTTGCTTCAACTGTTCTTCAAGATTATCTTTAATAAATTGCACCGGTTGGCTAAGGCGCATTTTGTTAAGATAGCGGGGAATCGCGCCGACGTTGCGAGATATGGACATATCGTTGTCGTTGAGAACAACCAACAGATTGGTTTTCGGCATGTGTCCGGCGTGGTTGATGGCTTCTAAAGCCATGCCGCCAGTCAGTGCCCCATCGCCAATCACAGCAACGGCTTTAAATTTTTCTCCTTTCAAGTCTCGCGCTAAAGCCATGCCCAATGCTGCTGAAATACTTGTAGAAGCGTGTCCAGCCCCAAAGTGGTCAAACTTGTTTTCACCCCGCTTAAGATAACCCGCTATTCCGTCTTTTTGTCTTAGGGTGTGGAAGCGATCGTAACGTCCTGTAAGCAGTTTGTGAGGATAAGCCTGGTGTCCTACATCCCAAATAACTTTATCCCGATCTAAGTCCAGTGTTTGGTAAAGTCCTAGTGTTAATTCGACAACACCCAACCCTGGCCCCAAGTGTCCACCATTAACTGCTACTGTTTGAAGATGCTTATCTCGAATCTGACGGGCAATCTGTTGCAGTTGGCGAACAGATAAACCGTGCAACTGATTAGGATGGGTGATTTCGCTCAGATGCATATTATAAGGTTTTCCTCTCTAACTTCGAGTCTCGGTATTTTGATTTTCCCACGGTCGGGTTGTACACAGAATCAAACTCTTACATTGTTACTAAGTTGTAGTGGAAAGTATAACTTCTTAATTGATAATGGTGAAAAATCTGTTAACCATTAACAATTCGTCAAATAAGGTCGCAATCAGTTAAAGTTATAACACATTTTTTAATGAGTAATGCTACTTAAATATAGCCTGCAATGCGTATAGAAAAACAAGTTTTTTAAAAGCAATTTGCGGAAGTTTCCTAAGCAGATTATTCAATTTTGCCAGCTTAAGTTAGTACAAAAGAAAGTCAAATATTTTCTTTATAACTATATATCTAGCATAATTGCTGGTAAATTATAGTTTTTACTTGAGTACTAGTTCTTATAACTGTGACAAATATGTATCTAAAGCTACTTGATTACTTTATCTAACTTTATTTATTTAGTAAATCAATTCTATATCTGGTTAAAAGTCTCCAATTGTAAAGGAGGCTTTAACTACAATCCCCTGTAGAGATGCTGCCGCTAGCTGTGCTACTCTACCATCATGTTTAACTATCTGTAAATAACAATATTTCCGACTTCTTAAAGAAATCGGAAATTTAAAGCTTTCGATTTTTACGAATTCAATAGGATTTCTATATCTATATCTCTATTGACCAAAAGCATCCTTAATGTTTTCTACAGTACGTTCAACAACATTCTTTGTGTTATCTACTGCTTCTTTAGTCCGAGATGCATCTTCATTTGCTCTTCTCTGAATTGTAGCGGCATCATTCTTGGCTTTACGTCCAATAGGGCTATCATTGTCTGTTGCTTGGTCAACTTTACTGGCATTGCTCTTGGCAGCTTCCTTAACTTTATCTGCTGTATCATCAATGAAATTTTTGGTTCGTCCTGCATCTCTACTAGCTTTGTCTTGAGCGCGATCTGCATCATCATAGGCAATCAAGGTTCCAGCAGGAGCAGCCATTGCTGAGGTGTTGGAGAAAAATGCACCTTGCCAAACGAAAGCGATCGCTAACAGACAAAGCAATGTTGTAGCCATCCAGCGTTTTACTGTGGAAAGTTGTTTTGCAACATAATTGAATTTCATACAATACATTCTCATGTGATTTAGCATACTATTTTTACTTCATTTAGCTTGTTAGCTATATCACTCCTTAGATAGAAGTTATCACATCAATAGTTATGAAAATAGTTCACTATTTTGAGAGATTGAATTTTGAGTAAGGATTATAGCAGTTCCTGCTTGAGTGCAATACAGTATGGGATGATGGAGTATATCAACGTCTAAGTGCCTGTAGAATGAAACCTTACTCCTGTGAT
>NZ_JBALDE010000052.1:0-32342 GCF_036917515.1 Nostoc sp. | reverse complement strand
TCTTCTTTTTCCATTTTTTCTAATCTCCGTAGACTTACAGTATGGACAATGCACAGTATGAACCCTCTCCTCATCCCTTTATTATGCAACACCTCTTCCTCTTCACTAGGCCACCAAAAATGTGATAGTGCTTTACTGTCAAAAAAAATTAGCCAATTTTTTTCATTACGCCAAGAATTATTGTCTTTATCTTTTTTAATTTCGTAGAAAACTTCACAAAGAGCATTGAATCTTTTAGAATCATCTACTTGAAACTCTACAAAGCAGTATTTCATTATTTCTGTTTTCTTTTATTATGTGCAACTAGAAAAACCATCACAAATATATTTGTATAATTGAGAACCACTAGCCATAATCGAGGTGATAGTTTCATCAAAGACAGGGTAAGATGTATATCAACTTTTTCATCGGTTCTATTATTGGAATTGTGGTTCCGGTGCTGGTGGCTTTTGGCTTACTGCAATGGTTGCACATACCTACAGGTAACTTTCTTGATTGGGTGATTGGTGGTGCTAGTTTTTGGTGGTTATTAGTAATTGTCACCGTACCGTGGAATGTGCATTTTCAAGCCAAAGAAGTCTTAGCAGAAGCAGCACAATCAACTGAGAAAGGCATTCCAGTTGATGATAAACAAGTGAAATATGTCACAGTGTTGGCAAAGCGATCGCTCTGGGTTGCCATTGCTTTACACTTATTCTCAGCTGTTGGTCTTTATACTCTTGCTGCCACTGGTATTAGTACAGTGGGATATATAAGTTCTGGTGCAGCTTTGTTATTAACAATTCTGCGTCCCGCGATTCGCGCTTATGAGTATTTATACGTGCGGTTAGCGATGATTCGCCAAGAATGGAAGTATCCGCGCGAAGATATTTTTGAACTGCGCGATCGCTTCTCTATATTGGAACAAAAAATCCAGTCTTTGGAAGATCAACTCAATCCTGAACAACCCTATTCCTTATCTGCAACTCAACAACGCTTTGCCGAAGAAACTCGCAGAGATTTAGCTCGAATTGCCGCTAATTTAGAAGAATTACGAGCGACAAATCAAACGGAACATGAGCGTTTGGCAAGAGAAGCCAGAAATGCGATCGCGCAACTTTCCACTGATGGACAATTTCTCGATCATGTCCGCGAAATTATTCGATTTTTTAAGACCGCTTAATTATTGCTTTAATAACTGACCAAATTTTAAGTTTTGGATCGTGATAGTGAATGTTCATCATCCAAAATTTAAAAAATTTATTTAAAAAGGGTTAACTATACCCTGCAACTAAAAGGAGAAGTTTGACATAAATTGCAGAGTTCGGTATGCAATATTTCTGTATATTGTTAAAAAGGAAAAACTTAGAAATTTTCTATTCTATTGTCTTCATTTTTATATTAGCTATAATTATCCCTTTTTTTATTGCTCAGATTATGGCGAATAGCAAGTGGCTAATAGCTGGTCTTTAAGAAGCACAAAATAACTCAGGGAAGGTAAGTTGAGAACAAGCAAATCAAAAAAGTAAAGAAATTATACCAATTTAAAATTCATGCATTAAGAAAGCCACACAGAACAAAGGTATATCCGTATGTATCTGTCGCATTATTTTTTCAAATTGGTATTACAAATCAAGCGGCTTTTTGGGCGGCTTTACGTGAAGATGAAGTACGCTTTTTAACTATTGGATAGCGAATTCTACCCTGTCAAGGTTGTCTGGTCTTTTAACCAGGGGATTTACCTCTCTAACGAGACGCTACGCGAACGTGGTTTTGGTGGTTTGGCAGGAGTAGAAACTCTGACCAAAATCCCAGGCATCAGCTATAGTAAAGCTTACATAACTTCAGGAGTACTCACGGTGAATTAGATACAACTGACTTTAACTATTAGTCACTTATTAATGACATGCTATTTTTTAACTAATTGGTTAATATTTTCCCTACGTCATCTTGCTTCCAATCCAGAAGATAAATTTTTCTCGTTTGTGATGTTTGTGGTGACAACTATCTTCTGGCCTCTAATGATTCCGATATATTGTTTAGAAATGCTTCAACAAAAGAGAATAGACTTTAGTAAAATGATTTCTGTTCTCTTAGCAATATTTGTATTTAGTATTTCATATTATTTAATTGAATAATTAATAATTCCTCTTCACCAATTGCATAGATATTAAAGAGAAGCCGGAGGTTTGACTTATTACTCTCCGGCTTCTTTGTGTACAACTACCTTTACTTGTTAAGCAGTCTATTTATTAAACTTAGAATTTCTTAACGGCGTCTGCTGCCAAAACCAGTTGAGCGGCGTGGTGCTGAACTACGCCCACTACCAAAACTACTACCAGAATTGCGTCGGGGTGAAGTGGCTCTACCAGAGGGTTGCAAGGTGCTACCACCAAAACCAGAACCAGAAGGACGGCTATTACCTGTAGTGCTACGTGGTGTATTGCGTATATTGGAATTTCCAGGATATGACCTTCTAATTGTCCCTGTATTGCGGAAGGCAGTGCGATTTGTCACGGCTGCTGGTGGCGTATTATAGCGAGTTTGGTAACTTTGAACTGCTTGGCCATAGCTTCCGCCATATCCACCAAAGCCACTTAATCCTTGTCCTGGGTAATAGGCAGGGGGTACGTAATACTGGGGTCTAAACAACATACTACCAATTGCCTGTCCCGCCAAGCTACCAGCCACAGACCCAGCAAATGGTGCCCAGAAGTTATTTTCTCGACGGACTACAACTGTCTCTTGTTGTCCTGTTTGGGGATTGGTTTTATTCTCAGTAACGTTGTGGATGTACTCAATTTTAAAGTCTTCCGTCAGATATAAAATCGGTTGTCCTTTATCTACCTTTAGATAGGTTTTCTTACCCTGCTTGATTTCATCATCAGTTAACCGTGCCATTTGCAAATTTTCGGTTGCAAAGGTTGGGGGATTATTGTTAAGTAAAAACAAGCTGTATTCCCCAGTTGCATCGTCATAAGTAGCTTGTTGTATTTGATACTCACCATCACTTAACTTGGTATTAGTAGAGGTTTGGCTAACGTTCTTACCTGGAGAATTAGTTTGGCTTTCACCACCACAAGCAACAGTTGTGATACACAAACTCAGAGCTAAAAAAACGGCTGTAAATTTACGTACTATGGTCATGATCATTGAATTATTGTCCTATCTCTGAGCTTAACAACTTATCGATATGAGTAGTAAGTACGGACTACCCAACAAATTACAAAGGAATCAATTCTGGGTAATATTGCAACAGTTGATCGCTAGTTAGTTCATCGCCTAACTGTGCCGGTGAGAAATGTACTTGGATTGCTTTTAATCTATGTTTATAATGCAAATTTATCAATGCTTTCAATCCTTCCTTAAGTGCTTGAACATTAGAAAGATCGGTTTCCAAATCTGGTACTTCTCCTTCATAAGCTACTGTAATCATCACAATGACGTTGCGAGTTACAGGTATGGATAAAGGTTCATTCGAGCCAGAATTAGAAGCGTAATCTGGTTCGCTGAGATATCTTTCGGCAGAGTCAGTAAATAATTCATTCACGTAATCTCCTGCTTCACCTTCATTCCAAAATACGTCACCTTCGTTGGCAGCAGAAAGCCAATATTCATCATATTGCAGCAGGGTTTGGCTAATTTCTACCAATCCTTCTCCTAAAACTTCTAAGTCACCATCGGCATCGATCGCATCCCGTCCAGCACTATTTAATACTCCCAAAATTGGCGCTACCTCACCTCCCCCTAAGTGCAGAAATAGGCGAAACACTACATAGCGAGTTCGACCGATCATTTTATTAAAAATATTGCTCATTTTTTCCTCCAAAATTTTTGTTTTTTGTCATTTGTCATTAGTTCAATGCCTAATGTCCCAGAACTAATGATTAATATAATGAAATCCTTTGATAAAATCCATAATAATATCTAATAACGGTAATATATTTGTTGTTGAATCACTGGACATATCATAAGCTGAAGGATTAAGAGCAGAGCGATTAATAAATCTTTTCCCAAAGTTGGGATGGTCATAAACAATCAAAGTGTGGGCACTGGAATTCGTTAAAACTATTTGGACTGGGGCTTTACAAAAATTTAATTTTGCGGCTACTTCTATATTTTTTTTCATCTGTTTGATTGTTGTAGCCTGATTTGTAGCTTGTTCAAAAAGAGTATTTAATTGTTTCACTATATGAGGCGATTTTAAGTTTTGGTTTGCAACAACTTCACTGTTAATCATTTCCAATATACTGGAAATATTTTTTTGAGTAGATGCCGCATCTAGAAAGGGAAGAATGACAATGTAAGCTGTGGGAAATAATGCTTCGTCGCTATCTAGATGAAAGGTGAAAATAGTCCGACGACGGCCACTTTCGATGCTTGGAGGTTGTTTCAGCCCTCGATATTCTTGAGCGATTTGGTAGTAAGCGCCAGCGATCGCAAAATTAGCTTCGTGTTCTAGGGCTGCATCAACAATAATCCGAATTGTTGGCGGTGTTTCGTTAAAAAAATCTCGTGACTCTTGAGAATGGAAGTTTTGCACAATGGAGCGATCGCCAGCTGGGCTAAGATCGACCCATTCACAAACCATACCTTCGGTTTTTAAACCAAACCTGGAAGTGGCATAAAGCTTTGCTCCAGTTAAAGTTGCTCCTGTTAAGTCAGCACCGATCCATTCTGCTCTAATTAATTTTGCCTGAGTTAAATTGGCGTGAACTAAACTTGTGTTTGTTAAATTGGCATTGCTTAAATCTGCACCAATTAAATCAGCCCCGCTCAATTTTGCACCGCTCAAATCTGCCCATCGGAGATTTGCGCTGCTCAAATCTGCCCACCGAAGATTTACACCACTCAAATCTGCCCCGCTCAAATTAGCATGGCTGAGATTGGCTTGTCTGAGTTCGGCATCTCGCAAATTTGCACCGCTCAAGTCAGAACGACTCAGGTCACTGGCGTTTAAGTTAGCCATCTCCAAGTTGGCTCCGGTTAAGGAAGCACCTTTCAAGATAGTCTCACTCAAGTTAGCGTGACGGAGATTCGCTTGGCGGAGTGTCGCCTCTCGCAAATCAGCACTGGTGAGATCGGCCTCCAACAAATCAGTGCGACTGAGGTCAGCGCGAATTAACTCGGCGCGGATTAATGAAGCTCCTCTGAGTTGAGCGCGACTTAGATCCGCTCGAATCAAATTAGCGACGTTGAGACTGGCGTTGTTGAGGATGGCGCTGCATAGATTCGCGCCACTCAGTCTGGCTACATTCAGCTTGGCATTGCTCAAGTTAGCTTCACTCAGATTTGCGCCACTTAGGTTGACTATACTCAAATTAGCATCGCTCAGATTTACACCACTGAGTTTGATCCCACTCAGGTTGGCTTCTGGGAGGTTAACACCACTAAAGTTTAAGACTCCTGCTGCGTATTGTTCCAGTAATTCCTCTATAGTCATCGATGCTACCCCTTGGATGCCAACTTTAATAGTTGGTAAAGTCATAAAAAACGGAATGTCAAAATCAAAAATGAATATTGGAATTTTAGGATTGGGACTGATAGGTGGATCTTTGGGTTTTGATTTGCGATCGCAAGGACATCATATCTTAGGAGTTAGTCGCCGTGAAGCAACCTGTCAAAAGGCAGTTACCCTCGGCACTGTTGATCAAGCATCAGTCGATCTGAGCTTGTTAGCAGCCGCAGAAGTTGTATTTATTTGTACACCTCTAGCCCTTATTGTGCCCCAATTTGAACAGTTAGTCGCTCATTTGCCTACCGCTACAGTCGTCACTGATGTGGGTTCGGCAAAAGCACAGATAGTCAGGGATATTACTCCCCTTTGGGATAATTTTATCGGCGGTCATCCAATGGCGGGAAGAACAGATAGTGGGATAGAAGCTGCACAGCAAGATTTATTTGTTGATAAACCTTATGTATTAACACCGATAACAACAACACCAACTAGTGCAATTACAGTTGTAGAAGAAATTGTGCGATCGCTAGGAGCTAATATCTATTATTGTCAACCAGAACAACATGACTGCGCTGTTAGTTGGATTTCCCATTTACCTGTAATGGTCAGTTCCTCGTTGATTGCTGCTTGTTTGAGCGAAACTGACCCCGATGTTTTGCAATTAGCCCAAAAGTTAGCTAGTTCAGGTTTTCGGGATACCAGTCGTGTGGGTGGTGGGAATCCAGAGTTGGGCGTAATGATGGCGCGGTATAATCGTCAAGCATTGCTGCGATCGCTGCAACAATATCGTCAAAACCTCGATGAGTTGACTAACTTAATTGAGCAAGAAAATTGGCCAGTTTTAGAAGAAAAGTTCAGATCAAGGCAACAGGCACGACCTGATTTTGTTTAATAGTTTTCGGGTACGTTTCGCTATGGATAACGTACCCATTTTTTAATTTAGTGAGTTAATTAATAAAGTTTGTTGGCTGCTTTTTTGTCAAAACAACTTTTCCACAGCTACTCAAGAATTCCAACAATAAAAGCTTTAAAAATGCTACTCAATAGTCTGATAGTCACCAAACCGATGTACCATACAGATAAATTTACAAAAATCAACAATGGTAGAACGTCCAATTAAGAAATCGGAACGTCAGTCTCAAGGAAGCACTGACAGCAATTCTGAAAATTCGGATTCTGTAACCCCTATTGAATCCAACCCCAAAAGCTCAAAACCGAGCCGCGATGCCAACGGCGGGCTGCGCCTACGCTCGTCTGACAAAGGGAAAAAAGCATCATCATCTAGGGATGAAAGCAGACCACCGGTGAATCCGGCACTAGCGCGTGGCCCAAAACCCGTTAAACCTCCAGCCGTCAAACTTAAAACAGAAGAACTTGAAACAGAATCAGAATCTATCTCTGAGGAGTCTCAAGACTAACATTACAAGTGTTGTTGTGTGTGATGTGGGAGGCTATGAGCGTATAAAGACTGAGATTTCTGGCTTTGAAGGCAGCGATCGCATCCCCCATCACCATTAGGTTATTTTTAGCGATAGCGATCGCATCTACTCACAGAGTTCCTGTATTTCAAATGCACGAATGGGTATAGGTGTACAAATTCCACAGCCTCAAAAAAGTGCTTCTATTTCAATACCAGCAAGCATTTCACCCCAATAATCACCCAATTATCATCCGCGCAATCTCTAAAATGCTCACAAAAATTAGGGTGTCAGCCTTTAATCTTTCCCAGCACTCTTCCTAAAGGAATTCTCTAATGCATTGAAAATCCCAAATTGCTAATCGCTTTACGAAAATCAAGCTAAGTGAAAAAATCTCAAATCCAAAATTGATTGGCATAACTAATGGAGATAGAACAAAACGATCAATTTGTAACTGTGGTTATTACACAACTTGTCAAACCAGGATGCGAAACTGCTTACGAAGCTTGGTTAAAAGAGATTACCAGGGTTTCCAGAACTTACGTGGGTCACATGGGAACAAATGTGATTTGTCCCCAACTTGGGGTGCGAAATGAATATGTGATTATCTTCCGATTTGATAGTTATGAAAATTTAGAGGTGTGGATGACATCGCGCGATCGCGAAGATTTGCTCAGTCAAGGTAAGCATTTAGTTGAATCCGATCCTTATGTTCAAAAAATTAGTGGATTAGAAGCTTGGTTTTCTCTTCCTGGTCAACCATTAAAAACTCCACCGCGCTATAAAACAGCCTTGCTAACTTGGGGAGCTGTATACGTGTTGATTAATTTGTTGAATACGTTTTTAGTACCTCTAATTCGTAGTTTACCAGCCTTGATTATTTCGTTGATTATAACGATTACTATGGTTTTGCTGTTAACCTATGTTGTCATGCCTAGAGTTAGCCGTTTGTTTAGCTTTTGGCTATATCCTAAATCACGAAAAATTTAGCAATTAAAATTACTTTAACTAACCTACTTTTGCCATTTTACATTGCTCCTTTTCTGGGTCTAAAACAATTAGCCGAACTTGGTAGCCTTGGATTAATAAACGTGGCAGTTCTAAGCTATTAAAAGCAATCATTCCACCACAATATATTACTATTCTTCACCTTTTTGCTGAAGGAGCGATCGCCAATCTTCAATCACCTTCTCCGTCCACAGCCAATTTTTAGCTAATTTATCTACCTGAAAATTTTCTGGATCGGACTTGAGAACTGTTTGCCGCAACTTCATCGCTTCATTCAGATACTGTGTTTGCTTACCACTAGATTGACTAAGTGCAGATTTATACAATCCCAGAGCTAAACCAGCATAAGAAGTTAAAGCATCTTGAGGCACTACCGTCTTTGTGGATGTTGAACCTGTGTTCTGTTCTTTGAGAGCTAAATTCAAAGCTTTAAACCAAGAATCATTGGCGCGATTCAGATTACCTTCTGTGTAATAGGCAAATCCCAAAGCGTTATTATACAAAAGCGATTCGGGTTTAGCTTTGGCAGCAGTTTCCCAATAACGACGGGCATCATCGACACTATAGTTATTGTCTCCAGTTTGGATAGACTGCCACGCCAATCTTCCCTTGTAAAAATTCACAGATGGATCGTCAGCTTGTTTACTGGGAATTAGTTTTAAGGAAGTTTCAGCCGCAGCTAGTGCGCCCCGATTGAGTAGTTCTTCTACAGCCAATAAGCCACCTTGCAAGTCACCCTGGCTCAATTTTTCCGTAGCAGTAGCAGTGACAATTCCAGTTGCTGCTATTTCTAAATCGATATTCGGCTGCTTGTGGATCAATCGAGAATCAGGTAGAGACTGAGTAGAAATTTCTGGTATTTTAGGCAGTACTTGGGGTCGATTTTGCCACCACCAATTTAAACCGATCGCAGCTGCTAACGCACTGATTCCCACAACGCCCACAATTGGCCACAGCTGACGGCGACGGGTACGATTTCTTGGTGGGGGTAGTTGCGATGCCTGCGGCGGACTATGCCTACGCGAAAAATTAGAATTTTGCCAATTTTCTTCAAGGTTCCCAGGAGTTGCAAGTGGCGGTGGGGGAACTTCTCCCCACAAATCTGCTGACTCTTCAGAAGAAGTCATTTCCTCTGAAATCTGGCTTTGGTGAGGACTATTTTCGCTAATTTGTCGATCTGGTTCAGTTGCAGCTTTTTGGTTATCTAGCTGACGAAACAAATCCGAAACTATCGCAGAATCTTCTTCATAACTTGGGTCATCATACTCAATTTCATCAACCAGATCGCCCCAAGTATCTTCACCTAGCCAGTCTAACCCAGAATCACGCGTCAAACCAGAAGGAATCATGTCTTCCATTCCTAAAGGTATCTCGTTATCATCAGGCATACCAGGGTACATCGTGGAAGTTGCCCCTAAAGGCGAACTATACTGATTCAGCGACTCTGTACTTGCGGATATCTCAGTTTCCTGACTCAGAAAACCGTCAAATTCTGGCTGGAGATATAAAATCGGTAATGCCCAGTACATCTGGTGAGAACCATAAGCAGAAATTAATCCTTGGCGCACCCGACTTACACACAAATCTACTGGATATCCCTGACTTAAGTTGCGGTAAAACAATTGTGTAAGCGTCAACGCTACTTCATCAGGAATCCGTTCTGACATCGCCAAAACGCTTCTAATTCCGCGCTTCACCAGACTTTCCGCTAAGTTTCGTTCGCCAGTATCTCCAGAGGGATTGGACGCTGCTATGTACGCGCCCAAGCAGGAATTAAACACTGCCATTTGGATATTATTGTTAACGAGCAAACCTGCCAAATCGTCCCCAGTTAAGATTTCCGTTAAGCCAGTTCTGCGACTAACAAGATAAATTTCTCCGCCATTTGCGCCTAAATTACTATGACCAGAGTAGTGAAGAACGTGGTATCTACCTTGTTCTAGGGCTTGCGTCAGTTCTTCCCGTCCTGGTTGGTCTAATACAGTGAGTTCAATTTCGGGGAAACGATTGCGACCTTCACCAGGTCGTGACGTTTGACGGTGAAGTTCCGCTTGCAGTTTAATTGCTTCCTGTTTCTGTAAGTTAAGACGGACTTGATCTGAGGGAGAAGCAATTACCATCAAGACTTTGACACCACCTTGTTCTAGTGGTGTGGGCATATTTTGCGTAGGCGTAGCCCCCCGCAGGGATCGCAAAGGAGAAGCCCCCGAAATTCCACTTTGGAAGCGAGAAAAAGCCACATAAGGCCCAGTAGCCAAAGGGCGATCGCCTGCGTGCATTACTTCCCAAGGCAAACGAGCTAATCTAGTATCTTTTAATCCTAAGCGTAACCGTAGTACTTGTTGATGGTTCTGGGCGATACCTTGGGCGGTAATCCAACTATCTCTGAGAGTGCCTTGAAATAGGGCATTATAAAATTGTTGACCCAATGCCACTAAATTCACAGAGTTTCTGGCGATATCGCTTTCATGCCCGCCAGAGGTAAATGGATCTCCTTGCAACACCGAATTCAACGGGTCATTCATCAAATGCCCAGCAGCCATCAACCAATCAGCTATAGGCCAAGTCACCAATTCTTCTGCCAATGGTACCCCAGGCGCGACTTGTTCCGTCCGCACCAAGTAGTCATTTTGCCCTACTGGGGTTACGGAAATATGGAATTCCTGGGTCACAACTTTTCCTGTCCGCCTCCTAAATCTGGTTTGAAACGCGAAAGTTTCAAGTCGATTTTTCGCTTCCTCTGATAATTTAGATGCATCGCGCCCCTAAATGTTTCTGATTCGGTGTCGTTTTGGTTTTTCCGCCTTTACAACTTTATCCGGATCGGATTACTTGGGTCTAGAACACTTAATTGGTAGATGCACCTTGATCTTCAACTCCCCTAGTTGGCTAACACCCACTGGGGGTTTTTTTATTTTCGGCAAACAACAGCAACTTCTGACGCAGATATTCTCTACCAGAAAATAGTGCTTAATCCTAGAATACTTGATTAATAGATGGATATCCCTCGATCTTTAACTTCCCTAATTGAGTTCACATCCACTGGGAGTTTTTTTTGATACACGACAACAATCAATTTTTTAATAAATTTATCCGGAGGATGGTGGTTAAACCTAGAACATTTAAGTGGTAGATGCACCCTGATAACTAGCTCCCCTGGTTGGCTAACGCCCACTGGGGGTTTTTTTATGAAAATTGAGTGCTATTGATTAACCCTGATACACCCATTTTGTCAAGCAGCGCACCGAGCGTTTAATTGGTAGGTCTGTCCTGATAACTAACCCCTCTGAGGTTTTTCTTCGCTCGACAAACAGTAACAACTTCAACCTCTGCTAATTTAATCCGGTAGCGACCCATTTATTTTAGAAAAGATTATTGGTAGATGCACCCTGATAACTCACTCCCCTGGTTGGTTAACACCCACTGGGGGTTTTTTGTAGTTGCGTCACCGATAACGAATGCGTCTGGTATAGAAATGTTGGCGAGTTTTTTACTCTCAAAGACGCTACGCGTAACTTGCTTCTCCATAGGGGTACGAGCTTCACAGCCCATCCTAAACATTGCCTCTAATTTAGTTCTTTTTTCCCGGAAGATACTAGTTGCCCCTAGAAAAGATTATTGGTAGATGCACCCTGATAACTCACTCTCCTAGTAGGTTAACACCCACTGGGGGTTTTTTTGTTTAAGAAAAATAACTGACCCTGATAACTCACTCCCCTGATAGGTTAACACCCACTGGAAGTTTTTTCTACTAGTTGCGTTACCAATAGTGATCGCAAATGCGTCTCGTAGAGAAATCTTAGCGAATCTTTTGCTCTCAGAGACACTACGCGTAGCTTCCTCCTCTACAGAGGTACAAGCGTCACAGCCGTTTTAGACATCGCTTCTCATTTAGTTCATTTTTCCCGGAAGATACTGGCTGCCCCTAGAAAAGATTATTGGTAGATGCACCCTGATAACTCACTCCCCTAGTAGGTTAACACCGACTGGGGGTTTTTTATTTAAAAAATAACTGACCTTTGTACAAATTTATCCGGAGTATGGTCTTCAACCTAAGAACATTTAATTGGTAGATGCACCCTGATAACTAACTCCCCTAGTAGGTTAACACCGACTGGGGGTTTTTTTTGCTGTAGACTCGTAGCCGTGAGCCACATAACTGGAGTACATCACTATCACTGTTGCTACTGCTGATAGACCTTGAGTATCCTCCTGTTGCTAGGATAAAGCATAACTTACTCACTCAATCCTTGAATTGCTTTCTTTTTATTGTGAGCTAGAGATGCCACTCCAAAATGATTGCTATGATATTTAATCACATTCTTAATTTTTTTTATATATTTTGACGAGTTCCCTTTTAACTTTCACTATTTGTCTGTCTCAGCAAACCTTAGCTTCTTACTCAGTACAAACTAACAGACTAAATGTCAAGCTACCGCTAACAGCACTCCTGAAGCAGTTGAAAATTTCTAGAAGTTCCAATTTTTGATCTAGCTGAAATTAGACGGTATTTGTGTGGTAAACAGGCGGTCTAAAATTTCTGATTTCTGTTCTGAACTAAAGTTGTCATAAAAATTTTCAAGCTTCTCAACTATTCCGAAATTTCTGAAAGCCTCTAAATTAGAATCTGATTTTTCAGTTAGAGATTTTTGTCTATTTTGGGAATAAGTAAGCATATCTACTGTATGATTATTCCTGCGATGCACAAGCTGCATCAATAAATCCATTGCAACAGTTGGCAGAACACGGTAGGTATAATTCACAAAAAAATCAAAAGTCATATTTCCTAGACGGATGCGATCGCCATCTTTGAGCTTGATCGGCCTAAGAGCGCGATTACCATTCACAAACGAGCCATTGGTACTGTTAAAATCAATTAAGTAAAAGCCTTGCTCGTCAATATGCTGAATAGCAGCGTGGCGACGAGACAGATGACTGTCAGCAATGTAAATACCACTGTTGCGATTACGACCTATCGTCCAGATTTGTTGTGGCTGTCGTAAACTCTGAGTCTGATTGTTGCTCAAGTTAGTCATCAGATAAACAGCAGTATTATCCACTACACCATGTACGTAACCCGCCTTGACTCTTCTCAACGACGGTTGAGATAGGTTTTCTAGCTGAAGAATTTCATCTAGAAGGCTGCTGTGATGTTCATACAACTTGAGGAATACTTGATATAAAGTTAATCGGCGTTCTATTTCCGTTTGTGCAAAGTCAGTCATTATACGTAAACCTTATACTACCTGATTTTGGTTGTGATACACTTTTTCAGCCGACAATCAGGAATAATTAATTTTTTGCTTTTTGCTGCCATCTGAAAAATTTAGTGGTTTAGAATCATTCTATTTTTAAAATTTTAGATGTGAGATTTCTTGTTGTTTATAGCCATAAAAAGTATGGAAATATTTTTATAAAATTATTATGGTGCTTTATTGTTTATTGTAAATAATCATTTGTTATTTGTAACAGATAAAAATCATAAAGATTTCATGAAGAATCTACAAACATCTATGTGTTTTTACTAGATAGTTGGATATTTATTAATATTCGTGATAGTGATAGCTACCGAGCGACCTAAACATATATATTTGGTCAATTCTGAATAAATCTAAGTTTTTATCGAGAATAATCAGGGCTAATTTCCCAGATGTGAGAAAAGTTGAGCCTTGTGATTCTTAGAAAACAAGCGTTTTAAAATTATTCATAAAAATGGAGAGTTTAAAAGCAGAGAGTTGAGGCTATTCTGCTAATCTCAAATAATTGATTTCAATAAAAAGGGTTCATCCGTCAGGATAATCTAGAATCTAATATAGGAGAATATTCGGATAAAGTACAGCGACAAGAGAGGCTATTCCCGACGAATTGGGAAACCCCATCCGTCTATAGGCTGGGGTAGTTCACACTTTAAAATCACAATAAGCCTCGTTTCCCATTGGGACGCACAGTCATCCAATTTGTTTTTGCTAGTGCTAGCTGCTCATCAGAAATTTTGGCACTGGTGAGATTAGCACCACACAGATTAGCTCCTCGGAGGTTAGCATTACTGAGATAAGCATTGCTAAGGTCTGCACCTCGCAGGTCTGCTCCTTCTAAATCAGCATGGTTAAAGTATGCTTTGCTCAAATTAGCATCTTTAAGATTTGCTCGAGTGAGACTGGCTCTACCAAAGTCACTATTGTGAAGATTAGCTCCCTGAAGATTGGTTTTTTGCAATTGAGCAGAATGGAAATTTGTTTGAGATAAATCAGCACCTTGCAGATTCAGCAAATTTAAATCGTGTAAGGCAAAATCTCGTCTTCCCTTCAGATAAGCTGTTAATAAACCTTGGGTATCTAACTTCCGCCCAACTTTAGAATTTTGAACTTGTAAACCATTGCTGTTGCTAGTGAAAGTCGTTGATTTGGCCATCCCAGAACCCTGGTGTAATCCTGCGGCTTCCGCTGTCTTGGCTCGTCTAGCACGAATTGCAGCCGCGACTTGTGCTACTCCAGTACTAGTAGCAGGGTTGTTACATAGAACAGCAGAGTTTTCCAGGTGGTTATATGTTCGCTCTCTAGATCCATTATCAGATTTAATCAGCAAACCCTTAGATAAACTATCTAAGTATGGTTCTATTTCCAATGCTCTAAGAACTTCTGCCGCTGACTGATAGCGATTACGTACAGACACCTCTAACATTTTTCGCAACACATTGCTTAAGTGATCGCTCACTTGCACAAGCTGCTCCCACATCATCTCGCCAGTGTTAGGATTGTAATCTAAATCTTTAGGAGTTTTGCTAGTCAGTAAATAAATGCATGTTACCCCTAATGCATAAATATCACTGGCGTAGACTGGACGCATAGCCATTTGCTCTGGAGGTGCAAAACCAGGAGTACCAATAGCATACGCAGTTAATGCTGTTTGTCCTGATGGACTTGTCGCACTTTGGCTAATTTGGTTTTTGACGGCACCAAAGTCGATGAGTACCATTCTGGCATCTTGAGTGCGGCGAATTAAGTTGGCTGGCTTGATATCACGGTGAATCACCTTTTGCTCGTGGATGTATTGCAACAGTGGCAAAATCTCACTTAAAAATTGCTTAACTCCAGTTTCGCTTAAGATGCCATTAAGTTTGACCTCCTCTTGCAAGGTATCGCCACTGATATATTCTTGAACTAAGTAGAATTGTTCGCGATCTTCAAAATAGTCTAACAATCTTGGTACTTGGGGATGATTGCCAATCTTACCTAGAGTTTTGGCTTCTCGTTCAAAAAGTTCTCTGGCCATCTGCAAAACGTGTGGGGCGCTTCCTGATGGGCGTAATTGTTTGATTACGCAACTCGGTTCTCCTGGTAAGCCTTGATCGTTGGCTAGGAAGGTCGCTCCAAAGCCACCCTGACCTAATGGTTTGATTGCCTGATAGCGATCGCGCAACAGTAGTTGCGAGCCACAAGACTGACACCTTTGGCTATATACCAAATTTTCTGGATTGGAACAGGTAGGATTTAAACAGTAGCTCATGCACTCTCAACTCGCTGCACGAATAATTACGGGGAGTGTTATACTCCCTTTCAATTATTTAGACATTAATCAACTCTTGCCAGGTAATTTTTGCTGGAAATCCTTTGAAGAGTTTCTAAAGTTTAACTGAGATTACCTAAAGCAATCGCTAAACAAGATTATTTATTATACTTAAGTAGGTAGGCGTAAATATTTATCGTTGGGATAAGGCAGGAGGCAGGAGACAGAAGGGAAGAGGGTTTTAGCCTTGTTCATTTTTGTTAACATAGTTTGGTTTTATTCTGCCGACCTACTTACATTGGCAAATACTGTTTATGCTACTTTCTACCAATTCGTAATTCCTAATGACGCTCTCTCAAGGCTTGTGGCGTGCATCACACTGTTATCCCATTTAGAAAATCAGCTCTAATCTGGTTTTTTGCATGGGAGATATTGGTATTAAAAGGTATTGGAGGGCAGTGCCCAACGCCAGTTACTATATTTGGGGAAACCCCAAGACCGTACTGGCTACCCTACAGAAAGTCGCTGTAGAATTTTGGATGCCCAAATTTGGAGGCAATTTAGAATCATCTCCATTAGTCGTTAAGAGATTATTAGCTAGCTTTCATGTTCACACTAATCAGCTGTTCGATAAGTGCAAAAACATCACTGCGGCTGAGTTTCTCTTTACCATTAGCAAGGGCGTCAAGAGTGCCGTTTGCCAAAGTGAAGGGGATTTGACAAAAATCTAAGGCTGGCCCGGTAGGAAGGTCTTTGATATAAGCTTCTGCCAGAGTTAGATTGCGCCGGGCATACTCTTGCATATTTTCTGCACTCCAACCTTCTGGGAAGAATTCTACCCCACGCCCCAAATCTTCAGTATGATTACGCAAGATATTGACTGCTTGTAAACCCCGACCAAAACCAATCGCCTGGGTACGGTTCGTTTGTGTTCCATCATACCAAGTCCACAAGTCAGAAAGTAACAGTCCCACTGCACCTGCAACTCCAAAGGTATAACGATCTAAATCAGATTCTGTATAAATTTTCCAGTTTTTTTCTGCCCAATAAGCCATCCGGTCTGCCATTGCAGCAGTGGCATCCCAAATTCGAGGTGCAATGGTGTCTGGTGCTAGCAGTGACCATTCTCTAATCCTCAAAGTGACTTCTTCTAATGAATTCTCATATCCACTAAATCCTGCAAAGAAAGCATCTACTGCGAAGCCATCAACTCCTGCCTGTAATGTCAGGCTAATGGTTCTTAACAGCTTTGCTTTAGTAGCATTATCTAGTTCAGGATGATCTTCAATTTCATCAATAGCACGCATACACAAATATGCTGATGCTACTGCTTCTTGCAATCCTGGCGGTAAAAGACTAATTGGGATATAAAAAGTTCGGCTAGTTTCTTTGAGGATTTGCAATGCATTTCTACGTAAATTCATGTTTTCACTCCCCACTTGATTTTTGCACCACATGAAGTTTGCAGTTTTTTGATGATACTGGATATAGTTTTGACTAAACCTTAAAAACTATAGACTATAAGATACGCTACTATTTCATCTAAAAATTGATAGTTTTTGGTGTTGCAATTAACAAAACTCTCAAATTTATCAAAGTCTAGTCTAGTATAGAGGTTTTTGGGTGCAAAAGTGTTTGAAGTGTCGTTTGATATAGCTTTCATCAACTTTTAGCATACATATAAATAATTATGGTAATATTTGGTTGGATATGACGAAATTTTTCTATAAGCAAACATCCATTTTCGTGATTTGAAAGTGCTTGAAGTCTGCGTTAATCTGACTAACAAAGTGTAATTATTGTATATATAAAGACAATTCAGGAAAAGCTGACAATGGATAACAGCATTTGTACATACCTTTGGATGGGTACAGTGGTTTACCGAAGAGTTAGGGTCAGTTAAATGGGACGACATATAAGGCTGCAATGCCTAAGTTGGAATATACCTAATCGATTGGAGTCAGAACCGCCTTGCTGTTCAAAGTGACATAAAGTGACCAAAACTTAAAACAAGAAGTTCCCGTATATTTATGAGATTGACAATAAAAAGTTGGTTGTTTGGCCACTCAACACAATATTTGTGAATATTTGAGCTTTCATATCATGTCCGCTTGATTGCTTATTAAACCCTAATAACCCCAAAGAGCTTAAGCTACACTTCATCGCCCCTCCCCGCTTGTCTACGGTGCACACACAAGTCCTAAAAACTTAAGCTTGATGAGGCTTTCCTCGTTCCTATAGTCTGCATAGGAATGAGAGGAAAATAGTAAATCGAGCTTTTTTCAACTTTTGTATATGCTAGCCCCGCTTGCGGAGAGGGGATTAAAGGGAAGCATCAAGAAATTAGTAAGTTTTATAGAGACCCCTCCCAATCTGCTCTTACCAAGGGGAGGTGCCGCAGACGGTGGGGTTCTTTCGCGTATTCATGCAAAAATCGGTATTATAGTCCAGATTATGTTTACAAACAAACCGAACAGTCTGTAAAAACTCAAAAAAATATTGAAGTATTCTCAATGATTAAATTTTCTGAATCCCTTGTTGATAGTGTAAATACTTTTTCTGTAATTCCTCTGGAATGGGAATCAGACGATTATTTTGCAGACTGACAAAACCACCCTTCTGGCTAGCTACTGCTGCTAACTCATTGTTAGAGAAAATTTCAGCTTGCACAGTCCACTTTAAGCGTCCTAAACTACTCAGCCATAAACGTCCAATCACCCGATCAATAATCTTTATCGGACGTTTATATTCAATTTCAGTTCCGGCTAGAATCGGTGTATATCCTAGCTCAATTTGTTGATTGAGTTGCCAATGTTCATCTAAAAACTTTAGACGTAAATCCTCTAGCCATCTAATATACACGATATTACTCACAATTCCCATAAAATCAATGTCGTATGTTTTTACAGGAATTGCTAATACTACTTCTAATGGTCTGTGTAAGTTGTTATTTTCTAGCATTATTTTTCTTAATATTTTTTCTTACTGCTCAATCTGTTCAATTAAAGAAAAGTTTCCAAATATTGATTCAGGTGATTAATTACCCTATGGATATGAATTGAATTTCCATAAAGCTTGCTGATCATTATGCCTCCTTCCAGTGTTGCGATGATGATGGTAGCGATTTCATCAGCACTCACTTCTGGGCGAATTTCACCCTTTTCAATTCCTTTTTCAATAATTCGACAAATTAGATGCAGCCAAGAGTTCATCGCTTGTTGAGCACGTTCTCGCAACGCCGGATGAGCATCATCACTTTCCACAGCAGTATTCAGCAGTGGACATCCTCCCTTGATCAGTGGATTTTCTGCGAAGCTACTAAACACCCCAATGATTGTTTGCAGACGTTCTACTGCGTGGTGTTTGCTTCGTAATGCAAATCTAGTATGCTGCTTAATGCGAGCGATCGCAAAATCAAAAGCCTGTAGCGCGAGATCATCTTTGCTTTGGAAGTGATTGTAAATTCCTCCTTTCTGCAATCCAGTTACATGCATAATGTCTGACATCGATGAACCTGCATACCCCTGTTGATTAAACAGTTCGGCTGCTTGCTGAAGAATTCTGGTTTTTGTTTCTTCGCCTTTAGACATTACAGCGATTTTGATAGTAAGGAGTAGGGAGTTTATTGAATTGAAAATAGCTGTAAATAAAATATTACCGACCGAATGGTTTGATTTAATCTAGCATGATAGTTGCTTGCAAGTCAAGCTTTTTTCAATACTGAGTAAAGAACTAGTACAGTATGGCGTAAATAAACATACCCCTTCGGGTTCGGCAGTTCCTCATGGGGGGTTCCCCCCATGAGGAACTGCCGAACCATTTCAAATGGCGCAAGAGCTTGGAATATAATTATGCGTGACTTTTGAATGCGTGACTTTTGACTTCCGCCTTGCGGTACTAGGCATTGGCTATTCCCCACTCCTCATTAAGCAGACAGAGTTAAAATCTGCTCGACTACCAAAGAATTAAAATCTTGATGTTCGCCCAAAGCTACAGTACCGCGCTTTTCAAAACTTTCAATAATTAATTACAGAAATAGTATCAAGTCCAACACCATAATCAGACAAGCGCGTGCATACACCAACAGACCCAAAGAAATTGCGAGTTTTAGCGAGATCGCTTCAGTAACCCGCTTTTCTTCACTACCATCGACAATTCCCCAAACTGTACCGAAGGGCAGAGCAGCCTTTACAGGTAGATCTTGCGAGAAGTTTTCTATGAGTCATTAAACTAGGGAATTGGAATTGACCTTAAGTATTGTAATCACTTCCAGGATGTTGCCTAATTGCAACATAAATGCGATATATCGCATCTCTACAAAGTTTGGAGTTATCCTTATGGTTATAATCTGTAGGTAAATTTTTTAACAATCAGTCCGTAGTGAGTTTGACGGACTGCGGTGTATTATCCAGATAATTGAGCAATATACAACGCGAATACGCTGGACGTTTAATCATACTTACGAGTAAAATACGGTAAGTGCATCGTCTTACGTGCTTTTATATGTAAAACCGCAGAAAAACCAATTATAAGTTGAGTTTAGCAGAACGACTGACCAAAAAGCAGTTATCAAAGCATGTTTGAGCTAAATGCCAGTTGTCATGCTGACAAAAACTTCCAGACAGGTTTTAAGTTGTCCAGGAATCCTTGAAAAACACAATAACTTGTCATAACTAGCTCTGTCTATCACTGGGCTATATGTTTGGCTGAGTTGCTGCTCTCTAGCAGTGAAGCTTTAACTGACTTTCAGTTCTAGCTGCTCGTAGTTAAGTCAGTGAACAGTTATCAAGGCTTCGTTTGGGAATTTAACAAACCCTTAGCGACGCTGCTCACTTATAAAAGTGGGAGACTCAACAGGACTCTGATAACTGATAACTAATTGTTGAAACCCCCAAAGAGTATGCACTATTTATTACTACCGTTCTTTAGCTTTTTTGTTGGTATCATCGTCGGTTTGACGGGAATTGGTGGAGCCTCTTTGATCACACCAATGCTAATTTTTGTTTTTCAGATTCCGCCTTCTATCGCTGTAAGTTCTGATGTTGTGGCCGCCACCTTGATGAAAATTGTTGGTAGCGTCAAGCATTGGGAACAGAAAACCCTTAACACAGAAGTTGTCAAATGGCTGGCTTTCGGGAGTGTTCCAGGCTCATTGTTTGGTGTGGCGATTTTGCACCTCATTAAACACACAGGTGAGTATAACCTGGATAACATTTTGCTCCGTTTGCTTGGCGGGATGATTTTGCTAGTCACAGTGTTAGCACTAGTGCAATTGTTATTATTGACTTTTTTACCCAAATTTAATTTACCCGAACTGCCAAAGTTAGACTTAGAAACTAACTTTGGTCGATTTACAACAATTACTTTGGGAGCAATTTTAGGCTGTTTGGTTGGTCTAACTAGCGTCTCTTCAGGTTCAATGTTTGCCCTGGTGCTGATTGGGTTTTTCCGGCTTGATGCAAGGAAGTTGGTGGGTACAGATATTTCACACGCAGCAATTTTACTGCTGTTTACAGCTCTCGGTCATCTCAGCCTGGGAACAGTTGATTGGAGTTTGGTACTGCCTATATGGCTAGGCTCTGTGCCTGGGGTGTTACTAGGCGCTAAAATCTGCCAGGTAGCTCCGCAACGTCCACTACGGTTTATCATTTATGCCATTTTGATGATGGTAAGTTGGAAATTAGTCCATCAGGTGTAACCAATTTGAGATTTCCAATTCCAAATTCAGCATTCAACACCCAACATTGATTAACTTTTCATCCAAGGTAGTAGAGTAAATGTACCTCGCTCATACATAATGAGTAGACCCAAGCCAATTAACACAAAAGGTACGACAGCTCGACCGTAGCGACTTAAAATATCAGCAATGGTAGGTTGACGGCTTAAAAAATAAGCGATCGCACACCAAACCCCTATCATGATAAAAAATATACTTAAAATTACTCCCAAGCTGGCAAGATTGTTTCCAGCGAACAAAGGGATATATATACTAATGTTGTCACCACCATTAGCGATCGTTACTGCTGCGACTTTATAGGTTTGGGGTTGCAAAATACTCAAAATAAAAGACAATACCGAGTTAGTAGGTGTGGACTCCCTAAAATCACTACTGACTGTCTGAACTGTTATAGTTTCTTCTTTTCTAGATACTAATTGCTGAATACCAATAGCAATTGGTAACAATCCTAGTAATCCTATCCATTCTCGCTGTACAATTAATCCCCCAAAAAATCCCGGTAAGCTAGCGATGATAATGGCTGTAAAACCCAGATATTGACCGAGTAAAATATGCCGTCGTCGAAAGTTAACATCTACCTGTGAAAAAAAGATTAACAAGATAATGATGTCATCTATGTTAGTGGCGATGAAAGCAATTATCCCTTGACTGAAGGCTGTCCCTAGCTGACTCATGCTGGATTTTTAAAATTTACGATTTACCACCATACCAAATTCACTAATTCGTAATTCGTAATTTGTAATTATTGAGTTTAAATCCCTTACTAAATTATATTTTTTGGTGGTTTATAAGAAAATTGGGAGTTAAATTTCAAACTAATTTAATTACGAATTATTTTAACCTTCTGGCACAACTAAGCTTTAAAATGACCAAGTAATTATTCTCATAGAGAGGATTTTATCAATGCCTAGACTTACGGTTCCACCTAATTTTATCGGTACTTCCAGTATCGATACTTTAGCCGCAGAAGAGTTAAATGCATCTGTGGCAATTGGTATTGATATTTCAAATGGAAGTGTGATTAATACGTTTTCAGGAAATGACAGTATTACTGGTACTGGTAAGCCTAGCACAGGTGGTACTAAGCCTAAGAAACCTGTTACTGGCATCGGCATTAATAACAGTGGCACTCTCAATGCAGGGGATGGAAGTGACATTATCACTGGCATCGGTACTGGTTTGAAATTTATACCCACTGGCATCAACAACAGTAGTAGTCTCAATACAGGGAATGGAATTGGCATTAGCAACAGTGGCAGTTTAAAAGCTGGAAACGGAAATGACACTATCACTGGCACTAGTACTGGCGTTACTCCAACCGGCATCAGCAACAGTGGTAGTTTTGATGCAGGGAACGGAAATGACACTATCACTGGCACTGGTACTGGTGGCACTGGCTTCCGTGTCTTTGGTACACCCAATGCTCTTAAAGACCGTAAAGGCGATACTGGAATCGGCATCAGCAACATTGGCAGTTTTGATGCAGGGAATGGAAATGACACTATTACTGGCAACGGTACTGGCAGTATTGGCAGCACTGGCGGCTTTCAGGGAGGCGATGATTCTAAAAGTGGCGACGGCGGTACTGGAATCGGCATTAGCAACAGTGGCAGTTTTGATGTAGGGAATGGAAATGACACTATCACTGGTATTGGAACTGGTGGTAATGGTCGCCAAGGCATCCCTTATGTCTCAGTTGGTTTTTTCAGTTACAGCACCAAAAGCGGCGACGGTGGTACTGGAATCGGCATCAGCAACAGTAGCAGTTTTGATGCAGGGGACGGAAATGATACTATCAGTGGCACTGGCACTGGTGGTAATGGTGGCGGAGGTACCAGCGGTGAGGTTAATGGCGAAAGCGGTGACGGCGGTGTTGGAATCGGCATTAGTAACAGTGATAAACTAAATACTGGCAAAGGAGAAGATACCCTTGTCGGCACTGGTACTGCTGGCAGCAACGGCAAATATACAATTATCCCTATTACATTCCCGACGATCATCATTAAAGATGACACTATCCCCAGTGCACAGAGCATCAGCTCTACTAGTATTGACAGCCAGAATAAGAACATCGAAGACGCTACCATCATTACAGAACCGAGCAAAAGCAGCATCGGCATCCAGAACATTAAAAAAGCTATTATCACTACTGGTGAGAACAAGGACACGATTAAGGGTTCTGCAAACAGTTTGGAAGCAAACACCCTAGCTTATGGCATCTTCAATGACGGCATTATTGATACTGGTAATGGCCATGACATCCTCACTGGACAAGCAACAACCACAATTGATGGTACTGCCTATGGCATTTATGGGCAAGGAATCATTAGGACTGACGATGGGAATGACAAAATTACCGCTACCAGTAATATCGATAAAGTTCAACAGAAAGTCACTATTGGTGGTGGTATCCGCTTTGAACTAGGGGCTGGAAATGACTACTTCAAAGGGTTCGGGTCTGCAATTGTTGATGGCGGGAATGGTTTTGATACCCTTGATGTGAGCGCTTTCAAGCGTTCTGAACTTAGTGTATCTGGTATTATTTCTGGCAAGAGTCTAAACCCTGCCAACATTACCTTCAACAACAATGGCAACCTCATTACCCTTTTGACAATTGGCTTTGAGAATTTTATCTTTGCAGATAGCTCTTTCTCCTACAGCAGTTTGACCTGAAACAAGAATTACCACAATTCAATTAGACATCTGGTAAAAAAGAATGTAGAAACGCAGCAGTGCGTTTCTACAAGGGTTCTGGATAACACATATTTAATTTCTAGAAATGTCTTAGGTAAGATACTCCCTGTAAGATAAAAGCATATCTATTGTTTATTTTAAAATATGAACGAGTTAGTTACTGCAATTACTACAGGATCAATTGCGTTCATTGCCACTAACATTGATGATATTGTCATTCTATTGTTGTTTTTTTCTCAAATAAATGCTACCTTTCGCCACAGGCATGTAGTTGTCGGTCAGTTTATAGGTTTTACAGTTTTGTTAATCTTTAGTCTTTCTGGTTTATTTGGTGGGTTAGTTTTATCAAAAAGCTGGATTGGATTACTTGGTCTACTCCCAATTGCCATAGGTATCAGCAGTTTAGTCAATAAGGAAGAAGATGCATTGCAAGAAGTTGTAGCTACAACTGAAGAATCTAAAGCATCAACAATTACTAGTTTCCTATCTCCTCAAACTTACAGTGTGGCAGCCGTTACAATTGCTAATGGTAGTGACAATATTAGTGTCTATGTGCCGTTATTTGCTAGCAGCAACTTAGAGAGTTTTGTGATAATTATCGGATTATTTTTTCTATTGTTAGGAGTTTGGTGCTATGTGGCATACAAATTAATTAACTACAGAGTAATAGCTGATGTATTGACTCGCTATGGTAATCATATTGTACCTTTTGTCCTGATAGGATTAGGTGCTTTTATTGTATTAAAAAGTGGAGCTTTGAGCTTAATAAAGCTAGCTGCTAGTTGTTTGTGTTTGGTGATTTTGGTAAAAAATCATGAAGATAGCGATGAAATTGGCAAAAATTCTAGTAGGTAATCAAGCCCATTTTAAATTTAGATTTTTCATCTAAATCTAAAAAATCGGTTTCGAGAAAAAGGATTGAGCAGTGGGTGATACCAATTCATGAAAATCCTGATATATATAGATTTATCGTAGGGGCATGGCATTGCCATGCCCCTACCAAGGTATTTTTATTATTAAAGTGAAATAGTATGACAATCTCAAGGATTTTCAATTAAAAAAATATCCAAGTAGGGTGACATTAGGCTTAACGCCGTAATGCACCGCCTAACAGATAATAGGTGCGTTACGCTGTCGCTATAACACACCCTACTAGATAATTGATTTTTTAGAAGTCCCTAAAATCTAAAAACTAAACTTTACTCAACCACTCATTCTCCTCTGGATCTTTAAACAGTGAGGTACTGAGGTAGCGTTCGCCGAAGCTGGGCTGTATCATGACGATTAAGTGACCTGCATTTTCTGGGCGTTGTGCTACTTGAATAGCAGCATACAACGCAGCACCAGTAGAAATGCCAGATAGTAATCCTTCTTCTTTTGCCAGACGACGGCTGTAAGCGATCGCTTGTTCATCCGCTACCTGAATCACTTCATCTACCATTTCTGAACGGTAAATTGCTGGGATAAATCCTGCACCAATACCCTGGATTTTGTGAGGTCCTGATTTACCACCCACTAATACCGGACTGCTGCTTGGTTCAACTGCGATCGCTTGAAAACTCGGCTTCCGTTTTTTTATAACTTCTGCAACTCCCGTAATTGTTCCACCAGTACCCACTCCCGCCACGAGAATATCTACTTCTCCATCGGTATCATTCCAAATTTCTTCAGCTGTGGTTTCGGCGTGAACTTTTGGGTTAGCAGGGTTGCGAAACTGCTGCAACATATAAGCATTGGGCGTTTTAGCTACAAGCTTTTCTGCATGAGCGATCGCTCCTCGCATCCCTTCTACCCCTGGCGTTAACTCTAGTTGAGCGCCATAAGCTTTGAGCATGGATCGTCTTTCGTAGCTCATTGTGTCAGGCATGGTTAGAATGAGATGGTAGCCCTTGGCAGCTGCCACCATCGCTAGCGCAATTCCTGTATTTCCAGAAGTCGGCTCTACTAAAACAGTTTTTCCGGGGTGAATCAAGCCTGCTTCTTCCGCCGCTTCCACCATACTCGCGCCAATCCGGTCTTTCACAGAAGATGCTGGATTCATGCTTTCTAGCTTCACCACAATCCGAGCAACCGCTCCTGAAGCTTGGGGAATTTTGTTTAATTGAACTAAAGGAGTTCGTCCGATTAACTCTGTGATATCTTTCGCTATCCGCATGGGGGTACTCCGTCGTGTCTAAATATAATACATTGGACTCTGCTGGGCACGAGTTTCTCTTTCCTCGCACAAGTCTTGGAGTGTATAACGACCCAAAACTTCAATTGAGGCAGCGTTAGCTTGCTCCCAAACTTCATAAACTAGAGTCTTTTCTAGAGTCGGAGAGTTAGAGGTATCTTTCTCTTTCCGCTCGCCTTCGACCAAAGTTACAATTTCAAGTATTGTAATCTGCCAAGGTTCACGAACTAAAACAAAACCTCCTTTAGAGCCGCGTTGACTCTGCACCACACCAGCACGCCGGAGGTTAGTCAAAATTTGTTCCAGATAGCGCTCAGGTATTGGTTGCTTGGCAGTAATCTCGCTCATGGTTAAAGGAAGTTTTTTTCCGTGGTGGCTTGCTAGTTCTAAGAGTGCCAGCAGCGCGTATTCCACTTTGGAAGACAGATCCAAGAGAGTGTAGTTTTGGCTATTCAACACTGTACTCAATATACTACGGTGAATTGAGGGACTTATCGCAGTTTACGCGAAATTAATTTTTTTCAATTGTGGAATGTGATAGCATCCCACTTATTCCCCACAAAAACACTATAATCTATCGACTTACCGTAGATTGCTATTTAACATAATTCCCATAAATAACTCGATCTTTTTGTGGGAATTATCCTGAGTTTCTGTTTTCAGAGTCTCACTTACCAACAAAAATCTCAACAGAGTATGCTACTAACTGATTTGCAAACCATTTTTGAGCGTGACCCAGCAGCCCGTAACTGGCTAGAAGTATTGTTTTGTTACCCTGGACTTCATGCCCTAGTGTTTCATCGATTGGCACACTGGCTGCATAAAATTGGAATTCCCTTTATACCAAGATTCATCTCTCATCTTAGTCGGTTTTTAACCGGAATTGAAATCCATCCTGGGGCATTAATTGGTCAGGGAGTGTTTATTGACCACGGGATGGGAGTAGTGATTGGTGAGACAGCAATCGTGGGCGACTATGCCCTAATTTATCAAGGTGTCACCCTTGGCGGGACAGGGAAAGAAAGCGGCAAACGCCACCCAACTTTAGGCTCTCATGTAGTTGTGGGAACGGGTGCGAAGGTTTTGGGAAATATTCAAATTGGCGATCGCGTCCGTATTGGAGCCGGTTCTGTGGTGCTAAGAGATGTGCCCAGTAACACTACTGTAGTTGGGATTCCAGGGCGTGTGACTCGTCAAAACAACTTACCTACCAATGTTCTGGATCATGATAAATTCCGTGACGTAGAAGCTGAAGTAATCCGCGCTTTATTTGAACGCGTCAAGTCTCTAGAGAAACAGTTTGAGCAGTTGGAAGATCAATCAAGTTTGTCTCCAACTGAACTTGGCGACGAATTAACCGACAACCCTAAGAGCAAAAACTCTGATGGGATGATTGAAGATTTTCTTGATGGTGCGGGAATTTAATTTGGGAAATGGGGCATTGGGCATTGGGCATTGGGCATTATTATTCCTCCCCTGCCCCTCTGCTCCCCTCTTTAAAATACCCATAGGTTCTTATAACCTGATATAAATGTAATACTACGGTTAATTTATCGGAGAATAGTTTTATATAATATGGTGTCTTTGTACACAAGCTTCTCTAGTTCAAACAGTAACAATACTAAGCAACTTTTTGCCCGTAGGTCATTTCTACCAGAGCATCATAACGACCTTTGGAAGATTGAAACGGGTTTTGTCAGAACTTTTAGCTATCTAGAAGATGGTACAACTGTTGCTCTGGGATTGTGGGGACCTGGAGATGTCGTTGGTAAGAGTTTGTCAAAATTAGAACCTTATCAGATGGAATGCCTAACTAAAGTGGAGGCGACAGTCTTACCTCTAAAGGAGTGGACTGAACTAACAGAAACTTTACTTGCCCATATCCAACAAGCTCAAGAATTGACGATCATTCGTAGTCATAAAAAAGTGGATACTATGCTCATCAAGCTGTTGGCATGGTTATCCAAAAAGTTTGGTTCGGAAGTTGAGAAGGGACGTTTAATAGATATGCGTCTAACTCATGAAGACCTAGCAGAAATGATCGGTTCAACTCGTGTGACTATCACTCGTGTTCTTGGGCAGTTTGAGCAAGAGGGCTTGATCGATCGTCTTTCCCTACATCGAATTGTGTTGCGAGAAGAAGAAATTTGGTACTATGAAATTTAAATTATTTCAGTAAAACTAGCTATCGCCGTCAGCATTCAACTTGCCCACAATTCTAAGATTCAAGGATTCTAGGTAAGCTAAATCGCTAGAAATTTGTGGCACTGTTCCCCGCAGTTCAATGTCAAAGCATCCTTCTGCATCTGCATTTGGTTGTAGCATAGCTTTGGTAATATTAACTATTAAGCCATAAGTAGAAATTAACTATGAAATCACGGGCGCTTGCAGATAGTATTTGGGAATATGTATCCGCAGGCGAATCTGAGTAACTTGGCTTTTTTCGTAAACTGAAGAAACCAGTAATAATCTGTTTTGGGAATTGGTTTTTTGATTAATTAGTGCTGCCATTGGATAGCGATCGCTATAAACGCTAGACAAATCCAACCAAATCGGTATTCCCAGTTTTTCTAAATAACTCAGGCTAGAGTACCCAGATTTCTCAAAGCCTTATAGAACCTAGATTCAAGTGTTTCATACTGCATCAAAATTTTTAGCTCTCAGAAATGCCCAAAAAATACTCAGGGCAAAGGTTACGATGAATGCGAACGTGGGACTTGTGAGAAATGCGAGAGTAGAGTTGCTTTGTTCTCCCCTACAAATCCAAGTCAAACCAGCCATCATCCTACGTATAGGGTTGAAGCAGCGTACTGGTGATATTGACTGTTAGCCCATAACGAGAAACTAACTTGGAAATCACTGGTTCTACTTAGTGGTTGACTTTTACTAGGCTAATAGCCACAGTGATTTAAACTGTTGCTGTACTTATAGAAGAATATGCTTGGGTTGAGGATAATTGGTCTTTCAAGACGCGATAAATCGCGTCTCTACATCAGGGTTTGGCCATTGTTTGCGTAAATCCTGGGTTAATTGAACGCTATCTGAGTAAGTAAGTCTTTACTTTCTTCTTACCGCCGACTGCGAAAACCTTGTTTACCATTAACTTGGTCAAAAAGTACATCGTATTTATCAAACAAGGCGATTCCAGGATTTACAAATATAGTCAGTTCTGCTTGTGGCGAGATACTCAAATTCCAGCGATTAAATCCGTCACGGGTTCCTGGTGTCAAACTGTAATCAAAAATGCCATTAATCCCTACTTTCACAGCATTTGCTGACCCTAATACTCCGGGTTTGAGTTTACCTACTGTAGAAGCTGACTTAAATTCAGTTAAACCATTAATAGTTCCAGTATCAGCGATCGCTCTACTATTACACGAATTTTTTGCAGAACTTCCAGCAAGAGTTAAACAAACTTTACTCAGTCGAGAGTCCCATCTTTTACCCGGTACACCATTAATTTCAGGTTGTTGACTCCAAGAAGCCATTTTGAAACCTGCTTGATTCTCAGCAGTTAAACCGAGAATTAGGCTGCCATTGTTGTTACTACCACCATTGCCAACAACGATAAATCCGTTACTCAGATTGCCTGGTAATTTTCTCAACGGGTTATAGGGAAGTGATTTTTCAAAATAGTTAACACCAATAATTCCAGAAAATGGTACACCACTATTTGCCGAACATTTAGGTTTTTGGGCAATACATTGGCGACTAGTAACAACCTGTACGGGAACACGTTCGGCAGTGGGAATTAAACCAAAGCGGACATTAGCGTAAACTAATTCTCCTTCCAGGATAGTACCATCACTTAATACCTCCTTGATATTTTGACCTGTTCTTTGGATCGGAGAATTACCTAAAAACTCTTTGGGAACTCTTAGCCCTGCTGACCCTGTATCTAATAAAATACGTTTTGGTTGACCATTTGCGATCGCAACTTCCAAAAAATAGCCGCGAACACGTTGCCCAAGGGAAGGTTTGGGATATAAAGGTAAAGATACGGTGTTAAAAGTTGACTTGCGGGGTGTATTTTGCGAGATATCGCGCAACGCTGAATTTGGGAAAAGAGCTGCAAATGCAGACTGGCGTTGTGCTGCTGGTTCAGGGGCAATATCCCAAAGGCTTTCGTAGTAGAAAAAGCCGATTCCTAAACCGCGTTGTTGGACTGCTTCTACCTGAGATTTGATTTGTGGGATGGCAACTGGGCGATTTCGTAACCCCGCCATAATACCGATACCAGTTGGGATGATTTGTTGGGTTTCTAAAATTTCTGGGCGGGTAATTTGAGCGATAAAACTTTCCACATCATTTCGGTACACCTGCATCACCAACTCATCGACAATACCCAACCGTACCCAGTTGAGCCAATCTTGCAGTTGCATTTTATAGGCGAAATTATAGTAATTAGGAGCAACTGAAAAAATAGCATTCGGTTTTCTAGCTTTCACAGTTTGGTAAAGGTCTACCATGAAGGCACTAATTTTATCTGCCCGCCATTTTATCCATGCTTGGGCTAGGGGATTCGGTGGAGGAGGATTGCCAGTTTCTTGAGTATATAGACTTATCGTGTACTTATCGTAACCAAATTCTACAGGTAAACTCGTATGGTCGTCAAATTGAACGCCATCAGCATCGTATTGAGTCATAACTTCCATGACGAGTTCGCGGATAAAGTTTTGCACTTCTGGGTGAAAGGGATTTAACCACGCTACTTCACCCGCAGCACTAATTGAAGTTTGAGTGCCATCCCCTTTTTGGGTTAGCCAATCTGGATGCTGTGATGCGAGTTCCGAAGTTAGAGGAACCATAAAACCAAATTCAAACCAGGGTATTGCTAGTAACCCTTGGCTATGGGCTTGAGTAATAATGTCTGCAATTACATCTTGTCCATCTATTCCCTTGAAGAAAAAGGGAATACCCATTTTCTGCATGATGGCGCTGGGATATTGTGTATAACCATCATTCCAAACTATTGGATAAACAGTATTAAAATTTAACTGCCGCAGTTGGCTCATGGCTGCTTGCACCCGTGAACGATTTCTAAAAACACTAAAATCGTTACCACTTAACCACACTCCCCGAATTTCCTGACGAGGTTGAGGAGGTAGTTGGGCAACGGCAGGGGCAAAGCTGTTGAGTAACAATACCAAAAAAAATGATATTAGACATAATAATGGCAACAGACGCTTTTTCAAAAGCCACGGCGATGTCTCTTGACTCGCTACGTGTAGCTTGCTTAAACCTAGTAGTACTTGTCTGTGTACAGGCTTAAATAGTAAGTTAGTTAGAATTGGATTAATTTTTCTACTTTTTTGCCAAAACTGAACTGTCATTACTTCTGCTTACTAAATGAGGTTAATTGGTTATATTTAATACCATATAAACGTTAAATTGTTACACCAGAAAAACTGATGCAGTAATTTAGCTGTAAGATATTTGACGCAGTTATAAGGTTAGTAGTGCCAAAAAAATGTTTCAAATGTAAGCTATAGTCGAGATGCTGTGATGAAATTTATTGTTGTGCCATCGTCAAACCCATGAATTTCAAACCTCACCAAAACACTTTTGACGACAAACTAAGCGCAAGTATTGGGCTGGTCATTGGATTGCTGTTTATTGGAGGTGGTTTTTGGGTACGTAACATCATCGCCCATGAAGGTGCAACCCTAAACGAAACACGCGGCACAGTGGTAGACAGCATCAGTCGTCGCGATCGCAGCAGTACGAACAATAATGATAATGAGCAAAAAGAAACCTATGCGCCAGTTATCGAGTTTCTAGCCAACGGTGAACGCACTCGTTTTACAGGCAGTTATGAGTCCTACCGTTCCAGCAACGGTCAGATGGTAGTGGTACGTTACAATCCTAAACAACCCATAAGCACTGCGCGTGTGGTGAATCCGTTGGAAGGTTTAGTACCTTGGGGAATGTTTGGTATGGGTGGGTTAGCTGTGGTTTTTAGCGTGGGCGCACTGTTGCCTATACGCTGGTCTTCATCTGGGTGACTATAGAATTGATAGTTATAGTATTGCTCAAAATAGAAATGCGATCGCCTTACCGCCGACTTATATCGTGTCCGGCTAAATACTTATCATTTAGATCGCAGTTCTTGCAAGGGGAAAGAGGCTTTTGGGATTTTTGCACAGATGCGGTAATCATAAGTGATTAACCGAACTTGATATTACTTACACAAAAATAGTAGAAGAGCAGTTGTCTTGGTAGTCATTGGACTATTTTGATTTTCGTGCTGACTTTGGCGGCGTTCGGTGTGCACCAAAATATAGCGGTTCTCAGTTGGGTGCAATATAGTAACAGCAGTGGGTGAACCATCCAATAATGTCTTTTTTAGTTACCGCATTCAGAGCATTT
>NZ_JBALDE010000051.1:0-104456 GCF_036917515.1 Nostoc sp. | reverse complement strand
GTTCCTCGCTCATCTTTTGGAAGCTTTATATATAGGGGCTTCCAGCCCTTCGTGCGCCATCGTGTCGCACCAAAAACGGGAAAATTGTACGCGCTCGTAGTTAATTCAAGTGCTAGAACCATTGTGAAGTAAAGGCTCCAGCCATTACCGATTGGATTTTTTGTAAAAATACTTTTTTGCTCGGCGTCACTTTTGGGTGAGAAAATTAATGTCAAATTGATTGCTGCTTGCTGGGATGATATTCTCCGACTGGCTACTTTCGTATTAAAAAGAACAGTCACGGCTTCCCCGATCACGCGTAAGTTAGCGTCATATCCTCGTCAAAACAAATTAGCGTAGGCGTAGCCCGTCGCAGGCATCGCTCTGCCAAAAGTGGGAAGAATTGAGAGGACATTGTTCGCTCTCTATTGGTCGCAAAGTCTTCAGTTGTGACGTCAAGCTACAAGCGAACTTAACAAGGGAGAATTGAAAAACTCGTTGTCGAGAGCGGTCTTCTTCCACCGTTTGGGAGAAGTGCGTGACCGTTCGTTTGAAAATCAATCAATACGTGTGACAGACGCACTCTAGTTTGTGTCATTGTGTATTTCCTTTAGCGCTGCGGTTTTTGCTAGCCTAAGCAGATCACTTTTAGGCGATTATCCCTTACTCTCAACTTTGGCAGCATCTATAATTAATCTTGCCCCCTGAAAGTTCGTTACCATGTCGGAAGAAGATATCCGAGCCGCGAGGCTGGAGAAAGTAGAACAACTCAAGCAGCTAGGGACTAATCCTTACGCTTATCGTTGGGAATCCACCCATCATGCAGCGCAGTTGCAAGAAAAGTTTGCCAATTTATCCAGTGGTGAAGAAGTTGATTTAGAAGTTGCCATAGCCGGACGCATTATGGCGCGTCGCGTTTTCGGTAAATTGGCTTTTTTCACCCTGCAAGATGAAACCGGTACAATTCAGCTTTATTTGGATAAAAATCGCATCCAAGAAGGTATGGCAGATATTGATGCTGATGCCTTCAATCACCTGAAGCAACTTACAGATGCAGGTGACATATTAGGAGCCAAAGGTACTATTAAACGGACTGAAAAGGGCGAGTTATCTGTCTACGTTAAACAATATACTATCCTTACTAAATCCCTGTTGCCGCTACCCGACAAGTGGCATGGATTAACGGATGTTGCCAAGCGCTACCGTCAGCGCTACGTTGACTTAATTGTAAACCCGGAAGTGCGGCAAACTTTCCGCCGTCGCGCTCAAATTACTGCTAGTATTCGCCGTTATTTGGAACAGCGAGATTTTCTGGAAATTGAAACACCGGTTTTACAAAGTGAGACTGGGGGTGCAGATGCACGTCCATTTATCACCTACCACAACACTTTAGAAATGGAGTTGTATTTGCGAATTGCCACAGAACTTCATCTCAAACGGCTGATTGTGGGTGGTTTTGAAAAGGTGTTTGAATTGGGGCGAGTTTTCCGCAATGAGGGAATTTCGACTCGACACAATCCCGAATTTACAACGATTGAAATTTACCAAGCCTACGCCGACTACAACGATATGATGGCGTTGACTGAAGAGATTATTACCACTGTTACCCAAGAGGTACTCGGCACATTACAAATTACCTACCAAGGGGAATCGATAGATTTAACACCACCTTGGCGACGGATAACAATGCACGATTTAGTTAAAGAATTTACAGGCTTGGATTTTAATTCGTTCCAAAGTTTGGAAGAAGCAAAAATAGCAAGTAAAAATGTTGGTATTCCTGGTGTAGATGAAGCCCAATCAATTGGTAAGTTACTAAATTTAGCCTTTGAAGAGAAGGTAGAAGCTAATTTAATTCAACCTACCTTTGTAATTGATTACCCTGTAGAAATTTCGCCCCTAGCAAAACCTCACCGTTCTGTACCTGGTTTGGTAGAACGATTTGAGTTATTTATAGTCGGGCGAGAAACTGGGAATAGCTTCTCAGAACTTACCGATCCCATTGAGCAAAGAGAACGCTTAGAAGCTCAAGCGGCGCGGAAAGCTGCTGGTGATTTAGAAGCTCAAGGTGTAGATGAAGACTTTCTCACCGCTTTGGAATACGGTTTGCCACCTACAGGTGGTTTAGGGATTGGGATTGATCGGTTAGTGATGTTATTAACCGATTGTGCCAGTATTCGAGATGCGATCGCCTTTCCCCTACTCAAGCCTCCCAGCAGCCTGATTAAAGAATTTCGTTATGATCCAACAACTCAAACACTAACTATTGAATTTGACAATGGAAGTGTTTATGAGTATTTCAAAGTACCTCTTAGTGTAAAGGAAGGCTTAGAAAACGCACCGTCTGATGGTCAATACTTTAATAAGTTTATTAAAGGGAAATTTAAGTTTGAACAATTGAGTTGAGTTATTAAAGGTAAATGGGCAATGAATTGCCCTATTCATCAACTTGATTCGGATTTGGTAAGAGTTTCGCCTGGAGTGTCTCTCGTTCCCATGCAAAGCATAGGAATGGCTGATTAGAGGCTCTGCTTCCAGTCAGACATTGAGTCAGCAGCCACATGAATGCATTCTCATGCGGAGTATAGGAACGAGAAAAAACTTGTATCTTACCAAGCAAGAATTTTAGGACTTGTGTGTACACCGTAGACTAGAGAATGAGAAGAATTTAAAGCCTCTCAAGAGCAGGAGCGAGAAGTCTGAGTGCGGGTTTGTCTCCTCATCTCCCTAATCCCTCAACCTCTACACCACTGCTTTTTCTAAGATCAGTTTAGAACGTTTCACTTGCTCAGGAATAGCCACGGGATAATCTCCGGTGAAGCAGGCAGAACAGAAACTATTGGTGTCTTCTCGTGTCGCTTCTAGCATTCCCTCCCAACTCAGATAGGCAAGGCTGTCTACTTCCAGTTGCTTGGCAATTTCTGCTACTGACTTGGTAGCAGCAATCAGCTGATCCTGAGAATCGGTATCGATGCCATAGAAGCAGGGATGAGTTACAGGTGGAGAAGAAATTCGCATGTGTACCTCTACTGCACCTGCGTCACGTAAGGTTTTAACTAGTTTACGGCTGGTAGTACCGCGTACAATCGAGTCATCTACAATAATCACTCGTTTCCCTGCCAGTACATCTTTGAGGGGGTTGAGTTTCATCCGTAGACCCGATTCCCGCATGGTTTGGGTTGGTTGAATGAAGGTTCTCCCAACATAGCGATTTTTAATCAGTCCTTCGCCGTAAGGAACACCAGACGCTTGGGAAAATCCAATAGCAGCAGGTATACCAGAATCAGGAACACCAAAGACAATATCGGCATCTACAATAGATTCTTTAGCTAGCTGGTGTCCTAATCGCATTCGATAGCTGTACAAACTCTCGTTGTGCATGACGCTATCAGGGCGGGCAAAGTAAATCATTTCAAAGATACACAATTTCCGCTGGGACTGTTTACTCCAATGATAAGAAGCTAAACCTTCTTCAGTAATCCAAACTAATTCACCTGGTTCTACGTCTCGCAGGTATTCGGCTCCAATGATGTCTAAACCACAAGTCTCGGAAGCCAAAACGTAACGGACTGGATTACCAGCCAAAGTCCCGATTACTAAGGGGCGGATTCCATTAGGGTCACGAACACCCATAACGCCGATGGGAGTACCAATAACTAAACTAAAGGCTCCTTGGCAACGGTGAAATGCTTGAATTGCACCTTCTAGCCAATCAGTGCCCGCATCTATGGCTTCGGCGATCGCAAAAGCGATCATTTCTGAGTCTGTTGTTGTGACTAAGTTACATTTATTCTCAAGCAACTCTTGACGTAGTTGTACAGTATTGACTAAATTCCCATTGTGTGCAAGGGCTAATGAACCTAAACGGGTTTCTAATACTGCGGGTTGGGCATTAGCTTTGCGGCTAGAACCTGTGGTGGAATAACGAGTGTGACCAACAGCAAGACTACCAGGCAATCGATCCAAGATAGATTCATTAAAAACTTGAGACACCAAGCCCATATCTTTGTAAAGATGTACTTGTGTACCCTCAAAGGTGGCAATACCAGCTGATTCTTGACCCCGATGCTGGAGGGCATACAATCCAAAGTAGGTCAGTTTAGCAACGTTTTCTCCTGGGGCGTAGATGCCGAAAACACCACAAGCTTCTTCTGGCTTGTCAGGCTGATTTTCATGACTATTGATTGGGTTGTTGGTCTGGTCGGGGTATTCATCCGAAGTGACAGAATGAATAGAAATCATGCTAGCTTTGCTCCTGATGGGGGGTCAATCAACCTTGGATTTGAAATTGACGATTTTGGATCGATCGCACCGTAGTAAGGATGCGGCTTGGAATTTAAGAATGGCTATTTGAGATTTGTTTTGCCCAGTAAGAACAAGATAAGAATTAGAAGCAACGCTCCTAATCCCAAATCTCAAATTCAAAATCTAAAATTGGTAGTCAGTCACTGGGATTATATAGATGGCTAGGGAATTCTTAACAAATCTTTAACCATCCATTAAAACACTACCGTAAATTTGCTCACTGACGCTAATAGTTATGACTAAAGTCTAAATATTTAGCACTCAGAAATAGTGGTATGGATGGTGAGACGTCTGGCGATCGCATGGAAATAGCGATCGTTCATATCTTCGATACTAACTTTGATTAAGGTTTGGTTATCAGTGGTGAAAACCCCCAAACCCGTCTCAAAATTACCAACTACACCCAGTTTTTGCCATTCTTGACTCAGATGTTCCTGTAAATATGATTCCCAAATTTCTTGTTGTGCTGATGCTACAGAAACTAAAATTCTGGCACCACCTTCGGCAAACAACACCTCGTCGAGGTGGTTTAACTGTGTTGGTGCTATTTCTAAATTGATTTCGACACCAAGATTGCCAGCAAGACAACATTCTGCTAAAGCGATCGCCACTCCTCCCTCAGCAGAATCATGGGCTGAACGTACCCAACCATTACGAATTCCTTCACGACAAACTTTCTGGACGCGGCGTTCCAAGTCAAAATCTACCCGTGGTGGTTTTCCGGCAACAGTATTGTGGATAGTGGCTAAATATTCAGATGCTCCCAAACTGATTTTAGATGTCAGAGGTAATCCGAGAAGATAAATCACATCGCCAGATGCTTGCCAACCTTGACCACAAATTTTGGTTATATCGGGAATCAAGCCCACCATACCGACAACAGGAGTGGGATAAATGGGTTGGGGGATGCCTTGAGAATCGAGAGTTTCATTGTACAAAGAGACATTTCCGCCCGTGACTGGTGTCGCCAATTCTCGGCAACCTTCCGCCAAACCGCGACAAGCTTCTGCCAATTGCCAGTAACCAATGGGTTTTTCTGGAGAGCCAAAATTCAAGTTATCCGTTACTGCTAGAGGTTCTGCACCCACACAGCTAAGATTGCGTGCAGCTTCTGCCACCACTGCCTTAGCTCCTTCGTAAGGGTCAAGATAAACATAACGAGGATTACAATCTACAGTGGCAGCAACACCGGATTGGGCTTTAAGGGTTGCCTTATCTCCTTGTCCTCCTTGTCCCCTTGTCCCCTTGTCCTCTTCCAGGAGGCGCAAACGGACAACAGCTGCATCTGCACCACCTGGCAGCATGACTGTATTATTTTGTACTTGATGGTCATACTGACGATATACCCAATTTTTAGAAGCGATCGTCGGTGTATCGAGCAAAGTTAAGAGAATATCATTCCAACTTTGCAGTCCTCCTTGAAGTTCTATTCCAGCAGTTGTAGAAGCAGGTAGGGAGTCAGCAGTCCATTCCCAAGCTTGACGCGCATATTCTGGTGCTTGTGCCAACAACTCTCGGTTATACAGTGGGGTATTCTCCGCCAAAGCTTCAGCGGGAATTTCTGCTGCTACTTCACCCTGAAAGAGAATTCGCACAATCGGATCAGCGATGACTATACCAGCGACAACGGCTTGAAGTCCCCACCGATGAAAAATGTCAATTAATTCCTGCTCGCGCCCTTGATGAGCAACAAACAGCATTCGTTCTTGAGATTCCGAAAGCAGGTATTCATAAGGAACCATCCCTATTTCTCTGACGGGAATTTTATCTAAATCTAGTTCAATTCCCACACCGCCTTTTGCCGCCATCTCTGAGGTAGAACAGGTGATTCCCGCTGCTCCCATATCTTGGGCGGCGACAACTGCACCCGTCTT
Source organism: Nostoc sp. (assembly GCF_036917515.1). Classification (GTDB taxonomy): domain Bacteria; phylum Cyanobacteriota; class Cyanobacteriia; order Cyanobacteriales; family Nostocaceae; genus Nostoc. The sequence continues at coordinate 98,298 of NZ_JBALDE010000051.1, read as the reverse complement.
AAATGCCTCCAGACAAGCTTCAATTAACGACTTTTCTAAAAAGGGATCGCCTACTTGTACAGCAGGGCGATCATCTATGGATTGATCGCTCAATTCTGCACTAGCAAAACTCGCGCCTCCCATACCGTCGCGCCCAGTGGTAGAACCAACATACAGCACGGGATTGCCTAAGCCAGATGCTCCAGATTTGACGATTTCTGGCGTTTCCATCAATCCTAGTGCCATAACGTTCACCAGAGGATTTCCAGAGTAAGCAGAGTCAAAGTAAACTTCGCCGCCAACGGTGGGTACTCCCACACAGTTACCATAATGAGAGATTCCTGCTACCACACCGCTAAACAGTCGTTGGGTTTTGGGATCTTTAAGAGAACCAAAGCGTAACGAGTTTAACAGGGCAATGGGACGCGCACCCATTGTAAAAATATCTCTGAGAATACCTCCGACTCCCGTTGCAGCTCCTTGAAAGGGTTCGACCGCTGAGGGATGGTTGTGAGATTCAATCTTAAAAGCTAGTTGGAGTCCGTCACCCAAGTCTACAATACCAGCATTTTCACCAGGCCCTACGAGGATGCGGGGACCATTAGTGGGAAATTGTTTGAGTAGAGGTCGAGAATTTTTATAACAGCAATGCTCTGACCACATCACGCCAAACATTCCCAGTTCAGCTTTATTGGGATGACGGTCTAGCCGACGGACAATTTCTGCGTATTCTTCTGGTTTGATACCTTCAGCAGCAATTTCTTGGGGGGAAAAGGCTGGTTTTGAGGTTGCAGTCATGGAAGTAATGCACTCTGGGGGGACAGAGCATTATTCTATCGATTTACTTGCCCTGTAAGTGCAGTTCCAGAAATGCAGATAATTCTTCTTCTGATAAATAATTTCTGTGCTTTTGTTCTGTTGCCATCGTTACCCCAAGCTAGGTTTTTGCCAGTTGTGAATCACTTCTGCTGCTAACTCTAGCTTATCGCGCTTACAACGACCGCATTATTTGAATTAGTGGCTGAGTTGGTGAATGGCGTTAAAAGTATTTTGGGATGCTAATTAATTTATGTTGCAAAAGACGATGCCTACGGCGGCAAGCTACGCACTTTTACTTTCCTGTAGATTGAAGCGCGATCGCTCTTCAATTTAAACTCTAACTAAATACTTATATTTCCAACTTGGTAAATATTGGCAGAAGATGCTTGTACAGCCTTTTTTACAAGCAAAATTGTTTTTTGGATAGAGGGGTAGTAAAACCTCAGAATGCACTCAACAGGATTATTCCGACAATGAGGTAGACAAGATGAAGATCATTAGCACACCAAATGCTTTAATCTTTAAGATAACTTGATTTTTTAATCTTGGTGAAATTTCTAGCTCCTTTACTTACGTGAATCTAGTGTCCATTCAGAGATTACTCGGGTATATGCAGTTTAGATGTAACAATCAAGTGACGAGAATCACACATATCGATGATTATGATCGTCTCTCAGCGATTGGTAACTAGGCATAATTAATGACAACTGAACTCTAGCCGAGTCATTAATAGGGAACACACTTAATAGCCGACAGCCTTAATCAAAGACTGTCGGTTTTTTGTATTTGTCATTAGTCATTAGTTATATGCCCACTTGCCCTAAGCGACTTGTGCTGAGTGTTCGCGTAGCGTCTCGTAGAGAAGCCGAGGGAAGTCGAAGATATGCCCAATACTTCTCTATAAGACGGACACTAGGCACTCAGTGCCTCATACCCATGCCTATAAAATTTCCCCACAACTGGTTGGTAACTTGACAGAGATTTTGCCACAGCCACTACCAAATGTGGGGAAGGTAAGATCAAATTGGGGATTTTATGCCTATCGAGTGCTAATACCTCGCACTCACTTTAGTAGACCGAAAGTATATTCCTAGAACCAGCACACACTTTGTATTAAGACATCGCTTGAATGATGTAATCAAAGTAAGGTGATGCTTCAGCAGCGTCTTCCGTACTCAGTAAGCTAAGGGAGGCTGTTTTGAGGGAATTAATCGCTTCTACCATTCCAGGCACGGGAACACCCAATGAATTATACATTTCCCGCACACCAATCAAACCGATTTTTTCAATTGGCTCTTTGTCACCGGCAAGTACACCATAGGTAATTAGGCGTAAGTACCAGCCAAAATCACGGATACATAAAGAGCGTTGGCGTTCACCATAAGCATTACCTCCGGGGGAGATAAAGTCAGGACGCTTCTGCCAAAGTTGTTTGGTTGCTTCCTGAACTATCTTTTTTTCGTTTTCGGCTAAGGTAGCGGCAATCCGTGTCCTTTGTACGCCGGTTTGCAGAAAGTCTTTGATATTTTTAAGTTCGCCACTGCTGGGATAACGCAGTTCGTCGTCAGCTTTGAGAATAACTTGGCTAATTACAGTCATGATTATTGAAATCACCTGAAATATTATCTGTTAGTTTAGCGAGTCTGAGGTACACAAGTGAAGGGATCGGAGTTACTTATGTATTGAATTTATCTATTTGGAGATAGTGGGGAGTGAAGAAGGGGGAATAGATGACAGGTGACGGGTAATAGATTATTCCCTATCTATCACCTCTCCCCTGATCCCAATGACCAACGACCAATGACCAATGACAAATGACAAAAATAATTTGGCAGCAGGGTGAATTAATTGAAGTGACGATCGCTAATCTGAGTGATACAGGCGATGGTGTGGGACGTGCTGACGAACGTGTGGTGTTTGTCCCAGAGACTGTCCCAGGCGATCGCGCCATTGTTCGCTTAGTTCATGTTAAACCAAAATACGCCCACGGTAAGCTCCAGCAGCTATTGTCACCATCCGCCCACCGGATTAGACCTAGTTGTATTGTGGCGGATAAGTGCGGTGGTTGCCAGTGGCAGCATATTAATTATGATTACCAGCTAGTAGCCAAGCAAAATCAAGTTATCCAAGCCTTAGAACGCATTGGCGGCTTTGTCCAACCACCAGTAGATCCAGTACTCGCCGCCCCTTCTGCTTTAGCTTACCGTAATAAATCTACATATCCTTTGGGTACATCGGCAACAGGACAAGTACAAGCTGGTTACTATCAAAAAGGTAGTCACCAATTAATTAATTTAAATCAATGTCCAGTCCAAGATGCGCGATTAAATCCCTTACTTGCTGAAGTTAAGCAGGATATCCAACAACGAGGTTGGCGAATCTATGACGAACAGCGTCATCAAGGACAAATTCGCCATCTTGGTTTACGCATTGGCCGATACACCGGAGAAATGTTGCTGACTTTGGTAGTAAAGGACTGGAATTTATCAGGAATTGAAACCCAAGCCCAGGAATGGTTAAAGCGCTATCCGCAGTTAATGGGAGTGTCGCTCAATCGCAATAGTGATCGCACAAATGCTATCTTTGGATCAGAAACCCGTTGCATCGCTGGAGTACCCCACCTGCGTGAATATTTTGCTGGACTGGAATTTCAAGTACGCCCAGATACATTTTTCCAAGTGTATACAGAAACCGCAGAAGCACTATTGCAGATAATTCAATCAGAACTCAATCTTCAAGGGCAGGAGTTCTTGGTTGATGCTTACTGTGGTATTGGGACTTTAACTTTACCCCTCGCCAAAAAAGTACGTATTGCTACAGGATTAGAAGTGCAACCAGCAGCAGTAGAACAAGCTATTTTAAATGCCCACCGGAACGGAATTGATAATGTGACATTCCAAGTCGGGGCAGTAGAGAAATTGCTTCCCCAAATGGGCACAATACCAGAAGTAGTAATACTCGATCCGCCACGTAAAGGGTGCGATCGCGCAGTCATAGATACTTTACGGCAATTGAAACCATATAGAATCGTTTACGTCAGCTGTAAAGTAGCTACCCTCGCCCGCGACCTGAAATTGCTTTGTCAAGATGGGCAATATACCATTACACGGGTACAACCTGCTGATTTTTTTCCTCAAACTGCTCATGTTGAAGCTGCCGCCTTTCTTGTGCTATCACATTGTTGACAAGGTTAGTAATTCCTTCAAAAAACTGAATTTTGAAATTTTTAGTTTAGTGCATACTAAAGATGCTAAAATTGAATTAAGCGAAAAATAAAAATTCATTTTGTTTAAATAAATTCAAGTAGTATAGGTTCTAAAAAATATGAAGAAGATTGTGTGAATTATAAATCGGTAACCAATTAGAGTATGCCAGTACTCTCTAAAATTAACAGCATATTTTTAATTTGCTGGCTTGATTATCAAACTTATTCCAGCCGATGTATAGCGAAACAATCTCAATTCAGACTGTAGAACCAATGCTCCCTAGCATTTTCAAAATTTAGTTTTAAAGACGCAAGTTTGAAGGCAGCATGACCACCTCAAGTTTTATCAGGGTGCCTGTAATAGCAAACTGATGTCTAGCTAACTGAAAGCTATGGGGTTTCTCTTGTGATTACTATTTCACTCCGTCCAGTTGGACGTTATTGGGGCACTATTAGTTTTGCCTCAACCCTCTACCTTTGTCCTATATTAGACTTATTGTTGGCAGAAATTCCAGCAAGATTACAAGCAGAACTGCGGCTAGGACTTCAAGAAGCCCTAGTCAACGCAGCTAAACATGGTAATAATCTCGATCCGAGTAAAACAGTTGTAGTTCGTTTTTCCGTAATCGATAATCAATATTGGTGGATAATATCAGACCAGGGTAGTGGCTTTACTCCTTCATCAACTAGTAATCAAGAACCAACAGACTATCTTCCACCAGATGAGTCAGAAAATGGTCGTGGTTTATGTCTTCTGCATCAAATTTTTGATCAGGTAGAGTGGAACCGTAAAGGCACAGAATTGAGACTTTGTAAACAAATGGAAAATCGCCGGGGATTATCTTTGCGGCGGTAAGGTAGTTAGGAGTTGAATAATAATTCATAACTCCTAACTCTTAACTTCTAACTTTTTCCATGAGTCGGACAGGGAGGGGCAGAAATGGAACGATCTAACCAACCAACTGCTTGTTGTAATCTAGCTTGAGCTTCTTCTGGCTGATTCTTTAAAAGATACACAATTGCTGCTGCCACTTGTTCATTAGCGCGGGAATTGCGGTTAGACTTGAGGCGATGCCAATCGTTAGAGGAAATAGTTAGCCTTTCCATGAGAGCTTGAGCTAGTTCCAGAGTACTAAGTTGATTCAGTTGACTGGTTTTAGGCAGTTGAGTAGATTGAGACATAATTATGAGTCCTTTGTATTTTGTCCTTTGTCCTTTGAAAAATTACTAATGACAAATGACTAATGACTAATGACAATTGATTAATATTTAATCTTAGTTTACTACTTGTAAATGAAGCCGTCTAAACAATCACAGCCGTCAGCAGAAAATCCCGAGCCAGATTTTGAACAAGAATTAAAGGAAGTAGAGCGATCGCTCCTATCGTTGAGAGAACGTTACGATCAAGTGCAACGCGATCGCCAGCAACAGGCACAATGGCAACAGCGCCGCGATCAACTAAAGCACAATAAATCTCAGACACCAGAAATCAAAGCAGAGTTAGGGCAAATTCAACGGCAGTTGGAAATGCTAGAACTAAGCTTAGAAAGCCAGCTATTTTCTTGGCGTAGCCTCAAAAAACCTTTCTGGCAAGTCGTCCGCTTTGGTGGAATGGGCGTTATCATAGGCTGGATATTAAAGTCTTATGCTGGATAAATATGGTAAATCGACGGATTGCAGAAATATTGCGAAGTGGCCAACCTGATGAGTCCCTCCAAGTGCAAGGCTGGGTGCGGACAAAGCGCGAGTCCAAAGGGTTTGCTTTTATTGAAGTCAATGACGGCTCATCACTAGCTAATTTGCAAGTCGTGATTAATCAGGATTTGCCAGATTACGAAGCTATCTTGAAAAAATTGAATACGGGTGCTGCTGTCGAAGTGACAGGGGTATTAGTGGCTTCTCTTGGAAAAGGACAGCGAATTGAGTTGAAAGCCGAGACGGTGAAAGTTTACGGAGAAGCTGATCCCGATACATATCCCCTGCAAAAGAAACGCCATTCCTTTGAGTTTCTGCGAACCATTGGACATTTGCGATCGCGTACCAATTCCTTTGGTGCAGTTTTTCGCGTCAGAAATGCTTGTTCGACAGCAATTCATCAATTTTTCCACGAAAGAGGCTTTTTGTGGGTACACACACCGATCATCACTGCTAGCGATTGCGAAGGCGCGGGTGAACTTTTTAGCGTTACCAGTTTAGATTTAAAGAATATTCCGCACACAGAAAACCAAGCAGTAGATTACAACCAAGACTTTTTTGCTAAACCCACATATTTAACAGTTAGCGGCCAGTTGGAAGCGGAAGTTATGGCGATGGCGTTTTCTAACGTCTACACATTTGGCCCTACCTTCCGTGCAGAAAATTCCAACACCTCCCGCCACTTAGCAGAATTTTGGATGGTTGAGCCAGAAATGGCTTTTTGTGACTTAGAAGGTGATATGGATTTAGCTGAGGCGTTTCTCAAACACATTTTTAAATATGTGTTGGAAACTTGCCCAGAAGATATGGAATTTTTCAATGAACGCATTGATAAATCTGTGTTGGCAACAGCCGAAAATATTATCAATAATCAGTTTGAACGCTTAACTTATACAGAAGCCATCAAACTTTTAGAAAAATCTGATATCAAATTTGAATATCCTGTGAGTTGGGGTTTAGATTTACAATCAGAACATGAACGCTACTTAGCTGAACAACTATTTAAAAAGCCTGCGATCGTTACAGATTATCCAGCGCAAATCAAAGCTTTTTATATGCGCTTGAACGATGATGAAAAAACCGTCCGCGCAATGGATATTCTTGCACCGAAAATTGGCGAAATTGTCGGTGGTTCCCAGCGCGAAGAACGTTTAGAAGTCTTAGAACGCCGAGTAATAGCGCAAGGATTAAAGCCAGAAGATTTGTGGTGGTATCTTGATTTGCGTCGTTATGGTACTGTTCCTCATGCTGGTTTTGGGTTGGGTTTTGAACGACTCGTACAATTTATAACGGGGATGGGAAATATTCGTGATGTAATTCCGTTCCCCCGCACACCACAAAGTGCTGAATTTTAGTTTGAGAATTTTAGAACTACACAATTAGAAATAGCGTCTAAACAAACCAAGTCTGTCTGGGCGAATTCATAAAAACTTTGAAACCCGCGTTCGGCTTTGCCGTTGCCGCAGGCTATGCGGGTTTTACTTGTATAGCCGCGTATTTTATAAAGCGATTAGTTAAAGTTAAGATTTTTAAACAGCATCTAATTACCAAGTACTTCTTGTCTACGCCGCTCCTGTTCCTGCTCCTCAACTCCTTGGCGTACTTCCAAATATTTTTTTTCGGCTGTATTAGCTTCACCTATTATCACTAATCTTAATTCACGAGCTTCATCGCCATCTCCTAAAAGAGAAATCAATTCTCTTCGTTGTGTTTTTTCAAGTGTAAGAAACCATTGAACAAAAGCTTTAAAAATTTCTTGTTGTGAACCTGATACCTCATCATGGGCAACAACACAAGAAGGACAAACATTAACAGTATAATCATTATAATATTGCCCGTTCCTCAAAGCAGTTCCGTTAGCAATAAACCTTGCAACTAAAGGGCATTCTTCACTTGATAAATCTTGATTGGCAATACAGTCTAAAATAGAAGTATGATAAATACCCTCAAAGTACTTTGCTAGAGATCCAACAAGAACAGAACCAGGATATCCAGGGAGTATTTCTCCTGTTGAATCAAGCCAAGGATATTTAGTCAACAATAAGGAGTAATGATATCGACTATTTATACAATATGTGATTCTTTGTTTATTTTGAGTTTTGTTATTAGAATAAATATGATCTGAAGAGAATCCCATTCGTTTGTAATAGTCAGGGGAAAGCATATCTTCTTGGCAGCTTTTCACAACTTGAGCTAATCTATTCATATTTACCTGTGCATCACTTCTCATTGGCGTTAACAAAAAAGCCGAGCTAGTTACTAGCAAAGTGATTAAGCTTTGAACTGTGAAATTTCTCATTGATTTCCCTCTCTTATTACTTTTTCTAATTCATCGGAAGCTTTAGGTATGGGATATGTAGATTCCCAAGGATTAGGGATATTAGCCCCATCATTATTTGTATCTACTGTATTTTCTGGTCGTTCTGTTGTCACTTGTTGCTTAGGTGGTACTTGCCGTTGATTTGAGGTTGTTACAGTTGTTTTTGGTTGCTCCTTAGTTTGCAAGTAAACTTGTTTAGCTTTTTCAAGGTTATTTTTTGTCTGTTGCTGTTTATCGGCTTGTTGCTTTTTTTGTGTTATTAAAGCCCTTTCCCTTATATCAGCATTTAACTGCTCTCTTCCTTTCCTCATCTCTCTTCTTTCCTTTACCACAGCTTCTAACTGCTCTTTTTCTGTTCTAACAGCAGCTTCTTTTCTAATAGCCGCTTGTCTCTCTTCCTCCGCTTTTAAAGCAGCCTGAAGTTTTTGTTTTTCTATCTCCTCTATTTGAGCTTGTTCGGTTTCAACTTTGTCAGATGTAGGCAAAGTTAAAGGACTTATTGTAGGTTGAGAGTTAGTAGTTAATGAAATTTCAGGAATTTGGGTAACTGGACTAGGAATAGCTACCGGAACATTTTCTAGAGGAGAAACAGAAACCGGATTTTTGGTGTTTGGTTGATTAATAGCCGCAATAACAACAGCAAAATATCCCAGTCCTAAACCAATGACAACTTTCCAAAATTTTTGGTTTTTCTGAGTATGGCTAGAAGAGGCATTGACTGATTTAGCTCCACCAACTGATACAGTAGCAACAGAACTAGATGACGCAGCAGATTTAAACCCATTGCTTGATTGAATTGCCGTTTGTTGCCATAGTATTCTAGGCGTTTGTAATGCTTTTTCAATTCCGTCCAATTTCTGCAAAATCACTTGCGTATTTTGAGGACGATTATTTGCAGTAGGAGCCATCAAATGGTCGATTAAATCTGCCAAAAGTGGAGAAAGATTGAGTGCAGATTTTCGCCAGTGCAACTCATTAGTCAGAGGGTGATAAATTTCTTTATCCTGGGGTTCCTTACCTGTGAGCAGAAAAATAAAAGTCCGTCCCAATGCAAAAAAGTCTGACTGCTGTACCGAATAACCGTTTTGTTGCTCTGGTGGTGAATAGCCTTGTGAAATAATTCTGGTATGGGAATTTCCTGCCAAAATGGTTGTTGTGACTTGTCGAACTGCACCAAAATCAATTAAGACAAGCTGCCCACTTGGTCGCAGCATGATATTCTGAGGCTTAATATCACGGTGAAAATATTGATAAGCGTGTACTAAAGCGAGAATTTCTACAAGTTGTTTTAGCCAATTGAGAGCTTGAGCTTCAGAAAGACGTTGATAATTACGAAATTCCATCCACTGCTCTAAATTTACGCCTTCAATTTTCTCCATTGCTAAACAGTGCAATGGTAGAGAACTATTTTTAGGTAAAACAGTAAAATAACCATTTGGTTCTACCTTGGGAATACCCGCACTGTTTAGCTGACTCAAAACCCTTGCTTCCTGCTGAAATAATTCAATGGCTTTGGGATTATTCTCAGTCAGCACTTTTAAAACTTTAGTTTTCCCACACTCATCAACTTCAAAAGTGTTACCAAAGCCACCTTGTCCTAATTGTTTGATTACCCGATAGCGACCTTGCAACAGTATTTCTGAACCACAATTACGGCAAATAAGGTCGTTTGCATTCGCTGGGTCAACAGGTTTTGGACAATGGGGATTTATACAATAGGTCATTACACAGAAGTAAATATCCTAAATAATCGATTTTTATTGATATTTAAACAGAGGGCTAAATCTACAAAGTTCTAGTAATAGAGTTCCCTAAAACTTTAATAAAGTAACATATATAGCAATTGGGACTTCAGTATTAAATCTTATACACAATAAATTAGGGTTACAACAATTGTTGTAACCCTACAGATTAGCTATATTCAATTTGCTCGAAAACCGCTATAAAATCACAATTAACCTTATAAGTGCCGAATTATGAGCAATTATTCACATTTACTACATCTAGTTTAATGGTTTGCAAGGGCAAATGCTTTCTTACTTGCCTGCGTGGGATAAGTGACGCTAGTGTTAAAAGAATTGTACAAAGTAAAATCCTTATCCTAGAATTCGAGTAGGAAGCTAGAATGGCAATTCTAAATAAACAAGTAAAATCTAATACTAATATTTTAGATATTAGACGTACCCAAACTTGTATCCAAGTTCGCATTACTAAGATTTGCGTGAGGAAGCAGTCATTTTACGACTGGTTTCTTACTATGAGATCATAGTCATTATTGATGATGCCCAGGTAAGCGCAAACGTATCATAACATAGTTGCTTCCCTCTACAACTGTGAAGTACTGTTTTCCAGAGTGAAAGCGCCTTAACTTACCTGGATGAGTTTGATCTAGAAGTTTTGCACCAATCCAACCCTGAAGAAGATGGGTGGTAATCAATTTTCGATTTTGGAATTATACGGAAAATCTGATCAAGGGTTTCCTTCGATCAGACTTTCCAAGACGGATTTTAGATTATCAATCCAAAATCTAAAATCTAAAATTCGTTATGCCATTTGATTTTCAATCGCCCACCGCGCTAGTTCAGTACGGTTGTGGAGATTGGTTTTGCCCAACATATTGGACACATGACTTTCAACCGTGCGCTGACTAACATTTAGTTCTTCAGCAATTTCCCGGTTAGCTAAACCCCTAGCAACGAACTGGACTACTTTCAGTTCGGTTGGGGTTAATTGCACATCGAAGGGAACCTGGATACGGGAACCGTTTTCGCCTCCTTTTGCTTGGTGTTCTTTCCAACGGATAGTTTGTTTGAGTGAGGATTCAACTTGCGCTACGAGTTCTTCTGGTTCAAAGGGCTTGACCATATAAACATCAGCACCTTTGTTCAGACCTTTAACTCGGTCTGCACTTTGTCCTTTAGCTGAAAGGAAAAGAACCGGAATCCAGCTGGTACGTTCATTTTGCCGGACTTGTTCCACAAAAGTATATCCGTCCATTTCCGGCATCATCACATCGCAGATGATCATGTCTGGAACGTCTTGCTCTAAAATTTCCAGAGCTTCACGTCCATTTTCAGCGGTGATGACTTCATATCCCCGGAATTCTAAGTAATCCTTCACCAGCAAGATGAGGTTAGGGTCATCATCAATCAATAGAAGTCGTTTGTGATCTTTCATGCTGGGCTCTTTCATAGCAGTGGCACTTGTCGCGCTTCGGTCCATCAAAGTCTTGAATATTTATCCTCTATGGTGGGTTATTCGAGATGTTGTCCTTTTTCCTACTTAACTTGCCTTTGCTGTCTCGAAGTCTCAAAAATGCCGAGCACTTTCAATAGACTAGTAGCTCGATAGCAAAAGTCCAGCAAGGATACGTATAGCAGTAGTATCTATAATGCGCTATTATATATCGCTTTGAAAGGGGCGGGATAAAAAGCACTGATAAAATAATAGTCCTTCTGACTCACAAGTAAGTATTGGCTTAAAGATGACCCTACCTCAAAACCAACCCGCTCTTTCTTAAAGCTTACTGCTATACCATATCCTTTGGTACCTCTATAAGATGTTCACAAGAAACTAGGGAAGTTTCTGGCAATAGATGGATTGAAAACGCATATTTTTCAACTGCCATTATGCCTATTCAGTGTTCTCGGATGGTCCGCAGAGTAACTTCCGGGTTTGCTTGGCGATACCAGACACCATCAGGATAAATCACCATTATGGGTCTAGAACAAGAAACACGCAAGCAGTTGGCTTCAGTTTTATAGACGCAAATAGAATTACTTTAGTGCAGCTCATTAAATTTTAAATCTTTAAGTCGCTTTTTTAAGTAATCCCAGAAGAATTCCAGACTAGCTCGTTTTGAGCAGCAATTGCCTGGTCAGCGCAAATAAAAATATGTCGCTGAATTTTTGCAAGTCCTAAACTTTCTACACAATTACTTAATGTCTTATGTTCGAGATATTTAGTAGTTTTAGGAATTTGATGGCTAGACTGGATGGCTGTCACTGTATTGTTACTCATCGAGCGGCTCCCTAATTACAGTTCTATAACAATTTGCAAGCTTTGCAAATAAAGTTGACTCAAGTGTGGGAAAGAATTTTCATACCTTCCTACTCCTTACTCCCTACTCTCTTCGTAACTTACAGAACAAAACCTGAAAGGTAGAAATAATTAAGCATTTATACTTAAGTACATCTATGACCCTCTAGTTCGGAAACCCGTACTCAAGAAATTCTTGCCATTAGACGCCATTTTTCGGTAAATTAGCACTCAGGAGTTGAGAGTGCTAAACTGGAGAAAATAATTATGGCAGCTTTATCTCTAAGCGTTTCTACAGTTAAACCTTTAGGCGATCGCGTTTTCATAAAAGTGAGCGCCTCTGAGGAAAAGACCGCAGGTGGTCTGTATTTGCCCGATACTGCCAAGGAAAAGCCCCAGGTAGGGGAAGTAGTCGCCCTTGGCCCTGGCAAGCGTAATGACGATGGAAATCGTCAGGAATTGGAAATTAAAGTCGGTGATAAGGTGCTGTACTCTAAGTACGCTGGCACTGACATCAAGCTCGGCACTGAAGAATATGTACTGCTTTCTGAAAAAGATATTTTAGCAGTTGTTATCTAGTGGGGAAAAAGGAATAGGGAACAGGGGATGTCAAAGATAAAGACAATACCCCATGCCCAATGCTCCATGCCCAATGCCCAATTCAAAAAAAATTGACTTACTTCCGGAATTTAGACATCTATGGCAAAGCGCATTATCTACAACGAAAACGCCCGTCGCGCTCTAGAGCGAGGCATTGACATCCTGGCTGAGTCTGTAGCCGTTACCCTTGGCCCTAAAGGTCGTAACGTAGTTCTAGAAAAGAAATTTGGCGCACCGCAAATCGTCAATGACGGTGTAACGATCGCTAAAGAAATCGAATTAGAAGACCACATTGAAAATACAGGCGTAGCTCTAATTCGTCAAGCTGCTTCTAAGACCAATGATGCTGCGGGCGATGGCACTACAACTGCTACCGTTTTAGCTCATGCGATCGTTAAAGAAGGCTTGCGGAACGTTGCAGCTGGTGCTAACGCAATTTCCCTCAAGCGTGGTATAGACAAAGCTACTGGTTTCTTGGTAGACAAAATTGCCGAACACGCCCGTCCAGTGGAAGATTCCAAAGCCATTGCCCAAGTTGGTGCGATTTCGGCTGGTAATGACGAAGAAGTTGGTCAGATGATTGCCCAAGCAATGGACAAGGTGGGCAAAGAAGGCGTAATTTCCCTAGAAGAAGGGAAATCTATGTTCACCGAGTTGGAAATCACTGAAGGGATGCGCTTTGACAAAGGCTATATCTCTCCTTATTTCGCTACCGACGCTGAACGGATGGAAGCGGTTTTTGATGAACCTTTCCTACTGCTGACCGATAAGAAAATCGCTTTGGTACAAGACCTTGTACCAGTATTAGAGCAAGTAGCTCGTGCTGGTCGTCCTTTGGTGATTATCGCCGAAGATATTGAAAAAGAAGCTTTAGCAACCTTGGTAGTAAACCGTTTGCGCGGTGTTCTCAACGTGGCTGCTGTTAAGGCTCCTGGCTTTGGCGATCGCCGCAAAGCTATGTTAGAAGACATCGCTGTTTTAACTGGTGGTCAATTAGTTACCGAAGATGCTGGTCTGAAGCTAGATAACACCAAGCTGGATGGCCTGGGTAAAGCTCGCCGGATCACCATCACCAAGGACAACACCACAATTGTTGCTGAAGGTAACGAAGTTGCTGTTAAGGCTCGTGTCGAACAGATTCGTCGTCAAATCGATGAAACCGAATCTTCTTACGACAAAGAGAAACTGCAAGAGCGTCTTGCTAAACTCTCTGGTGGTGTCGCTGTCGTGAAAGTGGGTGCAGCGACCGAAACCGAAATGAAAGACAAGAAGTTACGCCTAGAAGACGCTATCAACGCTACTAAAGCTGCTGTAGAAGAAGGTATCGTTCCTGGCGGTGGTACAAGTCTGGCTCACCTAGCTCCCGACTTGGAAACTTGGGCAAAGAGCAATCTTCAGGATGAAGAGTTGATTGGTGCGTTGATTGTCGTTCGCGCCTTACCTGCACCTCTAAAGCGGATTGCTGAAAACGCCGGTCAGAATGGTGCTGTAATCGCTGAACGCGTGAAAGAGAAAGAATTCAATGTTGGCTACAACGCTGCAACAAACGAATTCGTCGATTTGTTAGCCGCTGGTATTGTTGACCCTGCTAAGGTGACTCGTTCTGCTCTGCAAAACGCTGCTTCTATCGCTGGTATGGTGTTGACAACCGAATGTATTATAGTTGACAAGCCTGAGCCTAAAGATAGCGCTCCTGCTGGTGCTGGCGCTGGTGGCGGCGACTTCGATTACTAATACTTTGTAGTTACATAATTTGTAAAACAGCTGCTTCCCTTGTGGAGGTGGCTGTTTTTTTGTTGGAACCGCGTTTGGTTGATGAAGCCGTTGCCGCAGGCTAGGACACAAAGAGTGCAAAAATACTAGTACAAATATTCTATTAGGGAATAAACAGTATAAAAATAACAGTTATAATATCAATATTTAATGATATTCACCATGAATTACATCTTAGAAACACAAGCAAGTTATGCTAGGAAAAATATTGATCAAAGACTAGAAGATTTTAGTGATGCAGTTGATAATGATAAAAGCCTAAGTTCAGATATAAAAGATCAGCTTGTTTTTTTGAGATGTGCTGATACTTGTCAATTAACATCTATTACAACTAAATTTAGACAACAATTATCAAGAAGTCCCTACATACATCCCGAAGTAGAAAGAACAATACGATTGTTAGACTACTCTATCCTACATTGGGCAAGATTCTTGGATGTTGATACTTTATTTTTATGCAATCAATTTTTTACGTTTAAATAGCTTATTTATTACTATTTTTGCTCTGTCAAAGCAGCTACTTTTATCAAAAATTAGCTGCTTTTTGTAATTTGTCTAAACTCAAGCAATTTCCTTCGCTTAATTCGTCTTTGGGAGCAAGATTCAACACTGTTCTTAGTTAATCCGGTGCTGTTACCTTTAGCAAGTTTGAGGCGAACTGACTCACCGCAAACTTTACTGGCACAAGTAGCTGAACAAATAGTTACAATTCAAGATAAGGAGAAGCGACAAAATATCGCGGGTTGTGTAGAAATTCTGGCGGGTTTGCGGTTTGAAAAGGATTTGGTTCGGCAACTTTTGCGGGAGGATATTATGAAAGAATCTGTAATTTATCAAGATATTGTTCAAAAAGAAGCGTTTAAATTGATTAGTCGTCAGCTTAAACGACGTTTTGGTGATATTGATGCATCATTAGTTGAGCAGGTTCGGAATTTATCTGCTGAACAGTTAGAGGAGTTGGGAGAAGATTTGCTTGATTTTTCTGAAGTTGCTGATTTAGTAGCTTGGTTAGAACAGCAGGAATAAGCTTAATCAAAATGAATAAAAACCCCCTTTATTACTATGTAGATGTTACTGTTTAGAGCGGTTTAATTGTTATGATATCGTTTTTCTGAACTACAGCGATGTCTACGACAGGGTACGCCTACGCACTTCAACTTTCATATCAAAACCCATGAGCAAAATTAATCCTGAAACCCCCTTACACAGCTTAAACCCACTCAACCGATTTTCTGACAGAGCAGAAGATTATGTAAAATATCGACCAAGCTATCCCGCAGATGCAATTGATATTATCTTGGAAGGATTAGGTGAAAATTCACAACTCGTAGCAGCAGATATTGGTGCAGGTACAGGAATTGCTTCACGATTGTTAGCTGAACGCAAAGTTAATGTCATCGCCATAGAACCAAATGCAGCAATGCGAGAAGCTGCCCAAGTACATCCTTTAATAGAGTTTCGTGATGGAACAGCCGAATCTACCCAATTACCTGATAATTCAGTTGATTTAGTTACTTGTTTTCAAGCTTTCCACTGGTTCAATCCCGAACCAACTTTATTGGAATTTCACCGCATTTTAAAACCATCAGCACGCTTGGCTGTGGTGTGGAATAATCGTGATCGAGAAGATGCGTTAACTACAGAATATAGCCGAATAGTCCGCGAAGCATCTAATAATCACCCAGCAGAATCTCGAATGCAGTCGGTAGAGCCACTGTTAGTAACTCCCTATTTTATTAACATCCACGAATATACTTTTACTTATAGACAACAGTTAGATTTAACTGGACTTATTGGACGAGCAATGAGTGTTTCTTACCTTCCGCATGAAGGTTTGGGATATGAACAGCTTCTTGATAGTTTTCAAGAATTATATCGGTGTTTTTGTGACGATAGTGGTTTTGTCTATATGGTCTATCGGACTAGCGTACACCTTGGTGAAGTAATTTAAAAATAAAAATGGGAATCATAAGAAGTATAAGAAGTAGAGTGCGTTAATTCACTCTCAATAAATATCAGGATTCACATGGTAAAACCAAAATATGAAGGTTATTGCGAATGCACTCCTACCAAATTAGTCCGAGAAAAGTTTGGATATGTCAATGTTTATACACAAAATGCGAAATCACTTTTAACAAAAGCTACTGGTTTTATTGGTAATTATGATTTCACTCTAAATCTTTACAGAGGATGTTAATAGGTTGTAGTTATTGCTATGCTGCTGCATTTAGCCCTAATGCTCAAATGCGCCAAGACTGGGGTAAATGGGTAATTTTTAAGGAAAATTCTGCTGAAGTTTTAGCGAAAGAATTAAAAAAATGGTATGAAAAAAATCCCTAGAATCCTCCTAGTATATACATGAGTAGCGTTACCGATCCTTATCAACCACTTGAGTCTAAACATCAACTGACTCGTCGATTGTTAGAAGTAATGCTTGATGTCAGGATTGACGGTTATCCTACTCCAACTTTGGTAATTCAAACTCGTAGCCCAATTATTACTAGAGATATTGATTATTTACAACGATTTAAGCGATTGCGAATTAATATGAGCATTCCTACTGGTAGCGAATTAGTGAGAAAAAATTTTGAACCGCGATCGCCCAGTATTAAGGTCAGACTAAATGCTATCACTAAAATTAAACAAAGTATTGATTATTATAAAGGTTTTCTTCCTAAAATTTCTATCATAATTACCCCTCTACTTCCTACTTTACCAACAGATGAAGCTGCTTTTATTGACAAACTAGCCATCGCTGATAGGATTGTAATTCAAGCTTTTCATCCTAGCGATAGTCGTTCTCTTATAGCATCAACTTGTCAAGAAGCTGAAGAAATAAAGCCAAGAGGGTTGAAGCTAATAATTCTTACAAGCAAATATTTGCCATTAGTTTGAAAAAATCAGGTTATATTCTGCTAATTGTGCAAGATAAAAAATTATTCAAAATTTACGATGTTCACCAAGTTGAAAACCAAGAGGAAAAAAATGTAGTACATAAATTTATGGCAGAATTGGGATTAGAGTTGGTCTGGTATAGATATCTAACCTCAACAGGTTTAAGAACACCTTTGCCCATTGCCGAATTTGGTAAATTTGCTCGAGAAAAGTTACCAAAACAACTGTACATGAGTCCAATACTCAAAAGGTATTTTGGTCATAAGCATCAGTTACACTATACATTAGATGATTATGTAATATTGGCGAAAAAGTCATAATAAATTGTAAGTCAAGAGCAAAGAATGCATTAAAAAAATATAAACTATCTGAACTTTAACCTTGAATTTATAAATGATCTGCAATTCACAAATAGCAGAAGGTTGGCATGGCAAGCTTAATTTAGTTTATGCTGCTCGCCAGGGTAAAACCCAATTAATTTACAATCACCAACAAGCACCCCTGAAGGTACAACGCCCATTCTATCCAGAAGGGGAAAAAGTTTGTCATAGCGTAATTTTACATACAGCTGGGGGAATGGTGGGAGGCGATCGCTTATCCTCTAACATCCACCTCCAATCCCAAACCCAAGCCTTAATCACTACAGCGGCTGCAAGCAAGATATATCGCAGTAATGGCTTACAAGCTAGACAAACCATCCAGATGCAAGTTGATGCTGGTGCTTGTTTAGAATGGTTGCCCCAAGAGACAATTTTATTTAACGACGCGATTTATCGGCAAGATTTACGGGTAGAATTAGCAACCGGGGCTAGTTGGTTAGGCTGGGAAATTACCCGATTTGGTCGCAGTGCTAGAGGAGAAAAATTCTTACAAGGGGAATGGCGATCGCACACGGAAATATGGCAGCAAGGTATTCCCCTATGGATTGATCGGCAATGGTTACGGGGTAGTGAAGAAACTTTTCACAGTCCCCACGGCTTGGCTGGAAAACCAATTGTAGGTAGTCTAGTTTGGGTTAGTAGTGCGGTTTCCGCAGAAATTGTCGAAAAAACGCGAAATTTATGGCATGGGGCAGGAGAAGCAGGTGTTACCAGATTACAACATGGATTATTGTGTCGATATCGCGGTGTTTCTACATCTGAGGTGAGAAACTGGTTTATTGATGTTTGGCAATTGCTACGAGTTTCTTTTTTGAATCGTGGTAATTGTATACCAAGAGTGTGGCAGGTTTAAACGTATACGTATAGCGGCTTGCCACAGGCTGCCGCCAAGACGCCAAGAACGCCAAGAGGTATAGATTCATGCAACTTACGCCGCAGGAAAAAGATAAGTTATTAATTTTTACTGCTGCTTTATTAGCAGAAAGACGTAAAGCAAGGGGTTTAAAACTGAATTATCCCGAAGCGATCGCTTATATTTCTGCTGCCATTTTAGAAGGTGCAAGAGATGGGCAAACTGTAGCTGAATTGATGAGTTATGGTACAACTCTCTTAACGCGGAATGATGTCATGGAAGGGATATCAGAAATGGTGCATGAAGTACAGGTAGAAGCAACTTTTCCTGATGGTACAAAGTTAGTGACAGTACATAATCCCATTCGTTAATTTTTTAATTTTGAATTTATTATGATTCCTGGAGAAATAATTACACCAGCAGGTGAAATTGAACTAAATGTTGGTCGTCCAACTATAAAATTGCGAGTTTCAAATACAGGCGATCGCCCCATACAAGTTGGTTCCCACTATCACTTTTATGAAGTCAATTCCGCCTTAAACTTTGACAAAGAACAAGCGCGAGGAATGCGCTTGGATATCCCCGCTGGAACCGCAGTCCGGTTTGAACCAGGCGATGAAAAAGAAATAACTCTAGTGCCCCTCGTTGGTACTCGCCAAGTCTACGGCTTTAACGCCAAAATTAACGGAAACTTATAAAAATCTCCGCGTACCTCTGCACTTACCTCTGCGTCCCTTTGCGTTTAAAAAAGGATTTTATATGAGTTACAGAATGGATCGCCGCGCCTATGCCGAAACCTACGGCCCAACAGTAGGCGATCGCATCCGACTTGCAGATACAGAATTATTTATTGAAGTTGAACAAGATTTCACCATCTATGGCGATGAAGTGAAATTTGGCGGCGGTAAAGTTATCAGAGATGGAATGGGACAATCCCCCATTTCTAACGCTGATGGTGCTGTTGATTTAGTCATTACTAATGCCTTAATTCTCGATTGGTGGGGTATTGTCAAAGCAGATATTGGTATTAAAGATGGCAAAATTTTCAAAATTGGTAAAGCCGGAAATCCTTATATTCAAAATAATGTAGATATTATTATCGGCCCTGGAACCGAAGCCTTAGCCGGTGAAGGAATGATTCTCACTGCTGGCGGTATTGATGCCCATATTCATTTTATTTGCCCCCAACAAATTGAAGTGGCGATCGCTTCTGGGATTACCACCATGATCGGCGGCGGTACTGGCCCCGCTACAGGTACAAATGCCACTACCTGCACCCCCGGCCCTTGGAATATTTACCGAATGCTACAAGCTGCTGATGCTTTTCCCGTCAACTTAGGATTTTTGGGTAAAGGTAACGCCAGTCAATTCCAAGGACTTGTAGAACAAGTAGCCGCCGGCGTAATGGGGTTAAAACTACATGAAGACTGGGGAACCACACCCGCAGCAATTGATACTTGCCTTAGTATTGCCGATGAATATGATGTGCAAGTAGCAATTCATACTGATACCCTGAACGAAGCCGGATTTGTCGAAGATACGATCGCAGCTTTCAAGAATCGTACCATCCACACCTACCATACCGAAGGTGCAGGCGGCGGACACGCACCAGATATCATCAAAGTTTGCAGCCAAGCCAATGTTCTGCCATCTTCCACCAATCCCACACGTCCTTACACCCTAAACACCTTAGATGAACACCTGGATATGTTGATGGTATGCCATCACCTCGACCCAGCGATCGCCGAAGATGTCGCTTTTGCCGAGTCTCGCATTCGCCGAGAAACCATTGCTGCTGAGGACATTTTGCACGACTTAGGCGCATTTAGCATGATTTCTTCTGATTCCCAGGCAATGGGACGAGTAGGCGAAGTGATAATTCGCACCTGGCAGACATCTCATAAAATGAAGGTGCAACGCGGAACTTTGAACCCACAAGGAATTGAGCAAAAAGCAGACAATTTTAGAGCGAAAAGATATGTTGCTAAGTATACGATTAATCCGGCGATCGCTCACGGAATTGCTCAATATGTGGGTTCAGTGGAAAAGGAAAAATTAGCAGATTTATGTTTGTGGCGTCCGGCATTTTTTGGCGTCAAGCCAGAGATAGTGATTAAAGGCGGGATGATTGCATGGTCGCAAATGGGCGATGCTAACGCTAGTATTCCCACACCGCAACCAGTGTATATGCGACCGATGTTTGGTAGTTTTGCAGGGGCACGTCATGCTACATCATTAACTTTTGTTTCCCAAGCAGCTTTCGAGAAAGAAATTCCTAGCCAGTTAGGTTTACAGAAGGCAGCAGTTGCAGTTTCTGGGACACGCCAATTGAGTAAGCGGGATATGAAGCTGAATGATGCACTACCCTACATTGAAGTTGATCCAGAAACATACCAAGTCAGGGCAGATGGTGAGTTGCTAATTTGTGAACCTGCGACAGTTTTGCCAATGGCACAGAGGTACTTTTTGTTCTAATTCATGACCGAGCGATTTATCGTTTTTAAGAACGAGAGTAATATTGCCCTAATAAATTTTTTGTTTTAGAGTTACGATCAAATAGTTAAACGTTGCATTTGATGTATAAAATCATGTTACTTTTAAGAAAAAAATTGTGACTGATGAAGCGATGTGTCCGGTAGCAGTGTTGATTGATTATCAAGACTGGCAGCAAATTGAGAAGATATTAGTAGCCTATCAATCACAACAAAAACAAGAGTTTAATTTAAACCAGTATGCGGGTGTAATTCAACTAACTCAAGACCCTTTGGAATATCAGCAGCAAATTAGGGATGAGTAGTGTTGACACAACCTTTGATTTTTTTAGATACAAATGTAGTCTTGTATTTTTTGGGTGGTCGCTTGGTAAATCCATTACCATTTGGACAATATTTTATTTCAGTGATTACTAAGATTGAATTGCTCTCTTATCCGAGTCTCAGTTTAGAAGAAGAAACACAAATTATTGATTTTTTAAATAAAATTACAATTATTGGTATTGATAGTAATATTAAAAATTTAACAATTGCATTTTGCAAACAATACAAACTCCGGCTTTCTGACGCAATAATTGCAGCAACTGCAAAATATCTAAATGCAACATTGTTTACAAATGATGTAAGATTGGTTAGTTTAACATAAATTAACACTCAGCCAGTGCAAATTGTGTAATAGGTGCGATCGCTTGCTTGAACTTGAGGATGCGATCACTTGTTATGGGTTGAGAGTGCGTATTATTGCTTATTTTAAGTAGATGTTATACACCTTATCCATTTTGATTACACATCCACATATAGTGACAAGAGAAAAATCTCCTCATTGTCCTAAATCGCTAATTTTTGTTTTTTAATTTATTCATTGGCAAAAGCAAAGTCTCCTCAATTTCTCGCCTGGCTTCACGGCTTATGTAACAATCACTATTTATGCAGTCTAATAGTAATTCATTTGCATTGTAGTAATCCCATATTAGTTCATATTGTTTATCGCTAAATTCATCTTCATAAAATATGTTTCGGTACTTCATAAACAAACTCCTCAAGTTATTCTCCCATATTTTAAGTTTGTTTACTTTGCCCTGCTTCCATTTTTCTTGTCTCTCTAAGTAAGGAATTTGCTCTTTAAGATTTTGAAGTGATTGCCGGAATTTAGGTTCTATATCAACTGGAAGAGCAAGAGCATAAGCAAATAATTCATCTTGAGCAGCATTGGCAAAATAAAGAACATCAGTAAATATATAGTCAAACTCAAGCTCTGGCTCTAAACCAACACCATAGTCAAACTCAAGCTGTGGCTCAAAACCAAGATCACAGAAGTTTAATCCAAGGTGACAGGCGAAAGCATAGTCCAAAGAATCCAATACAGAGTAGCTAAAAAAAAGAGCATGTTCAAAGTAGAAAGCCCTTACTGCTGCTGGTTTATGAATAGATTTTACTGACAAAGATTTTTGATGCACTCTCCACAAAAATTGTTGTAATTTCTCATCAGCCTCTACTATTGCGTCAATCTTTTGCTTCATCAATCGCAGCAAATCATCCGCCTTCCGCATCATGCCCACCGTGAGCAAAAAGACCTCCTGCCAGCGGATCTCCGTAATATGTTCTACTAAGTTTTCCCAAGCAGAATTGGCAACAATCTCTCTAGCGGCAAAATACTCCTGAAAGGTCAAGTGTGAAAAAGAATAGATTCCCTTTGCTCTTTCCACTAATAATCCATGCTGTGCTTCAATTGACTTCAAGCCAGCTTCGCTATCCAATCTTAAAACTTCAGGATCTAGGTCAGCATCGCGTAAGTTGCTGATAAAGTCAGCAATGTGTGCCTCAACTATTTTTTGCTTGAAGAAATAATTTTTCTGCTCAAAAGTAGTCAGGGCAATTTGACTCAGCAAGTCTTCCTTACGCTGTAATGACAAGTTTTTATAAATTTGATCCCGCTCAATATTACGTTTGGCATCCCATTTTTTTAGCAAGACATCCAGTCCCTCTTTATAAAGTTCTGAGCGATTTGCTGGAAAATCTGCGCTTTCCCCAAATACCAGACACAGCAGGGTCAATAGCAATGGATTGGTTGCAAGTTCAAGAACTGGCTTGTTCTCCTTAAGTTTTTGGATGAAGCGTTGGCTTTTCATCGGGTCACTTAAGCGAAACCAGTTTTCGGCAAAAATGGCAATTTGCTCTTGGTCAAAATCCGCCATTTCTACCTCAGTGAACTGTTCAAAGGTATATTCTTTGGCAGCAATTCTACAGGTAATCATGAACTGATTAGTATGAAACTGCTCAGAAAGATTCAGAATTTGCCGTAAGACACGCTTTGTATCCTCTTCACGAACTTCATCCAACCCATCTAGCAACACCAATGCCTTACCCTGTCTCAAAACTTGGTCTGTTCTAATGCTGGCATCCTTCACTCCACAACGCGACAATTGTTGAGCAATATATTTCAGAATGTCTAGCTGCCTAGGCGCTTCTGCAAAATCTTTCAGGGTGATAAATAAAGGAACTTGGTTTGTCAAAAACTGCCCCTCAATGCACTGCATCGCCAAATACTTCAAAAATGTAGTCTTACCTGCTCCGGGTTTTCCCAAAACCATTAGCTTACTGTAGCGTTGCACCACTTCCAGTCCCGATACTCGCTTCTCTGTTACTCGGCTGAGTCCAAAGTGATCAAAGTGTTCTGGATCGCAGTTTTGCAACAGTTCAGGGATATCCAGTCGCCTGCGTCCTGTGATTTTCTCCAGAATGTTGACGTTGGTATAGATGCCTCGCTCTCCAGTTAATTCAATTGGCTGGGGCATATCCAGCACCCGCATAGTTCCACACTTTTCTTTGACGCTGAGTTTCACCTTTTCGCAGATTTCTTGAACCAGGGCATCAACGTCATTCTCTGCAATATCAGTAGTTGAACTATCAGAAGGTTTCTGCTGTGAATATCGCTTTTCGAGATACTCTCGCAAGCGGGTTTCTTTCACAGGCCCATTGCCACTGATACTGAACTTCTTGTAAATTCCCGTTAGACAACTGCTGAGATTGCTATCAGAGATGTTAAGCCTTTGTGTAACTTTAACTCGACTCTTGCCATTACCAAAGATTTCCAAAAAGACTGCCTTTTCTCGGTTTGACAATTCGCTGTATTGCTCTAGTTGTGTCAGGAAGTCTGTTGGTAACGACATATACCTAATGTGAAATCGCCTTAAAGTTCAGTCTAACTTGCGTTTCCAGAGATTGGCGGCTAAGAAAGAATATGTCAAGACAAGTCAATCTAAGTCACTATAAGTCAAATAAATAACCACAAAAGAAAATTGCGACATTGAACTTAGTCAAGCAACAGAGGCGATCGCAATGTTAGAAATATTAATTACTCTGATTCTCAATAAATCTGTTGAAGTCATCCTAAAGCTACTACTGGAAAAAATCTGGGTATGGCTGTTGACGGATAAAAGCTTCCAACGCCTTAACCACTTTCTGAAAATGCAGATTTTTGTACTCTATCTAGATTGGATTTTGCTCAAAACGTCTCTAAAATCTCTGCCAGAGCCTAGCAAAAGAGAACAATTCAGACACAAGTGGCTAGTTGTGAAGGAGGCAACAGTTTCCTTTATGGTCTAATTTTGAAAACAAATTGTGCAGAATGCTGAACAGGACCTATCCTAAATACGGGAAAGTTCGCTCTACCATAAGAAGTATGTTGTCCTAAGTAACTCAGAAGGCACTCTTAACTCTTATGTGATCGCCTACGCAATTATATCTCCAGTTCCCTACGAAAATCGATACATCAAAGGCTACATAAGTCATTCCACTATCTGCTGTATCCAAAGCTAAAATTTTACCAGCCATAATTTAATAGTAAAAAATACTTCTTAGGTAGGGAGGCTTACTAAAAAACTTGGCAGACAAATTGTTACAAATACAGCTAGTCTTACAAAAATTTACTTTTACCCTATACCTTGCATCTATATGACTTCACAATCTTCTCGCTCTGACAAAATTCTGGTTGTTGATGACTCTCCTGATAACGTGTTTTTGATCAAAACTATTTTGGAGGAAGAAGGTTACACAATTAGCACCGCAGAAAATGGGATTTCCGCCTTGGCAGAATTGAAAGCTTCTCCTTGTGATTTAGTTCTGCTGGATCTGATGATGCCAGGTATGGACGGGTACGAAGTCACCAAGCACATTCGCGGTGAGATGAAGTTGCCGCAATATATCCCTATACTGCTGATCACTGCCCATGATGCACCCAACGTTGCCCACGGTTTAGACTTGGGTGCTGATGATTTTATCCGCAAACCTGTAACAGTAGATGAATTGCTAGCACGAGTGCGATCGCTCCTACGTTTGAAGCATAGTATGGATGAACGTGATGAAATTGCCCGTCAGCGAGAAGATTTTGTCTCCCGCCTCACCCACGATTTACGCACTCCCTTGGTAGCCGCCGATCGTATGTTGATGCTATTTCAGCAAGGTGCATTGGGAACATTATCAACGCAAATGCAGGAAGTAATCGCCATCATGGCCCGTAGCAATATCAACCTGCTTTCTATGGTGAATACTTTACTGGAAGTTTATCGTTTTGAAGCGGGTCGCAAAAGTTTAGCGTTTCAACCGGTTAATCTAAGTCAATTACTAGATGAAGTGATTGGAGAATTGTCACCCTTAGCTCAAGATAAAACACTGTCCCTAAATTTGGACGTTACTAAAGAGTCAATCACAAACACAGTGATGGGCGATCGCTTGGAACTGCATCGTCTATTTACCAATCTCATCGGAAATGCGATCAAATTTACCGAAGCTGGATCTATTACTATTCGTCTTACTTCTCAATGCCAGTTCGACAAAAGTAATCAATCTCAGTTCTTTGAAAAATCCAATCCCGTTGACTACATTAGAATTGAGATAGCGGATACTGGCCCAGGTATTCCCTCTGAAGAACAAGCCACCATTTTTGAACGCTTTCGTCAAGGCAGTCATAAGAGTTCTGGTAGTGGTTTAGGACTGTATCTTGCTCGTCGAATTGTCGAAGCACATCAAGGCATTATTCTGCTTAATTCCGAGTTAGGCAAAGGTAGTGTATTTAGTGTGCTTCTACCCACCAAAGTATGAGAAAATTAGTAATTATAAATTATGAATTGTAGAGCTTTTTATTATAAAAATTCATAATTTACAACCTTACTACTAGCTGCCGATAATTTCAAGAAAATCTTCCACTCAAATCAAACACTAAAAATTTACGAGCCAAATATGTTGATATAACAATATTAGCATTCTTGAATAAATAGTTTTTAAGAGAACACAATAATGATTACCACTGAACTATCTAATATTGGCAATATTATCCAGAATCAGCGAGAGTTTTTTCAAACAGGTAAAACTAAAGATGTAACTTTTCGCATTGAACAACTGAAACATCTTAAGCAAGCAATCATTGAGCACGAACAGTCAATAGTCGAGGCATTACAAGCAGATTTACGTAAACCAGAAGTAGAAACTTACCTTACAGAAATCAGCGTAATTAAGGATATTGATTACGCTATTAAACATCTTCAAAACTGGGCGAAACCCCAAAAAGCAGCAATTTCCTGGGATTTTTTTTCCTACTCAGCGAGAATTTATCCAGAACCGTTAGGGGTTGTCTTAATTATTGGGCCTTGGAACTATCCATTTAACTTAATTATTTCACCCTTAATAGGTGCGATCGCAGCCGGTAATTGTGCAATTATCAAACCTTCAGAAATTGCTTCTCATACGTCTGATATCATAGCTAAGATTATTGCCAAACATTTTGACCCTGCTTATCTTGCAGTAATTGAAGGAGGCGTGGAAGCCAGTCAAAAACTACTAGAAGAAAAATTTGACCATATCTTTTTTACTGGTGGTACAGCCGTCGGCAAAATCATCATGGCAGCAGCAGCAAAATATCTCACACCAGTGACTTTAGAATTGGGTGGCAAAAGTCCTTGCATTGTAGATACTGACATTAATCTTGAACACACTGTTAGACGAATTACTTGGGGCAAATTTATTAATGCTGGACAAACTTGTATTGCTCCCGACTATCTTTTAGTTAATAAAACAATCAAGAAAGATTTAATAGATGGGCTGGAAAAATCTTTAAAAGAATTTTATGGTGAGAATCCTGTAGATAGTCCTGATTATGCCCGGATTATCAGTCAAAAACACTTTGATAGATTGGTGAGTTTTCTCAAAGATGGTGAAGTTGTCATCGGTGGAGAAAATCAACCTTCAGAACGTTATATCGCCCCAACACTGATTGATAATGTCTCGCTAGAAGATTCTGTAATGCAGGAAGAAATCTTTGGGCCCATTTTACCGATGATTGAGTACACTGACATTGCAGAAGCGATCGCTTTGATTAACTCTAGACCCAAACCCTTGGCACTATACTTATTTTCTCAAGACAAAAACCTGCAAAAGCAAGTTTTACAGGAAACTTCCTCTGGTGGAGTTTGTATTAACGACACAGTTATGCAGGTTGGTGTCTCGTCTTTACCATTTGGTGGAGTGGGAGATAGCGGTATCGGCAACTATCACGGCAAAGCTAGCTTTGATACCTTTTCCCATAACAAAAGTGTATTGCGAAACTCCTTCTGGCTCGATTTAAAATGGCGATACGCTCCATATCAAGGCAAATTGCCACTCATAAAGAAACTTCTGGGTTAAAAAGGTTAAAGGGTACAGGTCATAGCGTATAGTTTTTCTTGACTGTAACCTATTCCCTTGTGAACTCTTAAAATCCAAAAGCTTTGCTGTAACGCTCCTCAGCCCAAGGTTCACCACGGCGATGGTAGCCATTGCGTTCCCAAAAACCAAGTTCTTCAGCAGCTAAAAATTCCAAACCATTAATCCACTTAGCACTTTTCCAAGCATAGAGGTGAGGTACAACTAAACGCATCGGCCCACCGTGTTCAGATGGAAGGTCTTCACCAAAGACTTTAAAAGCAAAGAAGTTTTCTTCGCGCAGAAAATCTTCTATAGAAATATTGGTAGTATAGCCGCCATAGCAGTGTTCCATAATGTGGGCTACTTTCGGGTCTAATTCAATCAGATTCATGAAATCTGTAACTTTAATGCCAATCCATTTGACATCAAGTTTAGACCAGCGCGTTACACAGTGGAAGTCAGCTGTGAATTCGTGTTGAGGTAGCGCCATAAAGTCTGACCAACTAAGGGTAGCAGATTTTGCTAAACCCCAAACTCGAAACTCCCATTCTTCAGTGCTGACTTGGGGAGTTTCACCGTAAGTTAATACCGGGAAACCTTTAGCTAAATGTTGCCCAGGAGGAACGCGATCGCTTTCTTCTTTACCTGGTTTCTGAAAAAATTTTCCTATCATAGTTAGAGAAAAATAAGTTTTCTCAAGATGTGTATGAGCTTTTTTTGCTGAGTTACCAACAGACTAGATGTTTTACTCTTTATATAAACTCTTGAATGATAGGTAATGGGTAATGGATATTTCCAATTACTCACTACCAATTTTTTTCGATCTAATGAGCTTATGTAGAGTGTGTATGATTCATAATGCAATCAAGAAAGCTTAGAAAAAGCATTTATCAAGTGATCAGAAGTTTGATTGTTAAGTTTGGCAATCAAACCTATTGGTGCTGTTCATGCTTTTCCTGACTGAGAAATTATGATTCTTCTTCCTCTTCTTCAGCAGCTGGATAAACAAATGTAGAACGTCCAGTTAAAATTGACTTACCCAGAGATAGGGCTTTTTGAGCTTCAACGACGGCTTTATGCCTCCAGGTAGCTCGACGTTTATCTCGTTTTGATTTGGAAGTTTTCTTCTTAGGAACAGCCATGTCAGCAGATATCGCGATTTTTGACAACCTTCTTATTCTAGGCCATCCACTGACGCCAAAGACAACAGTTGAGTCAGGAATAAGTAAGTTGAGTTAAGACTGACGTAAGAACGCGAGTCCCCCAAGGTTCCGAGCCAAGAAAGCTTTGGCTCAGACTTCTAGTTCAATCCCTCATTTTGGGGTTGACACAGCGCTAGCTGCTGGAACTTGATTAGAGTTATTTTCAAAGAAAAGTAGAGATCGCGCAGTTTTGAAGTAAGTAGCCCAACTTTGAGCATCAGGGCGCGATCGCCATTGAGGACGACTGACATCTAATGTCATAACTGGTGCGATCGCTCCATAATTTTGTACGGATACGATGATGGAAACATCTGTCACCAAGATATCTTGGTCGAAGCTCCTTTGAGCCGCTGCCCTAGCGACCGCTTCCGCCCTTCTGAGAACGGTTTCATAGTTTTCTTCCGGCAGACGGTCAATAGCTAGATCGACTCTAGCGGTGTAAGCTCGCACAACCTGCGGTGCGATCGCTTCCATCAAAAACCACGCAGGAACAGTAGATATAAGCAAAACTACTAAAGGAATTATCCGGATTCTTCTGGCAATTTGGCTAATAACTGAAAAGGGAACGAGCGATGATGGTAGGTGAGCAGAAATTTTGCTCATGACCTTCTATCTCCTTAGTAATGATCTGTTATTGAAATTAGGTAAAAGTATTTTCCGGCTTACTAACGTAATAAAAATTACATTTTAACTTAAGATTCAATCAGAATCACCTAAACTATAAGACATTGGTTAGCTTTGTTTTTTGGCGAAGCTAACCGCGATTTTAAGACCAGCAAACAACAATAACTGACAAAGAGCGGGATGGCAAATTACTGGGCGATCGCGATTGGTATCAATCAATATCAGTTATTTCAACCTTTAAGTTGTGCCCAAGCAGATGCTGAGGCACTAGAAGATTTTTTGGTGACTGAGGCAGGTTTTATCCCCAAGCACTGTTTAGTGATGACAGATACTTCGCCGCCGATTGGGGATAGGTCAACTTACCCGACGAAGGAGAATATTTTGCTGCTACTTGAAGATTTGGCAGCAACAAGTTGGCAACCGGAAGACTATCTGTGGTTATTCTTTAGCGGCTATGGAGTCAATTACAAGGGCAAAGATTACTTAATGCCAGCAGAGGGCAACCCCGAACTCGTACAAGAGACTGGCATAGAATTGCGATCGCTAATGCAAAGTCTGCAACTTGCCAATCTGAATGTATTGCTACTACTCGATATCAACCGCGCCTTTGGCACTCAAGCGGATGCTCCTGTTGGTGAAGAAACAATAGAACTAGCCCAAGAGCTACAACTGGCGACAATTTTGTCTTGCCAACCAGAGCAATTTTCCCATGAGAGTAGCGAACTAGGTCACGGATTTTTTACAGCAGCTTTGTTAGAAGCTTTACGTTCTGGTAATGGCAGCAACTTGGCAGATTTAGAAAGCTATCTAAGCTTGATTGTGCCAAAATTATGTCACCACCACTGGCGTCCTATCCAAAACCCTGCCACTATCATCCCATCAAGGCAGCAAGTAATCTTGCCAAAATTGGCAATGGAAAGTGATTTTCAGCCAGAACCGATGATTTATCCAGAAGAATCTTTTGCTGTTGCCCTGGCAGCTCCTCCCCTTGACGATTCCTCTAAAACTTCAGCAGCTCGGGGAGAAGCTAGTGTGAACTCCTCCCAACAGTTGAAAGGTCAAAAAGTCCAAAAGGCAGGTGGCAGCTTAGTTTCCCAGCCAATGGCGGAAACTTCCTTGGGAATGAATACCAAAGGAAGATTTATCCCTAATTCCTCCAAAGGTTACGTCTCTCGATTGCCAGCAAATCAGCCAAGCATTCCTTTTTGGAAACAGTTTATCTTATGGGGCGGTGGCAGCTTGCTGGTAGCAGGTTTAATCGCCGTAGTTTTTCTGCGTAATCAAGAAACTTTTAGAATTAAGCAAATATCAAGCACATCACCTAATGCTACTGTTAGCGATCGCCAGGTCGAGAATTTACCAAGCGATGTCTCCGACGGGCTACGCCTACGCACTTCACCAGTTAAACTTAACAATCAATCTAGCGCTCAAATAGCCTCTAGTTCTCAGTCAAAAAAACGAAATCAAGCAGTATTAGACCTAGCAAAAATGTCGCTCAGACAAACTCAAGCTAGCGATTTGAGCATGGCGATCGCTACAGCCCGGAAAATTCAATCGGGTGAACCACTGTACGAACAAGCTCAGGAGAATATTAACATTTGGAGCCAGATGATTTTAGATTTAGCAGAGGGTCGTGCTAAACAAAGACAGTATGCCAGCGCTATTGCTGCTGCTCGATTAATCACCAAAGATGAAGCCCCCTACGCCAAAGCCCAAGCAGCAATTAACCTGTGGCGGTTAGAGGGTAAGCAGTATGTGAGTAACAAAACTCTTTTAGATGCAGCTAATGCCTTAATTAAGCCCGAACAGGCATCTACCTACAATCGGGCGATTGAAGTTGCCAAGAAAGTACCAGCCGATCAACCAGGCTTCGATACTGCCCAAAAATCGATCAATAACTGGAGCGAGAAAATTTTAGACCTGGCAAAGCGTCGTGCTGCCGAAGGAGAACGTAATGCTGCAATTGCGACCGCAGCTTTAGTGCCAGAGGAGACAGGCGCTTATGAAGATGCTCAGGATGCCATCCAAAAATGGCAAAAGAAATAGTAAAAAAATAGTAAAAAAATAGCAGGCAGTTAGGAGTTATATTTTAAATTCAGCATTCATTACTCCTTACTCCTCACTTTTACCTCAGCGTACAGCACTCAGCAGTACTGAGATACATCTTCGCCGCATTCATCGGCTAGATAGCACAGCGCTCGGAAACGTAAACCAACCACTTCTTCATATAAGGGGTTGAGCTTGCACATGGGTGGGATGTGAAACAAAGTTTTCCCAAATAATTTGACATCGCGCTCAAAGGGGCACTGAGATGGAATCAATTTGCACAAGCGGTGAGCTAGTTGGCGATCGCGGACTTGAATGTTTTCTACTCGTTGCCGTAGGGGTTGGAGAATATTCCAGTGAGGCTTGGAAGCAGAATGGTTTAACTGGGTTACTTTATGGTCAATAGTCTCTGCTTGATTGATTGATACCCAGCTAGCCAGAAAAATTTTTTTTGTGGTATTGTCAAATACCTTCATGGTTAACCCTCTGTGTTATTGAGGCTATTCATCTTTTTGATGAATATATACAACGTGGCAACGAACTTTCCCGGAAAAATCGCGTTCTGACTACGATATAATGTAATACCTGATTAGCCACTTAAGTCAGAACCTAATTTATTACTACGTCAAGTTAATCGCAAATTTCTGGGGATCGGTAGTGTAATATTACGATCTTGTTCATAACTTGACACAGTTTAAATTTTAATAAAGACATCCATCATTGGATAGGTTTTAGTGTAACATTTACAGAACTTAATATAAGGTCTTTCCAAAAGTATTTTTGCTAAGTATAAACATCAATAATATTCTAGAAGACATTTTTGCTCTCCGTGTTCCCACTTTCTCACATAAGTGTGTCCTGTTCATTGCTGGCTAAATACTGTAAAAGTAGCGATTCACAAAACTTAGGTTGGCAGTGCGATTTGAGAATGATATAGTCTGAAGCATTAAAATTAGATGATATGGGTGTTTATGTACTCTACAGCCCAATTCCTCCTGACAGTATGTTGTACGCACGCCTTCAAATTGAAAAGGCACTCAGCATCCTTGTAGTTTCTCTTTTCCCCTATGGTTGCGGTATTTTCCGCTTTTTTGAGATTGAGCCTGAAGAGATTAATGAAATCCTGGAAGATGTTATCGAAACACACCAAGCAATACAGTTTAATTAAGCATTTCTCCCCTCTCTGTGTGTTCTCTGCGCCTAGAAAGGTTTGTTAAAAAAATTGACGACAAAGAAGTATAGCCTTAACCCAAGCGTATTGAACTATAGGCAAATTCTATGCCCATGATAAAAGAAGCGCAAAGACATTCAGAAAAATTCTGTGTCTTCGCGCCCATCAAAGTTTGAGCCGTGAAGGAAAGCCGCTGCTTACTGCAGTTTTCATGTATTTGAGCCACATTTGTTGTAAGGGCGCAAGGCCTTGCGCTCCTACCGCGTGGTCTATTTATCTGAAAATAGCTGTAAACTTCTCTGTGTATGAGATTTTTATCTTAAATTCTCTATGATGCTACCTGAGTAGCAGTCCGAGTCCGCCGTCTTCTGCCATCAGCAACTTTTACAGGTGGCTCATCAGGGATTTGCATCAACAAAGTCACAGATGGCTGACATTGCAATTCCCGACGGATAGAACGTTGTAATTCTCGTTCTAAAGTTCCTTGCAATCCATCCCAGTCTATATCTGCTGCTTCACCTTCGCTAGGAGCAAATTCTGTCCAGCGCACAGAGAGGATTTCTTCGATACGTTGTTTTACCCAGGTTTGTAGGAGCGATAGCTCTACACTTGTCACTACACCCCGGAGGTGGATTTCTGGTTTTGCTAACAGTTTACCATTCCAATCAATGGCAGCTGCGATCGTGATAATGCCTTCTGAAGCCATACGCTGCCGTTCTTGCAACACTTTGGCACTTACCATACCTGAACTAGTAGTATCAACTAGTTCTATACCAGATGGCACTTTACCAGTGACCCCAATAGCATCTTCTGTCAATTCGACAATATCACCATTCTGAATAATGATCGTGTTTTCTGCGGGAACGCCCATACTCTGAGCCGTTTCTGCATGCTTCACCAGCATCCGATGTTCGCCGTGAAATGGCACAAAGAATTTGGGTCGAGTTAGGGCAATCATCAGCTTTTGTTCTTCTTGACAGCCGTGACCGGAGACGTGAATTCCTTTATCTCGACCATAGACTACTTTCGCCCCTTGAATCATCAACTTATCAATAGTGTTGACTACAGCGATTGTATTTCCGGGAATTGGGTTAGCAGAGAATACTACCGTATCTCCTTCGCGAATTTTAATGTGAGGATGTTCTTTGTTGGCAATGCGGGTCATTGCTGCCATCAATTCACCCTGAGAACCTGTAGTTAAAATCAGTACTCTTTCATCAGGTAGATTACGGACAGCGTGCAATGGTTGCAGCAGATTATCTTCACACTTGATGTAACCTAAATTGCGGGCATGAGCAATCAAATTCAGCATGGAACGCCCAACAACTGTCACTACACGGTTCTGCTTCTTGGCGATATCCAAAATCATGTTAATGCGATGGACGCTAGAAGCAAAGGTAGTGACAAATAATCGCCCAGGAGCTTGACTAAACACTCTCTCCAGATTGGGATAAACAGAACGTTCCGAAGGTGTAAATCCTGGAACTTCTGAGTTAGTAGAATCACTTAGCAAGCAAAGAACGCCTTTTTCACCATGTTCTGCTAGGCGTTGCAAATCAAACTTTTCACCATCCACTGGGGTATGGTCAATTTTAAAATCCCCTGTGTGAATGACTACACCCAGAGGAGTATGAATAGCAACAGTGAAACTATCAGCGATGGAGTGGGTATTACGGATATATTCAACTAAAAAGTTTTTGCCAATCCGCACTACATCACGTGGTAAAACTGTTCTGATTTGTGTGCGATCGCGAACTCCTGCTTCTTCTAATTTACCCTCTAGCATTGCCATTGCTAGTCTGGGTCCATAAATCACTGGGATATCAAATTGCTTGAGATGAAAAGCAATCCCGCCAATATGGTCTTCATGACCATGAGTAACGATCATCCCTTTAATTTTGTGGCGATTTTCCCGCAGATAGGTTGTATCTGGTAAAACAATATTGACACCATGCATCGCCTCTGTCGGAAATGCTAATCCTGCATCTAACAGGATAATTTCATCGTCATACTCAAAAAGACAGGTATTTTTACCAATTTCATGCAAACCGCCTAAAGGAATAATTTTCAAGGCGGAATTATTAGCTTCGTTTTTAGCCATTTTCTCCTTAGATTGTTACTTTTGATTAATTAAGTTGATAGTTCACTTTCCTTGTATTTAAGACAACACCATCTGTCTATTAAGTCAGTCCCAAAGTAATCAAGTTTTAATCGAAGATTTCAATTTTTTATTCAATAAAATCAACTGTAAAACTCAAGGATTTATAGTATATCTATCAGTCCTAGCACAGGTTTTTAAATTGCAACTTATGAACAATTACTATCGTTGTTTATATGTATCTTTGGCAAGGAGAATACTACCAGCATTTAAATAGCTGGTGGCTAGATTAAACTAAGTTCTTTCAGAACCGCTTCTAACTTTTGACTGACTTCTAAATCAGCTTCACATAGCGGCGGACGAGTTGAACCAACCTCCCAACCTTGAAGTTTCAGTGCTTTTTTCACTGGAATGGGATTTGAAGTGAGAAATAGAGCTTTAAACAACGGAAATAGTT
Organism: Nostoc sp.; assembly: GCF_036917515.1. Lineage (GTDB taxonomy): Bacteria > Cyanobacteriota > Cyanobacteriia > Cyanobacteriales > Nostocaceae > Nostoc. The sequence continues at coordinate 62,973 of NZ_JBALDE010000051.1, read as the reverse complement.
GGAGATGAATCTCGCTGGCCACCTCAATTTTTCCGGCACTAAAAGCTTGAATCATCTGCTGTAGTTGGTTTCCTACCAGATGAGAAGCTACACTTACCACACCCTTTGCCCCGATCGCTAACAAGGGCAAAGTCATGTAATCATCACCAGAATAGATATGAAATTCTTTTGGTGTCAAGCGACGAATTTCGCTTGCCTGATCTATATTACCAGTGGATTCTTTAATCCCGACAATATTGCTAACCTCAGCTAACCGGGCAACTGTTTCTGGCTGGAGGTTTTGTCCGGTACGACCGGGGACATTATATAACAATAACGGTAAGTCAGGACAGGCTTGTGCTATTGCCTGAAAGTGCGCTTCCAGTCCCGCTTGCGGCGGTTTGTTGTAATAAGGAACAACTTGTAAGGAACCATGTACTCCTATCTTAGACGCTTTTTGGGTAGCTGCGATCGCTTCTTTGGTAGAATTTGATCCACAACCTGCGATTACCTTGGCTTTTCCGGCCACAGACTGCAATACTTCGACAAACAACTGGTATTCCTCATCCCAACTTAGTGTCGGGGATTCTCCGGTTGTGCCGCACATCACCAATGTATCTGTACCGTTGTTAGCTAGATACACCGCCAGTTCTGCCGCTACATCATAGTTGACACTACCATCTGCTTTAAATGGCGTAATCATAGCGGTTAAAACATTACCAAAATCTCCCACCCTTTTTTCACTCCTAATTACCCATGTTTTTATATCTTGGTGGTTCTCTATTGTAATAACCTATCTGCAAATTGCTTTCAAGTGTCATTAGTCATTTGTTATTTGTCCTTTGTCACTTTCCCAATGACCCACGATCAATGAACAATGACTAATGACTAATAGCTAATGGTTTGAGTAGATTTTTCTCTACTAATAATTCGGCGATTTGTACTGCATTTAATGCTGCACCTTTGCGAATTTGGTCGCCACATAACCATAATTCCAAGCCACAAGGATGAGAAATATCCTGACGAATTCTTCCCACTAGAACTTCATCTCGACCTGTTGCTTCTATTGGCATCGGAAAATGATTCGTTCCCCAATCTTCTACCAATTTTACTCCAGGGGAGGAATTTAAAATTTCTCTGGCTTCCTTCACACTAAAGGGAGTCTCAAATTCTAAATTAATCGCTTCTGAGTGGGCGCGGAGTACGGGAACCCGTATACAAGTCGCAGTGATTCTGATTTGTTGCGTGCCAAATATTTTTCGGGTTTCGTTGACCATTTTCATTTCTTCCTCACAGTAACCCAAATCGTTTAATGGGGAGTTATGTGGGAATAAATTAAATGCCAATGGGTAAGGCAATATTTCAGCAACTGGTGGCTGTCCTTGTAGTATAGCGCTTGTTTGGGTTTTGACTTCTGCCATTGCCCTAGCCCCAGCACCACTAGCTGATTGGTAGGTTGCAGCGACGATGCGTTGCACGGGTTTAACTTTATGCAATGGCCAGACTGCCACAGCCATCAAAATCGTTGTGCAGTTGGGATTAGCGATAATGCCTTGGTGATTCGCTGCAGCTTGGGGATTTACCTCTGGTACTACTAAGGGAACTTTCGGGTTCATCCGAAAGGCACTGGAGTTGTCAATTACCACTGCGCCCTTTTCCACAGCAATTGCTGTCCAAGTTTTGGATGTGGAACCACCCGCACTAGCTAGTACTATATCTACATTTTCAAAGGCGCGATCGCAAACTTGCTCTATTGGTATATTTTCTTCTTTAAACCGTAGCGATCGCCCGATACTCCGCTCTGATGCCAATAACTTCAAGTCAGCAACCGGAAAATTACGACTTTCTAATAATTCCAGCAACTCTGTGCCAACTGCACCAGTCGCTCCTAAAATAGCTAAACGATAGGATTTCGACAAACTTGTTTCCTCCTTTAATAGACTTTATCTGCAATTTTTTGGAACAATTGACAATTTGGTTCTATTTAAATAGCGATCACAGTCTGGAAATACATTTTTAAATAGGTTTATATTTTTCTTTAATTTAGTCTATATTTGATATATTTAATACATTTATTTTTTTTGTTTAATAAGTTAAGTGATGTTGCATTTTAAAATAACGGTAATTTATTTTTTTCATCAATTTTAACCATAACTATACTATATATTATACAACAAACCGCCATTTCTCATAAGAATGTAGATATCTGCACTTAGGCGTTTAACTAAGCATCCTACCTTTAAATAAACAAATGTATTGGTTGCAAACTTAGTTACCAAGATGATGAATAAACTAGGATCTAAATAAAGCCAGCACAACTTAAAACTGAGCTATGCGGTTAAGTAACAGATGCGCTCTCGTACCACACACAACTTACATAATAGCTAGACTCAATACTATAACTTTAACCTGGGGGTACTAACCACCCTTTGAGAACCAGGATATCACGACGTTAGCCTACTGAATAATTAATTCCCAAGTTTTAGAGTGAGTCGGGAGTGAAGAAGTGAATATGGTATGGGTTACAGATTTATTCCCTATCACCTGTCACCTCCCCCCTAATCCCAATGCCTCATTAACCAAATTGTTATGAAGGTAAAATGTCAAGTCCTTGATATTTGGCAGTAAACTGGATGTTTGCCCTAGGACAAACATCCATCCTTGGATGTCACAAGACCTTTTGGCAAACTTTCGTTACCCCTAAGAGACATCAAGCCATAAACGCAAACAATTATTTTATTGCGTTTTGTGTGTACTAGGAGTATAAAATACCAGAAAACTAGAGACGAAGCATGAAAGTCACCCAGGAAAAACTTCCCGCCAGCCAAATTGGCCTGGAAATAGAGATTACGCCGGAAATTACCAAACAAACTTACGAACAGGTCATTAAAAACTTAGCGAGTACTGCCAATATTCCTGGGTTTCGCAAAGGCAAGGTGCCTCGGCCGATATTACTACAACGGCTGGGTACAACTCGAATCAAAGCAGCGGCGCTAGAAGAACTAATTCAAGATGGCATTGAGCAAGCGGTTAAACAAGAAGCCATCCCGGCAATCGGTCAGCCGCAATTGCGCTCTTCCTTTGAGGATTTGATTAATAATTATGAACCTGGAAAACCGCTGACGATTTCGGCTGCTGTGGATGTAGAACCAGAAGTGAATCTAGTGCAGTACACTAATTTGCAAGCCAAGGCCGAAGAAGTCAAGTTCGATCTAGAACGAGTGGAGAACACACTGGATAAGGAACGTCAAGAATTGGCGACATTGATTCCTGTGGAAGGACGTGCCGCTCAAATCGGCGATATTGCCGTAGTCGATTTTAAAGGTTCATTCGCCAAAGTTGAGGGCGAGGATGAAACAGATCAACTAGAACCGATTCCCGGAGCTGAAGCAACTGATTTTCAAGTCGAGTTGCAAGAAGATAAGTTTATTCCAGGCTTTATTTCGGGAATAGTGGGGATGAATCCGGAAGAAACCAAAGAAATTGCGGCGCAGTTTCCAGAGCCTTATGCTAATGAAGAGTTAGCTGGAAAAGCGGCAACTTTCACCGTGACGCTCAAAGAACTGAAGGAAAAGGAACTACCAGAAATAAATGACGATTTAGCCCAGGAAATCAGCGATTTTGAAACTTTAGAAGAGTTTCGTGCTTCTTTGGTAGAGCAATATCAAAAAGAGGCGGACGACAAAACAAAAACCAATAAACAGGAAGCCTTGTTAACGGAACTACTCAAGCACGTAGAAGTTGACTTACCAGCAACTTTGATTGAGCAAGAAGTGGATGCAATGCTAACGCAAACAGCTATCCGGCTGTCTCAGCAGGGATTGGATGTGAGAAAGCTGTTTACTCAAGATATTATTCCGCAATTGCGGGAGCGATCGCGTACTGAAGCAATTGAACGCATCAAACGCTCCTTATCCTTGCGAGAAATTGGCAAACGCGAATCTATTGAGGTAACACCAGAAGAAATTGCAGCCAGAGTCACAGAACTTTTGGAGCAATACTCAGAAGAACAAGACGTTGATGAAGATAAACTGCGCTCAATTGTGGAAAACGAACTGTTAACCGAAAAAATCATCGATTGGCTTTTAGAACACTCATCAGTTGAACTTGTACCTGAAGGTTCTTTGAGTCCTACGGAAGAAACAGAAGATGCAGAATTAGATGCTGATGGTGATGCACCTCAGACAGAGGAAGGAAGCGAAATTTCTACAGAAGTTACAGAAGGATAATAAAAAATCCCACAGCCATGAGTTCACCAGTTCTGAGTTAAAGTACTGGTGAAATGGGTAAGTTAAGGGAGATAAGGAATTAGAGGGAGAAATAACCAATGCCCCATGCCCCATGACACCAGTTCGCACAAGTCGGGAAACCCGCCCATGTGATTGGCTCCCCAATGCCCCATAACTCAGGGATGAAGTCAAAAGAATTAAAGAATTAATGAATTTTTGGCAAATAGTGACACCCGTTATCACTCAAGCTTGATACTGTGTTACACGAGAGGAAATTATATGAGGCATAATGGTTAACACGTAGCTTATAAAAATTTCATTCGGTAAAAGGCAGCATCTGCTGCTGAAACATTAGTCCTAAATAATTGTCAAAGAAAGCTTGTATGCTTGAATCGCAGTCGGGAAATTCCCCAATCAGCAACTTAAGTCGAATAAACATTAACTCCCAGTTAAGCAGCCCTAGCAACATCGTACCGATGGTGATAGAGCAATCCGGCATGGGAGAAAGAGCTTTCGACATCTACTCCCGCCTGCTGCGAGAGCGGATTATCTTTTTAGGAACGCCAATAGACGATGCCGTAGCCAACTCAATTGTGGCTCAGTTGTTATTCCTAGACGCTGAAGACTCAGAAAAAGATATCCAACTGTATGTTAATTCTCCAGGCGGCTCGGTCTACGCAGGGATGGCAATCTATGATACAATACAGCAAATTCGCCCTGATGTTGTTACCATCTGTTTTGGATTAGCCGCGAGCATGGGGGCATTTTTGTTGACAGCAGGAGCTGCCGGCAAGAGAATGTCTCTGCCCGACTCCCGGATTATGATTCACCAACCACTTGGTGGCGCTCAAGGTCAAGCCATTGACATTGAAATTCAAGCTAGAGAAATTCTTTACGTTAAAGCTAAGTTGAATCAGTTAATGGCTCACCATACTGGTCAACCCTTAGAAAGAATTGAAACAGATACTGAGCGCGACTTTTTTATGTCAGCAGAAGAGGCAAAAAACTACGGTTTGATTGATCAGGTTATTTCCAGGCAAAATCTTCCCGTAGCAGGGGAAAACGTCACCATTCTGAAATAAGAGGCTGGTATGTCTAAGTACGACTCCCATTTAAAATGTTCATTTTGTGGCAAGTCCCAAGAGCAGGTGCGTAAATTAATCGCAGGCCCGGGAGTCTACATCTGCGATGAATGCGTTGACTTGTGTAATGAAATACTAGACGAGGAGTTACTCGATACTAATGGTGCGGCAGCACAACCAGCACCAAGAGCAGAGCCACCTGAAAAACGGCGTACCCACTCTGCTAGTATTTCGTTTAATCAAATACCCAAGCCAAGAGAGATTAAAAAGTATCTAGACGAACACGTCATTGGCCAAGACGAAGCGAAGAAAGTTCTGTCAGTAGCTGTTTACAATCACTACAAACGCTTGGCAGTCATTCAGTCTAAAGCCAGTGGCAAACCTGGGGCGGATGATGCCATAGAACTGCAAAAGTCCAACATTTTGTTAATCGGCCCGACTGGTTGTGGCAAAACTCTCTTAGCGCAAACTCTAGCGAAAATCCTGGATGTACCCTTTGCTGTAGCCGATGCGACGACGCTAACGGAAGCAGGGTATGTGGGAGAAGATGTGGAAAATATCTTACTGCGACTGTTACAGGTAGCAGATTTGGATATAGAGGAAGCGCAACGGGGAATTATTTACATTGACGAAATTGACAAAATTGCTCGTAAGAGCGAAAACACGTCAATTACCCGCGATGTTTCTGGCGAAGGTGTACAGCAAGCCTTGCTGAAAATGTTGGAAGGAACGATCGCTAATGTACCACCCCAAGGAGGGCGCAAGCATCCTTATCAAGACTGCATCCAGATTGATACAAGTAATATTTTGTTTGTCTGTGGTGGTGCTTTTGTAGGCTTAGAAAAGATTGTAGATCAGAGAGTTGGTAAAAAAGCAATCGGCTTTGTGCAACCGGGAGAAGGGCAATCGAAGGAGAAACGAGCAGCAGACACTCTTCGCCATCTAGAACCGGATGATTTAGTAAAATTTGGCCTGATTCCAGAATTTATTGGGCGGATGCCAATGGTAGCAGTAGTAGATCCGCTAGATGAAGAAGCGCTAATGGCGATTCTCACCCAACCACGCAGTGCTTTGGTGAAGCAGTACCAAAAGCTGCTGAAGATGGATAATGTCCAATTAGATTTTAAAGCAGATGCTTTACGAGCGATCGCTCAAGAAGCTTACCGCCGTAAAACTGGTGCTAGAGCATTACGTGGTATTGTCGAAGAATTGATGTTGGATGTAATGTACGAGTTACCGTCTCGTAAGGATGTGACACGCTGTACAGTTACACGGGAAATGGTCGAGAAGCGATCAACTGCTGAATTGATAATACATCCGTCTTCACTACCGAAGCCAGAATCTGCTTGATAGTCATTAGTCGTTGGTCATTAGTCATTGGGCAAAAACTAAGGAATAATAACTATGTACCAAGGACAAATGACTAATGACAACTGACAAAGCGCAAAGTCTGAGCGGAGGTTTCCTCCGATAAGAACTTTGTAAGAGAGGATTAATGACTAATGCCTTATATTAATGTTCGTGGCGTTGAGCATTACTACGAATGGGTGAAAAAATCATCCGGTTCTTTGGTAAAACCAGTGATGGTTTTTATCCACGGTTGGGCTGGTTCGGCTAGATATTGGCAAAATACTGCTGATGCTTTATCAGAGCAATTTGATTGTTTACTCTACGATTTGCGGGGATTTGGCCGTTCTCGTGGAAAGCCAACTATTGCCCAAGCAAGTGAAGCTGTTGCTGAATCCTCCTCACCACAAGAAGAATCAGAGGCAATCAAAGAGCTAACCTATGAATTAGAAGAATACGCTGATGATTTGGCAGCTTTGTTAGATGGGTTACATATTGGGCGTGTCTATATCAATGCTCATTCGATGGGTGCTTCTGTTGCCACTTTATTTTTTAACCGCTATCCCCAACGAGTAGAACGAGGAATTTTAACTTGTAGCGGTATTTTTGAGTACGATGAAAAATCATTTAGTGCTTTTCATAAATTTGGTGGCTATGTAGTGAAATTCCGTCCCAAATGGTTAAGCAAAATTCCATTTGTTGACCGGATGTTTATGGCCAGATTTTTATATAGTTCCATACCACATTCTGAGCGGCAAGCTTTTTTAGAAGATTTTCTGGAAGCAGACTACGATGCAGCGATAGGGACAATTTTTACTTCAGTCAGTAAGGCTCAATCTGAAGTGATGCCCCTTGAGTTTGCCAAGCTGACAGTGCCAACTCTACTTGTAGCGGGGGAGTATGACAAGATTATTCCAGCTGAAATGGGGCGTCAAGCAGCTGCACTGAGTGACAAAGTGGAATTTGTGATGATTCCCAACACAGCGCATTTCCCAATGTTGGAAGATGTACCAACTTACCTGCGACTAGTACAAGAGTTTTTGCAAATTAATACCCCACAACCACAAGTCGGATAACTGATAGCGGTTTTTTAAACAGTTAAGTGTACCTGTGTGATACCTTGACGCATTTTATATTGTCGCTTTAACCAAGACTTTTTAATTGGTTTACGGAGCAAAGGAGCAAGTTGAATCAACAGCGATCGCACCAGTGCATTTTTTCGCAGTAGTTCACCTTGTTTAGCTTCTTCTAACTGGAGTTGCTGGGCGCGGATAATTTCTGGCTCACGTTCTGCTTGGATACGCGATAGTGCTATATCAATATCCTGGTGTCCAGTTTTTTTGTGCAACAACGGCACAAGATGATTAGCAGCGACAATCACATCACGGAATGCGAGATTAATTCCTTGAACACGGACAGGAGACATTGGGTGTGCAGCGTCACCCAGAAGCAATACTCCTGGTGCGTGCCATTGGGGACAATAACCAACTACAACAGAGAGTCGAATGGGGGATTCGATAGTGTCTGCATGATTACGGAAATACTCTGCTAGCCATGAAGGTGATAATGAGGCAAAAATCTCTGCCCAATTGGCTTGTTTGGAGTCAGTGTTTTCGGTTGCGGACATTATCCAAGCCAGATGCAGTTTTCCTGACTCTGCTCCGTGAAAGATGGTAAATGCGCGATCACCATTTAAAATAGTACGAAACACATTATTCTCTGCAAACTCAGGGCTGGCGGCAAGTTTAAACCAGAGAATATCAATATTTTTAGGTTGGCGTACCAATTCCAATCCTACACGTTGCCGCACCAGGGAATTTCGACCATCTGCTCCAATCACTAAGTCAGCAGCAAATTCTCTGCCATCGCTCAGTGTTACACCTGCGACACGTTGATTACTCCACAGCAAATCCTTGACAGGAAGACCCTGGATAAATTCAAACCCATCATTGGTTTGAGCTGAGGAAATCAGTGCTTTGAGTAGTAGTGGTTGTGAAACCAGTGTACATGGTTGGGTTGCGCCCATTGGTTCATCAACTTGAAACAACTGCTTGTTCCCGATAATGAATTCCCAGGCGTCGAGTTGTCGATGGGGAATATCCTTCAACAATGCCGATACACCCATTTCCTCTAAAGCTTCTAACCCACTGGGCATTAATCCTTCACCGCGAAATACACGATGAAAGTCTTTTGTTGCTTCAATTAACGTCACAGTAATACCACGTTTTACAAGGAGCAGGGCAAGGGTTACACCTGTTGGGCCTGCACCTACAATCACAATCTGCACTATCCCATTCCTCCTGTATCAGTTGCTCTCAAAGATGTTGGTAGAATTAATCTTGAGATTAACTTAAACCCAGTTCTCGTTTTAGCAAGTTAATCGAGTTAGCGCCGATATAATTTTCCACCTTAATCAGCTTTGGTGGACGAATAATATCTTCATCAGATGCTTGCACGGCTGCTTGCACTGCCGCATAACTGGCTTGGTCGCTGATGATCACCTCAGCCCGCTTAACCATAGCGTGAAGTTTATAGGCATCTTTTGGTTGCGAAGTCATCACCAGTAGTTCATCACCCCGTAAACCGTGGAGGATCACTTCTGCGGCTCGTGCAATCCCGGAACTAAGGCTAACTATGCCTACACAGTTTTCTTTTGGTAAAGTTTTCAATATGCTGAGTTCTTTGCTGTAGTCGTAGATATCGAGAGGAATTACCCGTGCAGCTTTTGGAGCTGCGATCGCTTCTACATTACTGATAAAATATCGACTTGTAACTACTGTTGCAGAGGTAGTTTTATCTAACACAGCTGTTAATTCTTCTATTGCTACTAACTGGACTGGAATTTTTAGCGATCGCTCTAATTCATACACCATCAATTCACCAGCACCCATATCATAAGATGGAACTGCAACCAGTACCCGCGCACTACAACGCAAGCGCCAGTCAATTTCCGCTAAAAATAGCTCTCTGGCTTGATTTAGCGAACATCCTTGAGAAAGCAACTCGTCAAGTGCTTGCTGGACAACTTGATAGGCATGAGGATTTTGCTTAAGAATTGGTGATTGCAGCCTACTACCGCCTTCATGACCTTGGGCACGAACATAAATACCCGAACCAGCCATACTTTCAACAAATCCGTCTTCCTCTAGTTGACGGTAAACCTTACTTATGGTATTACGATGTAACCCCGTTTGCATTGCCAACGCTCTTGTGCTTGGTAATTTGTAAGCCGGGGGATATTGTCGAGAAGCGATCGCAAATCGGATTTGATTAAACAGCTGGGTTGATGCGGGAATTTCGCTGTCTGGCTGAATACGGAATTGAATCATCAGCAAACCTCCTGAATACTAAGTGCTAATGAGTGCTGAGTTCTGTTAGCGGAAGTGGGGCGTTTAGCCCATGCTGAGTGCTGAGTTTTGACTATTAAGTATTGCTTTTATACTCAACACTTTTAACTCAGTCTTTTTTTGTGACCAGCTACATTTGCTACATCTCAAATATGTTTATTTACATATAAAGTTTTTCTGATACAAATTTTTAATGTGCTCACTATTGGTTATTGATAATTTAATTAGAAAAAAGCTAGGCATACTGGCATAGTTATATCAAATAAACACACGGCTAATCACATCGCACTGGTAAGAATTATTATGACAGAGCAAGCAATAATCACCACAACAGTTAATCTTTTGCAAGATAATATTCAAGTGTCTGCTTATCTGGCAGAGCCAAAAGAACCTGGATCTTATCCAGGAGTCGTGGTATTACAGGAAATTTTTGGTGTCAACGTTCATATTCGGGATGTTACAGAACGGATTGCCAAACTTGGGTATGTAGCGATCGCACCTGCACTTTTTCAACGTACTGCTCCTGGCTTTGAAACTGGATACACACCCGAAGATATTGAAATAGGCAGAAGTTACGCCATGCAAACTCAAGCATCAGAGTTATTGAGCGATATTCAATTAGCAATTGACTATCTTAAAAATCTGCCTCAAGTGAAAAAAGATAGTTTTGGCTGTATTGGCTTCTGCTTTGGCGGTCATGTCGCATATCTTGCAGCTACCTTGCCAGATATTAAAGCTACGGCTTCCTTCTATGGTGCTGGAGTTACCAGCCGCACGCCCGGAGGTGGTGCTCCTACTGTTACCCGCACTAAAGAGATTCCAGGTACTCTCTATGCCTTCTTTGGCAGGGAAGATACTAGCATCCCACCTGAACAAGTAGATGAGATTGTAGCAGAGTTAGAAAAATATAAAATTCCTCATCGTGTGTTTCGCTACGATGGAGCTGATCACGGATTTTTCTGTGACCGTCGTGGCAGTTATAATCCTAAAGCTGCGACCGATGCTTGGGAGCAAGTAAAACAACTCTTTGGTCAACTAAACTGAAGCATACGCAGCCAATGTCATTAGTCATTGGTCATTGGTGAATAACAAAGGACAAATGACAAATGACAATCTAAACTTCAGTTGCACCATCTCAAATAACAATTAATCTTCAAAAGTCATGAATTCCGAATCGAAACTTTCTCAAACAGCCAATTCGTCATTTACGATGGACGATTTTGCCAAAGCATTAGAAAAACACGACTACCAGTTTCAAAAGGGACAGGTTGTACACGGCAAAGTGTTCCAACTTGACCATGATGGAGCCTATGTTGATATTGGTGGCAAGTCGTCAGCTTTTCTGCCGCGCGATGAGGCTTCTTTGAGAGCAGTTACCGATTTATCGGAAGTGCTGCTATTGCAAGAGGAAATGGAGTTCTTGATTATCCGAGAGCAGGATGCAGAAGGGCAAGTTACTCTTTCTCGAAAGCAGTTAGAAATTCAGCACATCTGGGAACGACTGACCGAAATGCAGGAAAATTCTCAGACTGTGCAAGTACGGGTTATCGGTGTGAATAAAGGTGGTGTAACCGTCGATATTCTTTCTTTGCGGGGATTTATCCCGCGATCGCACCTGGCAGAGCGTGATAATTTAGAAGCACTCAAAGGTCAAAATCTGACTGTGGGCTTTTTGGAAATTAATAAAAGCACCAACAAACTCATCCTTTCCCAGCGTTTAGCAACTCGTTCTAGTAACTTCAGCTTATTAGAACTAGGTCAATTGGTGGAAGGTAAAGTTACTGGTATCAAACCTTTTGGTGTATTTGTCGATTTAAATGGTATGGGGGCTTTGCTTCATATCAAGCAGGTAAGCCAGAAATTTATTGATTCTTTAGAAAAGGTATTTCAAGTTGGTCAGCCAATTAAAGCTGTAATTATTGACTTGGATGAGGGTAAAGGGCGGGTTGCTCTTTCTACCAGAGTTTTGGAAAACTTCCCTGGTGAAGTGCTAGAGAATTTTGATGAGGTGATGGCTTCAGCTGAGGCGCGTGCGAATAGAGCTAATAACAAAGCTTCTGAATAATTTTGAAGTGGGCTGTTTGCACAAAGCGTTTAAATCGTCATCTGAAACAATTTTAAATTTTGAATTTTGAATTTTGAATTGTTAATACTCCCCCTGCATCTACAAAGATGTCGGGGGATTTTAAATTGGGAAAAGTTTTAATTAGGAATTATTTATGGCTAATGGGACTTAGGCAAAAAACACCGATAAAATGACCTCAAACGTATATCTCAAAGGATTTTGACATCGTTTTGCTTGGTTTAATGATATATCTAGGTTTCAGGCGTTTTCGGGCATTTGGTGTATTTACCTTACCTCACAAGGGTTTAAGGCTTATTTATTCCTCAAAAATGTTTAAGTCCCGTTAACAGCTTTTGGCTAAACTGAATATTTTTTTATTTGGGAGTCCTAAAGTCGAATTTAATAAGCAAAATGACATTTGACTTACTCAAAAGCTGTGTTTACTTTCTCAAAAGCTGCTTTTGCTTTCTCATTTCGGTGTTTTACGCAAGCAAAAGCTGTGTTTGCTTTCTCAAAAGCTGCTTTTGCTTTCTCATTTCGGTGTTTTACGCAAGTAAAATAAGCTTTTACTTTCTCAAACTCCAGTTTGCTTTCTCATTTCGGTATTTTCCGCAAGCAATCAAGCATATTGCTGACTCATTTCAGTAATTCACACACTCGTGACAATTACCCCTTTAAAATTACTTCTCTTTATCTTTCTCTAATGCTTCCTGGATTGCACGACGACAAAATTCTGGAGGATCATCTTTGGTAGATAGTTCTTCCTTCATAGTCTTGGTAATGCGTAGGTTAATCCTTTCTGTTAATGATTCTTCTCTATTTGATTTAATTGGTTGTAAATTTTGTGGATTCCCTTTAGGATTAGGCATTATTGAGAAATATAAACAAGGCTTGATTTACTTGGTGCCAAAACAATAGATTGTTTTTTGGTGGTTGCGACAACTTGCCGGAAGTACAACCACCAATATCCAATATCAAAAATGGACACTACTATTTTATGTTCACGCGTTCCGAACTTGAGATCAAAACTATTAAAGAATTACGCGACTTGTGTCGTAGATATGGCATCAAACCAACTGGAAATCCAGGATACAAAACCTCGTACATCGTAACTCTGATGGCATTTCCACTTTTAGCGCTGCAACAAATGAAGCAAGGTAAAGGCTTAAAATTCCCTAACTTTAACGCTATCCAAGTTATCAGTTCTGCTATAGATGAGATGAATTCACCCACAGATGAGCAAGCAGCACTAATTCGGATAACGCTTGAAGGCAGGAAAATGAACTATCCTGACCGATATGACCAAGAAAACCTGCTGAATTTGCACAAGGCTAAGATGTCGCTTGAACAAGCTATTGGCTTGTTGAGCCAGTAAAACTAATCCTATTACTCTATCCCCTGCATCTACAAGGATGTAGGGGATCATTTTTAGAGTATTAGAATAAATAAGGTATGACTATATCTTGAGCATGGTAATCAAGTATAAAAATATGCTCATATCTCTATTTAAGTATTGCTCAATGAATTTTGGGCATATATCGAGCATTTTGACAACTATAAACGCTGTAACTATTCAATTTAGGTATTTATATGTTTCTGGTAACTGGTGCAACCGGAGGAATTGGCCGCAGAGTTGTGCGACTCCTACGACAACGAGAACAATCTGTGCGGGCATTTGTCCGTCTTAATTCGCGCTACAGCGAGTTAGAACACCGGGGTGCAGAAATTTTCATTGGTGACTTGCTAGAGGAAAAAGATATCCAAAAAGCTAGTCAGGGTGTGCGGTATATTATCAGCGCCCACGGTTCTGATAGCGATGCCTTATCTTTAGATTACCGCGCGAATATTGAACTCATCGACCAGGCAAAAGCCAATGGCGTAGAGCATTTTGTCTTTATTTCTGTACTGGGAGCCGATCGCGGTTATGAAGATGCTCCCGTTTTCAAAGCCAAACGAGCAGTAGAGCGATATTTAGCAGCTAGTGGCTTAAATTACACTATTTTGCGCCCAGCTGGATTAGCATCTAACTTGCTGCCACTGGTAGAACGATTTCGGGAAACGGGATTGTATTTGCTGGTTGGCGATCGCAAAAACCGTACCTCAATTGTCAGTACCGATGATTTGGCAAGGATAGTTGTGGATTCTGTGACGGTTGAAGGCGCTCGTAACCAGATTTTACCCGTCGGCGGGCCAGAGATTTTATTAAGAGAAGATATTCCCCGGATTTTTGGTCGGATTTTCGCTAAAGAACCAGTAATAATTAACTCACCCTTATTTCTCATTGATGGGTTACAGAGCGCATTAGGTTTATTTAATCCCCAAACCCAAAAAGCTTTGGGAACTTTTCGTACATTGCTAGCAAATGAATTTTTCTGCACAAAAGATGAAATTGTCAATTTAGAGGCAATTTTTCACTTCCAATTAGAGACATTAGAAAATTTTTTGCGGCGCTATTTAGCAGTTTGAATAGTCATTAGTCATTGGTCATTGGTCATTCGTGAATAACTAAGGACAAATGACAAATGACTAATGACTAATGATAAATGATAAAGGACAAAAATATATGGTAAATGCTGCTCAAGCACGTCAGACAAAAGAACGATTCGCCCAACCGGAGGAACAACTTACTTATGAATTGGGGAAGGCAGTACAGGAATTGCCACCCCTGTACACTAGATTATTAGCGGGAACAATGAGCGCCATCGTCTTTGGGGCGATCGCTTGGGCGTACTTCTCACAAATAGATGAAGTCGCAACAGCACCAGGGGAATTAATCGCTTCTACACAGGTAAGACCGGTGACATCTTTAGGTGGAGGGTCAATTGTTGCTGTTAAAGTTCAAGAAGGCGATCGCGTTACTAAAGGTCAAGTTCTGATTCAAAAAGATCCAGACTTGCAAATAACCGATGTTTCCCGCCTAGCTAAATCTAGTAGATTGATTCAAGATGATTTACAACGTTTGGATGCAGAACGTGTTGGAGGCAAAACTACTGGGACGAAACTGCAAGATGAACTTTTAAATTCTCGCCTGCAAGATTACCAAGCGCGTCAAGCTGCGGCGGAAGCAGAAGCAAATCGTCAAATAGCACTCATCGATCAAGCCAAAGTCCGCTTGACTCGATTGCAAGATAACTTGGTTAATGCCAAAAGCAGCTTTGCGAATGCTCAAACCAACCTTGTGAATGCAGATAGCATCAGAATTAAAATTGAAAGTAATTTAGCCCTTGCTCAAGAAAGGGAAAAAAGCCTACGCACTCTAATTACTCCTGGCGCTGTACCTCGTGTCGATTACCTGGATGCTCAAGAAAGATTAACTCGTGCAAAGACAGAAATCACCAAAGCGCAAGATGAAGTGACCAACGCCCAGAATAGAATCACAGAGGCTCAAGATAAAGCCACATCATTAGAAAAAGATATTGCTGCTCAAGTCCAGGAAATTCGCCAAGCAGAACAAGCTTACAACGCTGCACGCAGTCAAGCCCAGCGTGTAGCATCAGAACGCCAAAGCGAAATTTTGACGGAGTATAATAAGCGTAAAGAAGAACTGACAACTGTTCAAGGTCAATTAGAACAGGCGAGGAAGCAACAAGCTTTAGAAACGATTGAGGCTCCCGTAGCCGGTACAATTTATAAAGTTAAAGCCACCAAGGGGCCAGTACAATCGGGTGAAGAATTGCTGTCAATTTTGCCGGAAGGCGAAGAAATGCTTCTAGAGGTAAAAGTTCTCAACCGCGATATTGGATTTATTCGTCAGGGAATGAAGGCAAAAGTGAAAATGGCAACTTTTCCCTTCCAAGAATTTGGCATTGTGGATGGCGAAGTTATGCAAGTCAGTCCAAATGCAATTGCTGATAAAGAATTGGGTTTAGTTTTTCCGACGAGAATTAAGCTAAATAAACACTCAGTAAACGTCCGCGGTCAAGAAGTAGAATTTACACCAGGGATGGCTGCTACAGGTGAAATCGTCACTCGTAAAAAGTCAATTTTGACATTCATCACTGAGCCTGTAACACGCCGATTTAATGAAGCATTTTCCGTTAGGTAGGAAAGTCTGCTAAATTGGTGATCGCTCCCTTATCTCCTTCATCTTCACAACTGGAGTTTAGACTAATCCATGATCAAATGACCCAGTAGCACTGAGTTGACAATCTACACACCCATTGCCTGGGAAACCCGTCTTGGGGTCATTTTAACCTCTAACTTTTGCCAGGAAAAAAGGTTTTCAGTCACAATATCAGGCTTCAGCCAAAGTTGCCAAGTCATTAATGGTAGCAAGTCACTCCAGTGTTCACACTGTTCCGGGGAAAAACCACAATTGGAATGCAGTACTAAAATTTTCAATTAACATTTCATTATCTAAGGTCAGTTCAGACTTTTTCAAAGTTTTAAGGTATCTGTATCGCTTAAGCGCTTTTTGCTGTTGGTAGCCTCTATCTGTCTCAAGGTGCCAATTGTTGTAGTCCTTCAGCATACTAATTACGTTTCCAATTAAGAGAAAAGTCCTGCTTGACGATTAGCATTAACTAGCTATAAACTGCTCAGTTGAGATTTCATGAAGTTTTATAAAGTTTAACATTGTCTTTAGATTTTGGCAGATCTGATGTGGAATTGGTTAAAAACTCGTTGCAATGCTTGCAGCGCCGCTCTATTACAAAAACCTCATTCCAGCTTATGTATCGTACAACTCACGCCCAAAAATGTAGGGGTTTAGCTTGCTAAACCCCTATATTCATTCATGACTGATGAGCGAGTTGGTTGACTTTCTTAACCAAGGAATATTAACTGCTAATCGCTGTAATTTTCAAGTCATACCCAAGAATTTTCTATACTGCTCTATTTGTTTTTGTATTTCCTCTAGTTGTTTGCCAAAATCGAGATTATTCTCATCTTCATTGCTATTCACGTTGATGCTGCTCAAATTATTCTCATATTGGAATTGCGACCATAGTTCTGTATTGGTTAATCCATTATTATCTGCGGCTGATGTCAGATATTTAGTAGTTTCTGCGTAAGTATAGCCTGTTTTAGACATGGCCTGACCGCTCGCAGGGCTAAAATCAGAATTATTCCAACTGGTGGTAGTTTCTGGTGTTAGAGATTTTCCTGTTTCTGTAATTGCCTGATCGATTCGAGAACCAAAATTGGAACTATTAAAACTAGAGCTTGTAGTTTGCGTCTTATTTACTGCTGTGTCTGCAATCACCTGACTTGCTAGAGAACTGACATTAGAAAGATTCAAACTAGAGTTTGTAGTTTGCGTACTATTTTCTGCGGTTTCTGTGACAATCTGACGTACTTGGGCATCAGTCAGGTTGGGGTTAGCACTAAGCATCAGGGCAACGATACCAGCAACGTGGGGAGCAGCCATAGATGTACCGCTATAAGTTGCATACTGATTATTCGGAACTGATGAATAAATATTGACTCCTGGAGCTGTGACGTAAGCGATTTGATTTGTTCCAGAGCGGTTAGAGAAGTCGGCCAAATTATTATTCTTATCTACTGCCCCAACGGCAATCCCCGACTTGGATGCATAGCGGGCGGGATATTCTGGTGATGAACCACCATCATTACCTGCTGCCATGACGACAATCACTCCTTTACTGCTGGCATAGTCAATAGCTGACTCTAGAGTGCGATTGGAAGATGAGCCTCCTAAACTGAGGTTAATCACATTAGCTCCATTATCTACAGCGTAACGAATACCTTTAGATATGGAACTAAGTGAACCAGAGCCAGAACTATCTAAAGCTTTAACAGGCATAATCTTGGCATCGTAGGCAATACCAGTGACACCGTAGTTATTATTTTCTCCGGCGATCGTGCCGGAAACATGAGTACCATGACCGTTGTCATCTAGGGTGTTATTGTTTTGATCGGCAAAGTTCCAACCGTAATTATCATCAACATAGCCATTGCCATCATCATCTATACCATTACCCGCAATTTCCTTGGTATTTGTCCAGATATTATTTTTTAAATCCTCGTGGTTGTAGTCAACTCCAGTATCTACAACAGCGACAACAACTCCTTTTCCTGTATATCCATGTGCCCAAACTTCCGGTGCTTTAACCAGGTCTGCTCCCCAATTATTACCACCAAGATCGGGAACATCAGCAAAGGTCTTCTGATTAATAGCTCTAGCCACTGCTGCTGCTCCATTAATCAAGCCATAGCCATTAGTGGGGTTATAATTTTGAGTGCTAAAATTTTCAGATTCATCATTTAGCAACTGCATATCAGCATCGGCTGATTTATAGCTACTACGTCTGCTGAAGTTGAAGCCGTAGTCATCTTTCGTATTAAAGCTATCTAATGAGGAGATTGAAGTGACATTAAGCCGTTTATTTGACAATATATTGTTATTAACATCATCAATGTGCATAAGTTTTTTCTCAAAGATAGCAACCGATTTTTGACAGTTTTAAGCCTTGAAACCTTGACAATCAGAAGATTTCAATCAATATGTGAATAAACCTCATTGTCAATAATTACTATGAAATTTCATAACAAAATGCTAATTCTATTACCAAAAAACACTCTGATAAGTACAGTTTTCATTAAGAGTAAATTTATCGAGTAAATCTTAAATTTTGGAGGTGTATTATTGGTGACTAATCTAAAAATGGTCACAGGGCGCTATAACTATTTTTGTCACTCTTAAAACTACTGCGATCGCTAGCTATAAAAATGTTTGCTTACCTCTGGAGCAAGGATAATTATTAAAATCAGCAAAATTAAAATAGCGAATGAAGTTATGCTCCATTCGCCAAAGGCTATCCTTAAGCTGCTTTACAAAAGTTTATCTTTTATATAGCTATAAACTTTGAGTTAGTTAAATCTATTAAATGTTTGCTTGCTGCCGTTGATATAGTGACCAATACAAACCCTTTTGTTGCAACAATTGTGAATGAGTACCACGTTCGGCAATCACGCCTTGCTCCAATACCAAAATCAAGTCAGCACGTTTAAGGGGTGCAAAGCGGTGAGCAATCAGAAACACGGTACGGTTAGCGGAAATTTTTTGCAGGTTTTGCAGCACTTGTTGTTCTGTTTCACTATCCAAGGCGCTAGTAGCTTCATCCAAAACTAAAATCGGCGCTTGGGAAAGAAATAGCCTTGCTAGGGCAATACGTTGTCTCTGTCCACCAGATAAAGCTGTACCGCGTTCGCCAACATTGGTTTCGTAACCGTAGGGTAATTGACTAATGAAGTCGTGGGCCACAGCTAATCTTGCCGCCTCTACTACTTGCTCTGCGGTAATGTCGGGACTACCGAGAGTGATATTTTCCAAAATAGAACCGTTAAATAAAAAGTCTTCTTGGAGAACTACACTAACTTGTTGCCTGAGTGAGGCTAAATCAGCACTTTTTATATCAAAACCATCAATCAGGATGCGTCCTGATTCAATTTGATAGAGGCGTTGTAATAGTTTAGACAGGGTACTTTTTCCAGAACCGCTACGTCCGACAATGCCAACAAACTGTCCTGGTTCGGCACTGAAAGAGATTCCCCGCAAAATTGCGTCAAAGTTGGATCGGTAGCGGAAAAATACTTGCTCGAAGGTGACTTGTCCTTTCAGAGGTGGCAAAACTAAGCCAGTTCCCAGTTCAGCTTCTGGGGAGACGTTGAGAATATCACCAATGCGATCTACAGAAAGTAGCACTTGTTGAAGGTTTTGCCACAATTGTACTAAGCGCAAAAGCGGGCCTGTAACTCTACCAGATAGCATTTGAAATGCCACAAGCTGTCCGATTGTGAGCTTTTGTTCGATAACTAACTTGGCTCCATACCAGAGAATCAGCATCGTGGAAAAATTCGTGAGAAAGTCACCAATGTTGCTGCTGATATTAGAGGTGGTAGAAGCTTTAAAACCTGTGCGAATGAAGCGGGCAAATAAACCTTCCCAGCGATCGCGGGCTATTGGTTCGGCTGCATGGGCTTTAACGGAGTGAATCCCGGTCACTGTCTCTACTAGAAACGATTGACTATCAGCACTGCGGTTAAAAGTTTCGTTCAACCAGTTACGCAGAATTGGTGTTGCAACTATCGTCAATGTGGCAAATAGCGGCAGTACTGCTAAGGCGACAAAGGTGAGTGGGATATTATAGTAAAACATCAATGCCAGGTACACCACAGCAAAGATGCTATCTAGAATTACAGTTAATGCTGTACCTGTGAGAAACTGACGAATTTGTTCGAGTTCCTGGACTCTTGCTACTGTGTCTCCGACGCGTCGCGACTCAAAATAAGCTAAAGGCAAACGCATCAGATGGCGAAATAGCTGTGCTGATAAACTCAAATCCAGACGACGAGCTGTATGGGTAAAGATAAATAGGCGCAGAATACCCAGTATGGATTCAAATATGGCTACGCATAAAAGTGCAAATGCCATCACATCGAGAGTTGGCAAACTCCCCTGCACCATCACTTTATCAATGACGACTTGGGTAATTAGCGGTGTTGTTAACCCCAAAAGCTGCAAGGTAAAAGATGCTAACAAGACTTCTGTTAGCAATCCCTTATACTTCCAAACTGCTGGGGTGAACCAACTCAGGTTAAATTTTTCTTGCTGGGATATGAGTTCTACTTGCCACAATCGTCCATCCCAAGATGCCTCAACTATCGACTGTGGCAAGCTTTCACAAGTCCGTTCGGGATTTAGAGGGTTAGCGATAATTAAGCGATCGCCTTTAACTCCATAAGCTACCACCCAGGATGGACTTTGGGGTGAGTCAGAATTCCACAGCAGTAAAGCTGGAAATGACAACTGTCGCAACTCACTCCAACTCACTTGTAACCGCCGCATCACTAACCCTAACTTTTCTGCTGCTTCCACAACCTGTTTTGGGCGTTGTCCTCTAAGTTGGCGCTGCACCCATTCCAATTGCACAGAACTTTCTAACTGTTGCGCTACCATTGTCAAACAGGCAGCAGCGGTATTCCAGCTGGCGACAAACGGATAAATTGAAGTGATTTGATTGGCGGCTGGGAGTCCTCTTTGGGGTTGGAGGCTGTGGGGGCTGGAAGTGCCGTCTAAGGCTGATGTTACTGAAGGAGTAGTAGAAAAGGAAAATGTCTCCTTTTGTCCCTCCATGTCCACTGGTAACACTTGCCAAAATTCTTGAATTTGTGGGTGAGAAAATTCTGCCCACAGCGCAGTATCCCAATAAACTACTACCACTTCTTTACTAGCAGCTACAGCTTTAAAATCCGCAGACAGCTTTTGGAATTCACCAAACCAATCCCCTGCATCTAGGGCTGCTAAAGGTTTGCCAATCCCTTCTTCTCGTAAGCGGACTTTCCCAGCCACAATTAAAAATTGATAGCCACCGACATCGTTTGACCAGATTTTTTCTCCAAGACGATACTGGCGTATTTGGCACTCATTTTCCAATCGGGATTGTTGTTCGGGAGTCAACCAGCATAGCGGTGGCTGATTCCAAGGCAAAGAAGCTAGCACTTTTAATCGTAAAGATTCATTATCCAGAATTTTTAACTCACTTGTAACTTGACTGTCAGTTTTTGAATTTTCTCTGCTAGCCATTTTTCAAACAACTCATTTTGTAGTGCTTGCTGTAGTTGAATATCTTCTAAAGACGCTGGTAGAAATTGTTCTACTCGAAACAAACCATAAGGCCCTTCTCCTTGGGGAGAGTCTTTGCCAACGATTTCTATTGGTCCTATCAATTGTCCAGGACTGGCCACATCAATAGCTGCTCGTAATATATCCGGCATACTACCTCGGCTGACGATTCCCATCATGCCATTCACAATTCGGTCATCTGAAAGGGAATACTCTTTAGCTAGTTGCTCAAAACTACCTCCTTCTTCAATTTGGGTTTGGAGTTCGTCTACCAATTCTCGATTATCAACAACAATCCGGGAAAGTACTACCCGATCCAAGAAAATTTTGCGTTCAATAAAATATTCTGGAAGTTTTGTTTCTGTCACTACGGCTTTCAGCTTTTCTAACTTGTAACCAAAAGCAACCGATGTGTGAAAAGTAGCGTAATCTGTATTATTTGTCTTTAACCATTCTTGAAAACTTTGGGGATCCGTGAGTTGATTTTTCAGCCGAAAGTCAATAATTGCCTGTTCAGTTATTGCGGTGCCAATTTCAATATCATCTCGTGTTCTGATTTCTTCCTCAATTACGTACTGCCGGAGAATATCTCCAATGAACTGTCCTAATTTTCCAGAGGCTTGCAGGTACTTTACTGCTTGCTCTATAGAAATTATTTGGTCATTAATTGTTAAAAACGATAAAGATTCCATGAACTAATTATGTGAAAATAGTTAAACATTTATAGGACTTTTAAATTAAATCATATAAAAATCATCTAGTCATTAATGGATAAATATGATAAAGATTCCATGAATTAATTACATCTAAATTGTCAAAAAATTATATAGCTAGTAAATAAAATAATTTGCCACAATCACTTTTACAGTCTAACAAGAACAAAATCAGGATTGAAAATCTTAGTGGTGGCGCAGTAGCAAGGCAAATTAGTTATTTTCTACCAATGCCCAATGCCCCACCTAAACAGAGTAATTGTTTTTATTCGGTCTAATTAAATGAAAGTTATCCATGTCCAAGCAAGTAGTACAGATGCGATCGCACCAATTAATGTATTAAAAATATTTACTACTTCATTGGTTAGCCAGGTATACTTAGATTGCAGTGTTGCCCCAATCACACTTTCTAAGCTGGTGGCAATAAATGCTGCCAGCACACACCAAGCTACTCCCAATAGATCGATTAAACCAATTCCCCAACCCACAAATGCGATCGCTACAGAAGCCACAATCCCAGCTAAAGTTCCCTCCAAGCTTACCGCTCCTTCTGTACCACGAGGTACTGGTTGGAGTGTGGTAATCAAAAAGGTGCTTTTACCATAAGCTTTACCAACTTCACTAGCAGTGGTGTCAGCCAGCTTTGTACTAAAACTTGCTACATAGGCTAACAATAATAGGGACTGGGGAAGGTGGAGTCCCCCCTGGGGATAAGGGGTAATGGGGATTAGAGACTGGGAAGTAGGTACGAGGAATCCCGAATTTATTATTCCTACTCCCAAGGCACACAGCGCCCCAGTCAAAGCCGAACCCCAAACATTTTCTGGACCTCTAGCCCCAGAACGCTTTTCGGCAATTCCTTCTGCCTCCTTCTGCGCCATACCAATGCGGGTAACGCCAGAACCAACCAAAAAATAGAACATTACTACTGCATATCCTTGCCAGCCTAATGTTACCCAAATTAAGATGGCTAAGAACCAGGCGTGAAATAATCCAGCAGGGGTAAGTAGCTTTTTCGGAGCAATCCAAGCTAAACCCAATAAAATTGTGTTTAATACTACTGCTACTAACCAGGGATTTACAGAATCAATTGAGGTTGACATCAGCAATTAATCATGAGTAATTTTGTCTTAATATCAACAGAATAACCAATTTTTCATGCTTGGTGCTTTATTTTTGAAACCTCTCTAGCTCAAATAATATGTTTGTATTATTGACTAAATTGCGTAGGCATTGCTCTGAAAGCTTAGTGTAAAATTATAAACGATGTCTTAGAGATACACTGCAATATTAACTAAAGAACGTGGATTAAACAAAATGCAAAACTTCTTTGAGTTAGGCGGACTCTTGGAGTGCGTAATCCAACCCAAGCACTTTATTATGGTGCGTTAAGTTCTCAATACACTCGATGAAAGTTGTAAGTGATTAAATCTACGTTCCTAAATATCTCCTTATACAAACTTAAATTAATATAGCTGCATAAGCCAAAGCAGTTACCTAAAGAATTAAGTGTAAATTATGTAGATAAAGAACAAAGTCTGTAGCCGCAGAGTACAGTGGCTAAAGTATTGCTCAGTCCCCAATCTTAGTCATCAGGATAAAGGATATAAGTTAATGTCAATAAAAACTGTGTTCGAGTTAACCACAATCAAAACTTAATAGCATAAATTGTAGATAGCATAAAATACTAGTCTTTTTCACACAAGCTATGAGCCAAACTTTATTCCATCTGGCTTTCCCTGTGACTGACATTGCCCAAACAAAAGCATATTATGTAGATGGTTTGGGGTGCATTCCTGGTCGTGAAAACCATCATGCTCTAATTCTCAATCTCTACGGCCATCAATTAGTGGCTCATGTCACTAAAGAAGCTTTGACACCACAACACACTATCTATCCCAGACACTTTGGGCTAATTTTTACCCAAGAACATGACTGGCAAGACTTATTAAAAAGGGCACACCAACAACAGCTACTTTTTCGCGAAGAAACTAAAAATCGCTTTGTCGGTTCTGCTCTTGAGCATCGCACTTTCTTTTTAGAAGATCCTTTTTATAACCTCATGGAATTCAAGTATTATCGTTACCCAGAGGCGATTTTTGGAAATTACGAACATACACAAATTGGGGATAGGACTTAAAAAATTAAAAATTAAAAATTAAAAAATGCCAGTATGGTAAGCATCCTGGCTATTGACTGGATTTTTTATTCAGCAAAGGTAGCTTAATACCCTTTGCTAAAGTTGCTGTAACTACTTTTAAGCTCCTGGAATCTGTCAACATCCAAGGATGTAGAGTAACTGGTACTATTACTTGGCTTCCTACAGGCATTTGTGAACTATTTGCTGGGACAATCATTAAATCATAAGGTGTCCAGATAGACGTAAAATCTAGCTGCCCCAATATTACAGCATCAGAATTTAAATCCTTGAGAAAAATGCTGTCAGGGCGCATTTGTAAGCAACCAGGACGGCGAGAACCATAAGCCACAACAGTTCCACGATGGGGCGAAGAGATGGTAATAAATCGCTGCACGCGGTTAATTCCTCCCAATCGCTGAACATAGTAACGGCTGACAATTCCTCCCATGCTGAAGCCGATTAAATCTAGACGTTGTTCTGGTGCAAAGGTCACTGTAACATAATCGGCTACTTGTTTTGCCAATTCATTAAGACCCACATCACCATTATTAGGAACTAGATTCAGGCTATATACAGACCAACCCTGTTGTATAAGGTATGCCCTCATTTTATGAAAAACTGCTTCTGTGTCGTCAATGCCGTGTATTAACAAAACGGGATTGCGTTGTTGATTTTCAATGTTCATTTATTTACAAAATCTAACTGAATTAAGGAGTGTATTTTACTTTTGTAGATACATACTGCTCTACAAACTGAAGCTATTGCTTTTCGGATTCTTTAAAAGATATTGTTGCAAACAAAACTGAAATGCTTTCAAAGATAATTTGTATAAAGTTTTACAAATTAATCTAGCCATCTGCTATTCGGCTATGACACTCTTCCCACTGGTTGAGAGTAAACTGCCTGTTTAACTTCAATTGGATATTTACCAAACAAAGAAATGTTAATTATTGTAAAGCTTGCTTTCAGAATCTTGCTCTTAGCTACAGTAAAATTTAATAATTAGTTCTCGGTATGTGCAGGTTGCAAATGCTTGCAATAGAACATTTGCCCTGTGGTTTTACTACAATGTTAATTAAGCACAAAGCTATAAGGGTTGTCACCAGAAGGGGGTGACGCTAAGTAGATAATGTAACATTTTGTCGTGATTTTTAACAATTACGGTCGAATTCAAAATATAAAAGCTAAAAGGCAGGAGTAATTGTAATGGATTTTATCAAAAAGTTAATTTCGGGTATTCAGGGTTTCTTTGGCGGTATTCTGGGTTTCATTACCGGATTGTTACCAGGGAAGAAAAGCAACGGCTACTTTTTAGAATTGGACGAAGCCAAAGAAGCCGCCAAAGATGCTGCTCAAGAGGTAGCATCGAACGCGAAGAAAGTAGCAGAGACAGTTACATCGACAGTTGCATCGAATGCGAAGAAAGTAGCAGAGACAATTTCATCAGAAGCACCAACTGCATCTAAGCCAGATTCGTCGAATGGAACAAAAACTGCTGCTACTAAAACTAATGCTAAGGAAAAATCAGCTAAAAATCCCAAACCAGCGGACGTTCAACTAGTCCAGACTGCTGAAGGTGTTAAAATTGAACCGGGCAACAAAGAAAAAGCCGCAGCAGCCAAAGTACTTAAAGAGCAGCCAACTGAAACAACCTTTGCACCAAAATATCTTGCTCCTTCGGCTACTAGCTCTAATGGTCGTCGTCGTCCAGGAGCGAATATGAGTGCTTATCTAGACATGGCACGTCAGATTAAAACACCTAAATAATTCATAGAGACCGTAAATTTACGGTCTCTATAGATTAAACGTGAAGATGCAAGGTTAAGATAACTTTGCCAGTTGTAGATGGGGGAACTCTCCAAAGTATAAAGCGATCGCTTAATTTTCTTCACTACAATCGCATCTTTTAGGGTTGAAGTTTCCTCATCCAAAACTACCTGTTCTACCCGACCTTTGTTGACGGTGAACTCAAAGACAATTTCACCACTGAAGCTGGAAGGAAAGTTTAGTTGTTGAAGGTGTTGGGTTAAGTCAGCAATTTCTGTGTCATCCAAGCCAGTAACGCCGATCACCTCTAACTGATGGTTGATAGCTGCGTCTAATATTTCATCTTGTTCCGTCTCCTCAAAATCAAAGCTCAAAGATATCTCGACTTCTTTGGTTGCTGAAGATTGTGGCGATCGCCTTTGCCGGAGAAAATCTGGAGCTTGTGCTGAAGCTGGCGCTGATAACTTTGAGAATTTCCTTTGAGGCGCAAAACCACCAGCCAAAGCATTGCCAAACACTCCTTGGTAACTAACTGCTTCAGGCATTTCCACTGGCATTTGCATAGACATATATTCGCTTCCTGGTTCAACTTGCACGTCATCGCTGACAGCCACAAAAGCGGTGTATTGAGAAAGTAGTTGATAAGTTAAGGCTATTTCTGTAATTGCTTCTACACCAGCTTTGGTTTCAAAACTTACCATTTGATTCATCAAGTCTTTAATACAAGCGCGTCCCCACAACTGCGCTACAGCAAGATTTCCTGTTTCCTTAAATATCAGGTTAAATGTTTTTTCATAGTGCTTACCGCCCGCAGCAATGCCGGATATTTGAAGATTTCCGCTAGCTCTATCCTGTTTGCGACCAAACAAAACTAATGGTTGTTCGCTGAATAAATCAGGCGCTACCTTTGGGTAAATTTATGGCTGTACGAATGCCACTGAGCATTTCTGTGCTGCCATCAGCTTGTAAATTGTTAATGTAAGCGATCGCTTGGGCACGATTTTCTGATGTATTCGGCAGAGGTGTTGGCGATAACTGCCTGACTCTATCGGAAAAATCGATAATTGTGAAAGTATCGTTGGGATTTAACCCATCGATAAATCGCCGCATCAATTCCTGGCACTTTTGCAACGGATCGCCAGATTGGGAACCAGAAGTATCCACTAAAAATACAACATCTTTGGGGACAATTTCATCAGTGGAATATTCCAAAGCTGGAATTAGATATATGGCAAAATGTCCGCCGCGATCGTCGGCTTGGGTTAATACTGTAGATTGAGTTTTTTTACCAGAAACTTGATAGCGGAGAATTAAATCTTTGTTGGGAATTGTATCTTCTCCAGCTAATTGAATCCGCACAATTTGACCTGAGTATTCAATTTTTAATTGATGAGAAGGAGAACGCACTTCATAAATTGGTAAACCCGCATCAATTTCTACCGTGACATTAATATTGTGAAGTGAGCGCCTTTTTTCTAAGACTACAGGTGGTGTAATGCGCGAAGCATCAGGAACTTGGTCTGTATCACCGCTACCATCTATCGGTGTTCCTGGAATATATCTTGGCCCCACCACCATCGGGAAAACAAATTCGTAGTTTCCCGCCTCAAATTTTAAGCTTTCTGTGTAACGAATTGTGACATCAATTTGTTCGCCAGGTTTGATGTTAGCCAGAGATTGGGTAAAGATGTTATCTCGTTCCTGTTCTAGAAGTCCAACTGTACGTCCTTCTTGTTTTACCTTTTCGTAGATAGCTACAGCTTCTTCACGTTTTTTAATATTACCTATGATTGTGCAATTGCCTATTTTGATTTCCATATCATCCACCGCTGCCTCATCAGGTAACGGAAAGATATAGACTGCTTATAAAGGCTGTGTGAAGGGATTTTTAAAACTTTGGATGACCTCAACTCGTGACAAGTTACCTGCAATTTTTGCTATAACTTCCGTATGCTTGAGCGGAAAAACTAGTTGCTCTCCTTGAGGGAATTGAACGTACAAACCCCCTAGCTGTTGGTTTTTAGTACTGACTATATTCATAGATTTGATATAACACTCCGATTTGATTTGTGAACTTAGTTATTCAGGTAGGTAATACGAATTACGAATTATTTAACAAACACCAGTCCACTATATAAATGAAAAGCTGAATCCCAATTAGTCTGTTCTCTACGAAATAGACCAATGTGAGACTTGATATGACTCAGCATTTCTGTTTGATCTAATGTTGTATCTGCAAAAGACGTGAAATCTGACCAGATTTTGACTTGAGGAAGTTGCTGATCAATCCAATTTGATAAACTATTCCAATTAATTCTGATTGTATTTTGGCTAGCTTGGGGAATAATTTCTAAACCTTGCTGAAATTCATAGCCGTTATCATAAAGTCGGAGAATGCAGCGTCTACCAGGTATGTGTAAATCACAAAACTGAGCATAGTCTTGTGTTTGAGTTTTCCATTCCAGTTTACGGCGGGTATCAACATCTACAACTTGTTCAAAAATTGGCAAAAGTCCTACTACTCTTGCTGTGACTTCTGACCAGTCAAAGGTGAGAAAACCGAGTTGATTTACCTCATTACGACAAACAACAGTAGCTTGTGGGGTAGATGCTTGGAAATGTTTGACTTGATAAACTTGAATTTGCTGAATTTGAACTATTGTTGCCCAAAAGCAAGGAATACCAGCCTGCTGTAGCTGTTTGCCATAAAATTTTAGTTCTCCTACTTGGCCAGTGCGGTACAACTTCCAGCCACGACTTGGCAGTACCAGTCGTGCAGTGTAGGGGTCTAGCTGCATAATTTGGGCAAATTTTCGAGACACTTCTGTTTTCAGTTCGTTACTGAGTGGCTCTAAGACTAGTACGCCAAGTTCGGTGTTATTTGGTTCAGATTTTGCTCGGGAAATAGCTCTTTGTCTTTCTTCTAGCTCAATTTCTTGTAGCCGTCGCAAACCTTGGCGTGCGAGGGTCACTATTTTGACATTCCTTGTATCTCGCAGCAGTTGCCGATAAATTTTTTCTGCATCTTGATGCTTTTGAGTTACTTCATGTAGCCGACCGAGATAATATTGTACCCAAGGATTTTCAGGTGATTCTTTTTGCAGCTGTTTGAGTAATTTAGCTGCTGTTTGATAATCTTTATGCTCAAAGGCGATCGCAACTTGCTCAATCATCACTTACTTTAAATACACGTTGGAGTGATGTCTCGCGCAAAAGTAATTTTGCGTGAGCTATAAATCATTTATACTTCACAAGTCGCGGTAATCAAGGATAATGCTACTACTGGGGCTGTAATTGCTCTCAGGATGCGGCGACCAAGGGAAACAGGTTGAAATCCTGCTGATTTCGCATTTTCAATTTCTTGTGTTGTCCATCCCCCTTCTGGCCCAGTAGCAATGACAAGCTCCTCAGAAATGCTACTCAGCACCTTGCTTAAATGGGGATACTCTCCACGAGCCTCACAAATGTAACGGTGACTTGTCTGATTCGCGGTGACAGCAGTATTAAAAGCAACAGGTTCTAAAATTGTCGGTACAAATGAGCGCTCTGATTGCTCGGCGGCTTCCGCAGCGATGCGCCGCCAGCGTTCGAGCTTTTGAGGACTAGGATGAAGCAAAGTGCGATCGCTCAAGACTGGTGCAATACAAGCTACTCCCAATTCTGTACAACACCGGACTACTTCATCAAATCCATTACCTTTGGGCAACGCCACCATCAGCGTAATCGATACAGGTAATTCTGTTTCTACCAAAAGCGATTCTAAAATCTGTGCTTGTTGCCCTGCTAACTGCGCTAACCACCATTTTCCCTTACCATCCATTGCAATAAAGCGATCGCCTTCATGCAAGCGCAACACACGCCCCAAATAATGTTGTTGTTCTTTTGTGAGTAAAATTTGCTCTTGTTGGAGTTGGGAGGATGCGATCGCAATTCTTTGCAGTTGGGACATTTTTCTGAATAAATTATTGTCCTGCTATAGATATCTGCTGTTTAACCCAGGTACGGAAAGCACGAGTTGCTGATATTTGTCCAACTTTTTTGCTTTCTTGGATAAATCGGGAAATCTCCATCACCAGTACAGGCGCAAAAGTCGGACTGCGATCGCTTTGGGAGTATTGTCCAATATTAAGGGTGTAGATTCTCAACACATTTCCGTTGCTTTGAATGTCTGCCAGCTGATGTTTTGCAGCACATCCCTAGTCTCTGCGAATTTTGCTGTTGTTACCATAGTTCAGTTTTCCTGTGGATGTGTTACCTAACTGTATTAGGATTTACACCAAATAGACACAGATGGATTTATCTGTGTCTATCTGTAGTTTTATTATCTTCAATTTTCCGGCTTACGAAAGATTCTGAAAGTAGGCCTCTAGAGCTTCAGTAACTAACTGAGTCATCGGCTTACCTTGACTTTCTGCTACTTCCTTCAACTTGCTATAAATCTCTTCTTTCAAATTGACTCGATGGCGCGATTTATTTGCACCATCGGCTGTTTGGGGTTCGTATGTGGCAGCAAATTCGCGGATGGCATCAAAACCAACGCGATCGCAAAAATCACCAAACTTTTCCTTCGATTTCCGAGATTTCTTGAAGTAAACAAAAATCGGCTCTAAGAAGGTTTCCAAGTCATTATGGTGCAGCTTTTCTATGTAAGATTGTGCCAGTCGAGTCTGATTTACCGAACCTCCTAACCATAATTGGTAAGATTCTGGAGCGCTACCGACAAAGCCCAATTCTGCCAGGTACGGACGAGCGCAACCGTTGGGGCATCCTGTCATCCTTACCACAAAATGTTCTTTTTGTAAACCTAATTTATCCAAAAGGGCGCGAACTCTTTCCAGAATACCTGGTATTGCGCGTTCTGATTCCGTGATTGCCAAACCGCAAGTGGGCAAAGCCGGACAAGCCATTGCATAGCGTACTAAAGGTTCGATTTTGCTAGGGTCGTCTCCGACACCGTGACGGCTGAGAATGTCTTGAATAGCTTCCTTGTTATCTGGTTCGATATCGTAAAAAATCAGATTGTGGTTGGGTGTCAGGCGGATGGGTAAGTTGAACTGCTCGACAATTTCCCGCAAGGCAGTTTTCAGTTGAAACGAATCTTCATCCTTAATTCGACCATTTTCAATGGAAATTCCTAAAAATAGCTTGCCATCTCCTTGTTCATTCCAGCCGAGGAAGTCGTGATATTTAAACTCTGGCAGTGGTTTGAAAGCTTCAACTGCTTTACCAAAATATTCTTCAACTTGGGTGCGAAATTTATCTACACCCCAATCGTTGATTAGATATTTTAATCTGGCATGACGACGGTCGGTGCGATCACCATAATCTCTCTGGGTAGCAACAATCGCTTTCACTATGTCGTAAACGTCATCCTTGGTCACATAACCGATGGGGTCTGCTAATCTAGCGAAAGTTTCTTCTTTACCGTGTGTTCTACCTAAACCACCACCAGCAAAAATATTAAATCCTTCTAGCTGTTTCTTCTTATTAGTAATTACTACCAACGTCAGGTCTTGAGAATACAAATCCACCGAATTATCCCCTGGCACTGTCACGCAAATTTTAAACTTGCGGGGCATATAGTGAGTGCCATAAATCGGTTCTTCGCTGTCATGGATAATTGTGCCATTGCCATTGCGCCCTCGTGCTGCCTTCACCTCTGGGTTCTCTTCAGCACTAATTGCTTTTTCTCCATCTAACCAAATTTCGTAATAAGCGCCTGTTTGTGCTGATAACAAGTCAGCAATATTCTGGGCATATTCCCAAGCATACTGATACTCTGGGCGATTTTTAAAAGGGGCTGGTGGTGCCATCACGTTGCGGTTGATGTCACCGCAAGCTCCCAAAGTCGAACCCAAGTTGTTGACAATGGTAGCGATCGCTGATTTAAGATTCTTCTTTAAAATACCGTGCAGTTGGAAACCTTGCCGGGTAGTTGCTCGTAACGTGTGGTTGCCATACTCATCAGCTAATTTATCTAAAGCCAGATACAGCTGCGGTGGTACTAAACCACCCGGATTTTTTGTCCGCAGCATAAACTGGTAATCTTTTTCCTGTCCCTTGGTGCGGTTGTCGCGGTTATCCTGCTGGTAAGAACCGTGATACTTCAAAAGCTGCACCGCATTTTCAGTAAAATGGGTAGTGTCTTGAAGGATCTCAGTTGCTACAGGTTCACGCAAAAAATTACTATTTTCCTTGATTCCTTCGAGTTTGGAAGGCTTACGGCTAGCGATGGGGGAAGGAGCATTAACCATTAGACTTGTATAGTGTTCTCAATAAAGCATTAGTACACGCCGAATCAGCACCCTCGGCTACTTTATCCCCGGTAATCCGGCCGGAATAATGAGGAATATTTTAATTTTACCACGGCAAAAGCCGGCTTTGTCAGTGATGTAATACTTAACAAAACCAGCTTTTGGGAATAGTGAGTTTTTAGTGCTGAGTCCTGAGTACTAAGTAAAGTATAAACTGACTGAGGACTCAATAACTTTTTATTTGAAGCGATAGCCAATACCACCATTGATGCTAACAGCAGAAGCATCGCTATTTTGGTAGGCACCAACTCCAACTTTAGCATTAGTGTAGACAAGGAAATTGTTAGCAACTTCCGATTCAACACCAGCACCTACCACTACTGAATCTTTGTTACCTATAGGAGTTGGTGAACCATCTTTTTCTACAAAAGAATAACCACCAGTTAAATAGGCATTAGTTCTATTAGCAATAGGCACATCCACAGAAAGTTCTGGGATGATGGCACTTGTTTTATCGCTCCAAAGGACATTACCACGTGCAGAAAACGGCGTAGTTCCTAATTTCACGCGACCTGTAACATTACCGCCAAAGGTAGCATCATCATTGATACCTTGTCCGCCACTGGTAACGCCAGCTGCAACACCAGCACCAACATAACTAGCATCAGTACCCTTTTTAGTTTCAGCAGAAGCTTGACCAGCTGATAGAATAAAAGGAGCAACTATTAAGGAAGACAATGCAGAAATTGTCACGAAAGACTTGAGTAAGCGTTTCATAATTTTTACCAAATTTTGTATTTTTTACTTGTATATTCCAGGTCGAAAATAAATTGAGAATGTTCCAAATGTTTCCCAAATTTTATTAAATAAATGTTGCTATTGATGCCTAAACCTTAGAGGCAAACTATTTCTGAAAATAATAGTTAAGCTGTTATAATTACTTTCACTGTCTTTTTATCCGGGTTATTTGTTCCAAAAATAGACGCTTTGAAAAGTGGCACAACATTTGGAACTAAAACGAAGTCAGAATATGGTAAATAAAATACCCAATTAATAATTTTGCCGAGCTTTTCAAAGATGATGAAATAGGCTGTAACATCTGTTGCAACAAGCTATAGAAGGAATCTATAAAGTTAATTTTGAGCAATTCTTGTGGAGATTGAATAATGCTAACCGCTGCAAAAACGTTATCTGGTTTGATGGGTTTATGTGTCGGTGATGCGTTGGGTGTGCCAGTGGAGTTTACTAGCCGTGCTGAACGAGTGAAATCTCCAGTGACAACAATGTTGGGTTATGGCACATGGAATCAACCACCAGGAACTTGGTCAGATGATAGTTCCTTAAGCTTTTGCTTGGCAGAATGCCTTTGTCGGGGGTATTCCTTGGATGCTATAGCCAATTCCTTCTGGCGGTGGTACAAGGAAGCTTACTGGACTCCTCGTGGTGATGTCTTTGACATTGGTCAAACTACCCACACAGCAATTATGCGTCTGAAGCAGGGAGTTGTTCCCCATCAGGCGGGCGGTAAGGTTGAAAATAGTAATGGCAATGGTTCTTTAATGAGAATCTTGCCGATGGCTTATTGTCACAGAAGCTTAACTTTAGGCGAATTGCTGGCGCGGGTACATGATGTTTCGGCAATTACTCATGCTCATGCGCGATCGCAAATGGCCTGTGGCATTTATATTAGTATTGCAGTGGCGCTCTTGGAAGGGGCTGACCCCCAAACAGCTTATATACAAGGATTGCAAGATATTCAAACAATTTATTCGGTGCGGGAATTTTTGTTAGAGAAGCCGCATTTTGGCAGAGTTTTGAGTGGTGAGATTGCCAAGATACCAGTAGAAGAGATTAATTCTGGTGGCTATGTAATTGACACCTTGGAGTCATCCTTGTGGTGTTTATTAAATAGCTCGTCTTATTCTGAGGCAGTACTGAAAGCTGTTAACTTAGGCGGAGATACCGATACTACCGCCGCCGTTACTGGTGGATTAGCGGGAATTTACTACGGCGTGGAAAATATTCCTAAACAATGGATGAACCAAATTGCTCGTAGACAAGACATTATTTACTTGGCAGAGCGTTTTGCTAGGTCTGTTTACAGCTAGTCCCGATCTTATCAAAAATCCAAGTGCTTAATATGCTAATGCTAAACCATCAGAACGAGATTCAGAAGCAGCAACTAACACTCCATTATGTCTCAGAATCATTTGACCTTTACCGAACATTATTTCAGAAGCAATTTCTTGATTATGACCTCGCTTTCTTAAGCCTGCAATAATTTCAGAACTTACACCCTTTTCTAGAAGGATCTTATTACCTTCTAAAAATCGCCATCTAGGTGCATCTAAAGCAGCTTGAGGATTCATTTGATAGTCAGATAAATTAACTACCATTTGTAAGTGTCCTTGTGGTTGCATTGGTGCACCCATAACTCCAAAAGGGCCTAAAGGTTGATTGTCTTGAGTGAGAAAACCGGGGATAATAGTATGAAATGGAAGTTTTTGTGGTGCAATTTGATTAGGATGTCCCTCTTGTAGAGTAAATCCTGCTGCCCGACATTGTAAAGAAATTCCAGTTTCAGGTATTAGAATACCGTACCAAATCCTTCATAGTTAGATTGAATAAAGGATACCATTAAATCTGGATCGGCAGTACATAAATAAACAGTTCCTCCTTGAGTTAATCCTGTATTAGCTAGAGTAATTGCTGTATCTTTAATTAAAGATTGACGCTGTATAGCATAATTTTTATCTAGTAGCTGATTAACAGAAACCTTCATCAAATCTGGATCACAAACATGAGAATACACATCAGCGAAAGCAAGTTTCATCGCTTCAATTTGATAGTGGAAACTTTCGCTTGAATCACGAGCATATTTTTCAATTTTCAAGCCTTCTAAAATATTCAGTGCCATCAATGCAGCAATTCCTTGTCCATTGGGAGGGATTTCCCACACTTGTAATTGCTTATATTGAGTTGAGATTGGATCGCACCAAATGGGTTGATGATTAGCTAAATCAGTTTTTGTTAAATATCCTCCTGTATCAGCAGAAAAATTAGCGATCGCCACCGCTAATTTTCCTCGATAAAAGCTTTCTCCTCCGCTATTAGCAATTTCTTTTAATGTTTCTGCAAACCATAAACTCCCCCATATTTATCCTGTTTTAGGAGCACAAGTGTTAGGAAAAAATACTTGCTTGAACGGCTGAAATTCTGGAGAATTTAGAGACAGATAAATATTTTCTTGACGTTGCCAATGTTGTGCAGTTATGGGAGACAAAGAAAACCCTTGTTCTGCATAACGGATTGCTGGAATAAATAATTGTTCAAACGGTAATTTTCCCCACCGATTCCATAATTGATACCAAGCAGAAACTGCTCCAGGAACAGTTACAGATAACCATCCTAATTGAGGAATTTTTTCCATACCTAAGTATGATTTTAAATTCACCTGTTGAGGACTTCTTCCAGAAGCATTGAGACCATGTAATTTCCCATCCCAGACAATTGCAAATGCATCTGAACCAATTCCATTTGATGTAGGTTCAACAACGGTTAAAGCAATCGCAGTCGCAACGGCGGCATCAACTGCATTTCCTCCTGCTAAAAACATTTCTATTCCTGCTAGGGTTGCTAAATGTTGACTAGTAGCAACAGCATATTTTTTGCCTAAAATAACTCGACGGTGGGAATGGTAAGGATAATGATTGAGATTAAACTCCATAAAATGGCTCTGTAGTAATATTTTTTTGCCAAATGATTCTTGGCGGACTACACCACACTCCCTAAGTATTCGTAGAAGCTTAAGACAAAATCAGTTTTATCAAGAGTGCTGAGTTCCAAGTGCGTCGGCTTAAAGTGAAAGACCGCCCACAAGAGGAGGCAGTTCGGTCTTCTCTATTGATGCTAGTACAATGGGCGCGTAAATAAACTACCCCTACCCTTGGGGAACGCCAAGGGCGAACGGGTGACGCTCTCTACGAGACGCTCTTGCTAGCTTGCAACTCTTACAGAGTACGCAGGCTCGCTAAGGCTGCGAAGATAGGCAGTTCCTCATGGGGGGAACCCCCTCTGAGCGACTGCCTCACCATTTCAAATCAATAAAACGTTTATGCTGTATACCTGCTTGAGTTTTGACTTCCGCCTTGCGGCACTAGCCTCTTTAGTACTATTACTGACAAATTGTTAATCACTTTAACTTGTCACTAATGCTTTACCATTTGACCACATTTCTTTGGAAATGATTTACCGAAGACTTTATCATTTCAGCCTTGCCTATGATAAAGGCAAAGTCCTTAACCCTATTAAATACTTTGCTGCAAAACAAAACCAAGACTTAGGTGTAGTCAAAGCCTTGTGAAAACCTTTCTCTAAGCTCGATTTGTCTCCTTTTCCTATACCCTCTTGACAAATGTGCAATCACTCTAATCTCTCATAGGTGGTAGGGCAGGGCTGTTTTACTTCCTAAAAGATGTAAAATTACAACCATCTAGGGGATGAAAAATCATGGATGCAAAGATGAAACAGTCCTGCTTCTAATTACTGAATCGATGCTCTACTTTAACTGCTAACTCCTAAACCGTAGACAACGAATAGACTTGACCATCGATCAGCAGTCGCGTGATGCCCTTAGCTTGTAGATGAGTACGAGCTTTATGGAGCATTTTACTATCTGGAACTTTAATCACGCGATCGCGTTTAGTAGAAAAACGCTTGGCGACGCGATGGTTATCAAACACCGGCAGAGTTCTTTGCTGGGTTTCCAGGCTGGGAATTTGTCCTAAGTCACCAAAGTCCTTCAGAGGTCGCGTAATCAATTCTGAGGAACGGTCAATCACCAAATAGCAAGTTTTGGGCAAATTGGCTACCGACAGTGGTAAAACTTCAACTGATGCTTCACCTGGTCTTCTTCTTGTAACTAAAGGTCTTTGCTCATCTAGGTCATCATCATCAAAGTCTTCTTCCTCAAAGTCATCATCTTCTAAATCATCATCTTCTAAATCATCCAAATCCTCGGATTCGTCGAGCAAATCTTCGCCCAGCATCTGCGCGATGACAGCCGCTCCTGGATGTTCATTCTTTAGCGGTGGGATGGGGATGCTGACTATTTCCGGCGGCTTTGGCTCTGGAGTTTCTAATTTCTCTGTGACTCGGAGTTTGGGTTTCTCCATCGCCGAGGGGCGTCGCCGCACTCGTCTACTAGCAGCAATTGACTCCGCCGTTTCCTCTGAGTAAAGTTCTTGCTCTACATGAATTATCTTACGTGGTAGTGGCTCAACCTTTGGCACTTCCAAGGATTGGCTTTCGCTGGGTGGAACTTCTATCTCCGGCTCTGGTTCTGGTTGACTCAGCAGCGGTAACTGCTCGTAGCTTACCTGTGCCCTTCCTTCAGGAGTTCTCGCAGCCCGCTTTAAAGAGACTAAGTATTCATATTCATCCTCTGGCAAAGTGCTTTTTAGCAGACGACTAATTGTCGAGTTACTCACACCATAGCGGTCTGCCAAAGTTGAGGTTGTTTCGGCAGTCTCTCGATATAACTTAAGAATTTCTTGCTTGTCAGAGTCTGTTAGTTTTCTCACGGTAGATACCAAAAATCTTTACTAAGCTCGTTTACGTCCGCTGGTACGCCGCGTTCGTCTTAGTGATGCGTCATATTCTAAGACAGCGCCCATGCCAAATAACACTCCACTAAACACCCAAAACACTTCTAATATCTCTCCACTTTGATAATTGGGGCCTTGGGCATATTTAAACCACATATCTGCAATGTAGAGCGAAAAGGCCGCCGCTGCAATCATTCGCCAAGACTGGGAAACTCTTCCCCCCCAAAATGCTAGTAGTAGAGTGGTAGCAATAATTAACAAAACCACATCACTAACTACGTAAAACCAATTTAAAATAGCGACTAGCAGTTCTGAGGGTGTTTCCTGTTGCATAGAAATCCACCATGCCAACAAACTACCGAACACTGCAATTGCTAACACAATTAGCCACTGCCATTTTTCCAGATTGATTCGCCTGGAAGCCACAGCTAAAATCATGCCTGCGCCAAGTAATAGATAAGTCAGTACAAAAAATATGTCGCCCACAGATACATCCGGTTCATCTTTTAAAACTATTTCCGTATAGCCGAAAATTATCCCCCCAATGAAATAAGAAAGCATACCTAACCCAATTAAGAGCCAAACATTTCGCCCACTGACGATTTGTGGACTCAGCCAATTCCTCAAGCATAAGATACTGGCACCCAAATAAGCTAAAGCTTCAAAAATATTTGTACCAATCACATACCACTCGGCCCGGCTTTCTATGCCATCTGCTCCGGGAACTTTGGCACTAAACAACAAAAAGTATAGCAGTGCTAGTACGGCCCAGCCAATATTAGCTAAGACAATGTTCTGAGTGGTAAAAATAGATTTAGAAAGGAACGAATTCTCGTAAAAGTTATTCATAGGACTTGACTATGTAGATGCACTCTGGCAGGATTTTGAGTTAAAAGACTGTATATCTTGCGGTATGTCTGTCAGACAAGACACAATCGGACACCAAAAGCAAGTGCCAGTGGCAGGAATTTTGTGAAAAAATTTCCATGCTACTGCCATAGTTTACCCAGTGGCGATTGATTTAGCCAAGTGATAAACAGCGATCGCTCGGCTTCTGGCATATCTTCTAGCTTATAAATCACTTGTTTGGTAAAATTGGCGTTGCCAAAATAAGCTTTTCCTAATCGATGCAGTTCTTGTAACAGGATAACTACATGATTTTCTTGCCAATCAGGTATTTTGGCTGTCAGCAAAGGATTAGTAGATACCAAATATTTAACTGCTTCTAGGGAGGATGTTTGGGGAAATTGCTTCTGCTTGAACACCTCCGCAATATCTTTTTCAAATAAGGCAGCTTGCCTAGCACCTAAAAACTCTTCAATATCAATAGAAACACCTTGCAACAGCAAAATACTAGCTTGGATTAAAATCGCCGTTTTGCCATGACCACCTGTGTCACTATCCAGCTGCTCTAAACGGATTTTACCCCAAACGCTAAAGCGTTCCGGTTCCTCCAGCAAAACACAGGCTTTACCTCGGTTATCCGTTAATTCTCTCCATAAGGCTCTAGCTTCTTCCTCTTGACTAGCTTTGAAGACACTAATCAAGCGAAAGGTCTGCCCTTGATAACTGAGGATCGGCACCTGCTGATCCTTTTTTGGGTGCTGAATGCTTGATATTTCAACATCCTGCCGTTTGAGAATAAACATGGCACTAGCAAATAACTCCTCACAGGGGCACTCTTAATATGGAATATATAATGGCATTTGGCAGCATCGCCAAGGCTGAAATTACCTAGCATACTGTGGAAATAAGCCTAGCGATCGCTAGATTCTTCCCGAAGGTAGCCGCCCACAGTATGGTGGCGTTAACAGGCAAATAACCCACTGACGACTCAATATATCTAAACCAATACTCCATCTGTTTCGTTTTTAATGTAAATTGACTAGCTAGCGACTAGCATCTTAGCCTTGCTAGTGGTAAATCTGCAATTTTCGATTGCTTCTTGGTAGGTGAAGACGATATAATAGTGTAGATGACTCCTTAGCGAGCCATTATTTTGTTTTGGGCGCGTAGCTCAGTGGATAGAGCCACGGATTTCTAATCCGTTGGTCGCAGGTTCGAACCCTGCCGCGCTCGTTTTAACTCAATATGAACCTTCAAGCAATATGAAGTGATATGATGATTTCCTCGATTGAGGGTTCGTTATTGCTGCATCATACTAAGAACAAAGGCGATATTACTGCAACGAAAGCGATCACGATGACGAACTTTCAGAAAGTAAGAAGTACTATTCTTTTACCCCGTTAGGTTGTAAGTTTGTAAACTCGAAACATCGTAAAGATGTAATGAGACTCTATGAACAACTTAGACAGTGGGAAAGACCAAAACTAATGAAAGATTTGAGAAAGCTTAAAAGTGTGACTGACGAATAAGAATACACTCGCATCAAGAAATAAATTCGGAAACAAAGTAAAAATAAGGATGATTAAAAATGATTTATGTTTATAAGATGTGGGACTTCCACAACGGATATTGGACATTTGATAGTCCTGAAAAGCGGGAAAAGATTGACGACTCAGATGACTGGTACTGGATGGATCAACATACTTATAAACAACAAGTTAAATCTATATTAATTTGTGAAGGTGATAATTTTCTTGAGATGATTGTGACTGAAGGTATCTCAGATAACTTGATCGAACCAAGAGACTGGGAGTTTAAGATTAGAGTACAATCATCCGGATTCACAGGTCAAGCTAGGAGGTGGATTGATGGTTTTAGCTTAAGAAGTTTCGTTGAAGACTTGCAAAAATTGGAAAATCAAAGACAGGGCAAAGCAGAAGTTTCATCAATGTCATATGATCAGTTTTGGCTAAAGATTTGTTCAATAGACAGTGTTGGTCATATGGCTTTGTTTGGGCGGCTATCCCGATTTGAATCAAAATTAGGATGTAAACATCTTTTAGAGTTTGGGTTTAGCTTTGATCCAAGTGTACTACCGAGTATTGTTAAAAATTTTGAGGCAATTGTTCAGTGATAGTACAGCTAATAATGTACCTAAATCAGGTAATTTAGTTGAATACTAAGCCACATACTATTACCTCTCTCACAACCTATTGACTTTTACTGAAATGCTTTTTCAAGAGTAAATGCAAAAATAAATACTTCAAGTTTCAGTAAAAAACCTTTATAAGTTACCGCGTGAATGGATTTAGGAAAAAAACGGGTGATACTGCTAAATATATGAAGCTATTTGCTGATTAGAAACACCTAAAACTTCTATGGTAATTACAAATTATCCCTCTTCTATCATTTCCAGGAAGGCGATTGCTAGAAGCCTCATGAGGCAATCAATACAAGCTATACTATTAGAAAAAAATCGGTCTTGTATTTGTTATTAGAAAAGAATCACGCGATGCCTGTGGCGGGCTACGCCTACGCCTGCTATACAAAAGTTCTAGAATTCAGAAATGGCAAAAGTTTCCGGAGAGTGACAGAAGAGGGATAATCTCCAATCTATTAGGATAAACAAAACTTACTTATAACCACAAAAGTAGCATTTTCAGCATTGTCTCTGAGAATACTTAAATTTAATGCTTCTCTTCTATTTATATTTATTTAAAAAGCCCGTGACGAGGATTGAACTCGTGACCTCACCCTTACCAAGGGTGTGCTCTACCACTGAGCCACACGGGCAAAAGATAATTTTGATTTTCCAGTTGTAAGTTAAAATGCTGGGAGCTTTGCTCTTTACCCAGTCATTATAACTTATAACTTCGTAAGTGGTGGGCCGGGCTGGATTTGAACCAGCGTAGGCGCTAGCCAACGGATTTACAGTCCGTCTCCATTAACCACTCGGACACCGACCCAATTTGTCTCACGATTTAAAATATTAGCATTATCTTTTATAAATTGCAAATGGTTAGATAAATAACTTGTGAGTAGAGACGCAGTTTTGTCACGTCTCTACAAATTATCTAAACCTATACTAATTACACGCTCATCTCCAGCATTCGTTGCATTGGTCGCAGTGCTGCAAGCCGAATATCTTCTGACATGGTAATTTCGGGAGTACGATTTTTCATTGCCCAGTAGAGCTTTTCTAGGGTGTTTAACCGCATAAACGGACATTCGTTACAAGCGCAGTTATTCATCGGTGGGGCAGGAATAAAATGCTTGTCAGGAGCTAATTTTTGCATTTGATGAATGATTCCCGGCTCCGTAGCAACGATAAATTCTTTGGTGGGGCTGTTTTGACAATACTTGAGTAAAGCTGCTGTAGAGCCAATAAAGCTGGCGTGACGCAATACACTACTTTCACATTCCGGGTGTGCGATTGCTTCTGCTTCGGGATGGGCAATTTTTAACTGGACAATTTTCTTTTCTGAAAAGGTTTCATGGACAACACAGCTACCTTGCCACAGTACCAAATCTCGTCTGGTCTGTTCCATGACATACCGCCCTAAATTCCGATCTGGGGCAAAAATAATCGGCTGTTCCTTTGGTATCTGCTGGACAATTTTTACAGCGTTGGAACTAGTACAAATAATATCGCTCATCGCCTTGATATCAGCAGAGCAGTTGATGTAAGATACCACTAGATGATCTGGATGTGCTGCTTTAAAAGCGGCGAATTCATCTGGTGGACAACTATCTGCTAAAGAACAACCAGCATCCAAATCTGGTAAAAGTACTAATTTATCGGGATTAAGTATCTTTGCTGTTTCTGCCATGAAGTGAACACCAGCAAAGATGATCGCATCCGCATTGGTTTTTTCGGCGGCTCTTGCCAGTTGTAATGAATCCCCAATAAAGTCGGCAATATCCTGAATATCTGGCTCTTGATAATAATGTGCCAGGATAACTGCGTTGAGTTCTTTTTTGAGACTCTCAATCGCCGCAAACAAATCTAGTGGTAGTTCACCCGGTTGGGTTTTTTCTCGTTGAGCTAATGCAGTGGTAAACACAGTTTAGGGGTGCTTTATGTTGCAAATTTATGTCCTGTGGATTCAATTATAGTAGTTTTTACCAAAAATAGTGGACGGTTGATATTTTGAGGTTGTGTCAAAATCGGGCTGAGTTTCATATCCTGGAGATAGACGGCAAGGAAAGTGGCATGACCAGTCAGAAAACTCAATCGATAAACCTCAAAATTGCTGTAGTTGGAGATATTCACGACCAATGGGAAGTGGAAGATGGCGTTGCACTCAAGCATTTGGGTGTTGACTTAGTGCTGTTTGTTGGGGATTTTGGCAACGAGTCGGTGGAAGTGGTCAGAGCGATCGCCTCCCTCGATATTCCCAAAGCAGCCGTGATGGGCAACCACGATGCATGGTATACCGCCACCGAATGGGGACGTAAGAAGGCTCCTTATGACCGCTCTAAGGAAGACTGGGTACAGGAACAACTCGATTTATTAGGCCCGTCCCATGTCGGTTACGGTAAACTGGATTTTCCCGCTTGGGAATTAACTGTAGTGGGGGGTCGTCCCTTTACTTGGGGTGGTTCAGAGTGGAAATTCGCGGAAATCTGTAAAGAACGTTACGGTGTGACGAGTTTGGAAGAATCTGCTGATCGCATTTTTAAAGCAGTTAAAAGCGCCGCTTACGAAACGATTATATTTTTGGGTCACAATGGGCCTAGTGGGTTAGGCGATCGCCCCGAAGACCCCTGCGGCAAAGACTGGCACCCAATTGGCGGCGACTTTGGCGATCCAGATTTTGGTGAAGCGATTTCTCATGCCTTGACTGCTGGTAAAACCATTCCTCTGGTGACATTTGGTCACATGCACCATACTCTCAGACATACTAAGGTGCTGCGGAAATCTATCTTTAAAAGTCCAGAGGGAACAATTTACTTGAATGCGGCAAGTGTGCCACGGATTGTGGAAAATGACAGCGAGAAGTTGCGTAATTTTTCTATTGTCACTCTAGAAGCGGGTATGGTTTCGCAAGTTTCCCTAGTTTGGGTGGGGAATGACTTTCAGGTGGCTAAGAAGGAAATTTTGTACGAGCGATCGCGTAGTATGTCTTAGACATTCGCATCTACTAGTGCAATCTGCGTAGATGATAGGGTATAGTATGATCTGTCAGCTTTAGTGCTAACCAACAAAAGCGCCTAAATAACGTCTGAATGTAGGGTAGGCACGAGTTTGACAGATTTACTGGAGAGGTGGCAGAGTGGTCGATTGCGTCCGACTTGAAATCGGATGAGGCTAAAACCTCCGGGAGTTCGAATCTCCCCCTCTCCGTTGAAATATTTTTGCATGATACATTACAGATAAACTCTCTGACTAACAGATTCAAGTTCATCAGAGTGAATCAAAGTTATATTGCATATAACAGTAAGGCTAAAGATAGCCCTGTTATCATTCAAGGTATTAGGATTGCTATATGCCATTCAGCAACAAATTATGATCTGCTGACTTTACAAGCGTAGTAGGTTTAGTTGAAATTATATAGAATTAACCTTGAGTAATTAAAATCAAATGATGCCATGAAAGTAGAAATTCATAACTTAGGTGTTATCAAAGAACTTGAGATTGACTTAAAACCCCTTACTGTTTTTATTGGAAGAAATGGCACTGGAAAAACTTGGACAGCTTCTACTTTAGCATCTATATTTGGTAAACATGGATTGGATAGGTATTTCAAAAGTTACATTGATGGCGAAACTCAGCAGAAATATCCGATTATAGATAATGCTATTGAGCAATTTATTCAAGAAGGAAATATTAGTATTGACTTAATTAATTTTGCTGAGGAGTATGCAGAAGCATATATTAATGATGTTGCTCA
Source organism: Nostoc sp. (assembly GCF_036917515.1). Lineage (GTDB taxonomy): Bacteria > Cyanobacteriota > Cyanobacteriia > Cyanobacteriales > Nostocaceae > Nostoc. The sequence continues at coordinate 18,118 of NZ_JBALDE010000051.1, read as the reverse complement.
GTCATCTCTTAGTTTGATGAAAACATTTTTGAGTAGTGAAGAGAGGGATTTTCAATCAAGGAAGATAAGCTTTAATTTAGCTACGGTAAAAGAAGAAATCCTTGATAATGTAAAAAAATATAGTTTAGAAAAACAAATTTCTTTTGGTTCACAAGGTAAAGAATATTTAAATATATTCAAGGAAATTGGTGAAAAAAATATTTATTTTAACATAATTTCCAAAGATAATTTTTTTAAAAAAATTCCTATAAGGCTATTTAAAAAACTTTTACTTCAAGAGATTTTCCAGATACTTCATAGTTCTTTTTATTCTGATGTTTATAGATTTCCTATACAAAGAACTACTTTTATAACTTTTCCTTTTTTTCTTGAAAAAGAAAGTTTAGAATTTGAAAATGTCAATTTTGATGAAACCTCTAATATTGATTTAGATGTTAAAATAATATTTGAACACTCGGATAAACCAAAAAATAAAAAAACAAGTGAACCAGTACAAAGTTTAATAGAAATATTAGCTAATGCATGTATAAAGACAACAGAAGAAAGAGAAAAAGAAATTAAAAAAAGACCAGAAATTGCCATTTATGCTGATTTAGCAGAATTATTAGAGAAGCAAGTTTTGCAAGGTAAAATAGATTTTAATGACCCTAGATTAGAAAATAAAATATTTTTTCAGCCATCAGAAAAAATCAAATTGGAAATAACAGCTGCTTCATCTCTGGTTCAAGGACTAACACCTTTATTTCTTTGCTTACGCTATCTGGCTGAACCGGGTGAGTTGCTAATTATTGATGAACCAGAAATACATTTACACCCATCTGTACAAGTAGCAATTACTGAATTTTTAGCAATGTTAGTCCAAGCTGGTCTAAAAGTATTAATTATAACTCATAGTCCTTATATTTTGGATCATCTATCGAATTTGATGAAAGCTGCTAAATATAAAGATAAAGAAACTATAAAAGATAAATTTTATTTAGAGCGAACAGAAGCTTTTATCCCTCAAGAAAAAGTTTCTGTATATCTGTTTGAGGATGGTATAGCTAAGAATATCTTAAATCAAGAAGGTCGTATAGATTGGGGTACGTTTGGTGATGTATCTGATGATATTTCCCATATATTCCCATAATCACTCTTAAGCTAAGGAGTGATTTAAGAATGCTTTTCAATAATTTATTGTTATCAAGTTGTTTGCTACCAGGAAAAACAAGTTATACAGAAAATGGAGTAGAGATAAATATAAAACCATCTAGCGGTGAAACAATTCTCTTTTTTCTTATAGACAATCAGTCAAATCCTAATTGTAAATTGCGTCAAATATTAGGATTAGAGCAAGAAGGTATGAAAATCTGTGATCTAATTGTATTCTATGCAAAAGAGAGTAAAAGAATAATCTGCTTTGTAGAATTGAAAGGTGGTGATGTCAAAACAGCTACAGAGCAAGTCATAACTACATATACATATTTTAAAAAATCCTTTAAACAGTCTGAACTATCACTAAACTTTATTGCAAAAGCATATATTAAATCTAATAGTTCTGTACCCCAAGAAATCGATAAATATAAACAGGAATTAAAGCAGACATTTGGCGAAGGTAACTACGATATTAGCAAGAATTCAAATTTAGGTGACTTTCTGCGAGGCGTTGACTATCAACCTAAAGGAAAACGAAAAAAAAGTAGATAATTTACAGCAAGTGATCGCTCCCCCCTTTTGCTTGCATAGTGCTATCATTTTAATAAATTCTACTTTGAGGTAAAGCGATGGCTACGCTTTATGTAAGAAATTTACCTGATGATTTGTATGCCAAGCTGCAAGAGTTAGCCGCATCTCAGCACCGTTCAATTAACGCCCAAGTTATAACTCTGTTAGAACAAGCTTTAAAAACTAAAGCACAGCAAATAGAAGACCAGAAACGACAAAATGTACTTAAAGTCCTAGAAGAAAGTCGCGATCGCCGCTGCTTGAATCCAGCAGACTTCGGATTACCTGATAGTACTGAACTAATTCGAGAAGACCGCGATAGATGAGCAATCCTCTTAGATGCGTGGTAGATACCAGTGTGTGCATCAAGTATTTTATTGCTGACCCACTAAGTGCCAAAGTTAATCAACTTTTCGACCATTTTGCCAATCCACAGACAGAAATATTTGTCCCAGACCTCTTTTACATTGAGTGCGCTAACGCCTTATGGAAGTATATCCGTGCAAGGATGTACACTGCTGCTGAGGTTCAGACAGATTTAGCCACCCTTAAAGCTTTCCCGTTGCGTGTTGTCTCCACGGCTGATTTGATGGCGGATGCAGTTGCGATCTGGAATCTCCGCTTACGATGCTTCTTATGTTGCACTTTCACAGCAGGTTAATGCTACTTTGTTGACTCTGGACGGGAAGTTGGTAAAAGCTCTAGCAGCTTCGTCTTACAATATTTGCTCGTTTAATGACTTCGAGGTTCCGCCGTTGGAGTCAATGTAGAAGCGATCGCCTTTCCTCACCATATATTCAACCTCGAAGCATTGAATGAGACTAAATTTTTAGATATAAATTCAGAATTGGGGAAATTAAATTTTTATTACCAACTTACTTAGTTGCAATAAAATTAGTTTGTCAAGCAGGAGATAAATCTGCTGTTTTTTAATATTTAATTGTCAAAAATGCCTTTTACTTATAACCGCACGGTTCGCTTTCAAGATACTGATGCTGCTGGGGTAGTTTATTTTGCTAACGTTTTGGGTATTTGCCATGAAGCTTATGAAGAATCTTTAGAAGCATCAAGTATTAATCTCAAAGACTTTTTTATTAATCCATCTGTGGCTTTTCCCATTGTTCATACTAGTGTGGATTTTTTGCGCCCTATGTTTGTAGGGGATAAGTTGCTGATTAGTTTAATTCCGCAAAAAATAAGTGTTGATAAGTTTGAAATTACTTATGAAATTACAGTGGCTGAGGTGGTAGTTGCTAAAGCTATTACTAGGCATGTTTGTATTGATGCGAGTAGTAGAAGTAAGCAGGAATTACCTGAAGAGATTATCCAATGGTTGGAAATGAACCGCAGAGACGCAGAAGGTGCAGAGAGAAGAAAGTCGAGAGAGATTATGTGATAGGATTGTGGAGAAATTCTGTGGCGATTTGCTGTAACTGTTGACGGTTAATTTTACCTTGGGAGTTGCGGGGCAGGTTTTGTTGGGAAATCCAATATTTAGGGATTTTAAATTTACTGAGTTTGTCTTTGAGTAGAGTTTGGATTTTTAAAGCAGAGGTATCTGATTGTTTGGGAATGTAAATCGCTGTTAAAACTTGTCCCCAGTGTTTATCTGGGATGCCAATGACACAAATATCAGCAACCATTTGAGTTGCTTGTATAGCTGATTCAATCTCTGCGGGGTAAATGTTTTCTCCACCTGTAATAATTTTATCGCTTTTACGTCCGACTATATTTAAATGACCTTGGTCATCTAAAAAGCCTAAATCATCTACTTGGAAATCGGCTTGATTTTTTTTGGTTTGAGGATAGTAACCAAGGGCTAGAGATTGAGCATAAATGGTGATATTTCCGATTTGATTATAATTTAAAATCTCGCCTTGCTGATTGCAAATAGTTATTTTTGCATGGGGAAGAATTTGACCACTGCTAATTTTACCGCTAAGAAAATCATCTGGTTTGAGGGTAGCAATTTGAGAGGCGGTTTCTGTCATGCCATAGGTTGGTGCTAACCGAATGCGATGAAACCTGGCTTTTTCTAGTAGTTCGCTCCATGCTGGCGCACCTCCCAAAAGTACGGTATTAAATTGGGATAGCCATTCAGTTAATTCTAGATTTTGCAGAAGACGTTGTAACTGTGTTGGTACTAAAGATATAAAAAACTCTGATTGTTTAAAATTTAAGATTTGACCTGATTCTACAGCTTTAAATGGTTGAATACATAGTTGACCTGTGGTAATGAATGAGCGCATAAATTGCATTAAACCACTAACATGATATAAGGGCAACATGCAAAATGAATTGACTTGCTTTAGTTGAAAGTATTCTGTAAATCCTTGTACTGATGCTGTGAGAGTTTCCCATGTATGGATGGCAAATTTAATCTGCCCTGATGAACCACCTGTGGGAATCATAATTTTTGGGCATTGGGCATTGGGCATTGGGCATTGGTAATTATTCCCATTCCCCATTCCCTGTGCTCCATGCGCCATTCCTAAAATAATATCTGGTTTTACTAAATCAAAGACTTGTTGCCATTCTTGTGTTCCCCAGTCGGGGTTACAAAGGAAAATTGGACAATTAGCTGCACAAGCGGCAATAAAACTTGCTAAAAATCGTAATGGTTCGCGTTCGGCTAAGATAATTTTTGGTGGTGTTCCAGACGCTGATAGTTGTGTTAGTTCTAAATATAATTCTTGAGCTATTTGATTGAATTGACAGCTGTGATAACCAATAAGCCAATCATCCCGATCCAGATTATTAAGATAGTCTAAAGGTCGTTCCATAAACTTTGAAACCACGTTTCTTCTTGTTCAAAAAAATGGTCGATGCCAAAGCCAACTGCCCTATTGTTTTGGGATAATTCGGCTGCTAGTTTAAGTGCTGCTTCTCTTGCGATCGCAGTTTCAAATACTGATGAGAATACAGTATCAATTTCATGCTGGTGACAAAACTTTCTTAGACGAGATGGCGATCCAACGATCCCAGGCTTGATGACAAAAATCCCTCGCCAACCTTGTTGATGACAAGCAGCAAGTTGCCCAAGTGTGGCGACAGATTCATCTAAGGCGATCGCAGTTTCATAACTCATACTCAATTCCAACATCCCCTGAAATTGCTCAACAGGTAGCGGTTGTTCTATAAATTCAATTTCTAGAGGTAGTTTTCCATTTGCTTTGAGATTGTCGCAAGTCCATAGCCATAAATTAGCTTCTTCATAGCTAAGTCCAGCGTTAGCATCTAATCGCAGTTTCGTAGAGGCTGGTAAGGTGTATATCAGTAACTCAAAAATTTTTAGTTCATCAGCGATCGCATATACACCAATTTTCCACTTAAACGTGCGATATCCCTGCTGCCACAACGTTTTCCATTGATTTAAAGCTGCTTCCCCAGATGGTAGTAAGGCACTATAACATTGGGCATGGGGCATGGGGCATGGGGCATTGGGCATTGAAAAGAACTCACTCTCCCACGCTGATTCAAAGCCAAATTGACAAGCTGGTAACTCATCTGGAATGGAGAAAATTATTTCGTCTGTGATTTCTTTTGGGAGTTGGCGACAAAAATCTAAGGCTTGTTCTAGGGTTTCCGAACCGAACCAGCTAATGGGGGCGATTTCTCCCCAGCCAAGTTTACCTGATTCATCGGTAAGACAGAGAATAATACCTTCACGAATATTCCAATTCCCGTGATTAGTGGTAAGCGATCGTAAAAATCTTCGCTGATATGGACGAAATTCAAATCTGTAGTCATTAGTCATTAATCAAGAGTCATTAGTTATTTTTTCTCTATTCCAATGCCCCATGCCCCATGCCCAATGCCCAAATGTATTGCTAAAGCAGAAATCCCAAACCGAACAGCAAGCAAGCCCAGAAATGCACGGCTACAGCGATGAATTTACAGTTACTAACTTTCTCCGGTTGGTTGTGATTTTCTTGGACATGGCGGCATAATTTGAAAGCAAAGGGTAAACTTACCCAACTTAGCAATGTCCAAGCCGGAGAAATCCCCAATAGCACAAATAGCAAGGTGAGAGGATAAATACTACCAGTAAACCAAACTAGGAGTTGAGCACCTTTTTGGGTTCCGAGACGGACAATAGGCGATCGCTTACCTGCGGCTATGTCATCCTTAACTTGGTGAAAGTGTGAGCAAAACAAAATTAAGGTTGTGGCAATCCCGACGATCACTGAGGCTGCTAAACTTGTCATTGACCAAGTTTGGGTTTGGCTATAATATGCTGCCTCCACTGCTAAGGGCCCAAAGGCAAAAAAACAAATAATCTCGCCTAAACCCTGATATCCTAAGCGAAAGGGAGGCCCTTGGTACATATAGCCTAAACCGCAGCACAGCAGTATTATACCGATCACAGTTAGGTCTTGTTGCCAAAAGGCGATCGCTAGTATGCCCAGCAACCCCAAACCTAAGCACAAATTTCCTATCCAAAATATTAATGGTTTATTGCCTGTTAAATTCACCAGAGAATGGTGCTTATTTTGGTCAATACCAGTTTCGGAATCAAACACATCATTACTGATATTTTCCCAAGCAAGAATTAAGATTGCCGCAGCTACAAAAGTAGAAAATACTACACCATTGAAAATTTTAGTTTCGGAAAATGCTACTGCTGTTCCTACCCAAATGGGCATAATCGCAACGCTATACATTGGCGGTTTAATCGCTGCCATCCATAACTTAGTATTGGGATAGAAAATTTGCTTGGTAGTCATTAGTTGTGATTAATTAAATTACCAGAATATTACTCACATTTGAGATTTCATGATTTCAAGAGACGCTAGATATGGGGGATATACAAACAACTGTCACTTTTACTATGACTTGTTAACTTTGTGTTGTTAACACTCACCCTCACGTTGCAGTCTCAGGCTGAAACTGTCTTATCATAGTCTGAGAACACCACAAATAAGCCAAACCCTACGCTGGTGAAATAGCAACTTAATATGTTACCTGTAAAAATACGACCACGATTAATTACACTTTAGGAAGTTAACTTAAAAAAAATTTACTATCGTTAAATCCATGACAGTTTTACCATGTCAGAGCAACTTCTTTGTAAAGCACAAAGATTTATATCAATTTCTGGTAACAGTGCAAGAAAAGTGCGTCAAAAATAATTGCAGACAAATTGTCAGTGTCTCCCAAGAAATTGATTTAGTTGACCCTTTACTTGTATTGGATAAACTTACACAAGCAAATGAAATAAATTTTTACTTTGAGGATAGAGGTAAAGGAGAAGCGATCGCAGCAATTGATACTGTAGCAAAATTACAGATTGATGGCTCAAATCGTTTTAGTAAAGCAGAATATTTTATCAAATCTTGTCTAAAAAATATAATTAATTTTGGTAACGCGAACCAACCTTTTTCTGGACCTCACTTTTTTTGTTATTTCAGCTTTTTTGATAAAAATGTCCAAGTAGATTATCCATTTCCATCTGCTACCATTTTTCTTCCACGTTGGCAAGTAGCTGTAAAGAATCAGCGTTGTATATTAGTAACAAATATAATTATCAATGCAAATGTAAATATTGAAATATTTTTGGAGAATGTGCAGAATAAAATTGAATTTATCCAATCTTTAGAATATTACTCTGCTAAGATTGATTGTTTCTCAGCAAACTTCTATAATAAATCTGTTACTAATCCTACTCAATTTAAACGTTCAGTAGTATCTGCTTTAGAAAAAATTCGGTCTAGTCATTTAAGCAAAATTGTCTTAGCAGATATATTAGATGTCAAGTCAAGCAACTACTTTGACTTAGTTAAATCATTAAATAATCTTAGACAAAACCATCCTAATTGTTATATTTTTTCTACAAGTAATGGCAAAGGACAAAACTTTATTGGTGCAAGTCCAGAAAGATTAATTAGTATTAATAATCAACAATTAATCACTGATGCTTTAGCTGGTTCTGCACCACGAGGTAAAACCCCTGCTGAAGATGCAGCTAATGCCAATCGCTTACTAAATAGTGAAAAAGAAAAGCACGAACATTCCCTAGTGCTTGATTTCATTACACAACGCCTATCCCAGTTAGGTTTATTACCGCAAATATTAGCACCACGGCTACGACAATTATCGAATATCCAGCATTTATGGACACCAATCAGTGCTATGGTTCCTGCTAACATACACCCATTAAAGATTGTCGGACAATTGCATCCTACACCAGCCGTTGCAGGTGCAGCCCAAGATGTAGCTTGTGCCGAAATTCGTCGTTACGAAAGCTTTGAGAGGGGTTTATATGCTGCACCTTTAGGTTGGATAGATTCTCAGGGGAACTGTGAGTTTATTGTGGGAATTCGTTCAGCATTAATTGATGGCGATCGCGCGAGATTGTATGCTGGTGCTGGTATCGTGGCTGGTTCCGATCCTGACAAGGAGTTTGCAGAGGTGCAGCTGAAACTTCAAGCTTTACTTAAAGCCTTAGTTTAACCTTTAAAAAAGGACGTTTTTAAACAGACTATTTGAGTTGATTTTAATTATCCAAAGAATTGTAGGCTTCATTCAGTTTGGTGGCTGACTCTTCTAATAAACGTTGTTCATCAGCATTTCTTGGTAACACCAGTTGGCGCTCAATACCTTGAGAACTAATGATACATGGAAGTCCCAGAACAACTTCACTGCCAATTCCATAGTTAGAATCTGCTCTGGCCGATACTGGAAATATCTGCTTTTCATCTCGCAGGATGGTATCAACTAACTGACAAACTACTATTGATATGCCATAGCTAGTATTTCCTTTACGTTCAGAAATGTTATAGCCTCGCTTACGGGTTAACTCTGCGTACTCTTGCTGAATTTCTTCCAGCGTTGCTCCTTTTGGGATCGGAAATTCATTTAATGCAATTACTCCAATAAATGCACTAGACCAAACGACAAATTCACTGTCTCCATGCTCTCCAATCACATAAACACGAACGTCTTGTTTACTAACGTTCAGTCGCTTACCAAGTTGATATCTCAGTCTAGCAGTATCAAGAACGGTTCCTGAACCGAAAATTAGGTTTTCTGCTCTAGTGGAACTGGCGATCGCAATTCGTGTTAATACATCCACTGGATTGCTAACAATAAGTACGATTGAATTCGGTGCAACTCGATCCAATTCTTTTATCGTCGAACGCATGATCTCTGCATTGTCGCTCAACATATCTAATCGAGTCTGTCCTTGTTTTTTCTGCACCCCAACAGTCACGACAATGATATCAGAATCCGCTAAATCTTCATACTGATTTGTTGCTATAATTTCCATCTCTTTAAGTAGAGGAATGGTGTCTTCAATATCCCATGCTTGCCCCTCAGCTTTTGATAAGGTTCGGTCAAAAAGGACGACTTTTACACATTTACCGAGTAGCACTAAAGCATTTGCTACGTCTGCACCCACATTTCCTGCACCAATGACACCTATTTTGGATGTTTTGCTACTCATGCCAAATCTATTTTTTTCTAATTGACCCCATAGTTAATGTTAACTCCAGAACTAACCCTTTCGAGTCAAGATTCTTAAAGCGATCGCTTCGTCTTAAAGATTTAAAATGTTGACGCAAGACAGACTTGATGAGTGTTTTGTGTTCAACACTCTGGAATTGAAACCAGGCTATCATTCTGGCTCAATCTGAACTAAGTTTTGTGCTTGAATTTCTGGCAATCTCAACATTGCCTTCTTGAAAAACTCATCGTTTGATAATGGAATATTCGGAATAATCAACGTTGTCATTTGACATCGATTCTAATCCTTCCCAATTAGGATATGAGATATTGTTTAAATTTTTGACAACTCAGAAAAACTATTAACGTAAAAAATACACCGATTTACTAAGTGTATTTTTTACGTTAATAAAGTTCATAATTGGGACAATCTTTTACACTAAATCCCGATGAATAAAAGCTTTAGCATTCGCCCCGGTGTAAGTAGCTACAATCTGACCATCACCAGTCATTTGATATTTGTATGTGACTAATCCTTCTAGACCAACGGGGCCGCGGGGAGGCATTTGTTGCGTACTAATTCCTACTTCTGCGCCAAAACCATAGCGGAAGCCATCAGCAAAGCGGGTAGAACAATTGTGGAATATATTAGCTGAATTTACCAGTCCAAAGAAAGTTTCAACAGATGCTGGATCTTCAGAGATAATGGCATCGGTATGACGAGAACCATATTCGTTAATATGAGCGATCGCATCTTCTATAGAGTCTACAATCTTGATTGACAAAATCAAATCGCTGTATTCGGTTTCCCAATCGGTTTCTGTTGCAGTTTTAATCTCAGGTAAAATTTCTAATGTGCGTTTATCACCTCTTAATTCCACATGACGTTGTTGCAAAGCCTCAGCAACTTTTGGTAAAAATTCTCTAGCATTTGATTGGTGAACTAGCAAAGTTTCAATTGCATTACAAACAGCCGGATATTGCGCTTTCGCATCAACGGTAATCGGAACTGCTTTAGAAATATCGGCGGCTTTATCTATATAAAGATGACAAATTCCGTCGGCGTGACCTAGTACCGGAATGCGCGTATTTTCCTGTACAAATCTGACAAAGGAATTAGAACCTCTAGGAATAATTAAATCTACATATTTATCTAACTTCAAAAGTTCTAGAGTTTCTTCTCTAGTTGTTAGTAACTGTACTGCATCTGGGTTAACAGCAGTTTGAGATAATCCTTGTTTAATTGCCTTAACTATTGCTTCGCAAGAACGCACTGCTTCCTTTCCACATTTGAGGATTACACCATTTCCCGATTTAATTGCTAAGGAAACAATTTGAATCGCCGCTTCTGGACGGGCTTCAAAAATAATCCCCAAAACACCTAAAGGACAAGTGATGCGCTTCAGAACTAACCCAGTGTCAAGTTCGCGGTGAATCTGGACTTTACCAATTGGATCGGCTAGCTTACCAACATCTCGTACCCCTGCGATCGCATCTCTTAATTTATGTTCATCCAACTGCAAGCGCTTATAAAGTGGTTGGGAAATCCCTTCAGCAGTCGCAGCTTTACAATCAGCAACATTTGCTTGTAAAATTTCATCTTTAGCTGATTCTAAAGCTTGAGCGATCGCCACAAGTGCTTGATTTTTTGCCTCAGTAGAGAGAATTGCTAATTTACTTGCAGCTTGGCGGGTTTGTCCTGCGATCTTAATTAAGGGAGAAGCAATATCAAGAATAGTCATAGTACAAATCTTTACTTTCTCTTCATTTTATCAATCTCAGGTTATGTTCATCATTCGTCTTCCTCCAATCGGGTGAACCATTTGGGTAATCAATAATTACTCTGATCGGGTGAAGTAAGACTTGGTTCAAAACATTTATTCTGTGATTATCGAATATAGATTAAGGAATAAAAAGTTTACAATTTTAAAATAAGTTTAAGCATTATTACATATTTATTTGAAAATCTTAAAAATGATTTATGCGTTCCCCAGGCTAGAGAGACATAGTAATGTATGTTTCTCTAGTCTTTTACTTAAATAAATATTTTATACTCTCATTAATTAAATTTTTCCGAAATTGTAGTGACGATCGCTGAATCTATTGAGTATTGATAGATTAAATATCACTCCTTCACTAGGGAGATCCTATGTCATTACAATCTGCATTAGATGCCTTAAACCAAAAACGTTATCAAGAAGCGGTGGAATTACTCGAACAATTCTGCCGCGATTGCGCTGAACACAATTCTTCAGATTATCTTTCAGCACAGATGTGGCTGATCAAAGCTTATCAAGCCATAGGCGAAATTGAAAAAGCCAAGGGCCTGTGTCAAAAGTTAATCATCAGTGAAAATCCACAGGCTCGCAGTTGGGCAGAAAAGGCTAGTCAATCCTTGCGTCAAACACCATCTCACGTTAGCCAAAAAGCTAGTCGCGCCGCTACAACTGGGATGAAATTAGCAATGGGGGGAGTGGGTGGTAGTTTGGCGTTAGCTTCTGGTGTCACCATCACCTTGCTGTTTGGCATGGTGTTGGCTTTAGGTTTAAGCTTAGTATTTATTTCGGGTAGCGATAATCCACTCCAAGGACTAGCGATCGCTATTGGTATTACCCTAATTTTTAATATCGCCGCCTTTTTCTTGTCTCCATTTCTTATGGACTTAACTCAAAGCTGGCTTTACCAAACTCGCTGGGTAGAGTTGGCAGAAGTTGAAACCCTCAGTCCAGAGACAGCTAAAGTTATTCGCCAAGTCTGTGAGCAGAAAAAGCTGAAAACGCCTCGTTTGGGAATTATTAACGACCAAAACCCCACAGCTTTTACTTATGGCTCATTGCCGAATAGTGCCCGTTTAATCGTCAGTCAAGGACTTTTCACATACCTAGATGACGATGAAATTGCTACCGTTTACGCTCACGAATTGGGGCACATAGTCCACTGGGACTTTGCAGTGATGACAGTAGCTTCTACCTTAGTACAAATTTGTTACTTGATTTACAGCACAGCTAGAAGATTTGGGCGCGGCGGTGGCGATAACAAAATCAAAAATGCGATGCAAACTGCTGCTCTCGTTGCCTACGTGTTTTATATCATCGGTACTTATTTATTGCTGTACCTCTCTCGCACACGAGAATACTTTGCTGACCACTTTGCAGCTGAAAGTACAGGTAATCCTAATGGATTATCTCGCGCTTTAGTGAAGATTGCTTATGGAATATTAGAAGAAGGTTCGCGCACACAAGAACCCAGCCGTTTAATTGAAGGAACTCGCGCCTTGGGTATCTATGACCATAAAGCCGCCGCTTCCACAGGAACCGCCTACCGCATTGCATCTGATACCCAAAAAGTTGGTCGTGTCTTTCTGTGGGATATGTTTAACCCTTGGGGTTGGTGGATGGAGTTAAATTCCACTCACCCCTTGACAGGCAAACGAGTTCGTGCGTTAAGTACATACGCCGAACAATTGGGTTTACCGACTGAGTTTGATATGGGGCGAGTTATTGGAGAAGGTAAAAATCTGAATAAAAGTAGGCTTTACGGCAACTTCTTTTTAGATGTTGTACTTTATGGTGCTGAAACAATTGGTTTCTTTGTTGGCTTGGTAATGGGTGTGATTCTGTGGTCGAGTTCCCCAAACACAGGTTTAGTATTGGGTGCGCCACTAATTGGCTTAGGGATCGGAATTCTTATCAAAGCCTTGGTGATGTTTCCTGATTACAAGCAAGCACCAGAAACCGATATTCTCACCTTGATGTCAGACCCTTATGCCAGTCCGTTACGCGGACAACCTGCAAAACTGGAAGGTCAACTAATTGGTCGTGGCGACGCTGGTTATAAATTTGGTTCCGATTTAAAAATTCAAGATCGTAGTGGAATGCTTTACCTGCATTACGCCTCCCGCTTTGGCCCTATCGGCAATTTCCTGTTTGGGATGAAGCGAGTCCAAAGTTTGATTGGCGAACAAGTGGGGGCTGTGGGTTGGTTCCGTCGGGGTGTTGCGCCTTGGATGGATCTGATTCAACTCCAGAGCAAAAATGGCACTATTGTTAACAGTTATCATCGCTTCTGGTCATTCATCCTTGGCAGTGGATCGATTATCCTGGGAGTGGTCTTGACTATGTTTTTGAGCCACAGCTAGCTGAGTTTCTTGTTTGCTATCAAAGCATTTCTTAGTCTATCCAAGCTTTAATTTGTCAGGAGGTAGTTAGTAACTGCCTCCATTTTTTTTAATGCAACTTTATGAAGGAGGCATTGTTTGCTATCTTTGGTAAGGTTCGTTACCACTTTCACCAACTCTTCTGGCTCGATTGGCTTGGATAGATGAACTTGAAATCCAGCTTACAGAGCTAGCTTGTGTTCTTCATATCTAGCAAATGTCGTTAGTGCTACAGCTAGAATCTTCTTTTCTTGCTCTGCTTCCTGCGCCCACACTTTCCGAATCAGGGAATAACCATCCTCATCTGGCATTCCTATATCACTGACTAGAACATCTGGTTTTAATCGTCCTAATTAATGCTTCCAGAGCTTCACCTACTGAGCTAACCGCCGTCACCTGCGCCCCTACCGCGTGGTCTATTTACCTGAAAATAGCTGTAACAATGAGTGGGTAAGTATTGTAAGCGATGTTTACAACGGGCTACGCCTACGCAAATGTGAAACAATCAACCCTACTACAGGCAAAGTAATCTATCTCCTTAATTACCCCTTTTCTCCAATCCCCTTAAACTTGAAAATAAGTGCTTTTATGGGGGTAACAAACATGATATTTGATACACGTGGGCATGATAAATAGATTATGCACACAATCCTATGAAAATTCTGATGATGAATGCGATCGCTAGTAGATTTCGCCAACTTATGGCTGGGAAAAACAGCCCAATTGGCAGATATGACTCAAAAAATAAAATCAAGCTTTCTTTAGCACTGTATACCTGCATAGGATTAGTAGGTGGAATTCTGGCATTGTTATTAATCGCGTCCCTAGGAGTGGCGCAAAAACCACAACCCCAACAACCGTTATTGGTAGCTACACGAGTTATACCGCCCTTTGTGATTCCAGACAAAGGTGAGCTATCAGGATTCAGTATCGACCTCTGGCGCAGCATCACTAACCAAATAGGTGTAGAGTCTAAATTTATTGAATATTCTTCTGTGCCGGAACTGCTTTCTGCTATTAAAGACAACAAAGCCAACTTAGGAATTGCAGCTATCTCGATTACAGCCGAACGCCAGCAGAATTTTGATTTCTCATTACCCATTTTGGCTGGGGGGCTGCAAATTATGGTACGAAACTCAGAAACCAACAACAGTGCCTTCCCAAATATTTTGCAATTATTTTTCTCTGCTACCCTATTGCAGGTAATAGGCATTGCTTTAGTGTTAATTGTCGTAGCAGCCCACATTATTTGGTTATCAGAGCGCCATCATCAAGATGGGATGATTCCCAAATCATACTTTCCTGGCATTTTCAAAGCTTGTTGGTGGGCAGCTGCCACATTAGCAACCCAAGCTGACGAAATGCCCAAGGGAGTAATAGGACGCTTAGTAGGTATTGTCTGGATGTTCATCGGAGTACTTTTTGCCGCCTACTTTACAGCCAGTGTGACTACCTCATTGACAGTGCAACAACTTCAGGGTGATATCAGGAGCATAGACGATTTACCCGGCAAGATAGTGGCTACAACTGCGGGTAGCACAGCCGCCACATACCTGCGAGAACATAAGATTTCAATTCTAGAAGTCCCCAAGATTGAGCAAGCTTACAATGCTCTGCAAACAAAAAAAGCTGATGCTGTGGTGTTTGATGCGCCTGTACTCCTCTTCTATGCTGCCAATGAAGGCAAAGGGAAGGTAGAGATTGTTGGCAGTATCTTGCGTGAAGAAAGCTACGGCATCATTCTGCCTAACAACAGTCCCTACCGCAAACCAATTAATCAGGCTTTGCTGAGTCTTAAAGAAAATGGCACTTATCAATCGCTATATGATAAGTGGTTTGATGCTGAAAAATCTTGAAGAAAAAAATGGGCAGTGGGGAGTGGGAATTGGGGAGCTTGAGCCTTTGAGCCTGAAGCTTTAAGTTCTAATACCAATTTGAAAAAAGAATGCGACAGATACATACAGGACATACCTTTGTTATGTCTGGCTTTCTTAATGCATGAATTTTGTTAGCGCAGCGTAAAGCCTTCTCTTCTCTTTCAGAGACGAAGACAGCGAACGAGAGGCTTGTCTGCGACACGCTCTTGCTAGCTTGCTTTCACGAAGTGGTACGCCAACGGCATGGCAACTCTTGGAGACGCTACGCGAACGCTTATAGCGAGTCCGCGTACTCTGTAAGAGTTGCAAGCTAGCAAGAGCATCTCGTAGAGAGCGTCATTTTGAATTTTGAATTGGTATAAGCCTCTGTGCCCCACTTCCTACTCTTTACTCCCCACTCCCCTCTTGAGCAAGTTGAGCTTTTGCCTGTTGCCAGAGAGTTTCTAACTCATTCAAACTGTAATCAGAAAGGGGACAGTCAACAACCGCCTCCATTTTTTCTAATCGCTGGACAAAGCGCTGATTTGTACCTTGCAAAGCGGTGCTAGGGTCAAGATTATGCCAACGTGCTAGCTGAATAACTGCAAATAGTAAATCGCCTAATTCTGCTTGTTGTCGTTCGGGTGTTTCCTCAGCTAAAGCCTGCTGAAACTCTCCCAACTCCTCATGAAACTTATCCCAGACATCCTGAATATTTTCCCATTCAAACCCGATCGCCGCAGCCTTTTGAGAAATCTTCATTGCTGCCGTCAGTGGGGGAAGGGTGCGTCCATAACGAGCGAGTTTAGCACTAAATTTTTGCGCCTCTGGAGATGCTTCGCCCTTTTCCGCAGCTTTGATTTGTTCCCAATTTTGCCGCACCTCATCCACACTGGCTACCGACACATCACCAAACACATGAGGATGACGACGAATCAACTTTTGGGAAATCCCCTGAGTGATTTCCTTGAGAGAAAATTGCCCAGATTCGCTAGCGATTTGAGCTTGTAATACCACCTGTAATAATAAATCGCCTAACTCCTCAGTGATCGCACTCTTATCCCCACTCTTAATCGCGTCCACCACCTCATAAGCTTCCTCAATCACGAATGGAGTCAGCGTTTCGGCAGTTTGAGCCAAATCCCAAGGACAACCACCATCAGGCGATCGCAACTTTGCCACCACCTCAATTAACTCCTGCAACGCCGCCAAACTCTCAACTTTGTCATTTGTCATTTGTCATTTGTCCTTTGTCGTTCTACCGTTGCTCTTTCTGGTAACTGTAGCTCGACGATTACCGCGATTTGTAACTTTCCGCTTCTTAATTTTGCCACTAGGAAACAACCCCCGAACCCCCTGTTTTCGCAAGCGCTTGTATGCCGAACCGCCCCAATCACTCAGAGAATGACTCATCGCACCAAGTTCCAACCCTAAAAACAGAGCTAGATATTCAGTATCGTATTGCACAAGCGATCGCCCCACATTTTGTCCCAAATCTTGCCAACTAAAACTCAGATTCCACAACCTTTGGGCAATTACCAAAACGAAAATTGCCAAAATAGCCAGCAAACACCCCAGATAAAGTATCCGCAGAATCGTGCCGATAATCGGCCCATGGGATAAAAAAGAACGATGGCGGAGACTTTTTTGATAAGGTAGCCAAATCCAGCGCAAGAAACCCCAGCGTTGGAATTGCACAGAGTAAATATCCAAATCAGGGCCAAACATCAGTCCGCCAAAGAGAAACCCGCCTGCAATCAACAAAGTCGCATTGCTACTGCGAGTCTGCCAGAAAGTAACGCCCGCCACGAACGGCAGAGCATACATAGTAATGCGATCGTGCGTCCGACCAGAGGGCATCCTAAATCCTGAGTAACTGAATACTGAGTCAGTATAAGAGAAAAAAAGATTTTCTTAAAACTACTAGCCCAATGCGAAATGTTTTGCTATATTGGTTAAGGATTAGTCTAACGGGCGGTTAGCTCAGTTGGTAGAGCGCCTGCCTTACAAGCAGGATGTCATCAGTTCGAGTCTGGTACTGCCCATCGTTCAAAAGCCGCCAAATGGCGGCTTTTTTGTGACTTTACCCATAACTTTGCTGTAACAGCAAGCTTATGCTTCCAATGAAGGATGGCAAGGTTATGGTTCCAGTTTTGTAAGCTGTTATAGTTTTACCTATAACAGCTTACAAACCAAACTTACGTCGTGCATCATTAAAAGCAGCGCGGACTTGTTTATATCTAAAACACCCCGGATTTGGCATTAATTCACAAACGCGACCTTCTATGGGATACACACCTTAAGCATTAAGGCTAAGGACAATCTCTCTAACTTCGCTGCAAAATTTTTCTATGCTTTTGAGACAGCAAGCTTTATTGTAATTACGACATTTAGCAGAAATAGCACTACACAAATCTGGAAAGTGTCTAGAAATAGTTCTGTTGTGAAGACCTAAACGCTTTCCAACTTCTTCCATTGTTGGTGGTGGTTCTTCATTAACTGCAAGTATTGCTAATAAAGCATCTCTTACTTTATGTTGGTCGAAAATTTTTGGAGATACCCTTGGTGTGCGAGAAAGTTGGAGGTACTTCTGCGAGATTTTTGTAAAAGATTTAGTAATCAGATTTTTTGGAGTAAGAAATTCTACCAAAGATATCTCTAATTCGTAACATCTACCACAATTATCTGTGGTAAACGGTTGTGGCGTTGAACGCACAATCGTTACACCATCAAGCAAGAGCGATAGGAAGCCGAGTCAAAAGTCAAATAAACAGCTAAGAATCTTCTGGAATAAGCATCTATCAAGAAAGTTGCCCAAGGTCTACCCAATGAATGACCAGTACAGGAACACACTAATTCAACATCTAATACCAATTCTCTAAAATTGGACTACAGATGAGAGAATAAGAATAAACCAGATGAAGGATGAACAATGTCAGGGATATATCAGCTAGAA
>NZ_JBALDE010000050.1:0-13281 GCF_036917515.1 Nostoc sp. | reverse complement strand
CAAATGCTCTGAATGCGGTAACTAAAAAAGACATTATTGGATGGTTCACCCACTGCTGTTACTATATTGCACCCAACTGAGAACCGCTATAGATAAGGTCATAATTTACAACTTATCAAAGCTTGATTATTTTTTTACTGGAAGAATGCGACAATTTAGTGCTTAGGCGTAGCCCGTTATGGACATCGCATTCCTCTCACTAGTCATTGTAATTTTATCAAATAGGTCAGATGAAATATTAGGCGATCGCACAACCAAACCTTGACACTACAAAAGTGCGTAGGCGTAGCCCGTTGTAGACATCACCCTAGTTTAATATCAGGTATCACCTAAAAACTATTCCACATTTTCTACTGCACCTAACGCTTTGAGCGCAGCTTTTTCGGATGAGGTTAAACCTTTAATACCTGCGGTATTCATACGTTCGTAAGGTCGTTCGGGTATCAGAGTTTTTATGCAATTCCCCGTTTTGACATCCCAAAGTTTTATTGTTCCATCTTCACTACCGCTAGCGATAATTCTTCCATCGGGACTGAATGAAATAGATACTACCCAGTTAATATGTCCTTCTAAAGTTTTGAAACACTCACCTGTATAAAAATCCCATAACTTTACTGTTCTGTCAGGACTGCTACTCGCTATAATTTGACCATCAGGGCTAAATGTAACGAACCTCGCATCGCTACTATGCCCTTGCAAAGTTTTGATGCATTCGCCAGTGTTTATATCCCACAGCTTTACAGTTTTATCGTAGTTACCACCACCACTTGCTAATATCTGCCCATCAGGATTAAAGCTAAGTGACCAAACCCAATCAATATGTCCTTCCAAAGTTTTGATGCATTTGCCAGTGTTTATATCCCACAGCTTTATCCTACAGTCCTCGCTTCCAGTAGCTAACAAATTACCATTGGGACTGAAAGCTATAGATTTTAGCCAAGGGGAATCTGTATTTCCTTGTAAAATTTTAGTATGTTCACCAGTAGAGATATTCCACAACTGTATTGTCGTTTTGTCAGCTAAAGCCAGGACTTGACCATTGGGACTAAATACAGTAGGTAAAATCCAACTATTGCTTGCCTCTATAGTTTTTACACAACTACCACTACGTAGATTCCAAACTTTTACTGTTCTATCTGAACTTCCACTAGCTAGCATTTGACCATTTGGACTAATAGTAATATATGTTACCCATGATTTATGACCTTGTAAAATTTGGAAGCATTCGCCTGTATTAACATTCCATAATCTCAGTAGACCATCATTGCTACCACTGACTAAAGTTTTACCATCAGGACTAAAAGTAACGCACAATACTAAATGATGGTATCCTTGTAAAACTTGAAAACATTCACCAGTATTAATATCCCAAAATCTTACTGTTTGGTCATCACCTCCACTGACTAAGACATTATGTTGGGGGTGAAACATGACAGAACGCACCCAATTAATATGTCCTTTTAATATTTGAATACATTTTCCAGTTTGTGCATCCCATAGTCTTACTGTTTTATCATCGCTTCCAGTCGCTACTATTTCACCACTCTTATTAAATGTTACTGTCCATATTTTGCTAGTATGCCCCAGTAAAATTTGCATACATTCACTAGTATGAACATCCCAAAGTCGTGTTGTGCGATCGCTAGCGCTGCTAGCAAGGATTTTACCATCAAAACTAAAGTTAACTGACCTGACTTTCTCAGTATGACCGTGTAAAGTTTGGAGACATTCACCTGTGTTAATATTCCACAACTTAACTGTTGAATCTCCACTACCGCTAGCCAGCATTTGACTATTAGGACTGAAAGCAACAGAATAAATCCTGTCAGTATGACCGTATAAAGTTTGGAGACATTCATCTGTGTTAATATTCCACAACTTTACTGTTTCGTATTGGCTACTAGCTAGCATCTGGCTATTAGGGCTAAAAGCAACAGAATAAATCCTGTCAGTATGCTGATCTAAAGTCTTAATGCATTCACCTGTACGGATATTCCACAACTTTACTTTGAGGTCTTGACTACCACTCGCTAGCATCTGACCATCAGGACTAAAGGCGATTGTTCGTACCCAATCAGTATGTCCTTCTAATGTTGAAAGTCGTTTACAATCTACAAACCGCCATAAGTGAATTTCACCATTAGCATCTGCTGTAGCAACAATCTGTCCATCTGGGCTAAATGCTATCGACAAGACAGTACCTAAGACTTTTGTAAAAGTAGAACTGCTCAGATTAGCCCTAGCAAAATCAACATTATGCAAAATAGCATTAGTAAAATCTGCCCCCTTAATTACTGCACCACTAAAATCTCTCCCTTTTAACCCAGCCTTATCGACTTTCACTAAGACTGTTGCTGTATTTCCGCCAACATAACCAACCTCGTCCTCACTTTTCCCCCGTGTCTTCTCAATAACTTTAATTAGGGACTCCTTAGCCTCAACATTAACCATCCCCATAAGCAAATCCATCACCGCTTTCGTTAAAGGTGCTTGACCAAAAGTTACTCTCAACTTCTCCAACGATTCGCTTATAAATCCCTTCAATACCGCAGTTGGCAGAATCTCTCCAGCCGCATCTACCTGATGGCTGAAATAAGAAGACCAACTATAATCAACAGGCGCAACATCATGATTTATCTGGAACCGCACCCGCGCTAAATCCGTAAAATCACTCGCCAACGCTCCCAACTCTGCTGCAAATTTATACGCTACAAAAAACTCTAACAGCGACCGATGCGCTGGAGTATAGTCACCATCAGCATTGCGGATGAGCATTGTTTGCCCCATCATGTCGTAATGCCAGTGGTCTAAATCCTTCTCTTCCTGTACCACTGAACCAAATAACCGACGAATTCTGTCAGGGAAAAGCCGATAATTGAGGCTCATTTGGTCAGTAGACAACATTTCCCAAGAAAGTTCGCATAAAAAATATAGCTTTTCTACCAAAGATGTAAACGTGCGATCGCTCTTGATATCCCGTTCCATTTTCCGCCGCACCGCATACAAGTAAACCCGCGACATATCTACAGGTTTACCCGCCTCAATATCTGGCAAAGCCTCCAAAATTAACTCAGTCATCACCGGACGACGGGCTAAATCCAATAATTGTGGATTTCCCATTACTTGTTCAACCGTTGCAGCTTCCGTTTGTTGCGACAACACCAGCCGAATTTGCTCGTCGTTAAATTTCTCCAGTTCCAGCACTTCAAATTGCGGTGTTTCCCCTGTCAACTGCTTGGTAGAAGCTTGCAACTCGGCGTTGAGCAAAGCGCGTCCTTCCTTGGCGTCAGGAAAATGTTCGGTGCGACAAGTCAGGATAACCTTGGCACCGGGAACCACCACTTTTGCCAGTTCCCAAAAGTTATTAATCATCTGCTGACGGTCAACTTTTGCTGCCATTTCGTCAAAACCATCGAAAATTAGCAGCAATTTACCCATGCCGTTCAACTGGTCAAATACTTCGCTAGTTAAACGAATATTGTGTTGTGTAAAAAAGAACCCCGCCAAAACGTTCTCGACATTTATCGCTTTGGCAAAATCCCGCAGCGTAATTACCAAAGGCAAACGGGGACGTTCAACACCGCGTTTTTGAGCATCTCGGTAACGTTGCAATGCTACCCAAGCATAATGGAAGGCAAACCAGGTTTTCCCCGTACCAAATTCTCCTAGTATAGAAATGTGCTCTTTGGCTGGATCGTCCAACCACACATCAATATAACCATCAATCCAACCATCGCGATCGCTATAATGACTAATGCCAATTCGCTGCTTAGTATCAGGGTCAATTTCCTCTTTTGTGCAAGCTAAAGGAACGTATTTTGTATTTATTTGCCGCCGGATAATTTCTGCTTCTAACCAATCGAGATAATCGCTAAAATCGGCATCTTGGTCAATAAGTTCGTCAAAAGTATAACAACCTAAGTGGCGATTTTCCTCCTTTTCCACCTCATTTCGTGCCGCGCGTGCAATCCGTCTGGCTGTAACTAACCAACCTTCATCAGTTCTCTGCTGCTCCACAGAGGAACGCAAAACAGCTACATCTTTAAGTCCAACTTCACCCTCAATTCCCCTGATTAGGATGCGGTCATATCGGTTACGCCGTGTTGGCACATTAATAATCCACTCAAAGTATGCATCACCCCAAATTTCATACTTTTCAAAGCGATAGCCCAAGGTTTCAAACCAGCCGCGCATTTGTTGAGCTAGGGCTATGGCTCGACATTGATTTTCAGTGGATGTTGCGGCCTCCAGCAATACGGGAGAATTCTGTCCAACCAACCGCGCCATTTCTGTACGAATACCTTCCAGTGTCGGCAACCTATCGAGTAGTTCTTGAATATTTGCAATGCGTTTTTGCAAAGAGCCAATTTGTTGACTCATTAGTGTATCTGCTGGGTTGCGAGTACGTTTAGCAACTTCCGCAAAGACAATATAAAACGCGGCAATTTCCCGTCTAATGTCAATTCCTAAATTTCTAATGTCATCACCCAATGAGTATGCATCAAGCCAAGCATCAACCTCAGACAGCAAAATTGAGGGGTTATTATGGTCAAATGCTTTGCGAAAAGCCTGTTTTATGGCTTCTTGGCGAAAAAGTTCTAACAAAGGCTTAGATTTGCCAACACCGTACTCTACCAGTGCATAGGCATAAACTCCACTAAAATCTGCTGGTGGATGCTCTGGATCGAGGTTAAACTGCTGAAGTAATTTAATTACAGTCTCATTGCGCTGAATTTTTTCCTTTATTAAAGGATTTGCGATCGCAAAAATAGCGTTGATGACCTGTTCTGGGTTAATTATCATTTGTCATTAGTCATTTATCATTGGGAATGGGGCATTGGGCATTGAGAAGAGACAAAGTAGACGAAGAAGAGGGGGGGAGACTTGGGAGAGACTTGTTCAATAATTCCCCCTTGTCCCCCTTGTCCCCTTGTCTTCTCTGCTCCCCTGCTCCCCATTCCCCATTCTTAACTAGAGCGGTTATTTTCTAAACCTGGTATTTGTTTAGAAAACAACTCGTTAGAGTTAACCTCACCTTCTGAAACGACGGAGCGTATACCCTCTAAAGCAGCAGGAATAGAACGCGGATCTATAAAAATCACCTTGCTGCTATCGCTTTTACCAATTGTCGCGCCCATATCGAGATAACCCAAGGCAAACAAAACTTCCACTGCTTTATTGGCATTGGGGTTATTGTGGAGCTTTTGGGCAATAATTTCTGATGACTCTGCGATCGCCTGGGCTTTCAAAACCTGCTGCTGACGTTCTGCTTGAGCTTTCAAAATGATCGCCTTTTGTTCGGCTTCTGCTTGCAAAATTACCGATTTTTGACGAGCTTCTGCATCCAAGATTTGTGCCTCAGCTTTACCTCTAGCGCTATTGACAGCAGCTTCGCGATCGCCTTCAGAAGTTAAAATTGCTGCCCGTTTGCGTCGTTCTGCCGACATTTGCAATTCCATCGATTCACGCACTGCTTGAGACGGAATAATATCTCGCAGTTCTACCCGTGTCACTTTCACACCCCAAGGATCGGTAGCAACATCCAAATCCTGTAATAAAAGCTCACTGATGTGGGAACGAGCAGTAAAGGTTTGATCTAACTCCAGTTGTCCCATTTCAGCGCGAATTTGAGTCAGCACCATATTTACCATTGCCGCCTGGAGATTTTCTACCTTGTACCAGGCTTTTTCCATATCCACGATGCGCCAGTAAAATACAGCATCCACCTCAATGCCAACGTTGTCGCGGGTGATGCACTGTTGGGGAGGAATATCTAAGACTTTTTCTTTGATAGTTTCTCGGTAGACAACTCTATCTACGAAAGGAATGACTAAGTTTAGTCCTGGTTCTAGTTTTTTGTTATAACTACCCAATCTTTCCACCAAAGCTTGATTGCCCTGATTAACAACTTTCACCGAACTTGCTACAGCAGAACCACCAAGAGCTAAAAATACTAGTAAAAAAAACTGTTCCATTGTAAATCTCCTAATTTTTATTAATAAAGGGAGTGGAGGAGATGAGTGAGTAGAGGAAGTAGAGTAAAAAGAACTATTAAATTTTGACAAATGACAAATAACAAATGACAAATACTTAAGAATTCAACAGATTTTCTGGTACAACAATCAAAGTAGTACCTTCCCTTCTAACCACATAAACTCTTTGATGGGATGGGATGGTAAATTTGTCATCGTCACATCTTGCTTGCCAAGAATTTCCCTCATACCGCACCCGCCCTGTTTTCCCAGGCAGAATTTCTGTTAAGGTTTCAGCTATGACTGCATCCCGGATTTTTGATTTGCGTTGTCTTGGTTGCAAAAACCGACGAGAAAACATGATTAGGGCTGTGGAAAGCAAGAGCCAAACCACAATTTGCAACCATACACTTCCCATACCCACTCCAGACAGCAGCGCCACCACAAAAGCGCTAATTCCCATCATGAAGGCGACAAACGCTGATGGTAAGAACAGTTCAGTTAAACACAAAACTGCTCCTGCCATCAGCCAGATTAAGGTAAAACTTGGCATAGCGCCATCCTAGTCTCTACATTATTGACGTAAATGCATTTCTACGATTAGATACAGCCAGACGTAAGTTATTTACAGAAAACAAAACTGAGTATTTATACCAATAATTTTGCGAAATTTCAGTAACAAGGTGTAACTAGCAGTACACAAGTTCAGGTACATAAGTTTAGTTTATTCTAGCCTTCAATTCATTGCCAGCTAAAGTTAATCGAAGTTCATCTATAAAAAAGAATTCTGACTTCCGACTTCTGTTTTATGATTTCTACTCAACTGATAATTTTTTGTATAAATCCACGCTGTAATAGCCCCATTAATCCGATGGGAGATAGCGTTTGTGCTAGTTGCCAAACTCCTTTAGTTCACCGCTATCTGTGGGCAACTGGCTTATTGTCTGCTCAAATCCCACCAGGCACAAAGGTAGCAGATAGGTATGAAGTAATTAAACAACAGATTTGGCTGGATACTCAACCGGGACTACCGCCAGATGTACCTGAAGAACTGCCAACGGAAGTAATTCCTTATTTACAGTTATATCAAGAGCGGTTGCATCTGCCCCAAGCTTATGGGTTTGCTAGTAATCTTGAGGAAGATAAAACTGATATCCTCTTATTAGAAAATGCGCCGATAGATAAGACAGGAAATATCTATCCAACTATTGTAGAGGCATGGCACGAAGCCACCGCAGCACGACAAGTTTATTGGTTGTGGCAAATTCTCCAACTTTGGACACCTCTAGCAGATTTGGGATTTAGTCGCAGTTTACTAGTAGCAGACAACTTGAGAGTTGAAGGTTGGTGTGTGCGACTGTTGGAACTCCATCAAACACCAGATAATGAGCAGCTGAGTTTACAAAATCTGGGAGAGTGTTGGCAGTTTTGGGTAACTTCTGCAAAGACATCAGTAGCCAAAGGGTTACAGAACATTGTCCAGCAGATGTGTGAAACTGAGATTGAGTTAGAGGCAATTAATATTCAACTCAATAATTTACTACTAGCAGCTGCGGCAGAATTGCCATTAGTCTTAAAGGTGGCAGGCTCTACAGATATTGGCCCAATGATGGCGCAAAATGAAGATGCTTGCTATCCCAATAGTTTAAGTGATTTAGATGAACCTTTATTGCGCCACTTGTCGATTGTTTGCGATGGTATTGGCGGACATGAAGGCGGTGAGGTTGCAAGTCAGTTAGCAGTACAGTCTGTAAAGTTGCAAATTCGCGCTTTACTAGCGGAGGTAACAGAACAAACTGTACTTTTTCCACCTGAGTTGTTGCAAGAACAATTAGAAGCAAGCTTACGGGTGGTAAATAATCTAATTTGTGCCCGCAATAACGAACAAAAACGCCAGGGCAAAGAACGCATGGCTACAACTATTGTCATGGCGTTACAAGTTCCACAACGAGTCCAGACAAGTACTGGGTGGCAATCAAATAATACCCATGAGCTTTACTTGGCTAATGTTGGTGATAGCCGTGCCTATTGGATTACTCGCAATTATTGCCAGTTACTGACAGTAGATGATGATGTGGCAACGCGAGAAGTACGCCTTGCTAAAAGCTTGTATCGAAAAGCACTTTTTAGACCAGATGCTAGTGCTTTAACTCAAGCATTGGGGACAAGAGATTCAGAATCTTTGCGTCTCAAGGTTCAGCGATTTATTCTGGAAGAAGATGGCATTTTGCTACTGTGTTCCGATGGTTTAAGCGATCGCAACTGGGTGGAACAATCTTGGCAGGATTATGCAATACCCGTGTTAACAGGGCAAATGACAGTTGAAGATGCTGTCTGCAACTGGATTAACTTGGCAAACGAAAAAAATGGACATGATAATACATCGGTTGTTCTTACTTATTACCGTGTCTCTCCAGAATATTTAGTACCTGTGACTTTAGCGTTGCCAGAAGAGATTATAGAAGCAGAAATACAGGAAGAAGAACTAGAGGAATTAGAAGAATTAAAAGAATTAGAAGAACCAACTTCTTTTACAGAAAGTTCGCAAATTTTGCTAGATTTGGATCTTTCAGAAGAACCACCTCTCAGCCCAGAAATTCCACCAACTTTAATTACAAAACCGAAGCGGGGTAAACGTTTGGTAATGCTAGGGGGAGTGTTGGCGTTGCTTGTGGGGAGTACAAGTCTGGGATTCTTTGCTTGGTGGCAAATTAATCCTCAAGGATTCCAGCAGATGTGTCGGCAACTTTCCCAAAAAGTGCAGTCAGTGTGTCCAACTGGGAAATAGATTGTACCGAAATGTTTTAATGTTGATGAGAAATATTCCAGTATTGATAAGGAACATTGTAATGTTAATGAGAAATATTACAACATTCCTTATGAATGTCGTAATCTTGATGAGAAATTTTCCAGTATTGATAAGGTATATTGTAATGTTGATGAGAAATATTACAATGTTCCTTATGGATGTTGTAATGTTGATGAGGAATATTACAATGTTCCTTATGAATGTTGTAATGTTGATGAGAAATATTGCAATCTTAATAAGAACTACTTGTACATTGAAACCTACCTAGTATAGCTGAGTGCTGTCAGCGTCAGCGGGGCGTTTAGCCCGTGCTGAGTAAAAACCCAGTTTTGTCAAGGCTTTGAGCATCAACACTGCACGACGTAAATCAACATACCATTCAAAATGGCGCAAAAGCTCAGAATACAACTCTTTTGACTTTTGACTTTTAATTTTTGACTTTTGACTTCCGCGCAACGGTACTAGCCTAATGGGCAAGGTACTGCAATGCCATATCCCTGTGCGTAATCAATTCCTAATGCCGTAATTCGCTCTAAAATTGCCTCATTCTCTACAAATTCAGCAATCGTCTGAATACCCATCACATTGCTAATTCGTGTGATTGCTGTGACGATCGCATCATCCACAGGATTCTCGACAATGTTACGAATAAAGCTGCCGTCAATTTTGAGATAATCTACAGGCAGATACTTGAGATAAGCAAAGGATGACATCCCTACCCCAAAATCGTCTAATGCGAAGCGACAGCCCATCTGTTGAAGCGACTGAATGAACTGCCTAGCTTTTATGAGGTTGGCGATCGCTACAGTTTCGGTAATCTCAAAGCAAATGCGTTGGGGTGAGATGGGGTATAAGGTAAACTGCTCATACAAGAAGTCAATGAATTGATCGTCGTTGATGCTAGAGCCAGAGAGGTTAATTGCATAGATGCTTTGTTCATCGCCAGCGAGTGTTAGCCAATTTTTAAACAGAGTCCGAATCACCCAGCGATCAATCAGGTGCATCAAGTTGTAGCGTTCTGCTGCTGGAATAAACGCCATTGGCAGCACTAAATTTCCCTGCTCATCCCGCAGCCGCAGCAGCACTTCATAATGGTCGCCGTTTTGATCGCTCGGAGTAATAGCGGCAATCTTTTGAGCATAGAGACAAAACCAATCGTTTTCCAAAGCTTTAGAAATGCGACTGACCCACTGCATTTGACCACGCTGTTGCAGTCGCTCCTGGTCGTCAGTCTCAGCAAGGTATACGCGGTTGCGCCCCCGGTTCTTTGCGGTATAGCAAGCGGCATCAGCCGTGCTGATAATTTCTGTAAGGCTCTCGCTACTCAAGTCGATACCAACCAAGCCGATACTTACGCCAATTGAGAATACCTGCTCTTGCCAAACAAACCGGAACTCTTGAACACACTCACGCAGTTCATTGGCAACTCGTAAAGCTTGCTTGGGCATACACTGATTGAGCAATATTCCAAATTCATCGCCCCCTAACCGTGCCAGTGTGTCAGTTTTCCGAATCTTCTCCTGCAATAGGACAGTCATTTGACGCAGTAATTCGTCTCCAGCCAGATGACCACAGGTATCATTGACAATTTTGAAGCGATCGAGATCCAAATAGCACAACGCATGAACCTGGTAGTCTAACTTAGAAAGGGTCAGTGCATGTTCAACCCGCCGCTCAAACTCTTGGCGATTCACCAATCCGGTTAAGGCATCATGGGTTGCCTGCCAGGATAGCTGAAGCGCCAGCTGGCGATTCTGAGTCACGTCATGAAACACCATAACCGCGCCAATAACTTGTCCTTCACGATTGCGAATCGGCGCAGCTGAATCTTCAATCACAATCTCTTGAGCATTTTGAGCAATTAAGACGGTATGGTTTGCTAAACCTACAATTCGATTTTCCTCTAATGCTTGCTCAATTGGGTTCTGAACTGGCTCCTGTGTCGTTTCATGCACAATTCTCAAGACTTCTACTAACGGCAACCCTTGTACCGATGCTTGACTACATCCAATCAGAGATTCTGCAACCGGATTGAGATATTGAATCCTGCCAAACACATCTGTGGTAATAACTGCATCTCCAATCGATTGCAACGTCACCTGAGCTAATTCTTTTTCTTGAAAAAGTGTTTCTTCGATTTGCTTGAGAACTGTGATATCCCGTCCTACCGATTGAAATTCTATAAAGCATCCTTGCTCGTCAAACAGCATTCGGTTATGCCACTGAGTCCAACGCACCCCATCTTCCAGAACTACGCGATTTTCAATGATGACTACAGGATTATCAGTATTCATTGAAGCTACTAACTGTGCAACTCGCTCCCGGTCTGCCTCGAAGATAATCGGTTGATAGCAACTGCCGATCAGTTCCTCTGGCGATCGCCCAAAATAAACTGCAAAAGCTTGGTTGACAAAGGTGAGTGTACCGTCTGGTAAATATCGGATAATGAGTTCAGTCTGATCTTCTACAATGGCACGGTAGCGAATCTCGCTTTGTTTGAGAGCAATTTCTGATTGCTTGCGTTCTGTGATGTCTAGAATAGCTCCATACAGTCTAATAGTCTTACCTTGAGTATCATAAGCTACCTCTGCTCTCGATTCCAGGTAGCGCAATGAGCCATCAGGTCGGACAATGCGATATTCAAGATTGAAAGGATTGCCATTGGCGATCGCTTGTAGGAGATGCCTCTGCAAGACTGGTCGGTCTTCTGGGTGAAGCATTTGGAGAAATGCAGCCTGTGTCGGTGCTAATTCAGTAGGATTTAGACCAAAGATGCAAAAGGTTTCGGCTGACCAAATTTGTTTTTGAGACTCTAAGTACCATTCCCAACTGCCCAGATGAGCAATCTTTTGAGCAGTAGCTAGCAGTGTTTCACTGCGTTGGAGTTCTTCCTCGACTTGTTTGCATTCGTTGAGTGCGGCTTGCCGTTCTGTAACATCTTGGGCAGTCCCATAGAGGCGAATTACTTTTCCATCCGTGTTGAATTCTGCATGTCCAATCTCCTCGATATAAATAGTAAATCCGTAAGTTTGAGATACGCGCAGAATGAGTTTGTAGGATTCCCCAGTTGACATTGCCCGCTCAATTGCTTGGGCTAATTTTCCTGCGTCTTCTGCCCAAAACAGTTGCAGATTTTCTTGGTAGTTCGGTTCAAGCAGTGCGGGATCTCGATTAAAAAGGTCAAACAGCTGCTTTGACCAGGTAATTTTGCCAGTGGCAAGTTCAAACTCCCAATTACCGAGACGAGCAACTCGCTGAGATTCTTCAAATAAGGCTTCACTCTTGCGTAGTGTTTCTTCAGTACACTTGAAGTCAGTGATATCCACTACCAGTCCATCCCAAACTACACGACCATCCTGCAACTGGTGTGGTATGGAACGAAAATGTAACCATTTCAGCCGAGCGCTGGGCGTTTGGATTTGCAGTTGTATATCAAACACTGACAAATGCTGCCGAGATTCCTCGATTGCTGCCTGGAAAAGTGGTACGTCTTCTGGGATAAACTGGCGATAAAGCAAACTTGAATCCTTCAGTGCATCTTCTGCCCTGACTTCCATCAGTTTTTCGATCCCCGCACTGATATAAGAAAAGCGATCGCTACCATCAAATTCGCGGATTACCTGATAAATTGCCCCATAGGGCAGATTATTGCCAACTCGCTGCAACAGAGCTTCTTGCTCTTGTAGTGCAAGTTCTGTCTGTTTGCCTAAGCAAAGCTCGTCGTAGACATCGCTAATTTCCCCCTCCAGTTCTCGATTGGCTGCCTCCATCTGTGCAGAACTGTGGAGAGCAAGTGCTTTTGGTATCAAAGGTATAAGTTCACAAGCTGTGTATAGTGAAACTATGGCTGTAATAGTCTTAAGGCAACTACTCAACCAATAAGTTGGATACCAAAGCGTCCAAATTTCCATTAGGTGGGTAGTGCCACAAATAACAATAAATGTTGCAAATAGTAGAAATATCCAGTTAAAAGGTAAATCTTGGCGCTTGCGGACAAAATAAAGTAGCGTGATCGGAATAGAATAATAAGCAAGGGCAATTAAACTCTCAAATACAATATCGAACACCATTAATTCCGGTTTCCAAAGATAGTAATGACCGTGGGGAATAAACTGTTTATAACCAAAAAGGCTTTTCCCAAAATCCAGCATCACGTTATTTCAAAAACAAGTTGTTTGCTCTAAATCTTAGTTAGTTATACTACAAAAAATTATTCAGTATTCAGTAGCTTGTCGTCATAAGCATCGCGGATACTTGATCATAATTGGCTTACCTCATAATGGCAAAAGTTATATCCTTGCCAAGTATGCCACATAAAAATTGCTGTATTATTTATTACAAAATTACATAGTCGGGCAAAGAGACTTCCAAAAAAATACTTACCCTTGAGAGAGGGGGGACAGGGTGATATAGCAGTCGCCATCTTAGTTAGGACGTAGAATATATAGAGAAGTGATTGATTTCTGCATTCGTATGGCAAACCCTTACAGTTATGATCTA
>NZ_JBALDE010000049.1:0-16885 GCF_036917515.1 Nostoc sp. | reverse complement strand
TTCAGCAGCAAGATTTAATTCCAGGGCTAACTGGCTTTCATTGGTGGATTAAACTTGGGGTTTAATCGTAACTAATTAACCGGACTTGATATTACGCCTTCCTTGGGAATACCTGCAATGGTATGAATTCCAACTGTATCTAATTTATGAAGTTCAGGTTCAAAATGAGCGATCGCATCCACATTGATATTCCCCTATAATGTCTACTAATTATACCTCTAGCTTGTTCCGTATTTTCTCACAACCCAGATAGGATTGCTATATAGCCTTCATCTATCCAGAGAACTCGTTCTATGAAGCTATTACCTGATTCATCAATCCATTCAATCAGGTCATTGACAAATAAATCATTATTCATAGAATTTAATGCACCACATATTTTTGTCTAAAAAATAAATTTTTTAATTTCTTTAGAAGAAGGACAACTAGATATTTTTGTGGCTAACATATTTATAATGATTTCCTTCTTAGCAATAAGATGCTTAAAAAGATAGAGTGATGTACCTGCCTCTAGATTCATGTTTTTGTCTAAAGATGTTGTTATTCGATTGATGCTTGCATCACTTTCCTGAAGTCTGGATTTTAAAATGTTGGCAATGTCAAGTAGTTCTTCAAGATTTATATCTGCATTTTCTTCTAGTTTATAAGCAGTATGAACCCATTCAACATTTTCTGCTAATTGCTTAGGGACTTCTTTCTCTGTGATTATTCCCCAATCGATATCTTTGGCAGCATAGTAACGCTTTTCTAACTCAAATTTTTCAGCTACAGACTTACTTCCCAAATCCTTAGTTAGCTTAAATGTTCGTGCTTTCTGAACTATCGTTTTGCCTTGCTTGACAGAAAGCATAAAATCTGTTGTTAAAACACGGGGAGTATTGCTTTGCGGATCTTTGGGATAGTTAATACCTATTTTCTCTGCAATACTCATTGCTAAGTCAAGGTCAATTAGAGGAAACTGCTCTCTTATATCTACAATCGTATCTGACCACTCGAAGACGTAAAACAGCCGCTTCTCGTTATCAGAAAGCAGATGATGTTCTCGGTTTGTTTTCCAACCTGCAGGTCTAGAAACACGACCCTTTGACGGAAAATCCTGAATCTTTATCCAAGGTTGATAGTCTTTGCCACTACCCTGACCACGGCTTTCCTTCAAGTAACGCTCAAACTTGGCTTGCGTCCAATCTTGCTTGCTTCTAGCCATAAAAACTCCTGTAGATGCTCACATACGCACCTACAGGATATAATTATACAACTTTTTTATGTATTATATAACTTTTTTATTTGTTATACGACTTTTTTATTGTTGTACAACTATAAAACGTATAAAATTGTACTATTCTACAGTGACACTTTTAGCTAGATTGCGAGGCTGATCGACATCCAAACCGCGACGGGCGGCAATATGATAAGCCAATAGTTGCAGGGGAACTACTGTCAGAATCGGAGAAAGTAATTCGTCTACATGAGAGATGGGAAGAAGATCGTTAAAGATTTCCGCAGCTTCGCCATCGTTGACGGGAGTAACGCCAATTAACCGAGAATCTCTGGCTTTGGCTTCTTGAGCATTAGAAATAACTTTTTCGTAAACACTACCAGGTATTGCGATCGCAACTACTGGTACTTTCGCATCTAAAAGTGCTATGGGCCCGTGTTTCATCTCTCCAGCCGGATACCCTTCGGCGTGAATATAGCTGATTTCTTTTAATTTCAACGCCCCTTCCAAAGCAATGGGGAAGTTGATTCCTCTTCCCACAAAAATGAAATCTTTGGTTTCGGCAAATTCGTGTGCTAGCTGTTCAGTTAAACGTTCCTGACTTTCTAAAGTTGCCTCAATTTCTTTAGGAATCTGCCGCAACCCATTAATAATTTGATCTAATGTGTCTTTTGAAACTGTCTGACGACGAGCTGCTAAATCCAATGCCAAAGCATAAAATGCCATCAGTTGTGCGGTAAAAGTTTTCGTTGCCGCTACTCCAATTTCAATTCCCGCTAGAGTACTGATAATATGTGATACCATATGACCGAGGCTGCTTTCAGGGCGATTGGTAATCCCCAGTAGTCGCGCTTGATATTTGGGTTCTTTTCCTTGGCGACGTTCTTTTTCCATCGTCAAAGCTGCTAGGGTATCGGCGGTTTCACCTGATTGGGTAACACCAATGATTAACGTGTTAGCCGTCACGGGTGATGGTGCATAGCGATACTCAGAAGCGTAATCTACCTGAGTTGAAATTCCTGCTAGTTGTTCGAGTAAATATTTTCCGATTAATGCTGCGTGCCAACTTGTACCACAAGCGAGGATCTGAATTTGTTCTAAATCGTTGTATAAATCCGCAGGTAAACCAAGATTGATTGGCGATTCGGTAGACTCGGTTGGATTAAAGTATGCGTCTAAACTAGCTCTTACTACCCCTGGTTGCTCATGGATTTCTTTGAGCATGAAGTGTTTGAATCCCTGCTTTTCTACCATTGCAGGATTGAAGTTGAGCAGGCGGGGTTGTTTTTTTAGCCTATCGCCAGCAAAATTGTAAATCTCAACGCCTAAAGGTGTGAGGCGGGCAATTTCGCCATTTTCCAGAGGTAGCACCGCACGGGTATAGGCAACGATCGCAGGTGTGTCAGACGCACAAAATAACTCTCCTTGCCCAAAACCAATTACCAAAGGTGCTTGTTGGCGGACAACAATCAATTCATCGGGGTAGTCAGCAGAAATAACTGCGATCGCAAACGCCCCTTTTAGGTAATTAACGGCTTGGCGAATTGCATCTAGTAAGGGAGATAAGGAAGATGAAGGAGGAAGATTCTTTAAAAATTCGGCTATTAAATGAGGAATAACTTCGGTATCGGTTTCAGAACGAAATTCGTGTCCTTTTGCTTTGAGTTCCTCGCGTAACTCGCGGTAGTTTTCGATAATGCCATTTTGTACCACAGCCACTCGCTTTGCTGTATCCAAATGGGGATGGGCGTTGTACTCTTCTGGTTTACCATGAGTTGCCCAGCGTGTATGACCAATACCAATTGGGGCAGGAGTTTCTATTTGTTCGAGTTTAGAACGCAGGTTATGGAGTTTACCCTTTGCCCGCACACAACTTACCTCACCTTCCCAAACAGTGGCAATTCCAGCCGAATCATAGCCCCTGTACTCTAGTTTTTCTAGTCCAGCCAGTAAAATGTCTGTCGCCGCTTGAGTGCCTATATATCCAACAATTCCGCACATTGTTCACACCACTTTTTTTCAGGATGATTTAATCCAGTATAGTGGATACCATAAAGTGGACATTTTGCAAAGAAAAAAGGGAGTATTTTACTCCCTCTACGACTAGGTATTGTTATAGATTTTGGGTTTTGACAGCGGATTTCCCGTCAGCTTTTGACCTGAGGGTACAAATACGGCTTCTAAGATTTAGATACTTAGAGATTGTATCCGCTCAAAAAATGCTTGCTAAAGGTGCTTGCTATTGAAAGATTTAAAAGCCTTAAATGCCGAGTTCCGAGTGCTGAGTGAAGAATCAAGAAATTGTGTTTCTGATTTACTTCTTTTGTCTCAGCATTCAGTGAGAAGTTTGATCGGCGGAAATCGCCGCTCAAATCTTCGGTGACTCAGCACTCAGCTTTTTAGTAAGCTAGACCCATACTGCGAGTTGTTTCAGCGCCCAGGTAAACCCGGATGCTCAAAAAGTCAGTGGGACAAGCGGTTTCGCAACGCTTACAGCCCACACAGTCTTCTGTACGAGGTGAAGAGGCAATTTGAGCAGCTTTACAGCCATCCCAAGGAACCATCTCAAGTACATCAGTAGGGCAAGCGCGGACGCATTGGGTGCAGCCAATGCAGGTATCGTAGATTTTTACAGAATGAGACATTGAATAAACGGCTCCTTTCGAGTGTTCTTCTCTGCGAAAGAATCATAATCAACGCATAGTCTACCGCAGTGGTTGATAGGCCGTAATCAAAAGGCTACATAACTTCAAACAATGTAATAAGCACCGTTAAAATTTCTTTTTGCGAGATTGTCTTTATTAACTGATAATCAGCAACATCATCAGAGCGTATTTACCACAGTGATATACCATAATGGGGTTGAATCGTAAAGATAGATGAAACAAAATTAAAAGTAAGTAGGGACATCTCCATAATCTTAACTATGGGGATTTTGGTTAAGAATCTGATTTTGTACTCGCTACATTCTGTATAAACCAAAATATTTTAGTAACATAGATTACACAAAAGTTTGCTTTTGTTACGTAATTAAACTGCTTTTACGATGTAAATGATTAATTTAGAGACTGTGATCGCAGTCAGCAATTTTAAGCGATCGCTCACTGAGAACTTGTATATTTAACTTTTTAGGTCTGGCAATTTCATCATGTACATATCAGAGTATTTCAGAAATTGCAAACTCATCAGTTATCGCAGCAAATTTTGTTTCAATCTTTGGCTCAATAGCCGTCACTTGCAGTTGTTCCTCTAAATTATTAACATTGGCTAATTTATCTTTTGTATATTTATTTTCTCGGATTTGTCGAGCAATACTTTCTAACAACCAAAGTTGTTCTTCCACAGACAAGGCAAGGATAGAGCGCTCAATTTCTAGTAAATTTGGTGAGATCATTTTACTTTTGATTCCTAGTAAGGTGTATTTTTCAAAGATATTATATTCAGTCTATCTGGTTAACCTAGAGCATCGTCAATTCCCGCTTATTTTCCCCATGCCTATCATTTCACAAATCATCAGAGATTACTATAAATAACTAAAAAGCCGTTTTATAACTTTTTAGTTAAGTATTACTGCTGAAGTAAAATGTGCGCTAAACTGACTACATGAATTACGAAACAGCTAGGAAACTCCTCATAGATCAGACAATCACAACCGAAGAAAATCCAGATGCGCTGTTAACGCGTATGAAACAGGGCAAACCGCCGATACCTGGTCAGATTACTTCGATTTTGTTGGCATTGAAAGTGGTGTTTGAAGCCCTCAAAGATGCAAAGAGCCTAGACCGAGAACTGGCTTTGGCCCTTTATCAGTTAAGCATTAAGGCGCAACAGCTATTTGGCGCAGGGCGCAAAGCCGGGGTTGATTGGCCGCCACTACTCAAAGAAGATTTACTACGAATTTCCTTAGCAGCTGAAAGTATCTTTTCGGGTATATGGCAAACCTTAGCTCAAATGGAGTTGGAGAAGAGATGAGGGATACAAGGGGACAAGGGGACAAGGGAGCAGGGGAGCAGGCGAGCAGGGAAGAAGTTACAGTAAGTTTTTCCCCTCTGCCCCTCCGTATCTCTGCCTCTTTTGCCCCATGCACATTAACGAATTTGCAGTTCATTTTCTAACTTGTCTAGGTCAGTTTTGAGCAAAACGGTCATTTGACCGGTAAAAGCTTTGCCAGTCTTGGGTTGGGCAACTTCTACCCAATATACATAGCGATCGCCTACTCGTAATTCTCCCTTTAAGGCTTCCCGAATCGGAGTTTTGGCCAGACGTGCGGAATTAACTACCTCCTGGTTGGGATATTCATACACAATTTGGGCGCGATCGTAATCTTGATAAATCTCCAAGCCATAAATCACCCGCAAGGATTCTTGGAGACGCGTAAATGTCATGCCGTTAATAGCATCATACATAGTAATCCGCTCAGTCCGAATTGTGCCCCGGTCTTTGGAAAACTCTACCCTACCAGGAGGCAATACCGACGCTTGAAAAGTGAATCGTTGGGCAGCCGTATCAGTCTTTTGCACAAATAATCGCTCTCCGCTTCTGGGGCGGAGTGTCGGATGTGCTTTAATCCAAGTACCTACCTCTTCTGTACTTTGCCCTGGTAAAGCATTGGCTTGGGAATCAAAAAGTGTTCCGACATAGAGCCAGGGTATTAGAGAAACAGGCAAAATTAAACAGTTAAGCAGAGATTTTTTGAGCATTTTGCTGTTGAGGATTTTTATAAAAATTTCCCATTCGGGAGTAACCATAGTCTTCCCGTTTTTCAGCAAAATTACTCCAATGAATTGTTGCGATCGCGCATTGAAGCCTTTATTAATCTCTCAACTAGAAGAGTTATTACCGTTTCACTTTAAGATTCATATGGATGGCAAGCAGGGGAGCAGGGGAAAAGAATCAGAGAAAAATCATTTGTATTAGGTATTTTGTGAAATGGTATTAGCTGAGACGCTGTTGGATTTCAACAAGTAAATAAACTACCTATTTCAAATCAATAAAATGCTGACGCTGTATTTATTTTGACTTTTGACTTTTGACCGCCAGTTGCTTCTCTCAAGGGGAGACGCTGCGCGTAGCTTGCTTCCCCGAAGGGGTACAAGTCGGCAGAGCCGACGACAGTCGCCTCAAGTCGGGAAACCCGCCCACAGCGCTGTCTCCCCAACATACTGGCTCCTTTTGACTTTTGCCTTGCGGTACTAGGCACTTCTCAAAGCCACAATGGGGTCGAGTTTAG
Source organism: Nostoc sp. (assembly GCF_036917515.1). GTDB lineage: Bacteria > Cyanobacteriota > Cyanobacteriia > Cyanobacteriales > Nostocaceae > Nostoc. The sequence goes on along the minus strand of NZ_JBALDE010000049.1, from coordinate 10,439 downwards.
CAGCGCGACGTGCAGGAATAACGCCAAAGAATAAACCAATACCTCCAGAGACACCAACTGCCATAGTAATCGCTACAGGAGAAAGACTTGCTTCTAAAGGAGTCAAGGCTCCCACTAATAGGATGCCACTGATACCAATCGCAGTTCCAACTAAGCCGCCAGCTGCGGAAACTATTACTGCCTCAATGATGAACTGTAGCAAAATATCTTGCTCAGTTGCTCCGATCGCTTTTCGCAATCCGATTTCTTGGGTGCGTTCGGTAACGGAGACTAGCATAATATTCATAATGCCAATGCCGCCGACAAACAAGGATATACCGGCGATCGCAGCTAGCATAATTGTCAATGCACCTGTAATTTGACCGACAGTTTGTAAAGCATCTTTCTGGGTGCGAAGAGTAAAGTCATCTTCACCATTAATTTTGTGTCGTAGACGCAGCAAATTAGTAATTTGAAACTCTGCTGCATCCACACTCTCTGAATCACGAGCAGCAGCAACGAGGTAATCTAAGGCAATACCAAAAGGAGAATTCTTGCCCACAAGTCGGTTTGCTGAGGTGGTGATTGGTATTAAGGCAGCATCATCATAATCTGCTCCCACGCTGGAACCTTTGGTTGTTAACGTTCCAATCACTTGAAAGCTGGTATTTCCGATTCGCAATTGCTGTCCTACAGCGTTACTACTACCGAATAGTTTTTCTACCAAGTCGCCACCCAGCACTACGACTTGGTTACTTCGCTTGATGTCTATCTCAGAGAAAAACCTGCCTTTATCAGTTTCAAAATCCCGCACTGATAGGAAACTGGGAGTTGTGCCAATAATGTTGACATCGGTGTTTCTGTTGCGGTAAGTAATCACCTGTCTGGTATTTAATTCGGGAGCAACTCCTACTACTGTTGGTACTTGAGAGGCGATCGCATCCGCATCTTGCAACACCAGAGTTTTTGGCACTTCAGAGGAGATCCGCTGAGTTTCTCGATTACCTGGCAGTACAAACAGCACATTTGGCCCTAATGACTCCAGTTGTTTATTCACATACTTCTGCCCACCTTCACCAATCCCAATCATCGCAATCACTGAGGCGTTGCCAATAACTATACCCAACATCGTCAGGGCGCTACGCAGCTTATTTGACAGCAGGGTTTTCCCCGCCATATTCATGCTTTCGAGGAAATTCATATCTTATATAATTACGAATTACGAATTATTTTGTTCTTTGGTCTTTTCGATTTTGTAGTCTTTGGGTGGGTTAACAAAAATACGATCGCCTGCTTTAACTCCCCCTAAAATCTGAGTTTGTTCTTGAATTTGTGCTCCAACTGTAACTTCGCGGAACTGGGGTTTATTCTTTGCATCGGGTACGAGTACACCAGTTTTACCCTTTTCGGTAACAATTGACACCGTTGGTAATACCAAGGCATTATTAACGCGATCGCCTAAAAAAGTCAGATCCACATTTAAGCCAGAACGCAGTTTATCTATGCCAGTATCGAGAGCAACCCTTACCTGGAAAGATGTCACACCTTGTTCTATTACTGCTTCGGGAGCAATCAGGCGCACATGACCTTTAAAAACTTGGTCGGGATAGGCATCGGCGACAATTTCCACCTGCTGTCCCTGTTTTATTCTGCCAAGATCGGCTTCGGGAACTTGAGCTAATATTTCTAAACCACGTGCTACAGCAACAATTGAACTAGAAGTTGCCGATGCACTAGTAGAAGCAGAAGTTGTAGGTGTGACAAACGCGCCTGGTTCAGCATACTTTTGGGTAACAATTCCCGACAAAGGAGCGCGGATAATAGTATCTTCTAATTGCACTTGTACACCCTTTAACTGAGCCTCAGCAGATGCAACAGCGGCTTGACGCTGGACAATTTCTTCAGAACGGGTGCCATCTTCTAACAGTACCAATGCTGCCCGTGCTTCGTTAACAGCGGCTTGGCGTTGGTCGATTTCCTCACTGCGAGTGCCACTTTGGACTAATGACAATCGTTTTTTTATTTCTTCTAAACTGGCTCTAGCACTTTTGTCATCGCTGATGGCTTGATCGAGTAATTGTTTATTCTCTGCTCCCTGTTCGTATAGGTATTGATAACGCTTTACCTGTCCACTGGTGTAATTCGCCTTTGCTTGAGCCGCATCTACTTGGGATTTAGATTGAGCAATCTCTTGGGGACGATTACCAGCCTTAGCTGCGGCTAATTGGGCTTGAGCTTGTGCTAATCGCGCCTTAGCTTGAGTGATTTCTTGAGGACGACTACCAGCTAGGGCTTGGGCTAGCTGTGCTTGACTTTGGGCTAAGTTAGCACGGTACTGACTCCTTTGAGCCTCAATACTGGCACTATCCATGCGGGCGAGAATTTGCCCTTGTTGAATGCGATCGCCTTGTTCCACATATAATTGCGACAGCACTCCGGGATTCTTTGGACTAATATTTACACTCTGAACTGGCACGACTTTGCCACTAGCTGTAATCCGCAACGTGACGTTTTGTGCTGCAACTGGCACAGTTAATTGAGCAATATCTTCTTTATTTGTCCCTTGATTTACCAAACTGTAAGTTGTTACAGTACCCACAACTAAGGCACTCCCTGCCATCAGCCCAATCAGCCAGCGCCATGGGTACTTAATTTTGCCAATAACTGGAATTTCTATGTGCGTAGCCATGTTATAGAAGCCTGTAAATCTTGCTGTATAAAAATATTTTTTAGTTAGAGGACAAGTGGAGAATACGGGATTGTTAAAGCTTTGGGATTAAATATTTTATGACTCAAGTAACAACCAGACGCATAATAAGCTTCACAGTTGCTTCATCTTCCTTCATACTAGGCATTCGTATTTCTGTATGTCTTCACCTGAAAGGGTGACTTTAGCCACAACATATTAGTGCAATCTGGAACTATTCGTGAGAAACAAGATCCCCAACTTTTTTGAGAAGCTGGGAATCTACGGCTAGCAATTCTCACAAATCAGATAGGATTGCCGTAGTGCGCTCAAGCATTAATTGCTCTGTATCCTTTTCTTTTTCCCTACTCCCCATTCCCTACTGCAAAGCAGTTTGTAATTATTGCTGAAATTGGGTTAATAACCAAGCACCAACTTGACTTTGATTTATTTGACGAGTTTGCCATAATGCATCGTTTAATAAAGAAATTGCTAATCCTGGTAATACCTGAGATTCTGTAATCCGCCTACTACCTTGGTTTTCAATAGCAAAAGCCATAACTTGGACATTCTGGACATTTAAAATCCAGTATTCTTTCACTCCTAAATCTTCGTACAAAAGTCGTTTTTCACCTTGATCGTCAGCAAGTGAGGTATTAGCCACTTCAATAACTAAATCTGGTGGTGGATATATATCTAGATTAATGATTGAAGTTCCATAAGGAATGACATCAGCATTCTCACCAATATAGTAAGACACATCAGGTTGAGCTTCATTAAATCCTGTTTTCCGATATGTGCAGTTAGTTAAGCCTTTGGCGAGTATGCCTTTGATTGTGCAAAAAAGGTTAACAGCAAAGGCAATAATTGTGTTGTCACAGGCGTGGTCATGGCCGAGTGGTGGCATTTCAATCCTCATCTGTCCATTGTGGTAGTAGCCCTTGGCTTTTTCGTAGGTAGGATTTTCAATTATTTGGATATATTCATCCCAAGTTGCTACTATCCAGGTATCGATTACTAGTTGGGTCTGTAATTCGCTCATAATATTGCGAAAGAGGAACTTTAACAACGATCATACAAGTTTCATTTTCCAGCACTAAGCTGACACCAAAGCTTTAACTCCATCCTTGCAAACGATTTTCGTAGGGTGTGTTACGCCGGAGGCTAACGCACTGATAGTCTACTTTAATAAAACTAGTCTTTAATGTGGATGAATCCAGTTCTGAAGTGGATGAACGAGTCTCTGAGGTGAATGAATAAGTATATTTGTAATTTTTGTGGGTATTGCTTATCATTCGCTCAAACCCATGTGCTTACATTATAGGCTGCATCTAACCTACAGTTGTACCCTGAACAAGGGTTTTAGCTATGCAGTCTAGAAATTTATTTCAGGGCAGTTAAACAACGGAGATGCTAAAACTTATTTACTACTGTAAAATTAGTAGCTCGGTGCAAAAATTTTCCATCACTTTTTCCTCTACTTGATTCACAATCATAGAAACAAATTCATCAAGGTCGAATGGCTTAAGTAAATATTCTTCAAACTCTACATCTGGAATTTGGTCACAAGTACCTGTGGTAGATGTTGAAGTCACAATGATTGGGATATGCTTACCATTGTCTGCTTCTATAGCATTCAATGTATTTAGCAATGTATAAGTACTTTCACCTAAAAACCTAATTTCACATACAATAATGTTGGGCGTGAACCAACTCAGGGTTTCTAAAGCTTCTTTTACGGAACCAGCGCTAATCACATTTGCGCGTTCAGTGATTTCTAACCACTGTTGACTGGCAATTTCCTCCAAAATATTTACATCTATATATAGGTCATCGATCGCAACAGGACGGCTGATATCCAATAACTGCAAAATACCACACTGGTCTTGAATTTTGTCAAAGCGTTGCGATCGCACTTGTTGCACTAATGCATCAATATCCACCACAGAGGGCTGGGCGTATTCTTCTAGTTCACGGAATTCTGCTGGAGGATTGGTAGCAATCTCCCGCCAATTCACTTCCAAAACCAAGCAAATCTCAATAAAGGTATGACGTTCAACCGGACGACCACTGAAAAACCACCAAATTGGTTGTCTAGTCTTGAGGTTGACTTCTGCTATTCAGATGATGGAGCTTAAAGCTTTACGTAGCCCAAAAAACAGGACGTATCAGAGTCATAGTGCAGGATAACGGTCCAATACATCGTTGCAAAGAAGTTCAGCAATTATGGTCAAAGTGGGAACAAATGGGTTTGTACATCTTCTTTCTCCCAAGATATTGTTCGGAAATGTAGCTTGCTTCCCGTACTGCAAAGCACAACCCGAAGGGTAGGGTACCCGATTGAATTAGAGTGGCAACACCTCAAAAAAGATGAATTAGCCTCGAAAACCTTTGATGATGAGTTAGACGCAAGCCTCATGCTGTCATTGATGGCGTTCAAATAAGAGGAGAAAAGGGAAACTATAGTACGCAACGTGTAAAATTTAACTCTAATTCTTTTGCTTAATTGTTTGTTACATACTTATAAATTTTCTCCACGACTTACTTATACCTGTTGCAACAACTTGATAGAGGTAGATATGGACATACAATTTAGCCCTGTCTCATTTTCTGACATTCGTGAAGCGGTGCAAAGCCACCTTGCGGCACTCCCCGCACGCATTGATTCGTTCCTAGAGGAACATATCCTTGCGTCGCACCATTATCACATCTTCATTGCTCGCCAATCTGCAGGCTTTGCGTCAATTCATGGTGAAAGTTTGCTTACCCAATTTAGCTTGACTGACCAACATAAGCGCTATGGACAAGCCGTGTTTCAGCAACTATGCAAGCTAGAACACGTCGAATCGGCGCTCGTTCCAACGTGCGACGAGTTTTTTCTCGCTCATGCGCTTGATGATTACCGCCAACTTACAAAACAAGCATACTTTTTCAATGTCGTTCCACATGCACAAGACCATACAGCAACTCAATCATTTTCGTTGCGCTTGGCTAATCCCGAAGATATTCCCTTCATTCAACAGCACGCGGGTGAGTTTTTCACGCCTGTTGAGAAGCATCTTGCAGCACACACATTGTTTCTGGTACGATCTAGCGATAAGTATGTCGGATTTGGGTTGATCGAATCGAGTAGCCTTTATAGTGATGTTGCCAGCATCGGCATGTACACGATCGAACACTTTCGGCGCACTGGTATCGCAACTGCCACAATCACGCTATTAATAGAGGAATGTCGGCGACGGGAACTATACCCAATTGCTGGGTGCTGGTATTACAACCATGCGTCAAAGAAGACTTTGGAGCGGGCAGGTATGTTCACCCAAACAAGGCTGCTAAAAATCGATTATTAGTCGAAGGCTTATTCAGAATAATTGAGATTTGTTCATTTTCGGTGGAGCAACCGCCCAATCGGGTCGAGAAGGGCGTTTAACCCTTCCTTCCCACAGCACCCATCATGCGGATCCACAATATGATTAAAAAAATTAAATAATTAAAATACAATAAAATTTAATAGTCAATAGAAAAATTTTGTTAATTAACCAATCCAAAATTTTTTATTTGGTTTGCGGTGTATTACGTAAGTTATAATTTATTATAGACTATTTTAGTTATTTCTGCCTACCTAATTATTAGCCCTGCAATTGATTACAAGGCTAATATAGTAAAGCTTTTAATTATTTCACTTTTTCAAAACTAGATGAAATGAATTTAAATATCCAGCAATAGTTTTAGCTAATGTCTTCTGCTGCTTCTTTGTAGTTATTGCCATTACTTGATATAATCTTCCTTCGGCAACATACATTCTATTTATAGTAATTTTCCCTCCAGAATTGATGTACTCAATTTCTTTGCCGGAATGATTATTGGAACTACGAATGTTTTGTTGACTAATTAAATTACTTTTCGTAGTCTTTAAAGCCATATCTCGTGCATTATTAAGTACAGCTTCAGGATCAGCCATTTGACCGTAACTATAAGGAAAATCATTGTAAGCAACTATGTATGCTACTTGCTGTTTTGGTGGTTGAGCAACAAATATTTCTAAAGTAATTTCCCCCATATAAGTTTTTTGGTATTCGGTGTTTCTGCTAGGGCTTCCCGGCATCAAAATCGTAAAACGTCCATCTGGAGCAGTGTATAACTTCCATTGTGGCTGTACGGGTTGAGAAACGGTTGGTTTGACAACAGCTACCGGAGGTTTAGGTTGACGCGCTTCCACAAAAACACAGCCACCATAAACTATCGTGGCGGCTATTAGTGGCAACAGACTTTTAACTGTCATATTTTTTGCCCTTTGAGATGCCGATCTCACTGATGATGCCAGCTGTTATAACCTAGCAGCACATAAAGCAGCACCAATTAGGCCGACTTGCGAGTTGAGGATAACATACACGGAAATCTCTTCGAGGAGGCGGCGCATCCTACCTTTTTGGGTGAAATTTAATAAGAAACCACTATTTTGGATTAAAGGCAGGATTTTGGGCGCAATACCACCAGCGATGTATAAGCCGCCGTAAGGTAGGAGTTTCAGGGCGAGATTGCCGGCTTCTGCACCATAAGCGTCTATAAATAATTGCAAAGTTTGTTCGCAGAGGCGATCGCGTTTTTCTAGTGCAGCCGTACCAATGACAGCACCAGCATCGACACTTTTCTCTTCCTGTCCCGCTTCTTGTTCCCAAGTTCTGACGACTTGGGCAATATCTGGTGATTCGGTAGCAAATTTACGATCGCGCAAAAATTGGTAAATTGCCACAATTCCCATTCCAGAAACCACACGTTCTACAGAAATGCGTTGGATATCATGCTTACCCAGCAGGTATTTTAACAGTTGAAACTCGATCTCGTTACGAGGGGCAAAGTCAGCGTGTCCACCTTCTGAAGAAAAAACTTGATAGTCGTTTCCCTGTCTAATTAAAAATCCTTGCCCTAAGCCAGTACCAGCACCAATAATTGCAATCGGGGCTTCGGGTTGAGATTTGCCAACTTGCAACGTCAGCAAGTCTTGTTTTTGTAAACCTAAAATGCCGTAACCAATGGCGGCGAAGTCGTTAATCAAAGAAATGTGCGGGATACCCAATTCTTCTTGTAGACGTTCGGTATCCAGGAACCAGACTAAATTGGTCAGTTTGGCAGTATTTTTGACAATGGGACCTGCGATCGCAAAACAGGCCTTTTCTGGTGTGGGTGTATTAGCTTTGTCTAAAAACTGCTGTACTATCGGTACTAAATCGGTAAAATCAGCACTGTGGTAACTTTCCTGATAAATAGTATGTAAAGCTGGTGAATCTGATTTTTCAACCAATCGCAGAATAGTTTTTGTCCCGCCAATGTCTCCTGCTAGTAATAAAGTCATAGAATTTATTCGCGAATTAATTACTTTTTTTGTAGGATATACCCAAAGTACCAGAAGCCATGAACGCAAATCTCTATCAGAGGTTTAAGCAAATCGAATAACTTCTTCTATGTGGGTTAGATGGGAAGTATCTCCCGTTAGTTCTAATAACCATTCTGGGTCTTGACGTACCACTTTTACTAGAGAACATAAAGAAGCTTTAACTTCTGTTTTGGCAATTTCCCCCACTAGCCCCATTGCTCCTCCCAGCACAGATGCACCATGCGCTACTAGCAGGATATTGTCTGGGAGGAACTCACTAGCTAAACATCTAGCAGTTTGCCCAGAACGTTCTCGTACTTTTTCGCGAGTTTCAGGATATTTGGCGGCGATGCGCGAAGTATAGCTAGTGTCAATTCTGGGGAATAACTCTGCTAATGCTGGAGTTGAGAGTCTTTCAGGTTCTTCCGTCATCCAAACTGGATTTAGCCATTCACTCAAACCTGTTTCGAGTTTAATTGGCAAGTTGAGCATTTCTGCAACTGCGTTTGCCGTTTGTATGGTTCGCAGGAAAGGAGAAGCGAAAATATGTCCAATCTTTTCTCCTTTCAATCGTTTAGCTAACTGCTGTGCCTGCACCATACCATCATCAGACAAGGGTGGATCGTAGCGTCGTTCGGCGGTGATAAACCAATCGGGGTTTACGAAATCGAGGCGGTTAGCGTGTCTTGCGATCCAGATGATTTGACTCATGGGTTTAATTATTCCGGTGAATAGAATTCGCCGTTAAACAAATATATAGATATCTGCAAAGACGGCTACAAATATTAATATATGACAAAAATCGTAATAATATTTAATAATACTAATAATTAGGAAAAGTTATAAATGCTGTCAATGTAGCTTTTCTTAAAGCCTTTTTAGCCAAGTCTCTAAAGCAAAATGGACTAGCTCATTCAAAGTTTTTCGAGATTTAATAGCATTTTGATACTCTTGATGTCGTCTTTTATCTTCGTTGATATATTCCGTTTCACTCACTTCTTTATTACCTATTTTGTACTTTATACCTCCTGAATGACTCCATAATATTTTCATTTCAACTCCCCTTCGACGCTATTTTTCAGTTTTACTAATTGCTTTTGTACAAATTCCTTTTGGTACATGGCCTTCTATTCAAGTATGATTTATCCAATCTGTTCAAATTTTCATTCTGCCAATCTTTTTACCATCAGAATAGTTTAAAGGCAACCATAAAATAATATTGGCTATCCCTTACTATCGGAACAAATTTCAGCACAAAAACAACTTGTTGCTTTTCCATATTTAATGCTTTCAGGCACAGAAATTTATTGCATACGTCTATCAAATGTAATAAGTTTATGCCTGATACTTATTAACTGTTCTTGCCGGACAGAACACACACCCAAAGCAGAAAATTGGACCGAAAGGAGAAATCACCATGACCCTGACAATGACATCCACCATTACCGCCTTTGAACGGTCGCCTGATGGCGGCAAGGGACTGGCGCGTGACATGCGCGTTCGCTGGGCGCTCGAAGAAGTGGGCCAACCTTACAATGTTCGTCTTGTTTCGTTCAGTGAGATGAAGCGACCCGCGCACCGTGTGCTTCATCCTTTTGGGCAAATTCCAACCTATGAGGAGGGTGATCTCGCCCTGTTCGAGTCGGGGGCGATCGTGTTCCATATTGCGGAGCGCCATACAGGGCTGTTGCCAGACGATGCCAATAGTCGAGCGCGAGCAATCACATGGATGTTTGCCGCACTTAACACGATGGAGCCGCCAATCGTTGATCGGGAAATTGCCACGTACTTAGAGCGTGATCAGGACTGGTACGAGCAGCGCCTGCGTGTCGTCGAAGGTCGCATCCGTAACCGGCTGGAGGAACTTTCCAGTCACCTTGGAGATGCCGACTGGCTCGATGGCGCATTCAGCGCAGGCGACTTGATGATGGTGGAAGTGCTGCTCAGGTTGAAAGACTCGGGTATGCTCTCCGACTATCCGAATCTCTCTACCTATGTCGCCCGTGGCGAAGCACGGCCCGCCTTCAAGCGTGCTTTCGCCGCTCAATTAGCGGTTTTCACTGGCAAACAACCGACTGGCTGACTAGCGTAAAAGATAGATATAACACTATTGCCCATAATGTTACATCCTGGAGTTTAGATTAAAGCAAGCAAAAATAGCTCAATATTTGAACCAATTGATTCGGTGTTGAACAATGAAATGAAACCAGAGTAATAAAAGGGATAAAAAGCCGTTAAACAGTATTTTTAGATACTTTCTTGGGCTTGGTAAAAGCTTTTTTAACAACTAACTAAATTGGGAGCTGGTAATATAGCGGTTCTCAGTTGGGTGCAATATAGTAACAGCAGTGGGTGAACCATCCAATAATGTCTTTTTTAGTTACCGCATTCAGAGCATTT
>NZ_JBALDE010000048.1:0-948 GCF_036917515.1 Nostoc sp. | reverse complement strand
GTTCAGGTGATTCCTCAGCAGGTTATCGAAGACCAACAACCGCGTAACTTAATTGGGATACTCTCAAATGCTGGCGTTGTCCAAAATAATTTTTCATCTCGAATTGCAGACACTTTTTCTATTCGAGGTTTTAGAGCCAGAAACGTTTATAGAAACGGTGTCAAAGACCGCTTTGCAGATGTTGCTGCTCTTTCAAGTTCGCTGACAAATATAGATAGAGTAGAAGTTGTTAGAGGACCAAACTCTGTAATTTATGGTCAAGTCAATCCCGGTGGGATCATTAATGTAGTTACTAAAAAGCCTTTGAGTCAGCCTTACTATGCTTTAGAGGTAAGGCGTGGTGCTTATGAACTTTTTCAACCTTCACTTGACCTTTCTGGGCCTGTGACAAAAGATGGCAGTCTGTCGTATCGTTTAAACACTTCTTACAGAACCACAGAAGACTTTACTGATTTTTATAATGAAAAGCGTTTTTTCGTTTCGCCTGTTGTTAATTGGCGTATAGGGAAAAATACAAATCTAACTTTTGATTCAGAATATGAAGACACACAGCAGTCGCTAGGTACTGGTTTGGAGCAGATTGCTAGTGCAACTATACTTCCTAACCCAAATGGCAAAATCCCTATTAACCGTTTTTTAGGGGAACCGACTGATTTCTTTAACCGCCAGCTTCATAGATATAATTACAATCTAGAACATCGCTTTAACGATAACTGGTCTATTAGTAATTCATTTCAAGCTGCATTTTTAACCCTTGATTTACGTGAAACATCTGTCACCAGTCTACTGGAAGCAGACAACCGCACTGTCGAAAGAGATCTGACTACTTTTCCAAAGCCAACAGAGTATGAAGCTTATACAATAGATACTCATGTTATTGGTGATTTTAACACTGGTAATATAAAACATAAACTTTTGGTGGGGTTTGACTTATTTAGACAAACCCGA
>NZ_JBALDE010000047.1:0-56125 GCF_036917515.1 Nostoc sp. | reverse complement strand
GTTAGGTTTTTGATTGGCTAAAAACCTTGAAATTACGTTAACTTTTGGTCACGCTATGGTTCACAGTTTGGTCATACAAGGAGTAAAATCACATTGAGTTAGACCAGACCATTACAAATGCCTTCAATGCAGTAACTAAAAAAGACATTATTGGATGGTTCACCCACTGCTGTTACTATATTGCACCCAACTGAGAACCGCTATAGTAAATACATTTATACGCCAAAAGATAGGAGTGTTTCAGGGGTAAAATCCCCATGTTGGGTGCAAATGCCGAGGTATGATCGCATGACTGCAAATGTTCCTCTACATCAAAAATTCAGGGACACTAATATTAGTCAAGACCCCCGCATAATATTTGAAAATAACTTCTGGAGAATTACCAACCTACCGCGCCACTTGTTGTACTGGGACACCACGCTCTAAACACTCTGTGATGAACGTGTGCCGAGCGTTGTATGGCGGTCGATATCGTGCTATTTTCCCCTCTTCTACAAGCTGACTAACCACACCTTTGTAGATTTTCTTCCCAGACCTACAGCCTCTCCACCTCTCCACACCTGGTATGTAAACTTACTAGCATCTATCAAGCCACCACGCAAAGATGGGAATACAACGCCGTCATGGGCTAGCTCGTTGGGGCGAATATCCAAAAGTAAATTTTTTAATTGTTCGTTACATGGAAATCGCCTAGATTTATGAGTTTTGGTGTCTTTACGAATTTTGAACCGTGTGTCATAACTTTCAACAATTAGAATCTCCGCACAATCAGTTTTAATATGGTTCCATTGAAGTGCGATTGCTTCACCGGGACGACACCCAGTCAAGAACAGGAATTTTACAAACGAGACATAGTGCTTGTACTGGTTGTGCGCTTCAAATGCCTGGATGATGCTGTTCATCTCACCCTTATTGAAAGGGTCAATGGCATTAGGAGCCTTACTTTTTGACTGCTTAACATCAGCCGCTAGACCATCGAAAGGATTAGTGGGTAGCAGATGTGATCGCACAGCCCATCGACAGCAGGCGGATATATATGTGAGGACACGCTTAGTTGTCTCTGAAGAGAATTTAGCCAAAAGATAATCTCTTATCTCTATAGCATTCCGAACATCTTTAGTTGGGAGCGCTCTAATATGGTTAGTGAACTTCCGAACGTAATCCTTTTCGTAAGTTGTTTTAGCTAACTGCGATCGCATAAATTCGCAGTACCTACCCCAAAGCTTGTCTAGGTTCCAAACCCAGTCCTGGGCTTGCAATAAAGGAGAACCCCCAGTCTTATATTTGTTCAAAGTCCAATCTAAAACGCCTTTGGCTATATCCTCTTCTATCGCCCATGCAACGACCTGTGCTTTTTTCTGATTCTCTGCCGTTGAAACCAATCCAGTGCTGAAATATCTGGATGCACCTTTAGCTACACAAGAGGGAAGCCTTATGCGAAAAAAACCACGGAAAGATTCAATACCAACTGTGCCCTTTGACACTCTACTCACAGTAAAACCTCGCAAAAATAATGATAGCTAACAGAAGAGAAACAGCTATCATTCTCTAACGAGGATTTGGTATATCCCTGTAAGAATTTATTGAAAAAGCCTATTTTGCCAAGGTTTGGGACTTACCCCTCACTACCTCTTAGAACTTTTGCAGACCTCTGCCTTACCACTTGGCTATGCCGCCACAGCAAAATATCCTGAACTACTTTAATGTTGCTAAGGTATTTTAGTAGCCATTTAGTAGTCATAGGGCGCTAGTTAAACCATGATAGCATAGGATTCTGAGGTAGAGATAGTAGGTTAACTGGATGTTTTTGGTAGTTTTTAGGCGATCGCTAAAAGGTGGCGATTACAAGTTGACCAAACCACAAACTCTCTTGGCAGATTAAAAATTTTGGGTTGTAACTCCTCACTCCTAACTTGTTACACCTTTACTTCATCGGCAAAACTACCCCAACGGAGAAAGTGAAATGGACCGGCGATAGAACCCCAGAGACGTTCATCGGTGTCTAAATCCCTTCCCCGGTCGAGACTGAAAAATTCTTTAGCGTCAATCTCAAATTCGTTATCTAGATAAGTATTTTTGCCGTCGCGAAACACTATGCAGCCTTTACCAGGTTCAACTCTGCCTTTGAAACTTTTTCCTGTCCACTCTACAATCATGTTGCAACCTGACATTTTTTCTAATTGGTCAACAGACAACTCTTTGAGGCGTTCGGGTTCACGAGATGCACCGTAAAATTTTTGTTCTTCTTTAACGGTGTAATGTTCAATCGCAATGTGGTTTTCTGCCGGAATTAACTTCATTACCCGCATCCGGTAGGGTTGATTGAGCATAAAATCATAAGCTTGTTCGAGAAACAAACTTACCCCTGAGAACAATTCTAAGGGGAGGGGACGGATACAGACGCGGATATGAGCATAAAAAGGCGGATTTTCAAAAGCTTGTTCTTGATTGCTAAAGTCAGCTGCCATCCAGCGGGCTAAAGTGGCGATATCAGTAGAATGAGTCATTACAAAACGATCGACTAGTTACTTAAATATTATCTAGGATTATTTTGACACTCCCCTGACTCAAAAATCCTGGCTGCGATCGCAATTTTTAAATTACATCTACGATAGATGCTTTAACTGGAGAAAATTAGTCTGCTTCAGTACAAGTTAAACTGCTGACATCTTGCGCCTAACAACTTAAACTCGTTAAGCATTTATTTTGGCAAAATTTGCACACTGCTTATTATCTGTGTGCTGAAGCCATATAGCTTTCACATAAGCTTTTCTTGTAAAGCTGGAGAAAAGCTGGAGAATAGTTAGTCAATAATAGGGGATGGGATAATTGCTAATTATCTCATGCAATTCACTCAAGGTAAAGTAAAGTACCCATGCTCAGGCACTTAATTGCGATCGCTACTGCCACTACACTCTTTAGCAATTCCTTCGCACTGGCAGAGAGTAAACCGCCGAAACCACCCGATCAATTTCCTCCCAGTCCTTTAGAGATTACCACACCCGATCCACTGTCACCACGTTCGCCCAAGAATAAACAGCCGTTAACGCCCCAAGAACGGCAAAAGTTAGAACCAGCGTTAGATGCATTAAATCAAGAAGCGACGGCGAAACTGCAAGCAGGTGAACCGATTGCGGCGTTTGAAATTTGGAACCGAGAATTACGTTTGCGGCGCTTTTTAGGTTCATTAGCAGAGGTGCAAGCATTATCACGAGTTGGGGCGATCGCTTGGAAGCAAAACAACAGCCAAGAAGTACAATATATTACGCAACGATTGCAAGCAATTCAAAAGCAAGCCCAATCTCAGAAAAAAACTACCCCAATCGATTTAGAATTGTGGCGATCGCTGGGTGAAGCTTACAAAAATGTGCGCTCGTCTAAACTGGCTATAGAAGCTTATGATCAAGTTTTGCTAGTGGTACGACAACAACAAGATCGAACAGCGGTATTAGAAACCCTCAAAACAATTGGAGAACTGCATTTGAGTTGGTTTGATTATCGCAAAGCTGCGCCAATCTACGAAGAATTGTTGAGTTTCGCTACTTCTCAAGGCGATCGCGTCAACGAGCTAAGATATCTGCAACAGCTGGCTTATATTTACGAGCAGACAGACCAACCGCAGCAGTCATTGAATGTACTTAACAAACTAACAGAAATTTATAGCAATGAAAATAATCTTACGGAAATATTAGAATTGAAGTTAGCGATCGCTTCAGATTACGAATCTCTAGCCAAAAAAGATCCTAATTTACTGCTAGAAGCTTTTAACAATTATCAAGAAGCTTATACCACTGCTTGGCAATTAAGGGAATACGTTCGTGCTGGTGATGCTTTGCAGAAGTTAATTGCGCTGTATCGTTCTCAAGGACAAACACAAGAGGCTTTGCAGGCTAGCGACATTCTGGTGCAGATACAAGCGCAAGCCGCCAACTTTTACGGAATGATGCAAGCTTATGACCAAATTGGGCAATTGTATCTAGAACGCAAAGAATTTCCTCAAGCACTAACAGCTTTTCAACAAGGGTTAAAACTGGCGCAACAACTCAAACATCAAGAAGCATACTTTACTGGACAAATTGAAAAACTGTCGAAAGCAAATTAATTGAAATTTCTGCGATCGCTTAACATAAAAATACCCGCCACGCTTACTACAAGGTGAAAAGCTATGTCAGAAACTACCCTAGCTGCACCAGATATTCAACTCCCACCCACTCAAGCAGAATTACCCGATGATGACGGTATTCCGATGGAAAGCGCGCGACACAAAGCCCAGATGGATTTGCTGATAGATGCTCTGATACCTTGGCTGGAAGAACGAGAGGATGGGTTTATCGGCGGTAATATGTTTGTTTACTACAGTCTGGCCCAGGTGCGAAACAAAGACTTTAAAGGGCCAGACTTTTTTGCTGTGTTGGGAGTCCCGAAAGGAGAACGTCGCAGTTGGGTGGTTTGGGAAGAGGAGAAAGCACCAGATGTAGTTATTGAGTTGCTTTCTGACAGCACAGCCCAAGCAGACAAAAATGAGAAAAAGCTAATTTATCAAAATCAAATGCGTGTGCCAGAATATTTCTGGTATGACCCTTTTAACCCTGATGATTTGACTGGTTTCTCTATTGAAAAAGGAGCTTATCAATCTATTGTAGTCAATACTCAAAATCAGTTAGTGAGTCAATCTTTAGGGTTAGCATTACAGTTGTGGCAAGGAAGTTATAAAGGTATTGATGCTACTTGGTTACGCTGGGCAAATTTGGCAGGGGAATTGCTACCAACTCCTGAAGAAAAGGAACGTCAAAGGGCAGAACAAGAAAGCCAAAGGACAGAACAAGAACGCCAAAGGGCAGACAAGGCAGAATCGCAGTTATTACAAACTGCACGTAACTTACTTGAATCTGGGATGACAGTAGAACAGGTAGCGAGGTTAACAGGTTTGAATGTATCTGAGATAGACACTGAAAAGGATGGATGATTTGTGGAATTTGTTTAAGTGATTGCTCCACCAACGTAATCATACAAGCGATCGCTAATCAATATCAATCCTGTTTTAAAATCCTGATACTAGTTCGTAGTGAGGGCTTCAGCCCTCATTTGAGGACTTTAGTCCTCACTACATGTTAATGAAAGAAAAGCGATCTGTACCGCCCTTAGCTATTGTATAGGGAAGGTAATAGAAAAAAATTCCATCGTTGTGTAGACAGAGGAAGAATCTGATAGTCGTATTCCTGATATTTTTTCAGTAGTTCAAATGTCAACTTAAACACAATATATTAGTACGAAAGTCTTCTTTGAGAACTATTTATAAATATTGGCAAATATTATTTGTATTACTAAATATTTCTTGCAATATTTATAAATTTAGTGCATGCTTCAGAAGTTGATAAAATCCAGAAAATTTTTTAGAAAAATCGTAATTTTAAACTTGATTGTGATAATACGTTTAGGTAACTCAAACCTGTTTATCCTAAACTATTAAAGTTCCCCGTACTAAACATGAGTAGAGTCAATGACTGCTTCATCACCAGAAAATTCAATCAGTTCATCAAGTACTCATACTTTAGATATAGCTAGGCAAGAGTATCAATATAACTACATCCATATACCATCTATTGCGATGCTAGATCGGCTTTCTATCGCCGAAGAGTTCACTACTAACTGGTATTTTTTATTAGCCCAGCAGTTACGAGTTGTGTTTATCAATACCTTGATTGTTAACAGAGGCAATCAAGGTTCTAAATCGATTCGTGATGATGTCGCAAAGTTTATTTTAGAAGCCTTGCTCAAGGGGGCAGTACCAGTTAAAATCAGCATTCTGGCAAGAATCTTGCAAATTATCCCTCAGTTTTTGCTCAATGGCATATCCAAGGATCTTAGAGAACTTGACGATCTTTTTTATTCTATTTTGAAAGAAAATGGACTTGTGATCCTCAGAGATGCTCTAAATAGGATAATTAACCTTCTATATGAAGGACAGCCTACAGGACATGCAACCAGTCTCAAAGACTACGAAAATTTGTTTCCAGTGATTGGTGTACCAGCGATCGCTAAAACCTACCAATCAGATGAAGTATTTGCCTACATGCGAGTAGCTGGCTACAATCCAGTCACGATTGAGCGAGTAACGACTCCAGGCGATCGCTTCCCAGTCACAGACGAACATTACCAAGGAGTAATGGGAACTGACGATTCATTAGCAGCAGCCGGACTTGAAGGCAGGCTCTACCTAGCTGACTATAAAATTTTAGATGGTGCGGTCAACGGTACATTCCCACACGAGCAAAAATATCTCTATGCTCCCCTAGCACTGTTTGCCTTACCCAAAAGCTCAGATCCCACCCGTCTATTGCGTGCGATAGCCATTCAATGCGGTCAAACCCCAGGCCCAGATTATCCGATTGTTACCCCTAACTCCGGTAAATACTCTTGGCTTTTTGCCAAAACAGTAGTCCAAATCGCAGATGCCAACTTCCACGAAGCTGTTACTCACCTAGCAAGAACTCACTTGTTAATTGGTGTTTTTGCGATCGCCACCGCTCGACAACTGCCACTCACCCATCCTTTAAGAATTCTACTACACCCGCATTTTGACAGTACTTTAGCAATTAACGATGCCGCTCAACGTATTCTCATAGCTCCAGGTGGTGGTGTCGATAGATTACTCTCAGCATCAATCGATAACTCTCGCGTTTTAGCAGTACTAGGATTACAAAGCTATGGTTTCAATAATGCCATGTTACCCAAGCAATTCCAACAGCGCGGTGTAGACGATCCTAATCTATTGCCTATTTATCCTTACCGGGATGATGCACTACTAGTCTGGGATGCCATTCATCAATGGGTTTGGGACTACCTGAACCTTTACTACATCACGGATGAAGACATTCAAAAAGACACAGCCCTGCAAGCGTGGGCAGCAGAAATCTCAGCTTACGATGGTGGTCGCATCCCCGATTTTGGCGAAGATGGGAGCATTAAAACGCGCAATTATCTAATTGATGCCATTACGCTGATTATTTTCACTGCCAGTGCTCAACACGCTGCGGTTAACTTTCCGCAAAAAGATTTGATGGGCTACGCCGCAGCGATTCCATTGGCAGGTTATTTACCAGCCTCAACTCTCAAAAGAGAAGTTACTGAGCAAGACTACCTGAATTTGCTCCCTCCCTTAGATCAGGCACAACGGCAATACAACATACTCAGCTTGTTGGGGTCTATGTACTATAACAAGCTGGGCGATTATCAGCAAGGATACTTTACAGACCAAAAAGTAAAACCATTGTTACAAGCATTCCAGAGTCATCTTCAGCAGGTAGAAGACACCATCAAGCAACGTAATTTGCAGCGTCCACCCTATGAATATTTGCTTCCTTCTAAAATTCCTCAGAGCATCAATATCTAAATTGGAAACAAATGCCCAATGCCCAATGACAAATGACTAAAAATAAATACCATGACACTTAAAGATAAAGTCCTCAAAGCTCACGATCGCCAGCTTTGGCTTGCACCTATACTAGCTAAAGTAGGTTACGACACTGCGATCGGCAAGTTTCTACGCTTGATTTTTTATTACATGGATGCGTCAATCATGCTCAACGCATGGCGAGACTTTCTCTACATCCGTAAGGACAATATTGGAGACAAGTATTTTGCAGTAGACCAAGCAATTATGCATTCCTCTCACTCCCAGGTAAGAGAACTAATGCAAACCCAACCACAACTGCGGGGAAATGATTTAGGTATCATCAGAATATTAGCTCCTAGCTACTTGCTTGATAATCCTTTGAGCTTGGGAACAAACGGTAACGAACACACAGGACTACGTACTGTAATCTTACAAGCCTTACCAGAACCGTCACAAAAAATAGACTTTTTAGGGAATCTAGTTGAGCAAAGGCTGTTAGAAGCTGCTAAACAAGGCAAATTACACATCGGCAACGATTTGCCAAAGATCATCCTGTCGATTTTGCATCAACTGGTTTTTCAGATATCTTTATCTGAGGAAGAAATCACAGCATCCGATAGTTACATTAAAGGTTTGGCTCTCGCATCCTTACCTAATTTTATCAGCAAGTATCTGCTAGCAATCTTAACAGCGCCAAAAATTCGGCATCGTCAATATTTAACTAAGCAATATAAACAATCAGTTTTCTGGCCATCTTACTTTCAAACAGGTACTCAGTATCAGTTGAACGAACACCAAATCGCTAATACCCTTTTCGATATGATTCATATCGCTGGTACTGCCGGCACAAGTGCGCTTTTGGGATCTGTGATTGGTGTTCTCTGCTTAGATAATACCCTTAGAAAGGATGTAGTATCAGAAATCAATACAGTCTGGAATGGCAAGAAAAGTCTAGATCCAGATGCTCTAGAAAAGTTAACACTTCTCAATCAAGTGATTTTAGAAACGGCTCGTCTCTATCCACCTGTACGATTTGTTAGCCAACTCACCACTGAAGCGGGTGAAGTTGAGATTGGAGAACAAAAATGTCCATTCCAAAAAGGTACTCGCTTGCTTGGCTCTATTCTTACAGGTAATCGGGATGCTAATAGATACCAAAATCCAGATGATTTTGACCTAACACGAAATTTTTCAGATATCTTATCTTGGAACGGCGCAGAGCATGAGCGAGCCTGTCCTGGTAAATCCTTATCAATTGGCTTTATCAAAATTTTCTGTTTACATCTGTTTCACAACTATCAATGGGACTCAATTACAGAAGTCAAGTGGGATTTTGAAAAAGTGACTGCCGTTACTCCTAACAACTTAGTACTACAAAGTTTTGCTCAACGACTGTGAGTAAGAGACTTCCAATTAAAAAAACATTCCATCGTAGAGGTGCACAGCTAACTGTGCGCCCATACCTCTTATGCTTGATTAAGTAAGCTTAAAGCAAGTGGCATTCCTGAATTATAATTTGGTAATTGTTCTAGTTTTTTGAGTTGATTTTACTCTTTTTCTAGTGTAAAATTACTCATCTTTTTTCTGACTCAGTTATTTAAAAATTTAGGTATTCGTTTAGCTGAAAGGAAG
The DNA here is from genome assembly GCF_036917515.1 of Nostoc sp. GTDB lineage: Bacteria > Cyanobacteriota > Cyanobacteriia > Cyanobacteriales > Nostocaceae > Nostoc. The sequence goes on along the minus strand of NZ_JBALDE010000047.1, from coordinate 47,097 downwards.
TAATTACAAATTATATGGCTGAATTAATTGAGAAAAAGCAACTTAATAATATTGCTACCTGGATGATTCCAATCAAAGAAACAAACTTACCATCTGTCCTGAAAGGCGTGTTTTTTATGGATGGCAATCCCCTGCCAGATACTTGCATTACTATGTATAATTTAGAATGGGATATACAGAATATAACTTTGCTTTTACCAGTCTTTGCACCGTTACAGTGGACTTTTCATAACTCGATTGCGGGTTGGATATTACTACGTTTAGTTCAATGGTTTCAAGTAAGTTACAAAATTCAGTTTGAAGATGAAACTTTGCAACAAGCTCAAGTCATACCTGTTTTCTTAGGAATACCAATTTCAAAATCGATTGTCAGTTTGACAATGTCCCAAGACAAAAATTCTCTCAATGGAGATGTTTGGCACAGAAAGAACGTTTGGTTCGGCGGACTTTCTCGGGCTGGTGAATATACTCTCCGTAGGGTTGTTGATCAAGATGGTTGTTATACTCCTACTTTTAACGATATGCTTACCAGAGTCCAAAATGAATGTTTAGTGATTGGACACCACTCAAATTGACCTAGCTCAGGTTGGTAAGCTAAAGCTTAAAGCCTTGAGAACCTATCAAGTAGTTAGCCATTATACGCGAATATCAAAAATTTAGTACCTTCATAAATGAACTCTGCCATCTTGCATATACCCATCTTTTGATGTGCTTGAAGTGATGCTTTGTTATTTGCCTTGATGAACAGTATTCCTTCCCGCTCTGGTAGAAAACCTTTTAACTTAGCAAACATCACCGCAGCAATACCTTGTCCACGCATAGTTTCATCAACACAAATGGGGCCATACAAGTAAGCATCTTTTTTACCAGGATAGGCTTGTAACATCACCTTTATAATTGGTAAATTAGCAGTTGTCTTTGACCAACTGAGTAAGAATCCTATAACTTGACCATCTTTACGGGCTACAACGCTCGGCATTTGAGAGATAGTCATTATCACAGCCTCTGGCTCAAGATGACCTAACAACATACCACCATGTTCTGCGTCATTGGCTTGGGCCAACTTGACGATTTCAGTAACATCATTGAGACTGGCACGGTCAATCACTACATCATTGAGACACATACCTGGTTGATAAAAATAGGAGAAAGACTTGGAGCAAAAGAATTTTCTTTTAGAAGAATAACAGAGACTAACAAAACCTATTTTTATGTTTTGTTACGTAATAGTTTAGCCCTAAGTTTCAGTACACAGCTTTAGCTCCAGAAAAACCTGCTGGGATTTGCACGACTTTAAGATTGACTACTTTACTTTATAAGCCAGTAGTCCTTAGCAGCGATCGCTTGGAACAGGCAGTACACTCTACTATGCCAAACCTTCCAAAGTGCGTAGGCGTAGCCCGCCGTAGGCATCGCTGTCTTTTTTGAATTTTAGATTTTGGATTGGGAATCGCTTTCTCTGTTTGGGTTCTATTAGTGCATCTGTCGTAATTATTTTTAAAATGGGTATAACTTAACAGTGATGCTTTGTCGATCGCTCTTCATTTTTATGCCCCAGGTATCGCTCCCCCAATCGTTCTATCCACACCTACCCCTCACCGCTCTTGCGCCCATGCAGGATGTGACAAACCTCTGGTTTATGAAGGTCATCGCCCACTACGGCAGTCCTGACTACTTTTTTACCGAATATTTCCGCGTCAATGATACCTCACGGCTCAATCGTAGCATTCTGGCAGCAATCACCGAAAACGACACAGGTCGTCCCGTTTTTGCTCAAATGATTGGCGAAAGCATTCCAGACTTAGTAAGAACAGCAAAGGAACTCTGCAACTATAATATCGCTGGAGTTGACTTGAACATGGGCTGTCCAGCACCTAGAATCTATCGCAAAAATGTTGGGGGTGGATTGCTGCTCTTGCCGGAAAAAGTGGATCGGATTTTGGGAGAACTACGGCAGGCAGTCAATGATCGACCTTTAACCGTCAAGATGCGTGTAGGCTTTGAAAATACAGATAATTTTTACAAAATTCTAGATATAATCAATCGCCACAACATTGATTTGCTCTCTTTGCATGGTCGCACGGTGAAAGATATGTACCACGGGGCAGTGAAATATGATTTGATCGCTGAAGCAGTCAGACGAGTTCATTGTCCTGTGCTTGCTAATGGCAATATCAACTCGGCGACAACTGCTGTTGAAGTGCTTTCTCAAACAGGTGCGGCAGGTGTGATGGTGGGACGCTGGGCGATCGGGAATCCTTGGCTTTTTAATCAAATTCGGCAAGCTTTGCGTTTCGAGCTGATCGCGCCCGTTCCTTTAGCGGAGGTACGCAACTATATTGATCGTTTATGGCAAACTCCCACAGCAGCAACTATGCCAGAGCGATCGCGCGTAGGCTACCTGAAAATGTTCCTCAACTACATTGCCCTGAGTGTTGACACTGAAGGTCATTTTTTGCGGTTGATGCGACAGACTTCTACTGAGGCAGAATTGTTTAACCTCTGCGATCGCGTTCTCCTTACTGATTTAACAAAAACTTTAGCCCTAGCACCCTCCTTGAGTGTGTAATATCGTGTCCAGCTAAAAACTTGCCTTAACCGAACATTGTGGCGTTGTAGATTTGGCTGTGATTTATGGTAAATTCAACCGCTTGCGCGCACCAAATCGAAATAAGTTATCTGGCAATATTGCTTTTAAGCGAGGCAACCATTGTGCCTCATTGCCAACACGATAGCGTAATCGTGGCAACCGACTACGAGCAGCCAATAGAATCGTCTGTACAACTTTTTCAGGATCGTCGCCTTGTGCAATTGCTTGACTAACAGTTGAGCGAATCACATCGCGTACATTGTCGTAATCAGCGTAATTCAATGTGGGTGACAACATGGCGTGGTTGAAGTTGGTCTTAAAGTAACCAGGCTCAATTAAAGACACTTTAATATTGAAGGGGTCTAGTTCCACGCTCAATGCTTCGCTATAACCTTCAAGTGCAAACTTACTTGCACTGTAAAAACCTTGTCCTGGTGCGCCAATCAATCCCGCCACTGAACTGATATTAATAATATGCCCACTACGCTGCTGTCTCATAACTGGCAAAACAGCATTGCTAACCCGGACAACACCCCAAAAGTTGGTTTCAAAAACCTCCTTGGCTTGTTCTAAAGAAGTTTCCTCAATCATGCTGGCATGAATTTGTCCAGCATTGTTAATCAGTAAATCAATGTGATTAGTCCGTGTGAGCAACTGTTTGATACAGGATTGTACTGAAGACTCAGAGGTAACATCGAGTGTCAACATTTCCACATCTTGTAAAGTTGGATGTTCCTTGCGACTAGTACCGAAGACCCAGTAACCTTCTTGAGCAAACTTTTGAGCAGTTAGCTGCCCGAATCCAGATGATGCTCCTGTTACTAGCACGACCTTTTTATCAGTCATCGGTTCTCCTTTTGTTTGTGAATTTCTTGGTACTGCGATGGACTACACCCTGCCTAATAAAGCGATCGCGTTTTTTCTAAATCTTATTCGTTCATTATTCATTCTCAATAACAACATAATTTTAGCAGTCCTGCACTTTGTACCTTATCTACTTGAGAACTGCTGTATATGTTTTTATAGAAATTTCATCAGTAACACCAAAATAAAAATATCCCCGACTTCTTTAAAGAAGTCGGGGATCTCAAGCTTTCAATTAGGATTACCAAAGCTATTTAATTGCACACAATATCACTCAAATTGCACAAGTGATCGCCCCGATACAACAATAAAACCCACAGAATCAAGCCTCAGAAGCGGCTGGCGAATTCCCTCTAGAATGGCTGCATTTAAAGCAGTTTCTATCTTCAATTCTTCAGCTAATGCATTATCCCAACTTTGCTGATTTAAACGTAGGCGTAATTGTTCTACTCTATTGGCTAATTTCTTTTCGGCGACTTTAGCACAACTTTGACATAAAGCAATAAAATCGGGACGATTGGAAAGTAATTCTGAAGAAGTGTTACGCACTTGATAGCAAAAATTTTCCCATTTACTAGGATCAACAAAATCGTCAAGAATTCCTAAGCGCTCTTTTGCTAAGTTGTAATCTCGTCCTTGATTATTGTTTTTATCTTTATATGGACGTTGCAGGATACTTAAGAGCGCTTTATCCTCAACAACCCGTATTGGCTCTTTGCGACCATCAACATAGATAGTTTCTATAATTGGCGGAAATAGAGCATCAACCCGTCGCTGCAAGTTTTTGAATTGAGAATTATCTAGTTTGTTATCTAGTAAAACTTGTTTGGCAATTCTTAAATTTGCCTCGACTACATAATTACATTGAAAACCGAACCACTCCTTTCCTTCTTTTGCATCCCAAGAAGTATCAGTGCGCCACAGAGCAAAGGCTTCACCTCGGTCATCCCAGTTGATATAGTTCAAAAGTGCTTCGATAAATCCTTCGCCAACTCGAAAGAGTTTAACACCAGTATTCTGGTTTGCCACTCTGCGATTATAAGTACCAAATTGGTCTAGATAACTCTCAGTAAAACGGTCTTTTAACTCATTTATCGGAACCAATGTCCGCGTTGTCGGTTGATAACGTCGTATCTCTGATGAATCTGGATTATTGAGTCCTCTGAATCCCAGTGCGTCACAAATCCAGCCTTCAATTGCTCGCCTAATTTCTAGATGACGAGCATCGTAATTATCTAGGTCTTGAAAATACTCGGTAGCAATTTCATCGTTTGCATCAATTTCATCTAGAGCATTTTGTTCGCTAATTTTGGCTATTTCTGCTTCAATTTGCTCTTGAATTAGTGAAACCATCTCTAACAATCCAGCTGCATTTGATTGAAACAAAACTGTTTCTAATTCTGCAAGTTTCTCATCGACATAAAACTGGAGACTAGCAATTGATTGTTGGAAAATACCAAACCCATCTTTTAATACTTTATACCAAGCATTGTGAGGGCTATCTTCCAAGTAGGGGCCAATCAAGGCACTAGATTGGATGCCAATTTTGCTGCCAATGCGGTCAAGTCTGCCAATTCTCTGTTCTAATTGATTAGGCGACCAAGGAAGGTCAAAATGAATTAACCAATCGGCAAACTGGAGGTTACGTCCTTCTTCTCCAGAACGATCGCATACTAAAATAAAACAGTTTGGGTTATTCTTGAACCTATTTAAGCCTTCCTCAACCTTGTCTGCTGATTCTCCAAATTGATGGCTAGCTATTGTCTGGGCACCAAAGGTATCAGATAAATACCGGACAATTTCGCCACAAGTTTGCACAAAACTGGTAAATACAACAAATTTGGGCAGAATGTCACCAGTAATTGGTCTCTTAATTCTCTGCTGTATTCTTGTGATGAATTCCTTTTGATTCTTGCGAACGTTTGCAGGAATTTTGAAGTATGTACCTAGCTGATTCAGCAACACTGTTTTCAAATTTTCCGTCCGTTGTCCGTCCTCTTGAGGTTGACGAACAATTTTTAGTAAGGATTGGAGAATCTCTTCTTCCCCTGAAAATTTGGGGGTTGTAGTTAATAGGCGAACATCATCTTCTTTAAATTCTTGGATGAGTTTAGCATGAGGTTTCGCTGTTAAACGCGCCGTAATTACCTGCTCTAAAATCCCTAACCAAGTACCAGCAGCAAGAAATAACAGCAGAAAAACTCGCTGATATTGCTTTTCATCAGGAGCAACACTCCGCCATTGATTGAGGAGTTCGTGGATATCAAGCGATCGCTCGTCTAAATCATACTCTTCTTTTGGCGTAAAGTTGCGGTCAAATATCACATCTTCCACGGCAGCGCGACGGTTGCGAAGCATTCGCCGATGTAGTCGATAGATATCGCTGACATGGACGCGAATCGCTTGGACGATTTGCTCTTGCTTGGTAGAATTTGCTTGTAAATTTTCTAAATCATCCGCCAGCTTCAGTAAATACTCATCCTCCGCAAACAGGTTTCGTAATTGCTGCAAGTTGCTTTTGAGAACTTCTGATTCTGCATCTTCTTTAAAAGAAAGTAGAAGTTTACCAATTTGTTGACGGCTTTCAACTTTGGTGCGGAAACTTGCTAAATCGCCCAGTTTATAGGTTGTCGGGTCGAGCAAGTGCAACATTGCCAGAAAATCCTGCTCGTGATTGAGAACCGGAGTGGCAGATAATAAAAGTAAGCGATCGCTTTTATGAGCAAGTTCTTTGCAAGTCTGAAAACGCTGGCGCACTGTTGCATCCTTAGAGGTCGCCATTGCCGCAATATGATGGGCTTCATCTAAAATTAAGCAACCTATCTTAGCTTTCAAGTTGATTTTATGGATATCTTCAACCGCCAGCACTGCTACCCGTTTAGGAAAATGGGAGATGTAAAACTTGTTTTCTAACTCAGTTTGCCATTGTTTGAGCAAATATTGCGGAACTATCACCACCGCACCTTTTTTCGGTTCATCAAGAAGAAATTGACGCAGAATCGCACCCGCTTCGATGGTTTTTCCGAGTCCCACCTCGTCTGCTAACAAGTAGCGTTGAATTGGGTCTTCCAGTACCCGCCGTACTACTTCAACTTGGTGAGGATAAAGATTAATATTTGCCGAAATTAGTCCCGTCATCCCGCGACTCACAGCGCGTTGCTGAATCAAAGATTTCACGAAAGCCAATCTTTTGTCGTGGAAATAAGGCGTTTCGTGACCCTTCATCGCCAGAGTTTGGATAGGGTCTGTATTTGGTAGATTACAACGAACGTAAATGTCTTCTTCATATGCGATCGTAGTTTTCTTATCTGGTAAATCAATTTGATACATTTCTGTATCATCATCCCAGATAAAAACTCTGCCAACTATCCATTTATCCTGAGTTTGGGACTTAATATAGCATCGAGCTTGGGGTTCCAGCTTGACTTGAGAAAGAGAATTTAAAGGTAAAGTTTTTTGGAGACGTTGCCCTATAGAGCAGAAATACTCAACAATTGCATTGGTATCAGATATTTCTGTAACTTTTCCGATACCCAAAGAGTTATTCTGGGACTGTACCAATAAACCAAGCTTAATCATAGATCCAGTCCCCTGAACACACTAAAAGAACCTTCCAGACTAGTTTTTAGCCCATATCTGGCAGTTTTATCGATTAACATTATAGATAATAAACTGGTATTACAGTTTTTGTGAGAGCGATATCTACCACTGGCTATTCAGCGTCGCTCCACCACAGCCAATTAATAAAATTAACAATTTTCAGGTAAATACACCACACAGTAGAGGTACAGCATTGCTGTGCTTCTACAACATATACGGTTCAATTAAATGAAAACTGGTGTAAATTCACATTTATCAGTAAAGTTTTTGCGTAAAAGCACAACGTTGTTAAGTGCAGGGCGACACAATGGCATTGTTTGCTGAGGCATTGGCATTGTCAGCCGATACAATGGCATTGTTTGCCGAGGCATTGGCATTGTTTGCCGAGGTATTGGCATTGTTTGCCGAGGCATTGGCATTGCAGGGTATGACCAAATTTAATTTGCTACGAATTAATGAAATGCTGTACTTAGCTGATTATGTGGTGTAACAGATTTACGCTTTGGCTTGAGAAGGCCACGATACAATTAAGATTGTATACATTTATTTACTATGAAGAAAATTAGAGACAACACAATTAAGTTAAATCAATTTTTAAAGTTGATGGGTATAGTGCCAACTGGAGGTCAAGCCAAGCTGATGATTCAAGGTGGCGATGTCCAAGTAAACGGTATGCTAGAAACTCGACGAGGACGGCGACTAGTACCAGGCGATAAAGTAACAATCCAAGGACAGACTTTAGAAGTGAATTTGAACAACAATGAAGATCCAGATGTAATGATAGATTTAGCCAAGCAAACCGAGTAAAGAAAATTTATCCTAAAGTTACAAGTTTCTCTTTTGCCTTGTGAGCAATGCTGCAAATTTCCAACAAAGTTATTATCCCACAGACTGAGATTGAAATTACTGCGATTCGCTCCCAAGGAGCAGGAGGCCAAAATGTAAATAAGGTTTCTACCGCGATCCACTTGCGCTTCGATATTGCAGCTTCATCATTACCCGATTATTATAAACAACAGCTTTTAAAGCTCAACGATCGACGCATTAATCAAGAAGGAGTAATTGTAATTAAAGCTCAGGAACACCGAAGCCAAGAGAACAATCGTGAGTCAGCCTTGAAACGACTTCAAGAACTCATTCAAAGCGCAGTTGTCGTGACAATCAAACGCAAACCCACTAAACCAACTCGCAGTTCTCAAAGAAAGCGTCTTGACCACAAAAGTAAGCGTGCACAGGTTAAATCTAACAGAAGACAGGTGACAGATTGTTGATTTATCTGTTATTCATAGAAAATGCACGTATTATTAAAGATGAAAAAAGATGAATAAAACATTACTAAATATATTGGTGTTTGCGCTTTTAATCTTGTTTATCATCTCTCCCTTTGCTGCCCTTGCTAGTTTAATGCTTGTAGTGTTAGTTGCGGCGTTCTTATTTTTACTAGGGGACACGTTTCAAGCAATTATTGGTGGCAACACTAACCCGAAAAAGTCATAAAAGCAAAATTCAAAATAAAGATAGGGATTTCTACGAAAAAGCCGCTTCCAAGGTAATACTTCTTGGTTAAGGGGAAAAGGGCAAGGTAGGGGTCTCTCTGAGGATAAGGGGCGGGGAAAAGGGGAAAGAAAAACCTTTAATCCAAACCCAGCATCCTTTTTCCAAAACCCGATTCCGAATGAAAAATGTACAAAGCGAGAAGTATTGGCTTCTAAGGTGCATCGCTTTAGCAAAGACAGTTTTCTATCTGTCACAGCAGGAATTAATATATATAATGAGTAATTTTCTCTTTTATAAATAAAAATACCTAAAATTCATTTATCTGGTGAGTAATAATTATATTTGTTGAAGATAAACACACTGAGGACTAGTAGAGTTAAACTAAAAAAAAATAAAAATTAAAAATTAGTAGTCACAATATAATAAATATTAGGAAAATGAATTTTTGATAACTTTCATAACAATCTAAACATTTTTTTATAGTCAACTTCAAGCAGAATACATAGATGCGGATAATTGGACATATCAACTACAAAAGGTACTAACCATGAGTTCCCGCGCACTGCTATTAGTAAATCGTCATGCTCGCCAAGGCCAAAAGGGTCTGTCGGAAGCGATTGAATATCTGAAAACACTTGGCTTTTATTTAATTGAGGAGTCTACAGAAGATCCCAAACATCTTGCTGAAGTTATACTTCGTTATAAGCATCAAGTTGACTTGGTAATTATTGGCGGAGGAGATGGTACTCTAAATGCCGCAGTAGATGCTTTAATTGAGACTCAGTTACCTTTGGGAATCTTGCCTCTGGGAACTGCCAACGATCTAGCGAGAACTTTGGAGATCCCAAATTCCCTCAACGAAGCTTGCAAAATTATTGCAGATGGATATTTACACCGCATCGACTTGGGTTGTGTGAATGACAAGCACTTTTTTAATGTTGCCAGTATGGGATTGAGTGTCAAAATCACTGAACGACTTACTAAAGAAGTCAAGCGCCGTTGGGGAGTATTTGCCTATGCTGCCACTGCATTGCAAGTGATTTTGGAAGCCAGACCTTTTACAGCAGAGATTGCGATCAACGGTGAATTGATTCGCGTCAAAACAGTGCAAATTGCTGTTGGTAACGGTCGCTATTACGGTGGTGGTATGGCAGTAGCTGACGATGCCACAATAGACGATCAAAGACTAGACCTTTATAGCTTGGAGATTGAACACTGGTGGCAGGTTATATTATTACTACCCGCAATGCGACGAGGGCGACATATACATTGGCAGAGTGTACGCTCCCATCAAGGTCAAGCAATAGAGGTACATACTCGCAAACCTCGCCCTATTAATACAGATGGTGAAATCACTACATACACACCTGCTCATTTTCGGGTTATACCTAAAGCTATAGCTGTTTTTGTACCCCCCCCAAAGCAGGAGTTAAAAGTCATTCAATTTTAGATTTTCTTTCAATCAAAAATCTAAAATTGGCAGTATTAGAAGTTATTCTTCCTCATTTTCCTTTACTACAAAGTGGGAACTCGCATCAACTCACGCCAAATGCATCTGAGATTTTCTCAAGATATAAAGTCCCTGTTGCAGCGCCTAGCTGAACAACCTCTAACTCTAGGTGATATTCTGACAGAAACCTCAGAACGGGGCTTTAGCCTGGTAATTACATTATTAGTTTTGCCTTTTTTATTTCCTATGCCACCGGGATTAACTGGCCCATTTGGTGGTGCTTGTTTACTGTTGTCAGTGCAAATGCTTTTAGGAAGGCGATCGCCTTGGCTACCGAAAAGAATCGCTAACTATAAATTTCCTCGTTCCTTCGCCCAGTTACTTTTGCAAAATTTGGGACGGCTTACCAAAGTTTTCCAGAAAATCGCCCGACCTCGATTAGCAAAAATAGCTTATAATCCTTTAGTTTGGCGAATTAATGGATTTTGTATCTCTTTATTAACAGTATTACTAATATTACCAATTCCGTTTACAAATCCTATCCCTACTATCGGTATTTTACTTTTGACTGTTGCCACCATCGAATCTGACGGTTTATTAATTTGCATCAGCTACGGCATTACTGCCCTAATTACCTTGCTGTTTGGATTTATTGGTTATGCAGTGTGGTTAGCTCCCAGTTTGCTGCCATCGATATTGAAATAGTAAAAGCCTCCAGCTTTTGGCTGAGGGCTGTAAATTCTTAGGGTGCATCTACCATTTATTAATCCGCTTTATTTATTACCATATCCGGAAAAATTATACTTTTGAAAAACTTTATTTTTTCCTGAATGAAAAATTGTTAGCAATAAAAAAGCCTTCAACTCAAAGCTGAGGGCTATGATTTAATTAAGGTGCATCTACCATTTATTAATCCGCTTTATTTCTTGCTATATCCGGGAAAATTAAAATTTTAAGTAAATTTATTTTGTTCTTGGATAAAAAAGTATCAGCAATAAAAAAAAGCCTTCAACTAAAAGCTGAAGACTGTGATTTAATTAAGGTGCATCTACTATTTATATATCCGCTTTAGTTATTGCTGCATCAGGAAGAATTGAAAAAAATGGATGACTGTGAAATTGATTTCGTTAGCTACAACAGTAGTATTAGTACGCCACGGCGTAAATAGAGTAACCATTTAAAATCCCTAAAAAGCTTATTCCATAATACTTTTGACTTTTGACTTTTGACTTTTGACTTCTGCCTTGGGTACTAGCCTCAATGAGGAGTGCCTACGGTATTTGACTAGGTAATTATTGATCAACTTCACATTAATTTTACAATTATCCCCATTTTACTCTGAATACACAAAGTTTCTGTTAATATCTCTGATTCGATATCCGTAATAGTACGAATTTAGTTTATTAGTTGGGTATATGACTATGAAAGTTAGACACACTCAACTTGATGAAGCGATCGCAATTTCTATTAGCTCTTGCTAGTCTTAGTATTGTCGGGGGAAGCTTTTTTCTGAGAACAACTTTTAACAGTACTAGTGAGCCTAAAATTATAACTGATACATCACGCTATAAAGAAATTCGTAATCAACTATGGTCTGATAATGACCAAGTAAAACATTTTCCTAATGAGATTCCTCCTGATGCTAAAGACGTTCGTATTGCTTACTCTCCCAAAGTTTTGCAAGGAAGTAGTTTTTTTCAAATTAGGTTAAAAGAGCCACAAAAGAAGATAGAAAAATTACTTTCACAATACAGAAATAGTGCCAAGCACAAGTATAGAGGTGGCAACACAAACGACCATATAAATCAACCGAATGGTGTGCCGACAACTTTCTTCTATACTAGTGACTCTCCTACAGAATCTTTTCCAGCTACTTATGAAATATTAGTATTAAATGCAGATGACAAAGGTAGAGCTGGCTTTAAGTGGAATCACGGAGATAGCTACGGCGTTGCTATTAATAGTTCCACCTCAGAAATTATCTATTGGTCTGAAAAATGGTAATTAGCAATTCAAAGTGAATTTGAATCGCCATGAGCAAAATCATTATTAAGGTGGGGAAATCGAATTCGGCGAAGCCAATGGAAGCAGATATTTTCTAGCCTTAAGCATTTGGACTCTAAATTTGTATTTGAGTGGTCGCATAAGGAGGCAGAATTACCATAAAAAATCGACTCGTCTATTCAATATACAGATGAAGAAGATTTAAGAATCTTCCATATCGGTATATTTGGAAAATTCATATAGTTGACAAAAGTCAAGTTTTAGGCAATAAGAAGTTCTGAGTGAAAGCTTACTCCACTCAGATTTGGCTGTCCTAAGTGTTGCTTTTATCCTTTTGAATATATCACTTTGGGTAGTTAAAACTGATGGCTAATATAGCTAAAGTTTATAAGTGATTAAAAACTATCTGAATATGTAGAATGCCAACTGCTTTAATTACTGGTGCCTCTAGTGGTATTGGTAAAGCTTTTGCTCAAGAACTAGCTGCACGCAAGACAAATCTTGTACTCGTTGCTCGTTCTGAAGAGAAACTAAGCCAATTAGCGAAACAACTACAAGAACAACACAAAATTCAAGTAGACGTTATAGTCAAAGACCTCACAGAACCTAATGCAGCGTCTAGTGTATTTGATGCCACAAAAGCAAAAGGATTAACCATTGACTTATTAATCAACAATGCTGGTTTTGGTTCTTATGGTGATTTTACTGAAGGGGATGGAGAAAAACAAGTTAAAATCGTACAATTAAACATTTTGGCATTGGTAGATTTAACCCACAAATTTCTACCATTAATGCGGCAACGTCGTTCTGGAAGTATTATTAACGTATCCTCTATTACCGCATTTCAACCGATACCATACCTTTCTGTTTATGCTGCTAGTAAAGCTTTTATTCTCAGCTTTAGTGAAGCGTTATGGGCAGAAAATTATCAGTATGGTGTCCGTATTTTAGTCACTTGTCCAGGGCCAATAGAAACAAACTTTTTTGCAGAAGCTAATTTTCCTCCAGCACTGGCAAGCAGTACAGATAAGGTGTATTCTTCCCAAAAAGTGGTTCTGGAATCTTTAGAGGCTTTAGAAAAAGGCTATCCAACTGTTATTAGCTCTAATAGTAGTACTCAAATTAGAAGCAAATTATCTCGACTTGTACCGCGCAAACTTTTACTGAATATGTTAGCAAAACACTTTAAAGCTTAAGTATTAAGTATATATTTAGAAGTTATAAGTTAGGAGTTAGGAGTAAAATAAACTAGTGTATTTAAAACTCCACACTCTTCACTTACTACATATACCTTGTTAATTGAACTCGGTAACGCTCTTTTTTTGTGACGGCGATTTCTCCAACTTCTAAACGCCCTTTAGAGCGAATGGCGATTAAGTCGCCTGATTTGACTTGAGAACTAGCTTGGGTAACTTCCTTCCAATTGACGCGGACATCACCAGCATCGATGAAATCAACCATTTTGCTGCGGGACATACCAAAACCAGCAGATGCGATCGCATCTAATCTTAAAGAAGCCTCCACAGTAGTTAATTCTTTTTTCTTGGGTTCTCGAACCTTTAATTCAGTTAGCTCAATCTGCTGAGTTTTCACAGGAACCGATCGCACCTGTTTGAGATTCATTGACAAAAATTCCACCAACTCTGGTGTAACAATTGCTTGCGCCCCTCGTTCTCCTAAGACAATTACATCTCCCGTTTTTTCACGAACAATTCCCGTCCCTAACATTGCGCCTAAAAAGTCGCGGTGAGAGGCGGTATCAAACAGGAAATTACCTGCAATTTCCACAGCTATAAGGCTGACTTGAGATCGATCTAACGGAAGTTCTGAACGAGCGATCGCTATTCTTTGGCGTTCAGCTTGCGGATATCCACCCCACGCCACCAATTGCACTTCTGTTAATCGATTAAATACCCGTTGAATTTCTGCCAATTCTGGTGGAGATAGAAAATCTGTCAAAACCACTTCCCAAGTTTTGATCGCTTGCTCTGCTTGGTCGATTGCACGAGCTACACTATCTCGATTTTCAACACCTTTTAAAAGTTCTTCTCGTGGCAACATTCTTAAAAATTATGAATTAGTCATTTGTCATTTATCTTTTACCAATGACGCCACTTGACGGCAGTTACTCCACTTGGGGAGACCCCAAGACCGCACTGCCTCCTCTACTTGGGGAGCCACCCCCGTGGGCGGGTTTCCCGACTTGAGGGGAGTGGCGTGAGACCCCTTGGCGCTAGCCTCTCCCTTTGGGAGAAGACCGCAGTGGCTCCCCCATGCCCCATTCGCCTCTTTAAAACTATCTTGATTCTAATTTTAATTCCCATTTCAGCAGATTTTCATCCTTAGCAATTTGTTGCATTCCCAGTTTTTCTAAAATGTGAATCGAACCAACATGATCGTCTGGAGAATGAGCGATAATTCTCTTAAGTTCTGGCTGAGTAAAGGCAAAATCGACCAGTGCTTCTACTGCTTCAAAAGCAAATCCTTGCTGGCGATAAGCTGATAGGACTTCATAACCCATTTCTACAGTTCCTGTGCGATCGGGTTTGCCACCAAATCCCAAATCACCTATCAGGGTAGAATCAGCAATGTGAATCATTAGCCAGATACCCCAACCCAACTGGGAAGGATCATCTACTAGCATCTGAGCATACATTGGAAAAAAATCTAGCACTTCAGATGCATACCAATCATCAGGAACCCATACCCCCAAAAGCTTTTCTACTTGGGGTTTATTTCTTGTCACAACGGCTTGCGCCACCTCCAAAGAACAGGGAAGCAACTCAAGTCGCTGTGTCGTGAAGTGTAAACTATGATTCATTACACACTACTTATATCAGCATAACCTTGGATATTTTCTGGATCAAACTGACGTAATATTTTGGTTGCTTGGCGAGTAAGAGTTTCAGAACCTTGAACGACAACCAAGTATTTACCCGCATCTAAGCGGTTGCGATAAGGTAAAGCATCACCACCACCTATAAGTAAACCGACTCCGCCACCGACAAACACACCACCCATTGCACCACTAGCAGCACCTAGCAGTCCACCAACAATGTGATTGCCAACTTCACCCGCCCAAGCAAAAGTATCTAAACCAGTAATGAGGCTAAATGTAAAACCTGCAAAAAAGCCAAATGGTATCAGCCAGGTTGCCATCTGTTTTGCTTGCTTTTTAGCCTGCTCTTTGGGGTCAATTAAGCCAAACTCGTCAGCCGTTTTATACCCTCTTCCCAAAATAGTGCTGTTGACGCCTTCTTTTTCTAAAGCTAAGTAAGCAGCTTCGGCTTGAATGCGGTCTGGTAATACGGCAACAAGGTAATTCATTGATTTTACAATTTGTCTAATAGAAGTTTTGCCTTAATTAACAGCGTATCAGTCCTGGTGGATTGAACCTCGCATGACTAGAAGTTATACACCTGAATTACTCCAAGGCTTACATCGGAGTTAAGAGGCTAACATATTGCACCAAAGCACTAAAAGGACTACACAAACGCAGTGAAAGTCTTCCCACAAACTAGTCTGTCTACACAGACTAAGGTCAGATTAAGGGTTTTGAAGCCGCTTTGCGTCTATGTTCGGGTAGCCGCGAATTTTAATCTCACGATTAAAATGCGGGCTGATCATTTTAGCAAATCTAGTGGCTCACAAAAATTGTTTACGCCCTGCTTGAGAACATATAGCAAAACTGGCGTTGCTAAAATCTTAGGAAATGTTGGCGTTGTTTTTAGATGTTCCATCATCTTCACAAGAGAAGTATTAAGCAAATCTTCTCGATATTCTTGTTCACAAATGACCACACGCCATTTTCTAGCCAAGGCATCTAACCACTCAGAATTTGCTCTTTCTGGTTGTTGTCCTGCTCGGATAGCTAGCGTCATGGCTGCATCTTCCAAATCTCCATCACAGTCTTCAATTAAATCCAGTGCTTCCATATCGCTAGGATCGTCTGCCAATTGAGAGCGAAACTGTGCAATTTCTTGAGATGTTACTTTAGTCATGAGTCTTTGACAAGGCAAGCGATCAAACACTCAGTTATGTTATACCAATTCTGTATGAAGATGGGCTAAACCATATTTAAGGATGAGAAAGAAAAACGAACCGCATTCGCGTTAGCGTCTCCCCTTGGGAGAAGGACGCATAAACACGAAGTGGCTTCCTGCAGGGTAGGACACAAAGAAAGAAGAAGTTAAAAAGGTTTGGCGCAGCCTCACAAAGAAATGGTATTAGTCCAAATTTGACTATAGCGCTTCTGTGTTAAGTCCAATACAAACCTCACAAAAACATCTAGCAGTGCTAGCAGTCAGGAAAATCAAGGGAATATGTGTTGTTTGAGTATTTTGGTGTAAGGTAGTTAGAACAGTGTAACCATCGATAAATTACTAAGTCAGGTAAATACTCTTGTATTTGCTGGATACCTACAAGACCGTTTTCAACACCTATAACATTAAAACCTTTAGCCTGAAGACCTTTTAAGTAAAGATTGAGGGTAACTCGATCATTTTCAATTAGAAGAATTGTTTGAACGGCTGTGCAGGTCATTTATATACTTGGCTAATCAATAAAAAATTTGATTGCTCTTCAACAATCAAGCGCTTTGGTGAGAGCAGGAGGAATACTACCCTCTATCTGTTCATATAAAAAACTGGTTTACAGACTGTTGCTACTGTACTTCATGAACCTGCAATTCGCTGTATAAGCGATCGCGCCTCATCAAATGGGAACCATGTGATGTAATTGCGTTCCTGGGCACCATGAAATTATTGAATTTTCTCAAATCCAGACTAGTCATTATAGCTTTAGCGATTGCAGTAAACATCACTGTCATTGATGTACATTCTTCTAATTCAAGTCTTCCCACAGGCAATAGTATAATTACTCAGTCTCAAACAGAGATTCAACTTGTTCACACACTAACTGGACATAAAAAAGTGACTTTTGGTGTTCGAGCAGTTGCGATTAGCTCAGATGGGCAAACCCTGATTAGTGGGGGTAGAGATGATACAATTAAATTCTGGAATTTACGTACTGGAAAATTGTTGCGTAGTTTAGACGCTCACTCAGATGGTGTGACTTCAGTAGCTATTAGTCCAGATGGTAAGCGGATTGTAACTGGTGGGATAAGCACCCCAACAATGAAGGTTTGGGATTTACGTACTTTCCTTATGCTAAAGGGCGAAAGTGGGCATACCCAACCAGTAGAAACCGTTGCGATTACTTCAGATGGTAGATTGATTGCTAGTGGCAGTGACGATGGCACAATCAAGCTTTGGGATTTACACACGCTTAAGCTGCTTGATACCATTACTGCACACTCAGGATTTGTGAGTAAAGTTGCATTTAGCCCTGATATGCAAACCCTTGTAAGTACTGGGGGTGGCGATGATAATACAATTAGGCTGATTGATTTGCAAACCAAAAAAACACGCCATATTCTTAAAGGACACAAAACCGGAGTTGATGCTATTGCCATTACTCCAGATAGCAAAAAGCTTGTTACTGGTAGTTTTGGTCAGCTAGTTTCTCGAAATCGTGCAATTAGTACTCTGAAATTATGGAATCTTAAAACTGGAAAACTGCTGCATGAGTTTACTGATAATTTTAGTTCAGTTGAATCTCTTGCCATCAGCCCCGATGGAAAAATTTTGATTTGCGGCAATTATGATGGCACTATTAAACTGTGGAGTTTAGAGACTTTAAAAATATTGCACACCTTTCAAGATGGTTCCAGTTCTGTTTTAGGGCTTGCTCTTAGTCCAAATGGTAAAACCCTTGCTAGTAGCAATGAGGATAGCATTATACATATTTGGCAAATTAAATAACTGCATTAGCCCTATTCTTGGCACATGGGAACTTCTAAGTTGGACATGGCGTTTCTTTTGGCGTATAGCTTTTTTTATCTGGTTAGTTGGTTGTTCATAAACTCGACTTTAATAATTGATGCAAAATCTCTCTGAGTTGCTCATGTTGGTGTTTCAAGACTCCCAGACGAAATTGGAATCATCAAAATAATATCGCCCTTGGACTTGAAATATATGTTCAAAGAGTTCTGGAATGCTCTTAGCAATAACTATGGGATTTTGAAGCTGATTATGATCTAAAGTCTGCTTGCCCAAAAGAATCAAACATTCGTTCTTGCGAAAGTTAAAGACATAGGCAATACAGCGCCCATCTTCGAGATCAATTAGGTGGGTTGCATCATAGCACAAAGAATTTGGCTCAGGGATTTCGTAGGTTTTACCAGAATTAAACTTTGGAATTTGCCAAGAATGACCGCTATTAGCATAAAGTATGGCCCCATCAAATCGCTCCAGGATTTGAATATGTTCCTTGGGAACTGCATCAGAAACGTTTTGATAAAATTCCGACCAATTAATAGGCGCTTGTGTAATGTGCTGCTGTTGAATTTTGTCGAGTAACTGTGCAAAGTTATTATTACGTTCACGTACAGCCCAGCCAATTTCGGGTTGTAAAGTTTGCTCTTTGGAATCTTGATGAACGCCAATGAAACCAGCAAGTAGTTCTAGAGAATATTCTTGTCCATCTGGCGTTATGAGCTGGAATGGAGTTTGAGAGAGTCCCAAAGGCAAGCATTCAGGAGAAATACCATGAGCAATTTGTTTGAAAAATAATGATTCAGATAATGACGCGTTCGGAAGTTCGCAGCGATCAATTTCTAAAACGGGATTCTTCACCGAGGGAGTTTTAGTTACTGAATGCGTAATATAAGGGAACAAATCTGTCAACCAGCCAGTAATTAATTCAACACCATAAACAGGTTCAGGTTTGTAGATACAGCGCCAAAACTCTAGTGATGGTCTGCCTGAAGCCGTTTCCACAAATTCTCGACAAATTGGCATTAAACGAGCAGTCCACCAGTCTAAATCATACTCAGCAATGACTTGAACGCGATCGCTGATACTTTGCCAATCTTCTACAGTACCCAACAGCGTAATCTCAGGAATGCCACACACGCAGTACATTACGTAGTCAAAATATTTTTGGAAGGCATTCATCATTACGACATGGCTAGCTGTGTGGGTAATGGGTGTTGTAGTACTAAAGTTACACTCTAGCAATTGATATAGATCCGCTCCTACATAATCGCGGATATGCAATGCCCATTCTTGAACTGCTTGACTCCAGTGCTGGGGATGGCTGGGTATTTGTCGGGTTTTAACTATCAGTTGTTGTTTCCCCTGGTGATTAACCAAGCGCGACCGCAATGTTTCTGCATGATTGTTAATATGTTGAGCAAATCCTTGTGATAATGTTATCCAAATAATGTCAGGTGTTAACAGTAACGAGTGGTGTTCACTAAAGGCAGTGTGAACAGCAAGCGCCAGCGAATGAATACCTTGGTCTGGAATTACCTCAAACGTATCATTATGGCTAAATGCCAGCAGTTGTTTCCCTAATTGCTTCTCTAACTGAAATTTCGCATTTTTTACAAGTAATCGCTCCTGTGCGCTTTTGACATCATCTACAGAAAAGCGAATCTTACCCACAGTTTGTTCAAGGATAGGTGCCAGTACTGTCATCAGCTAACTCGACTTAATATTTTCATCATGAAGAAATTCTGCCACTTTTTGGGAAAATGTAATATGGATATAATCCCAGAAGCATGGAATAAAGACTCTAATTTCAAAGTAAAATTTTCACTAGTTTTTGGAGTCACTAGGGAAGCCCAAGCGTGTTAATTTGATGGATTTGTCAGAAAAAGTATTGAGCTTGCTGTCGGCCCAAATCAAGGATTAATGTCAGAAAAACAATGCACCAATGCTTTGGTTGATTGCACAAAATAAAATTTGAACTTGTGCAGATGGGCATTTTATTACTGATAAGGGACTGAGCAAGAATATCTAACTACGAACAAAGATCAACAACATATATTTTCATAATTTTGATGAATAAAAGTAGTACTATTCGATGATGAAATCCCCAAGGAGTTACTACGATGCTGAGTTTGGACAGATAAGAAACGAAGATAACCACTGGACTTTAGCACAATGTGCTGTTTTGGGCGATCGCCGTGTACGGATTTGTGTGGATTTTGAACAGGGGCAGATTGGGGAACTTTCATCGCTAAGGGCGTGAAGCTATTCGGCAAGCTCTAGCCTTACCACCTAATGTGTTACGCATCACTGCTCCTGTTGTGCTGCAAAATTATGATGTATATTGTGACATGATTGGAGATCAGGAAATGCCGCTGTTGGCTGATCCCAGTCAGGTTTGGGATCAGGTCACTTTCTCATATATCTATGTGCCGCCACACGTTGAGTATGACCTGGATATTGCTACCTTTAAGTTGATAGCTGAGTGTGACTGGGAGCCAGAACACGGCTTGGAAGTGCGCTTTCGCAATGGAGTAGGAGACGATGCAGAAAAGACGAGGTGAAACAGGACGGTAAAAATTATATCGCTTATATACTGTGATCGCTGCCAGAGGAACCAAGTATCAATTGCCTATTGAACGACCTCTGTTTGGCTGCAACATGAATGCAGATAGTGTTAACTTGATTTTTGAGTAGATGTTCTAAACCACTTTATCAACTTTAATTTGGGACATCTGCTGGTATTATAAGCGTAATGCTAAAAGTGGCAAAGATGAATTTGTCAAAGCAATGGAGAAAAAGCAGTGAATGGGCAAACCCTAATTCAAATACAGCAGGATTTACTCACAAAAGCGTATGATGCCTTTAACACTCGTGATATTGATTCTGTTCTTGCACTGATGCACTCTGATGTGGAGTGGGCTAATGGTATGGAAGGCGGGTATGTTCGCGGTCATCAGGCGGTGCGTGATTACTGGACTCGTCAGTGGAGCTTGATTGATCCTCATGTTGAACCTACAAGCTTTCAACCCGATGAGAGTGGGCGAGTAGTTGTCTATGTTCATCAAGTAGTGCAGGGTTTAGATGGAAAC
Organism: Nostoc sp.; assembly: GCF_036917515.1. GTDB lineage: Bacteria > Cyanobacteriota > Cyanobacteriia > Cyanobacteriales > Nostocaceae > Nostoc. The sequence goes on along the minus strand of NZ_JBALDE010000047.1, from coordinate 26,166 downwards.
TTGATCCGCGACCAAATGGTTCAGCATATTTACACTATTGAGAATGGCTTAATCCAACGAATGGACATTCAGGATTCATAAACAGGTCAGCATAAGCCAGCGTATTACAGATGGCATTCGCAACTTTGAGCTTTTTCCTTGGTGGCACACAGAACATGGTTGCTGGTGATGGGGTAGTGAGTAAGGAAATCTGGGGATAGAGGAAGTAGCGTAGGCGCAGCCCGTCGTAGACATCGCTCTTATGGAGGGTAGTTGATCGCCTAAGAGCAATCGATTCTCACGAGTGATTGCCGAAAGCTCTTTGAAAAGACAGCGAACGCTCGAATACAACAAACGTTCACGCTTTATCTAGTTAAACTAATTTTTGAATAGACTCTACCCATACGCGACAGAACAACACATTTTCATCTGTCATCCCTGGCTGCGGCTGTAGTGTGATGGGAGAATATAATTGTTGTGGGGTCAAAGTTGAGATCGCGGCTAATACAGATTTAGCAAAGTGAGTCTCATGCCCACTTTCTAATATATAGGGTCTGTCTGCTTGAATTGTAATCAGCAACTTGTAAACTTCCTTTCCTCTGCGCTCACACTTCACAAATTTCAGTTCTTTTAGATATCCATTTAAGGCAGTTTGGGTAATCGCACTTGTTTCACTGTTGTTTAGGGTATACCACAGTGAACCATTGTGACGATTGCAGTAGATGAGAGGAACTGCCAGCTTCATTGTGCAATCCCAGTTTCGGTTTATTGATTGCTGCGACTAGCTGCTTGAGTAGTTCCTCTTGGCGCATCAAGGCAGCAAGCAATTCAGCATTTTCTTGAGACATGATAAAGATTATAGATAGCACTTCACCGTGCTTTGGCGTAGCCTTTAGTTCTAATGACGAGGCGTGAAATTGGCAATAAAATAGTGCTCTTGCTATTACAAAAGCGCTGGAAAACTTGGTGATTTATATCAAGTAACTATTCTTCGGGAGCAACGCGATTTTCTGAAGTTGGAGAAAAAACGAGCGACGATGCTCTGCCTCCATTCTTGCGATCGCTCAACGGTAAATCAAGCCTTTGGGCTTGACCCGCAGCTTGGTTATGATTTCAAAAGCGGCAAAATTATGGTTAGCCTCCTTCCATCACTCTGGTCAAAGAAAAATTTCAGCCAACTTCTAAACAAGGTACAGAAACTGAATTTGGAGCTTTATTTTCTAACATTATGGCTAAAATAATCTCTTTTACCTGAAAGTCTTGTGTAGCAAGGGGTCTGAATCACCTTCTGATTTGTTCCTCCTGCCCTCTGCCTCCAGCAAGAACTACCTTCTTCAACAAAACAGACTTTTTATGACTAAATAATACCAAACAATTTGAATTTTATTTTCGACTTCATACTATTAAAGTCTTTTTCAGGCTGTGTTTTTCTTATTAAAAGCTTAATTTAGATTCAGGTTACGAAGACACCAAGTTAACTAGTTATCAAACAATCAAAGGTATAAACTTATGCAAGGTTTAAGTACTTGTAGTAAATCTTTACCTAATCTACAGCTAGCAGTGTGGTCAGACAAGTCTCTAAATCAGAATACGAAAACAACTCAAACTAAACTCTCTATGATCTGGATAAATGAATTTAACGGAAAGCGTAATCAGTTAGTTGCAAGATGGATTAAAAACTAGTAGTCTGTCAAATACATGATGACGGACAATAGGAGATATACAGCAAATTGCAAGTAAATAAGGTATTTTTATAAAAATTGCATAAATATCTAAAAATCAGCTGATAAGACTATAGAATGTCACGAAGTAAAGATGAAAGCCTTGTACAAGGCTCTACTAGAATATAAGTAAATGGCTAATAGCATGGAAACAACTAAAAGCATGACAAAATATAATTATCCAATAGAGCAAAGGGAAAAAATAAAAATCATTCGTCGAGATGAAATACCTAGTCTCACTCATGTATTGATTGATAATATAGAGCAGAATCTTGGCATACTCAAAGATTTTAGAAAACACTCAGATTTATTAGACTTCCTACCAAATGAAGGTAGAGTTTCTCTTGCTTGGGTGCATCTTAAACCTTTAGAAAAACTTGCATGTCATGTCCATCCAATTAAAACAATGATTATCATGTGTCATGGCCATGGACGCATACAGGGAGAGATTGATGCTGAATTTTCTGACGGTGATGTTGTGATCATCCCTAACGGATCTCTACACGGTTTTGTAGGTGCTGGAAATCAGGGTTTTTGGGCGCTTTCTGTTCAATTGGAAGGGAGAGGATTATACGAAAATCCTAATGAAGCACAGGTAGAATTCGCTGATGGAAGACTACATAAAAAAGAGTACAATCCAGGTTTCACAAAACTATTGCAAAGGAACAAGCAGTTTAGTGAAGACCACAAGCAAAATCCAATGTTTGCGTTGGTTACAAGTGGACGGCTTGCAGATAAACGCCTGAGAAATAGATTTTTTGATTGTGTTCAGGTATGGTCAAATTTTTTCCAAAAAATCCTTTTTGCTAGATCTGCTTTCACAGAAGAACGGGAGTTTGCTCTTTTGTTCAACAAACATTTAGATGAAGAATACGGACATAACAACAATCTGGCAGCCGAGAGAGGAGATGCGCTAAAGGTTGTATGGGATCCTATATTAGAGGCAACTTCTAACTGGTTTGCCTGGAAAATGCTAACCCTAGACAGTACAGAAAAAACTGTACTGGTACACCTTGTACTGGAAGTAGGATCGAGTGTTTTCAGTAAGGTTGCTAATCTTAACATATCATCCTTTGAACAGACAAAATACTTTGCTGTTCATGATGAAGCAGACGATGAACATCAGGTAATGGGGCTGGAATTACTTACGAACCTTGAGCAGAGAAGCTACGACAGGCTGATACAGATTCAACAAGAAGGGTGGGACATGTTGAATGTGATGTGTGCAAGAATTGCCGAACTTGTAGAGAGTTACTAAAATGAAAATTTCTGCAAGTACAACGCTGCATCCTCTAGCGAGGCGCAGCCTGAAAAAACTTACCCTACCTGAACCAATAGCACGGTATCGAAAGGCGACAACAGAACGTATCAATACCAATCCTTATGCTAGTGAATATGGAATTTATCCATGTCCCAATCCGATTGAAGTTCAGGCCAAATATGCAAAATATCTGATAGAAGAACTCAAAATACAGCATGGAAAAGTATCTTTTTCTGCTGGGAATATCTTGTTCACTCCTGGCTCTATCGTTGCCATTGATTTGCTAATTCGAGCTTTTTGTGAACCTCTAATAGACCAGATATGCATTCAGAATCCTACGTTTCCAGCATATAGAAATTATGCACTAGGATATGATATTGAAGTTGTTGATGTTCCTTTGATTGGTGATTGCTTGAATGCTCTGAATACAGATGCTATAGCTGCTGCAAAAGCAAAATTAACGTTTATTTGTAATCCTAATAATCCTGTTAGTTCCATTCTCAGTCAAGAGCAGCTGATTGATGTACTAAAGCAATCCTCTGGACTGGTGATTGTTGATGAAGCATATATAGACTTTTCTGAACAAGACTCAAGTATTAAACTCATCACAGAATATCCTAATCTTGTAGTGTTGCGTACATTCTCTAAAGCTTGGGGACTTGCAGGTTTAAGGATTGGTGTTGTAATCGGAGAACCCTCAATTTTATATACTTTGAGATTGCTGCTCGATCCTTTTTCTTTTACTTTACCTGCACAAAAGGCTGTCGCTGATGTACTTGATAATCTTGATCTGGTTCAAAGCAATGTCAAGAGAATTAAGTCAGAACGTGAACGCCTATATTTAGAACTTGAGCAGATATCTATTGTCAAGCGAGTTTATCCCAGTCAAACAAATTTCATTCTGGTTGAGTTTTTTAACTCAAGCATAGTATATGAAAGTCTTGTCAAAGCAAATGCACTCGTCTCTGATACCTCTTTTCAGATCAAAAATTCTCTCAGAATTTCAATTTCTGTGCGCGAAGAGAATGAAAGAATTATTGGCATATTAAGAAAAATTGTTTCTTAGGTTATTCAAATTTACATATTATCTACAAAAGTTAAAAGCGATTCCGTAAAAAGCACCACGAGACTTGTAGATAATAAGAGAAGTAATCAAACAAAAAAATCAAGAAATAAGTGTAGATGCAACTAACCTTTATTGGATGTCTGCAATATTTATTAAACTTGAAAATCAACTATAAAAACCTTTTGGAGGAATTTTTACCATGTCACATAATGTACAGAATATCGTTATCGTTGGTGGTGGTACAGCAGGCTGGATGACAGCAGCGTATCTCAGCAAAGCTCTCAGTAAAAATGTTCAGATTACACTAGTTGAGTCATCTAACGTCACAACAATTGGAGTCGGTGAAGCGACATTTAGCACTATCAAAGTATTCTTCGATTTCCTTGGTTTGCAAGAGCGGGAATGGATGCCAAAATGTAATGCCACATATAAAATGGCAATCAAGTTTGTGAATTGGAATGCAGCGGGACGACATTTTTATCATCCTTTCCAGAGATATGACAGTGTAGATGGGTTTGATGTCTCCGAATGGTGGTTAAAAATGAAAAAAGACCGGGAGGCATTCGATTATTCTTGCTTTTTAATCCCAATGCTATGTGACAACAAAAAATCACCCAAATATGTGAACGGCAAAGTCTTTGATGATAAAGTAAAAGATATTTTTTCTGAAGAGAATAAGGGTGAAAAAAATATCCTGGCTAACTTAAAGGTACAGTATCCATACGCCTATCATTTTGATGCTAACCTGCTTGCCAGATTCTTGAAAGATTATGCAATGCAGAGAGGTGTAAAGCAGATTGTTGATGATGTAGTAAAAGTAGATATAACAGAAGAAGGAAGCATAGATTGCATCCATACCGAAAAACATTCCACTATCAGTGGAGACTTGTTTGTGGACTGTACTGGTTTTCGTGGACTATTGATTAACAAAGCTCTGGGTGAGCCATTCATTTCTTTTTCAGAGTCGTTGCTCTGTGATAGTGCGATCGCTATGCAAAGACCCACCGATATCAAGAAAGATGGCATCAACCCTTACACAACGGCAACTGCACTGAGTTCTGGCTGGGTTTGGAACATACCTCTTTACGGCAGAGTCGGCACGGGGTATGTTTACTCCAGCACCTTTATTTCTCCAGAGGAAGCAGAGCAGGAATTTCGCGAGCATCTAGGAGCAGCTTCTGACGATCGCAAAGCTACTCACATCAAAATGAGGATTGGACGTAACCGAAATTCATGGGTGAAAAACTGCGTAGCAATTGGGCTTTCTAGTGGTTTTGTTGAACCTCTAGAATCTACCGGTATCTTCTTTATTCAACATGGAATTGAGGAATTAGTTAGCCACTTCCCGGACAAATCTTTCAACGAAGATTTGATCCGCAGCTATAACAAAGCTGTTGCTAATTGCATAGATGGTGTGCGGGAATTTTTGACACTTCATTACTGTGCTAGCGATCGATGTGATACACCATTTTGGAAAGCTAGTAAGGAAGATATTATAGTCCCAGAAGAACTGCGTGAAAAGTTGAGACTATGGAAGAGTAGATTGCCAAACAACAAAAACATCAATCAGAATTATCATGGCTTCGAGTCTTACTCTTATTCTGTGATGTTGCTAGGTTTAAATTATATGCCTAATAGCAGTCTACCAATTCTGGATTTAATCAATGACCAAAATGCCCTGTCTGTATTTAATGCAATTAAAGAGAAAGCCGAATACTTGAGTGTTACGTTGCCGTCCCAGCATGAGTACTTAACGTATGTCATCAAGTCTCAAGAGCAGTCGGAATATCTTGCTGAACAGAAATTTCATACTTACGCGCAAGCTAAAAGCGCATAAATGAAAAATAACTTATCTTATTTTCCTTGCTGAGTTTTGGCACTAGAAGAGGTAAGTTCAAACTATTAAAACTTATCGATTGTCTTACCATCTCTCAGTTCCGGGACAATTAAAAAATCAGGACTAGCAACATGAAAGATATTACTATTGTTGGTGCTGGATTAATTGGTTCTTTATTAGCAATTTATCTAGCCAAAAGGGGTTATACAGTTGAAGTTTTTGAGCGAAACTGTGACCTGCGAGAGGTCACTCCCAAACGTGGCAGGTCTATTAATATAACCTTGTGTGATAGAGGGCTAAAAGCTCTTGATGGCGCTGGTGTTGGTGACATTGTTCGTAATATATCTGTGCCAGTATATGGCAGGTTGATTCATCAAGAAAATCAACAACTGGAATATCAGCCTTACGGCAATAATCAAGAAGCCTTATATTCAGTTTCACGTAATGAACTCAATCGGGTATTATTAGATTATGCCCAAAAGAACTTTCCAATCAATTTTCACTTTAATGAAGAATGTATAGGGCTTGATTTGTCATCAACAACAATCACCTTCAAAAATTCTGTAACGGGGAATATATTGCATCGCCAGGCTAATCGAATCATCGGAGCAGATGGTGCATATTCAGCAGTACGCCAAAGATTGCAACAAAGGTCTCGCTTTGACTACTCACAGCATTATGCAGCACACGCTAATAAGGAATTGCTAATTCCCGCATCTGCTCGAGGAGCATGGACACTCGAAAAAAACGTATTACATATTTGGCCTAGAGGTCAATATATGCTGATATCCTTTCCTAATATTGATGGGAGTATTACCTGTACTCTGCACCTACCTTTCGAGGGTGAATCTTCCTTTGACTCCATTAAAAATAAACAAGATTTGCAACATTTGTTTGCAACTATGTTTCCTGATGCCATGCAAGAAATGCCAGAACTTGTGCAAGATTATTTTAGCAATCCTGTTATTCCAATGGTAACTGTCTGCTGCTCACATTGGACATTTCAAGATAAAATTGCATTAATTGGTGATGCTGCTCATGCGATGTGGCCTTCATACGGACAAGGTGCAAATTCAGGTTTTGAAGATTGCGCTATCTTCGACCAATGTGTAGGAAAATATAGGGATAATTGGATAGAAACTTTTCGTGCATACGAACAGCAACGCCGACCCAATGCAGATGCGATGGGAATGTTATCCGAACAACATTTCATTGAAATTCGGGATTTAGTGGGAAATCATGAATTTCAACTGCAAAAGAAATTAGAAAGGAAAATTAATCGCTTATATCCTACAAGATATATCCCATTGTATTCATTGATTGCCTTTACTCACATTCCTTATGTGGAAGCTTTAGAAATCGAAAAGCAACAAAAGCAAATTGTTGATGAATTACTAAAAATTAAGGTAATTGAACAAATAATTGACAACCCAGAGATAGAAAGCATTATTCATAAATTGATGTGCTCTAGGGATGTTGAATTACAAAAAGTATCTGCCAATTTACTTGAATTTACTAGATAAAGCCTTTCACATCATAGCCAAAAATTTCCTTTGAGGAAATATAGCCAAACAAAATTCAACTAACCTTAAATACGGATAAAAATAGATGTTACAAATTCAAAAGCAAACAGTCTCTGAACAAGAATCAACTCCTGTCGCACTGCGTCAGTTAATAACTGGATATTTTGCTTCGCAATCGATTTATGTTGCAGCCAAGCTAGGCATTGCTGACTTGCTTAAAGACGGTGCGAAAAACTGTGATCAACTAGCGCAGTCTACTGGAGCGCACCCCCGTTCTCTTTATCGGTTGATGCGCGTCCTCGTCAGTGTAGGGATATTCAATGAAATTGCCGACAACCAATTTACCTTGACGGCTATGGGAGAACTCCTGCGGTCAGATGCTCCAAGTTCATTACGCACAGCGGCAATATTGTTTGGTGAAGAGCCTTATCGCGCCTGTGCTGACCTTCATTACAGCGTCATGACAGGTAAAACAGCCTTTGACAATATGTATAAAATGGGACATTTTGAGTACCTTTCTCAAAACTCTGAAGCCGGCGAGACTTTCAACCAAGCTATGACTCAATTGACAACCCAAGTACATACCGCCGTTGTCCATGCCTACAACTTCTCTGATATCAATCGCATTGTGGATGTGGGTGGAGGACATGGCTTACTAATTGCGTCAATTTTGAAAGCTAATCCACACATGACAGGGATCTTGTTTGAGTTACCGTTCGCAATTGAGGGAGCGCAACGCCTTCTAGAGGCAGAAGGTATTGCAGAACGCTGCGAAGTTGTCACTGGTAATTTCTTTGAGTCAGAAGTGCCAAAAGGAGGAGATGCTTATCTTCTTAAGAGCGTAATTCACGACTGGGATGATGAACGCTCCCGTACAATCCTCAAAAATTGCCATCAGGCGATCGCTAAAAATGGCAAACTGCTACTAATCGAGCGTGTTTTACCAGATGGCAACAAACCCTCTGTTGCTAAGATTAATGACCTGGTAATGTTAGTAGTAGCAGGTGGCTGTGAGCGTACCGCACTAGAATATCAACAATTGTTCAATGCAAGTGGCTTCCAACTAATAAATATTATTCCAACTTATTCTGGATTTAGCGTCATTGAAGGACTGCCTGTTTAAAGTTTTGGCTTTAGGAAGTTGAAAATGCTTTATAGAGATGTAATTAATAATCCATTATTGGATAATTTACTGCTTTTTTAATACTAGCAGTTGCGTCTCTATAATTCCCCATCTAAAATTGAAACGCGGTATTACACAATGAACTTTGCTCCACTTGTTGAAACCCCTGAAGCAAGAAATATCTTCCAGAAACTTTTCCTTGAACTCTATAGTATTCAAGAACCAATTATCCAGCTAAACCATATTATGCATTGGGTTCGACGTTTTGGAATTGAGACTCCCAACCTTGATAACACTCCCACTCTCGTCTTAGAAGGATTTTTCTACAACACATCAACTCCTGTACCAACTGCATCAAAAATTACAGAATATCTGGAGATGGGATATCAAAAAGATGTACATCAATTTATAATTCCCACAGTTCGTAATAATGCTGATACAAAAGTTATAGAATCTCATGGATTTCAGAAAATTCCTTGGTTTATTGAAGCAACTTATGAGATTCATAATGGAGTAGATGAAGACCTGCGATCGCAATTAGGAGGTAAACGATTACGGGAAATTCTGCGGTTAGTCAGAATGGCAGAAAGAGACTATGAACTTGAGTTTTATACCATCAATGAAATTCTTGTAGATCCTTCCATACTTCAAACCACTGCTCATCTTCATGCTTGTAACGTTAACAAGTATAATCATGCTCTAAATTTTTATAGTTACTCTATTCTGAAACATATATCAGAATCACTGTTAGGAGAAAACTTACTAATCTGTATTCGTAAAGATAAGGAAACTCAACAGTCAATCCAAACCTCTATTTCATTTATCGATCAAAGTCGCTCCCAAATGTATCAATTGGTGCAGGGAATCGATCAAGAAAATATTAGAAAAGGTCACAATCTCTATCTTGTAGACACATATCATCTCTATAAATTTGCTGAAAATCTTGGCATTAGAGAAATTAATCTTGGCAGAGGAGGTCAACACGAAAAACTCAAAATAGGTGCAAATCGGTTTAGTTTACTGAATAACTGGGTAGCCAATGTTAAATTAGACATAAGTGAAGAAGTTAGCTTACTTATAAAACGTTCTATGGAAGTTTTAGGTTTAAAAGAACATGAAACAACTATTATTGGAAAATACCCTATTGGGTAAGATAATAAATTTTCTCAAATGCTACAGATAATTATTGCAAATATCCAAAAGGTGGTTTTGTTATGTCTCTGAAAAATATAATCGTGATCCATCGATGGCCCGATAATTTTGTTGACTACGATAACTTTATTGATTCCAATAAATATTTGGTACATTACATTGTCAATTCTTCAGGTAAAAGAGGAATTAATGCTGAATCTAATTTAGTTGGTAGTTTGTTTGAATTAGGTGATTTAACCCAGATTGATGCTCTGATAAAATGTACCGAAGAAATTATTGCAAAATTTGGCAAAATTGAAAAAATAATTGCCCCCTCAGAATCTGATTTAATCATAGCTGCTAATTTACGAACAAAGTTCACTGTACCTGGGATCCAAGAAAGCCAAGTGCAGTTTTTTAGAGATAAAGTAGCAATGAAAACAAAAGTCAAACAGGGAGGAGTTACAGTTCCTGAATTTATAGATTGTGAAGACGAAATCAAGACTTTAAAATTTGCTGAAAAAATTGGTTATCCGGTAATTTTAAAACCTAAAGATGGGTCTGGTAGCGAAGGAGTTAATTTACTTCATAATCAGGAGGGTTTAGCAATATTTTTAAAGAAAATTAATATTGCTAATTATGAATGTGAACAATTTATTCCTGGAACTATATTTCACGTAGATGGATTAGTCTCTCATCAGGAAATTATTTTTAGCAGTGTGTCCAAATACCTGAATACTTGTCTCGATTTTAACGATGGCAAAGCTTTGGGTTCTGTGATGATTGATGATGAATTATTGAGGAAAAAAATTGTTGAATTCACCCAGAAAGTACTAGCTACATTAGAGCTAAACAATAGTGCATTCCATTTAGAAATTATTTTAAAGGATGAGCTAGAACCTGTATTTTTAGAAATCGGCGCTCGTGTGGGAGGTGGTGGAATTCCTTTCTTGCATAAGGACATTTATGAAATTAATTTAGTTCAAGATTGGATGAAAATGGAGCTTGAAGACTTTTCTGGGTTACATCAAACGAATGAATCAATTATTGGTGGATTTTTAATGATGCCAGAACCCAGGGAGACTCCTTGTAAAGTTTTAAAATGTAAAGAGCTTAAAGGTACGATAACTACATTATATAAAGAAGTTTTACCAGAGGCGGGTGAAATTTTAGATGGTGAGGGAGGTTATAACCATATTAGCGGCACATTTTTTTATAAAAGTAATTGCTCCCAAGAAATAATAGCAGATATAAACAAAACAATTAATTATTTTGAAATCAAATATGAAAAGGTAGAAATTTAAATGCTGACAAATCAAAAGAAATCCCAATCGAATTTAGAACTTCAACAAACGAAGTTTAAATTGGTAGACAATATCGAAACCGAGAACCTCAAAAATGCCTTGCATCGAGACTCGTTTGTTCCTGGAAATATCACGAAAATTTACTACGACATATCAGCCTTTGACTTGAGGAGCGAAGCAGCATCCTACCTCATCAATCATGGGTTTTGCTCTCAACCCCTGCCTCTTGAAAGTCTGCACTTGCGGGTACCAATGGCAGAACAGTTACCAAGCAAAAATGGTATGAGTGCGCTTACCACCGAACTTGCTGATCTTCACCAGCCTTTCATTGCTGCTTATCACAAACTCGTGAAGTATATTGCTCAGGAAGTTTTGGGCTTCGACGTTGTGTTTGAGAGCAGTCCACCCCTGCGGTTTCATTTTCCAGTGCCGCTCCCTGATCGTTTCAAGTCCAGCAGAGGAAACCACCTGACCCATCATACCGATACCCTCTTCGGGGATTACTTCGAGCAGATCAACTGTTGGTTGCCGCTTACAGACTGCTATGGCAGCAGTGGCCTTCAGATGACGAGTTTTCTAGAGAGCATCTTAATTTTAGACAAGTTCGCCGAGACCTTGGGGTATGATTTTGCAGCTTTTCGTAATTCACGCCAGCAATTCTTCGATTTGTTCAATACGGACGAAGCTCTCCAGGATATATTGCTTCAAAACTGCACGGGTATTAATAGTAAATTTGGGGAAGTAATAATGTTTGACCCTCGTGTAATTCATGGCACAGCAGAGAACATTGAAGGAATTACTCGCGTGAGTATTGACTTCCGCTTACTTCCGCTCAACGCTTATAATGCCATTATAAAATCATTCCCAGCGGACTCTACCCTTCCCTATTTGACAATCGAAGGTGAACCTGCTGTGCGGGGTTGCTTTTATCACGAAAAGAGTGCCTTCGAGCTGTAATGTGTCATTCAATTTAAATTGTGTGGGATGTGTCCCTTTTAAAACATCTAGCAGGAGAAGCAACTGCATTTTGCTAGATAATTCTATTCATCTGATCTGAGGTTTTCATGTCGCCATTAATTCCAGAGTACCAAGCACCGTGGTACTCACGTTTATTCACTTCATGGGTTAAACCCCTACTTGATATTGGCAACAAACGAACTCTTGAAAAAGAAGAGCTTTTCCCTCTTAACCCACTAGAAGAGTCACATAAATGTGCACAGCAGCTTACTCAGGCTCTGCAACAAAATTCTCAGAAGCAGCACCCTATTCTATTATCTATTGTCCTAATTCATAAAAATATATTTATAAGTGCGATAATTCTCGGTATTCTGCACTCAATAGCAAGTGTAGTCACTCCATTTCTCTTTCGGTATCTATTGAACTTTTTAGAGCAGCCACAATCTAAAACTTATTATGGTTTACTACTGGCAGGAGGTATATTTATATCAAGTTTTCTGTCGTGGTTGGCAATCCACCACTGCTTCCTCACTGCTGGCAAATTGGGCTTTCGCATACGTGCTGGTTTGGTTGGTGCAGTATATCAAAAATCTTTACAACTTAAACCAGAATCACAACAAAACTTTCCAGTCGGGACAATTGTCAATTTGATGTCTAAAGACGTACAAAATGTTTATTTGGCAGCAGAGAGTTTTGTAATATTAATTATGGCTATAGTAGTGGTAATTGCTGCTATATCCCTGACTTACTTAATTTTGGGAATAGCTAGTTTTGCGGGAATTCTTACTTTGATAATTTCCCTTCCTGTTTCTAGCCAAATTGCCCGGCGAATGGAAGGCGCTGTTCAACGCAGCAATCGCTTTGCTGATAGACGTGTAGGATTAATCAACAATATTCTTAATGGGATTCGAGTTGTCAAATTTTATGCTTGGGAGAGAAATTTCAGCAGCAATATTTCTGCAATTCGAGAACAAGAAATCAAAGAACTCAAGCAATTTGCTTGGCAGGCAGCGCTTCTGAATCTCATCTTTTTGGCAACTCCCATAATGGTAACGATGGTGACATTTACTTGCCATGTCTTATTAGGTAAAGGCTTAAATGTCGCGGATGTTTTTTCTGGATTAGCTTGCTTTAATTTACTACAAAGACCCTTACTCCACATTCCTAATCTCGTGGTTAGCTTTGTAGAAGGACAAGTTTCTATCCGCAGGCTTGAAAGCTTTTTTAATTTACCCTCTTTTACAAAAATGCCTGCGAGTGAATTGCCAGTTGGTAGTGTGCAACTGTCTAATGCTTCTTGTTCTTGGCAGATAGAAGAAACAGCGACTTTGAAAGATATCAGTATTGACATTAAACCAGGTGAATTCGTGGCTGTAGTTGGTTCAGCCGGTTCTGGTAAAAGCTCTCTTTTATCTTGTTTGATGGGAGAACTAGAATTGTTGCAAGGACATCAAGAGGTTTCTGGACGCATTGCATACGTTTCACAGCAAGCCTGGATTTTAAATCAATCTGTGCGAGATAATATTCTTTTTGATGCTGATTTAAAAGAGCAGCAATACGAGTTAGTACTTCAGGCTTGTTGCTTGACAGAAGACCTTGAAACTTTTGCCTCTGGAGACAGTACAGAAATCGGAGAAAGAGGAATTAACCTTTCAGGAGGTCAGAAACAAAGAGTCAGCCTAGCACGAGCAGTATATAACGATGCAGATGTATTTTTACTTGATGACCCTTTTAGTGCTTTAGATAACATTGTTGGTAGACAAATTCTACAACAATGTCTGCTAGGGATATTGGGTAAAAAAACTAGAATTTTAGTTACTCATAACTTAGATTATGCAATGGCATCTGACCGAATTATCTTTCTAGAACAGGGCAGGATTACAGAAGTTGGAACGCCCCAAGAGTTGCAAGAAAGAGAGGGTAAATTTGCCCAAATGTTGAAGATGTATCAGTATAATGATGGCAAAAAAATTGGGGTAAATTCTAATTTAATCAATTTGGAGCTTAGTGGAGATGAAGATGAGACAAATACTCTTAAATGTAATCCACATCAGGCAAAATCAGCAACTAAAATAAATGCACTAGAGCAACAGCCGATGATAACGGCAAATTCTCGGATCATTCAAGAAGAAGAACGAGCTAGTGGTGCTGTCAAAGCAGAGTTGTATTTTTCCTATATTAGAATGTTGGGAACTAAAGCATCTCTGCTTTTTATAGTTGGATTATTCATCCTGCGTGAAATACTAAGTATCGGCTCAGATTTATGGTTGGCTTATTGGGCTGCTGACGGACAAAATCCTGGAGATTTATTTCTCATAGGATTTATATTGCTGGGAATTTTTGTGGGAATAATCACCTTTGTGCGAGCAATATATATGGCACTTAGGGGTGTGAATGCTGCTAATAAAATCCACAAACAGCTGCTTTCTGGAGTATTACATGCCCCACTTTCTTTTTTTGAAGCTACACCGAGCGGGCGAGTGTTAAATCGCTTTAGTAAAGACCAAAAGGTAATTGATCAGCAAGTCATTTTTAAATTTCTAGAAGGCATGAGTACGTTGTTTCTCTTGCTTTCCAGCCTTGTTGTGATTATTGGAGCAACTCCTCTAGCTCTAGTGGCGATTGTACCGCTAGTTTGGGGTTATTACAACATCCAAAAATATTTTAGGGCGTCTGCCCGCGATGTCAATCGCTTGGAAGCGATCGCCCATTCACCAATCTATGCTCATTTTTCAGAAACCCTGGTAGGAGCCTCTACGATCCGGGCTTTTGGTTGTGAACAACTGTTTATTCGAGAAATTTATCGAAAAATTGACCAAAGCCAACGGGCGCTTTTCACCCAACTTTGTCTTGAGCGATGGTTGAGTCTGCGACTAGATATCATGGGGGTGTTGCTTGTGGGTACCGCCGCCGTCTCGGCTGTTATGTCCCGCAATATTTTGGCCTCTGGGTTGGCTGGACTTTCCATTACTTATGCCATGAGCGTTACAGGAGCATTGGGAAGGGCAGTTCACGCCATTGCAGAACTGGAGATTAGTATGAATTCTATACAACGGACGCAGCACTATGCCAATCTACCTCCAGAGAAATGGCAGGGGCGGCAAACTATCAATGCAGATTGGCCACTTGCAGGAAAAATAGAAATTGCTGCTTTAGAAGTACGCTATCGCCCAGAACTAGAACCGGCTTTGAAAGGTATTTCCTGCGCGATCGCTCCTGGTGAAAAAATTGGAGTTGTAGGTCGAACAGGATCTGGTAAAAGCACTCTCCTGCTGAGTTTGTTTCGTATGGTGGAGCCAACCCAGGGACATATTTATATTGACGATGTAGATATTGCTAAGATACCGCTGCAAGAATTGCGATCGCGCCTTACCATCATTCCCCAGGAACCAGTTCTATTTCAGGGAACAATTCGTACTAATCTAGACCCGTTCCATGAATTCACAAATCAACAACTCTGGCAGTCTTTGCAACGCGCCCATCTCCAAGGCGTCATCAAACATCTATCAGCCGGACTGGATACAGACATCAAGGAAGGCGGAGCTAATCTTAGTATGGGTGAGCGACAGCTGCTTTGTTTAGCACGCGCCCTCCTAAAGAATACTCGTATTCTGCTATTAGATGAAGCGACTGCCAACGTGGATTATGAAACCGACAATCTCATTAAGCAGACCCTAAATGATGATTTTGCACACTGCACAGTTGTCACCATTGCCCATCGTATTCATACTGTGATTGATACAGATAGAATCATGGTAATGGAGCAAGGTAGAATTATGGAATTTGATTCTCCTAAGGTTCTATTAACAAAACCGGAAAGCATTCTACGAAAAATGGTGTCGCAATCAAGATAATCTCATTTGGGCATTGAGCCGAGATGGCGCTGGTTGTGTTGCAAAAAGAGGAATAGCAGATGATAAAGTCAGTAGACCGAAAACTTTTGTGAGCGCTAAAAAATAGTAGTGTATGATACCGTTTTTGGAGGAATGGAAAAAAGCTGCTCATCTACGATAAATGATAATATTTGCTTATTAATTAGCGGGACTTAAACATTTTTTAGCAATAAATAAGCCTCAAACCCTTGCAGGGTTAGGGAAATACACCAAATGCCTGAAAACGCCTGAAACCCAGATATATCAACAAACCAAGCAAAATGAGGTCAAAACCCTTTGGAATATACGTTTGAGGTCATTTTATCGGTGTTTTTTGCCTAAGTCCCATTAGCTCCAAAAATCAACCAAAATTACCCAGGTGGTAAACAAACTTTGCAGGCTACTCCATAGTTGCGGTCTACTGCTTGACATAAAAATTCAAGCATCTGTTTGAGGGTAAATAGCAGGACTTACGCAACTGTCACAAGTGAGGTCACGGCGTAGGCGTGCCGAACGCCAAATGACTAAGTGATAAACATGGGAATATCCGGACGTTTTAGTTGCTGAACTAAATAATTTGACAGCAAAGAGTGCTTAATTTGATAAATTGTTTGACCAGTTTTAGACGCTAAATCTTTGAGCCTCAGCCAGACTAAAATAGCACAGGCAATATGGTTTCTTTGAATACAACCTTTGCGGCATTGACATGATTCAATACCAGTCAATTGTTTTAATTCTCTATGAAACTCCTCAACCTTCCATCGTTTGCGCTAGCGTGCCGGAGGTACACCTTACATACTTGTTGTACAACATCCGTAGAAACTTGAGATAAATCGTTTGTAGCGATAAAATCCGTTCTGTCAGTAGAGACAGTTACCCTACTAGATAAATCCAAATATTAATAATCAAAAAAAGATAAAGTCATAAATAAAAACCAAATAATGGGATTTTTAGTCCCACTTTTGTTTCATCCTGACACAGGTAGCGAACACACTTGTTTTGCGTTAAAAGTTGTTTTAAAGTTAAGTAGGTCAACCAAAAAAAAACGTAAGATAGAGCAAGTAAAAAATTAAGTAAAGAATGATGCCTAGTGCGTTAAGAATAATACTAACTGCTGAAGAAGACCGTACACTTTTAGAACTCAGTTGTGCAGATCAAGTGCCACGTCGAACCAAATAAAGAGCGATCGCCTTGCGCCTCAATGCCTATGGATGGAATGTACCGTACTATCGCACAATATCTAGATTAGGCACAACAAACGGTAAGGCAAACAATAAAACGCTGGCAATTTCAGGGGTTAGGGGGATTGGGGGAAGCGCCAGGACGCGGAAAAAAGCGAAGCTGGCATGAAGTTGATTGGCAAGAGGATACAAAGCAATGAACATAGATCCGTAAGGGACAAATTCAAGGTGCTGCTAAAGGGGACATTTCAGATCAGGTAGAATTCGTGTCTCAAATTTTTGCAGTCGTTGCATAAGAAGTGATGATTGAGCTGGCTCGTCTATTCTCAAATTGTTTTTGCAACACAACCAAAAAAACTGGGATGCTCCCCACTTACTTTTTCTATGCTCAATACCGCTTAGAGCTTAATAGAACCGTATTGCCCCTACTATTTACACTCAACTTGGTGGTCAATTTTTTACTCCTGAGTAGTCTTTTTTCTAACTCTCAAAAAAATGGGCGAACCGGAAGTTAGAAATCCATCTTCGGAAAAACCAAGTAAAAATATTTACTAAGTCGGCAGAGAAAAAGTGAGACAATCAAAAAGCAAAAAAAAATGCTACCTGTCGCAACGATATAATTAGTGATGTGGCTCATGACACTCATCTGGAGAGAGAGTTCAATGATTGCTCTAGCCGGAGTCGCTATCCAAAGTAAAATTTATGAGAGTTCTAATTCTCTGGTATATCGAGGTATCAAAGTACAAGATGGTCGAGCGATCATCGTTAAAATGCTCAAGCAAGATTATCCCTCTCCCCAAGAGGTAACCCGCTACAGACAGGAATATGAAATTACTCGTTCCCTCAAAGAGCAAGGAGTTGTCAAGGCATACAGCCAGCAGGAATATCAACGCACACTCATTATTATTTTAGAAGACTTTGGCGGAGAGTCTCTAGAGCAATGGAGACACAAGCGCCCAGAGATTTTCTGCCCCATGCCCTTATCCAGTTTTCTACGTCTTGCCATCGACCTCACAGACATTTTGGGTAGAATCCATGCCGCCAATGTCATTCATAAGGATATCAACCCTGGAAACATCGTCCTCAATCCGGATACTGGCGTTGTTAAATTTATTGACTTCGGAATTGCCACCCAATTTAACCGCACGAATCCGACATTCAAGAGCCACTATGTTCTAGAAGGGACACTCGCCTACCTGTCTCCGGAGCAAACGGGGCGCATGAACCGTTTGCTCGATTACCGCACTGATTTTTACTCGCTCGGTATAACGTTATATGAACTTTTAACCGGACACCTGCCGTTTCCAACAACGGACATCCTTGAACTAGTCCATTGTCATATTGCTAAACGGCCACCTTCGCCTCATGAGGTGAATGCAATGATTCCTAAATCAGTTTCAGACATCATTGTGAAACTGATAGCGAAAAATGCGGAGGAGCGTTATCAAAGTGCTTGGGGAATCAAAGCAGATTTAGAAATCTGCGTTCAGCAACTAGCCCAAACTGGTCAAATTGGTAGTATTAAACTGGGTCTTCAAGACATTTGTGATCAGTTTCAAATCCCCCAAAAATTGTATGGAAGAGACGAGGAAGTTGCCATGTTGCTGGCAGCGTTCGCTCGCGTCGCTTCTTTGCAAAACAATTCAGAAACGACTTCTTCTGGGGACCAAACGGGCAACCCAACATTCAAAGTCGAAATGATGTTGGTCTCTGGTTATGCTGGAATTGGGAAATCAGCCTTAGTGCAGGAAATCTACAAACCAATCACCCAAAAGCGCGGCTATTTTATCTCTGGTAAATTCGATCAATTTCAGCGCAATATTCCCTACAGTGCGATCGCCCATGCCCTGCAAAAACTGGTGCAGCAACTGCTCGGTGAACCAGATGACCAAGTGCAACAGTGGCGATCGCGACTTCTAACAGCTTTGGGAACTAACGGACAAATTATTATTGACGTGATCCCGGAAGTTGAATTGATTGTTGGCAAACAACCGCCTGTACTAGAAGTTGGAGCAACCCAGGCTCAAAATCGTTTTCATCGAATCTTTGGGCAGTTTGTACGGGTGTTTTGTTCAAAGTCACATCCCCTTGTGATCTTCTTAGATGATTTGCAGTGGATAGACTCAGCCACGCTCAAGTTAATCGAGTTGATGCTGCTTGATGAGCAAACCCAATCCTTATTTATGATTGGAGCCTATCGAGATAATGAAGTGAATCCAACGCATCCATTAGCATTAACGCTAGAGAGACTGCAAAAACAAGGAGCAATGCTTCAGGAGATGATCCTGACACCTTTAACGCTTGAGCCATTAAGTCAGTTGATTGCCGAGACGCTACATCACAATCCTGACACCGTTCGTTCTTTAGCCCAGTTGGTGCTACGTAAAACTGAGGGTAATCCTTTCTTTGTCAACGAATTTTTGAGAATGCTATATAGCGAAAATTTATTGACTTTTGATGCAGTACACTATCGCTGGCAGTGGAATATTGCTCAGATTCAAGCCCAAAATATCACTGATAATGTTGTGGAGTTGATGCTCCTCAAGTTGAAGAAACTGCCAGATGTCACACAGCAAATTCTTCGTTTAGCTGCTTGTGTTGGGGCTGAATTTGATTTAAATACGTTATCGATTATTTGTGAACAATCTCCTAAAACAGTTTTCCTGGATTTATTGGCAGCTATACAAGGTGGATTAATTCAACCCTTATCTGAATTAGACGAGGACTTGTTAGTTCAAGAATATAAGTTCTTGCACGATCGCGTGCAGCAAGCAGCATACACCTTAATTGATGAGGCGCAAAAACAAGTTGTTCATTTACAAATTGGTCGCAATCTGCTAGAAAAAACTTTGCCGGAGCGAATATCAGAGCGGCTGTTTGAAATTGTAGATCATCTTAATCATGGGATTGAGCTTGTCAACGAGCAAGCAGAACGAAATGAAATTGCCAAATTGAATCTATTGGCAGGTCAGAAAGCGAAAGCAGCGATCGCCTATAGTGTGGCGAAAAAATATTTAGCTACAGCAAGAGTTTGGCTAGCAGCTTCTAGCTGGCAAACCAACTATGACCTGACTTTAAATTTATATACAGAAACAACAGAAATCGCCTATTTATGTGGCGATTTTGAAGATGTAGAACACTGGTTGTCGATTGTACTACAAAAAGCTAAGACAGTTCTCGATACCGTAAAAGTTTACGAAGTCAAAATTCAAACCTATGTCGCGCAGGAGCAGTTGTCAAAAGCGATAAATACTGGATTGCAAGTTTTGCCGCAACTGGGGTTCGCTATTCCTAAAACGCCTAGCCAGTCAGATATTCAGCTTGAACTCGACGCAATCGCATCACTCTTCAACGAGAGGTCAAGTGAAGAGCGGGTTCATTCACCGAAAATAGCCGAGCCAAACCAGTTAGCGGCGATGCGAATCCTATCCAGAATAACGCTTGCTGCTCATCTTGCCGCCCCTGATATAATGCCACTATTTGTTTCTAAACAGGTTAGCCTGTCAATCCAATATAGCAATGTGCCAGTGTCTCCCTTTGTGTACGCTCTGTATGGATTCATTCTTTGTCGGACGGTGGGAGACATTGAGTCTGGCTACAAGTTTGGGCAGTTGGCTCTCAAACAGTTGTCACAGCCAAATACTCAGCCACTCAAAGCTAAGACATTACTGAGCGTCAACATATTCATCGCTCACTGGAAAAAGCATTCCAGAGAAACATTGCAGCCATTCATAGAAGGCTATCACAGTGGTTTGGAAACTGGAGATTTAGAGTTTGCTGCCTACTGTGCTGAAGTTTACTGCTTACTGTGCCTCTGGGTGGGCAAGGAACTCGTAGAACTCGAACGTGAGATGAGCATGTACGGTGAAGCCATCCGTCAATTGAAACAGGAAGCAGCACTTACTTGGACTCAGATGCATCATCAGGTTGTCTTAAACTTGATGGGACGCTCAGCCAATCCTATCCGTCTAAACGGTGAAGCTTACAATCAAGAGAATAGATTGCGGCACCATGAAACAGAAGATAATGGTACCTCAATCTTTTTCGTATATTGCTACCAGCTTTTTCTTTGCTATTTATTTTCTGAGTATTCCCAGGCAGTTGAAAACTCCAGTTTAGTGGTACCGTATGTGCGCTACGTGGAATCCACACCTCCTGTTTCTGTGTATTATTTTTATAGCTCTCTGGCACAACTGGCAGCCTATTGTGGAAGCAGCGATCAAGCGCAGGAAAAAATCCTGGAAGCAGTTGCAGTTAACCAGAATAAGCTCCAGGTATGGGCAGATCGTGCGCCTATGAATTATTTGCATAAATACCAGTTGGTGCAAGCAGAGACGGCGCGAGTTCTAGGTCAGTTGTTTGAGGCAGAAGAATTCTACGAACAAGCAATTCAAGGTGCTAGAGAAAATTGCTATCTCCAAGAAGAGGCGTTAGCTTATGAATTGGCTGCAAAATCTTATTTGGCACGAGGTCGAGGAAAAATTGCCCAAACCTACATCAAAGAAGCTCATTACTGTTATGAACGTTGGGGAGCAACTGCAAAGGTCAGAGATTTAGAAACCCGATATCCGCAGTTTTTTTCCCAGTCGTCAAACAAAGCTTCTCAGACAATTCCCAAGATTTCTAAAACGACTTCTAACAACTCGCCCATTGCTTTTGATTTAACGGCAGTACTAAAAGCATCACAAGCTATTTCGAGTGAAATTGAACTAGATCGATTGCTCAGTTCTTTAATGAAAATCTTAATTGAGAATGCTGGTGCACAAACTGGATTTCTAATTTTGGAAAACTCAGGAAAATGGTTGATCGAGGCTTCTTGTGAACTAAATGATGGTGAGAATGTCTGTGCTACGCGAGTACTGCAATCGATTTTAATAGAAAATTATCTTCCGGAATCGATTATTAATTATGTGATTCGGACTCATGAATCTGTGATCTTAAATGATGCCATTCGTGAAGGAAATTTTGTTAATGAACCATACATTCAGCATAACCAAACGAAATCAATCTTCTGTTTGCCACTGCTGAATCAAGGTAAGCTCGTAGGCGTGTTGTATCTAGAAAATCAATTAGCGGCTGGAGCATTTACACCGGAGCGATCGCAAGTTTTAAATTTGTTATCAACTCAAGCAGCCATTGCCATCGAAAATGCCAGACTCTACTCAAAACTGCGCGCCAGCGAAAGTCAAATGGCTCAGTTTCTAGAAGCGGTTCCGGTAGGAATTGGAGTTGTGGATACGCTGGGTCGCCCTTGCTACGCCAATCAACAAGCAATTCAGCTCTTGGGCAAAGGGATTGTGCCTTCTGCAACATCGGATCAACTTGCAGAGGTTTATCAACTTTATCTGGCAGGAGGGGAGCAACCATATCCAATTGAAAACCTGCCAGTGATGCGGGCATTGAGCGGTGAACGTACTAGAATTGACGATTTAGAAATTCACCAAAACAATGCAATCATTCCAGTTGAAGGGTGGGGAACTCCAATTTTTGATGAACAGGGCAAGGTGGCTTATGCGATCTCAGCTTTTCAAGACATCACAGAGCGCAAACAAGCCGAGCAACTGCTAGCGGATTACAACCGCACCTTAGAGCAACAGGTAGCTCAACGAACTGCGGCTTTACAAGCAAGCGAAGCTGCATTGCGTGATGTCTACGACCAGCTTCGCTTACGAGAGCAAGAATTACGACTGATCACCAATGCTCTACCCGTTTGTATCTGTTATGTGGATGCCAATCAGCGTTATCAATTTGTCAACCGCACCTATGAGGTCTGGTTTAACTGTAGTCGAGATGAGATTCTGGGCAAATCTGTCCGTGAACTTTTGGGTGAGGCGGCTTATCAGGTTGCACAACCGTACATCAATCGAACACTGGCAGGGCAGATGACAACCTATGAGGCAGAAATTCCTTACCCGTTTGGCAAAAAGTATATCAGTGCTACCTTCATCCCCAATTGCGATCACGAAGTGGGCGCTCTAGGCCATCGCAATGCTCAAGTCAAAGGATTCTATGGTCTGATCACAGACATTAGCGAACAGCAAAACGCTGCACTGCGTGAACGCAAACTTGCCGAAGAAACCTCAATTACAGAAGAACGCAACCGCATGGCGCGGGAAATCCATGATACACTAGCCCAAGCTTTTACTAGCATCATCATTCACTTAGAAGCTGCCTCTTTGAAAATCACAACTGATTTAGAGGCAACACAAGCCCTACTCAAAACGGGACGCGATTTAGCTCGTTCTGGACTTACTGAAGCGCGTCGATCAGTAGAATCGCTGCGTCCACAAGCACTAGAGAATCGTGATCTTTATAGCGCCCTGCAGCAACTAGCTGAGCAGATGTTCTCATACACGGAAACACAAGTGAGCTGCAACCGTGTGGGCAGTGCTTATCGCCTAGAATCCGTCGTAGAAAATAACCTGCTTCGCATTGGACAGGAAGCACTTAACAATGCGTTTAAATATGCCAAAGCCAGAGAAGTTCGAGTGGAATTGGTCTATCAGCCATTGCACTTCATCCTCCGGATCAAAGATAACGGTCAAGGATTTATCATGAACAATGACACAATCGGCGGGTTTGGTTTACTTGGAATGACTGAACGAGCGGAGCGCATCGGCGCACAACTCACTATTGGGAGCGCACCAGGACGAGGAACAGAAATTGTCGTATCTGTCAATCCCAGGGAGGCATTATGAGCCAATTTCCTCTCATTCACGTTCTGATTGCAGACGATCATATGATGGTAGCACAGGGGTTAACCATTTTGCTTGAATCTCAACCAGATATCAAGGTGATTGGACGAGCAAGCAACGGGCGTGAAGCGATCGCACTTTTCCGTCAACATCAACCTGACATTGTGTTAATGGATTTACGAATGCCTGAAATCGGAGGAGTTGAGGCAACGATTACGATTCGTGCTGAATTTAAACAAGCTCGAATCATCGTACTGACTACTTACGACGGAGACGAAGACATCTATCGCGGACTGCACGCTGGAGCAAAAGGATATGTCCTCAAGGATGCTGGGGCTGAGGAACTCTTGAGCGCCATTCGTGCGGTTCATGCGGGTCAACAGTACATTCCACCCGCAGTAGGTGCGAAACTGGCTGAGCGTATGGGCATTTCTGAACTGAGCAATCGCGAGTTAGAAGTGCTGAACCTCATGGCACGCGGTAAGAATAATCAAGAGATTAGTACTGAACTATCGATTAGTGAAAGTACCGTCAAGTTTCACACCAAAAATATTATGAGTAAGTTGGGAGCCAGTGATCGGGCACAAGCGATCATTACTGCTTTAAAGCGAGGTGTGATCGCTATTTGATAGCTAGGCTATGAGCAAACATCTATTTTAAGATAGGAATGACCTGTCTGTGAGACAGGTTATGACTGCTCAGTTTGTATAGATAAAAAACTCTGTTTGAGCAGGGCGACAATTACAGGGGATTTCCATACACTAAATTTACGTGCAGTAGCAGAGATTTAGCAAATCCATACTACAGCAAGACTTTTTCTAACCCGCTCGCATGGAGCAGCCAAGTTACCAGGATCGATCGCTACTTACGATCAATCCCCACGATCACCTGCAAGGCACGATAGATGCACCTGTCATCCTGATTGAGTATGGCGACTACCAATGTCCTTATTGTGCAGAGATTCACAAGATGATTAAAACCATTCAACAACGACTCGATCATCAACTCTGCTTTGTGTTTCGTCACTTTCCCCAAAAGCAACTTCATTTCCAAGCACAAAAAGCAGCTGAGGCAGCCGAGGCAGCAGCAGCACAGGGTAAGTTTTGGCAAATGCACAACATTCTCTTTGAGCGTCAGAAATTCTTGAGTGATAGCAATTTATTGGAGTACGCCAACGAATTAGGGCTGGATTTATATCAGTTTCTAAGAGCGATCGCCTCACATCAGTGTGCTGACCGAGTGGCTCAAGATATTCAAGATGGCAAGCAATGTGGTGTAACCCGTACACCGACACTTTTTATCAATCAAAATCGTTACGACGATGCTTGGGAAGTTGAGCGCCTGATAATAGCTATTTTGAGCCGAAGTGAGCAGTAAATGACGGATGACGTGTTGGTTAGTCCTAGTAAAACTGCCAAACAGCAAACGAAGCAAGAGCTTATCTTCTCCCGCCAATTAGTCAGATTTTTTCTTTAGCAAATCAAACGCAATCAGACGATCGCTTATTAGTGGCTGCATTCATTAATCAGAGGAGGTCTTATGAGTTCGTGACTATCATCGTTCGCATTGCTCGCCTCAATGTTGCGAGCAGGACTGTGAACTAACAGTCAACCAACGGTTAGGGTTTCTAAAAGCCTACCTGTAACTCTCGGTTCCTTAATCTCGAAATACTCACCCTATCTTGCACTATAAGGAGAAAGAGCCATGAGCCAATCTATATCCACTGCTGTTCAAGAAGCTGTAACTGATACCATTCTGGATACTGCTGCCCAAGAAACGGCAACTGACACTATCGTGAACATTGACCTCGACGTTCAAGCCCAAAAGGGTCCAGACCTACGAAAAGACCATCCTAAAAGTCATGGCTTGGTTTGGGGAGAGTTCAAAGTTGAGGAAAATATTCCGGAATCGTTGAAGGTGGGTATCTTTGCCCAGTCCAAAACCTACCCACTTTGGATGAGGCTCTCCAATGCTTCCCCCGCCCAAAAGCGCGGTAAACTCGCGTCAGACCTCGATCCCGATGTTCGGGCACTTGCGATCAAACTCTTACAGGTAGAGGGTGAAAAAGTGCTGGATGATGAACAAGAAACCCAAGACTTTTTGATGATTAATCATCCGGTCTTCTTTGTCCGCGATGCCCAAGGATTTGCCAACCTGACCAAAGCAAGCGTCGGTCAGGCAAATGAACAAGAACTGCGATCGCTACAACCCACTTTTGAAGTCCTCAAAGCGGTTACGAGCAAACAAGTTGCAAATCCGCTACTGATCCAATATTGGAGTACAACTCCCTATAAACTTGGCTCTGTGTCCATCAAGTTTTCTGTAAAACCTCATCAGCAAGATACTCCCGGTTCGCCTTCCACTTGCGAGACTTACTTGCGCGAGGCAGTTGTCGAATACCTCACAGAAAAGGGCAAAGATGCGAATGGCACTAAGAAAAGCTCTAAGCCATGCAGGATAAGTGGTACAGATTTTAAAGCTATTGAACAGTGAAGGTCTTGGTATGGGACAGGCGA
>NZ_JBALDE010000046.1:0-42054 GCF_036917515.1 Nostoc sp. | reverse complement strand
ATCACAGGAGTAAGGTTTCATTCTACAGGCACTTAGACGTTGATATACTCCATCATCCCATACTGTATTGCACTCAAGCAGGAACTGCTATATATCCTCAGCCGAAGCAATTTAAGCCAGAGCGTTTTTTGGAACGACAATTTACTTCTTCTGAGTATTTGCCCTTTGGCGGTGGGAACCGTCGCTGTATTGGGATGGCATTTGCCCTGTTTGAGATGAAGGTGGTTTTGGCAACAGTGCTGTCTCGCTGGCAGATAGAATTAGCTGATAGCAAATCAGTGCAGCCAGCACGTAAGGGCGCGCTGTTGGGGCCAAAAGGGGGTGTACAGATGATGGTGACTGGGAGGCGTGAGCAAAATCAACGACTACTTGAGACGACTGTAGTATAGAAAGTCTGAAATAATATGAGATCGGGTGGGAGCGATGCCTACGGCGGTAAACTACGCATTGTATCTCTGGAGGCGTGTAACATTAATAGTTGCCTCCAAAGCAGGTCTTAACTAAACTAATTCTGGCAACCGAACCAGAATTTTAACATGCTCAGGCTTTTTGGGAGCGATGGCGACCTCAGCTTCTAGAATGTCTGATTGCTTTTGCAAAAAACCTATGTTCAAAAGAAAAGCCTTAACTTGCTCGTTTCGTGAACTTGAACTGTAAGGAGCAATAATTTTAGTTAAATTCTTTTGAGTAGCAAAGTCAAAAATACTTCTTAAAAAGGATTGCTCTACTCCACGTCCCAAAGCACGACAGCTGATTAGGAAGGTATCTATAAACAAACATCCGTCGTTCTGTTGAAGAATTGCTACACCAACAAGACCATAATCACCAAAGCGGTCTTTAAGATTTAGTACCAGAATGGAACAAGATTTCTGAATTTCTTGAATTTCTGCTCTGGAAGAAGTTCTGAATTATTGGGAATCTTAGTATCTTGGATAGGACTAGTTTCGACGCTCAAACTATCAGGAAAATCATTTTCTGTATAGGTAGTAATTATTTGCTCAATTGAATTGCAAGAATTCAGTTTTAAAATATCTTCAGCAGAAACACGAATTGAAAATTGGTCATATAATGCAGCGGTAATTGACATCGTTGCCAGAGAATCCCATTTTAATCAGTTTCATCATAAATGCATATATCTTCGCTCCACAAAATAATACAAAAAATACATACAGTAAATCCCTCTGTTGTAGGTTGTAAAAATAACTTAAAAATGCCATTATTCCAGTTTCAAGAATTTATTTAAAGCTGATACCATACTGGGCGGCCAACGGCGGATATTTGTTACCCAGTTGATGTCCTTATAACGGCTATCAAGTCCATAAGCTGCTACCCAGTTACTTTCGGCTTCACCTTGTTCTCCATTTACCCAATAGGCAGCTGTCAGGGCGGCACGCATATCAGCAAACTTAGGATATTTACGGACAATATTCCGCATTTCACGGATTGCTTGGTCTTTTTGACCAGTTTCATAAAGAGCGAGGGCGTAGTTAGCACGGGCGAAGGCAAAATTTGGGGCTATCTCATTAGATTTTTTGTAGTCTGCGATCGCCAAATCCCATTTTCCCAAACCTGCTGTGGCATTACCGCGATTGTTATACGCCATCGCATCATTAGGATCGAGTTCTAGAACACGATTATAATCTGCGATCGCATCTTTCCATTTTCCCAACCCTTCTAACGCCGCACCTCGATTCAAATATGGATCAGTGACATTCGGCGCTAGTTCTATGGCTTTGTTATAATCTGCCAGCGCCTCTTGCAATTTATTCTGACTCACCCGCGAATTTCCCCGATTACTCCACGCCCCAGCATTGGTAGGAAATTGCTCAATAATCTTTGTCCAGTAAGTTTCAGCCCTAGCAAAATCACCTTGATTCGTCGCAATAAACGCTTGATTTGCCCACTCATCACCTTGTTTTAACTGTTCTTGAGTAATGGGCGGTTGAGATTGTGCCATAACTGGTGTACCCCAGCCAAACACAAGTAACAGACTGAGAAAAATACCAATCAACTTAATCATCTAGGTTTACCTGTGTCTATCTTGAACGTGTGGAGTGGGGAGTGGAAAAAGAGGCAGGGGAGCAGCGGGAGATGAGAAGATAAGGGAGACAAGGGAGAATTATTGAATAAATCTCTCCCTTGTCTTCCTCCTTTTGCTTGTCTCCCTTGTCTCTTCTCAATGCTCAATCCCCCATGCCTCATGCCCACTTCCCATAATTACAATAATGACAACTGTTCATTAGGCGGCGTAAACCCCAAATGCTTGTATGCTGCTTTTGTTGCCATCCTCCCACGATGAGTTCGAGTTAAATACCCAATTTGCATGAGGTAAGGTTCGTACACCTCTTCAATTGTTTGAGTATCTTCACCCGTCGCTGCTGCCATTGTTTCTAACCCCACTGGGCCACCATTAAATTGTTCAATTATTACACTTAGCATCTGGCGGTCTGTCCAATCTAAACCGCAGGGATCTACTTGAAATAGTTGCAATGCTTCAGATGCAACGTTTTCATTAATCTCACCAGATAGTTTAACCTCCGCATAATCACGTACTCTTTTAAGTAGTCTATTTGCAATACGTGGTGTTCCGCGTGACCGACGGGCAATTTCTGTAGCGCCATCTTCTGTAACGGGGGTTTTGAGTAACTGAGCAGTTCGCACTACAATTTTGGTTAGTTCGTTAACTTCGTAAAATCGCAGTTTTTGAATCAAACCAAAGCGATCGCGCAATGGTGAAGTTAAAGCACCCACACGAGTTGTAGCCCCTACTAAGGTAAATTTTGATAGTGGCAAACTTCTGATGCGAGCGCTAGAACCCTTACCAATGGTAATATCTAAGCGATAATCTTCCATTGCTGGATAGAGAATTTCCTCCGTCATTCGCGAGAGGCGATGAATTTCATCCACAAATAAGATATCCCCTGGCTTGAGATTTACCAATAGCCCAACAATATCTCGTGGACGTTCTAAGGCTGGCGCACTAGTAATTTTGTAATTTACCCCCATTTCCGACGCTAAAATCATTGCCATTGTGGTTTTGCCCAATCCCGGCGGCCCATACAGCAGCAAGTGATCCAGTACCTCACCACGAGACTTAGCTGCTTTAATGGCAATATCTAGCACATCCTTTAAATCTTTTTGCCCAATGTAATCAGCAAATCGGTGTGGTCGAATACCTTCTTCTTGCTGTTGCTCATCAATAGCAGCTTCAGGCTGCAAAATATTTTCTCTAGATTGTGCTTCCGCCGACTCTCGACGCTGCTTTGGTTCTCCGTTAGGTTCTGGAGGCTGTTTTTTCGAGGAGATTATCGCCATAATTCAGCTATCTACTTTTAAGGGACTAGGGACTGGGAACTGGGGACTGGGGAGTGGGGATGAGGGAGCACAGGGGACAAGGGGGAGAATAAAGAATTACCTCTTTCCCCTCTGCTCCCTGCTCCCTGCCCCTCTGCCTCTTCCCCATGCCCAATACTTATGAAAATTTTCGTTTGAGAATACCCGCGCCAATTTAAAATTTAAATTTCGGTCAATTATCCAGAAGTACAAAAGTTATTATGCTATCTAAAAGAATCTTACCGTGCCTAGATGTGAAGGCGGGACGGGTTGTAAAAGGAGTTAACTTTGTCAATCTCCAAGATGCAGGCGATCCGGTAGAGCTGGCCAAGGTTTACAACGAAGCCGGTGCTGATGAGTTAGTATTTCTGGATATTACAGCTACTCATGAAGACCGAGTGACAATTTTAGATGTGGTCTACCGCACTGCTGAACAGGTCTTTATTCCATTGACTGTAGGTGGTGGGATTCAATCCTTAGAAAATGTTAAAGCTTTGTTACGAGCGGGCGCAGATAAGGTTAGTATTAATTCTGCGGCAGTGCGGGAACCAGACTTGATTAATCGGGCAAGCGATCGCTTTGGTAATCAGTGCATAGTTGTTGCTATTGATGCCAGACGCAGAAATAACCTGGATTTTCCAGGTTGGGATGTGTATGTGCGGGGTGGCAGAGAAAATACAGGCTTAGATGCTCTATTGTGGGCACAAGAAGTTGAAAAACGGGGGGCAGGAGAACTGCTAGTTACAAGTATGGATGCTGATGGAACCCAAGCTGGGTATGACATTGAGATTACACGGGCAATTGCCGATGCTGTAGAAATTCCAGTTATTGCTTCTGGTGGTGCAGGTAATTGTGAACATATCTACACTGCCCTAACTGAAGGCAAAGCTGAAGCTGCATTACTCGCGTCACTGCTACATTACGGACAATTAAGCGTAGCAGAAATTAAAAGTTACTTGCGCGATCGCAACGTGCCAGTCAGAACATTCTGTTGATCCACCATTTCTCATTTAATGACATCTATCTAAGGTTAGACACACTTGCCGAAAAGGATGTTAAGATTATTTTACAAGTATTAACAAATATTAAGAAAAATGTTGCTTCCTATTTTACTTTTTGATGTAGCCCTAGTAGCGTGGTCGCTGCATTTAATGGAAAAAGCTTACGCAAGTAAAGAATTTTCTCTAATGTTGGCTGGTACATTGGTTGCTCTGGCTGCTGCTGCCATGTTAGTAGTTTACTTTTTGATGGGGCATTGTATGACCTATTTGTTGCAAGTAACCTAGAGAGTGCTAAGTGCGAAAGGAGGTATTTAAAATTTGGTTTCTAGAAAAAGTTTGACATAGTAATAATTAAGTGATTATACATAATTTATTTTAAGGGTTTATAGTGCAGTTGGTAGCACAACTGTACATTTACAAATTAGATGTCGCAATTGATTTCGGCGTTTGAGTCAGGATTATGAGTTTTAGACAGAGCTAAAAAGTTAAGTGAAGCAATGATTGATGGCTGATTGATTCGTCTGATGGTAAAGTGAATGGCACCTTAAGCTTTTATTGACGAATCAGCTCTCAGGAAATATCTGGATAACCAAACCTTATTTATGCATCACTTTTTGAGTTTTACTTTGTAAAGTAATTCATCTTTAATACGGTTAAGAATTGAAGTTTCATCCAAGTTTGCCAAAATCCGATTAATCACTGCTTTTGGCCCATCAGGCCCCCAAGTTGCGCCATTGGCTAAATAAACTTTGGTCACTTGTCCAATTCCGTAAGAAGAAACACCAGCTACTCCTCCTTGGGTGATTGCTACCGATATATAAGGGCCTAGGGCAATACCACCCGTAGCTGTTGCAGAGATTCCAAGTAAAGTTTTTAATCCACTCAAGCCTAAATTTGCTAATAATTCACTAGCACCGATGCCGCCCATACTCAGGGCGATTTTTTGTAGCAATTGTACAGCCCCAGCTTCCGTCATGGAGAAGCCATAGAGTTTAGATAAACCTAAAATCAGAGCAATATCAATTACTACACTACTGAGAATATCTACCACAGTTACGGGATTAAGTGCGATCGCTAATGCCTTAGTCATCACAGCTTTCCAAATCAACTGATTGGCATTCTGTTCCCGAATTATCAGTTTTCGTTCTATCAACTGCTCATTTACAATGTCGGCATAAAGCATAGTATTGAGGGCAACCAAGGCTTTACCCTCACGATGCAGAATTTCCAATATTTTCAGCTTCAGTTCCTCGACTTGGGCATTTCCTGTACGTAACTGTATGCCCTTCGTACCATCAGGGCGACGAATCGCCGTCTTCACCAATGGCGATGCCGCAGCCATGACAATTTCTAGAGGAGTGAGTAATTCCCGCACCCTTTCATCCCGGATTTTATGATAAATTGCCATCCGATCTGCTTCTGGATACTGATCTACTTTGTTAAACACCAGAATGATCGGTTTACCTGCTTCCCGCAACTGAGAAAGGGCAGTGTATTCTAACTTTGTCATATCACCAGAGATCACAAATAGAATCAAATCTGCTTGTTTGGCAATCTGTTCGGCTAAGGCGGCGCGGGTTGCACCATCTACTTCATCTAACCCGGGAGTATCAATTAATTCCACCTGAGATTGACCTACACTAGGGAGAGTGACACGCAAAGCACGTTCACTTTCCCCAATCGCCTCCTCGCTAATACTCCAATTAACTCTTTGTGCAACACGGGTGACACCGTGCAGCGGTCCAGTTTCAAATACCGTTTGCCCAACCAAAGCATTGAGTAGCGAAGACTTACCACGTCCCACCATGCCAAAAGCTGCAATCTGCACCACCATGCGGTCTAACTTTCCCAGCATGGTTTCCAACTCAGCAATTTCCGTCTCTAACCCAGTTTTTTCTTGGGGAGTAAGATCGAGATTGGCTACTAAGTTTCGCAACGCTGTTTGTGCTTGTTTATAGTTCAGTTCCGTCTGAATGTCTTCAAAACTGAAAATAGCAGTATCCAATTCTTCCTCCCAGCTGAGAGAATTTGCGTCAGTGTTAGCAGAGTCGCTTTGATGAGGTTCAGGCACGGGCAATGTCGAAGTCATATTAATTTTAGATTTGGGATTTTTAAATTAGCCCTGTCTCTTATCCTAGTTATTTTTAACAGAGGTTTGGGTATTAAGACTGGGGACTGGGCTTTTCTTCAATCTCTAATACCTAATGACTAATGACAAATGACCAATGACCAATGACTAATGACTAACAAAAAGTCATAAACTGAAAAATGCATCTAATATAACGCGTTAGGATCTTGACTAAATTACCTGTGCGGAAAATCGTTATTGCCGGCAACTGGAAAATGTTCAAAACCCAGGCAGAAACCCAGGAGTTTTTACAAGGATTTCTGCCCCACTTAGAAGAAACCCCCCAAGGGCGAGAAGTGGTATTGTGCTCTCCGTTCACTGATTTAAGCGTTTTGTCTAAGAGTTTGCATGGTAGCGTCATCCACCTGGGGGCACAAAATGTCCACTGGGAAGAATTTGGAGCTTATACGGGTGAGATTTCTGCCCCAATGCTCGCAGAAATTGGTGTGCGCTTTGTAATTGTTGGTCATAGCGAACGACGGCAATACTTTTGTGAAACGGACGCCACCGTTAATCTACGCCTCAGAACTGCCCAAAGGTTTGGTTTGACCCCAATTCTCTGTGTTGGTGAAACTAAACAACAACGAGATGCGGGAGAAACTGAATCACTGATTACTCTCCAACTCGACAAGGGGTTGGTGGATATTGATCAGGAAAATTTGGTGATTGCCTACGAACCAATTTGGGCGATTGGTACTGGTGATACGTGTGAAGTAACGGAGGCGAATCGGATAATTGGCTTAATTCGTAGTCAGTTGAGTAATCCGAATGTATCAATCCAATATGGCGGCTCAGTCAAGCCGAATAATATTGATGAGATCATGGCTCAACCAGAAATTGATGGTGTTTTAGTAGGAGGAGCAAGTCTAGAACCTGAGAGTTTCGCTCGGATTGTGAATTTTCAGTCAGTGTGATGTGCCTTTTTCTCATTCCCATGCTCTGCATGGGAATGCCTTATGTAAATTTATGCCAAGGAACTTGATAATTCGAGGACGCTGTTTCGATTGGGGACAGCGGACTTATTTAATGGGCATTTTAAATGTAACGCCCGATAGCTTTAGTGATGGGGGTGAATTTAACACTTCCTCTACCGCTTTAGTTCAGGCGCAAGCACTGGTGGCTAGTGGTGCTGACATCATCGATGTGGGCGGTCAATCAACTCGACCAGGGGCAAAGCAAATAACTCTGAGGGAGGAACTTGACCGGGTACTATCGGTATTACAGGTGCTAAGACCAGAGATTTCAGTTCCGATTTCTGTAGATACAACCCGTGCTGCTGTAGCCCAGGCATCTGTAGAAGCTGGAGCAGATATTATTAATGATATTTCTGGCGGTACTTTTGACTCAGAAATGTTGGCAACAGTCGCAGAGTTAGGTGTGCCGATGATTTTAATGCACATCCGGGGAACACCACAGACAATGCAACAACAGACTGATTATCAAGATTTGCTCGGTGAGATTTCTAGTTTTTTGGCTCGGCAAATTCAGGCAGCAACTACTGCGGGCATTGACCTGGATAAAATTATTATCGATCCTGGTATTGGTTTTGCTAAAAACTATAAGCAAAATTTAGAAATTTTTCGCGGCTTGCGATCGCTCGCCTCACTCAACTGCCCTATCTTAGTAGGAGCATCTCGTAAAAGTTTCATTGGTCGGATTTTAAATCAACCAGATCCCAAAGCACGAGTTTGGGGAACGGCAGCAGCTTGTTGTGCTGCTATTTTTAATGGCGCTGATATCCTCCGAGTTCACGATGTTCAAGAAATGCGTGATGTTTCACTAGTAGCTGATGCCCTATTGAGACAAGCCGCACAAGGTGATTGTTAAGTATTACCGTTTTCGTATTTGCCGTTACCTTCTTGATTTTCTCCTGGGTGGGCTATCAACTCCTGAAACATTTCACTTGAGTTAGCTGGGTCTACAAAGACAATTTTGGCATTACTGCTTTCGCCAAGTTTTTGGCTGGCATCTACGTAATCTTGAGCTACAAGATACCGCAGAATGTCCCTACTGTCGGGATTGGAACGTAGAGCTTGAGAAATGATTTGCACTGAAGCCATAGTTCCTTCTGCTTTTTTTATAGCAGCTTCCTTTTCCCCTTCTGCTTCGGTAATCAGTGCCCGTTTTTTGATGACGGCGGCTTGTTCCTCTTCTCTAGATTTTCGGACACTCTCAGGTAGAGTAATTCTCTGAATATCTAACCGGAGTATATCAACTCCCCAATCTGCCGTTACACTATTCAACTGGTCTAAGATCGCTGAGTCCATCTCCGATCTAGAGACGTTGGTCTGCTCTAGAGTATTCTGAGCAATGATTTCTCGCAGCGTGGTTGTGGTTATCTGTGTCAATGACCCTTGCAGATCCTCAATCGCGTAAAAGCTTCTCTCAATATCTCGAATCCGCCAGTATACAATAGCATCCACTTCTACGTAAATATTGTCTTGGGTGATCACATTCTGAGGTTTGATGTCTAAAAACTGCTCTCGTGTAGTATCTTCCATCACAATCTGATCGACCAAGGGAACAATAAAGTTTAGCCCCGGTTTAAGTTTCCGATGATACCGTCCTAAGCGTTCGACTAGGGCTTCATTTCCTTGATTAATCAGTTTTGCAGAACCTAAGGCATAACCTATAAGGGCTAAAACTATAGCAATAATTGGCTCCATTTATGCTCCTATTCAGCTTTGGGGAGAATTTAATGTCAAAGATATGCTACTAGCTTGTCATATCTTTGAGTTTAATGTTTTGAGTCTGTAATTTTATCAACACCAGTAGCGATGTCGAGTCACTGCAAGTTTTGTACATATTCTGTAAGTAAGACTGTTTTGCAGAATGCGTAGAAGCTCTGCTTCTTGTCGTCAGACATCGCTATTAAAGCACCTTGATAAAACCCTGGCAAGGACTAATTAATGTAATCAACATTACTTGTACTAGCATTTTCAGACAGCCGGAATTTTTATTAAGTATATTTACGTAAGCTGAATTAGTTATAGGTAAATTTTTGCATGATTTCAAAAACACCACTATAATCGGATAAAAATTGGCTTCAGCTATTAAAAATATCAAAATATTATGGGCAGGTTGTTAATCAAACTTATAGGTTTAATTCTACTTTTGACAGGATTATACTTTTTTGGTCAAAACATCATATTTGTTAGCGGTTACTATTCATATTTTTATCGTAGCTTACCTGCTACAGCTTCAGTTTTGGCAACGATGATAGGTATATTTGCATTAGTCTTTTTTCAAAGAGAAACTGGTAATTTGGGATGGATTTTTCTAGGCATTGGCATAGTATTAATTTTCTTAAGCGGTGGAGTTATTTTAAAGCCAACTAGCTTATGGAATTTCATAATTGCTTTTACCGCATTAGCATCTGGATATAAATTACTAAATGAGGGCAGAATCAACTTTTAAAATCTGTAAATATAGTC
This sequence comes from Nostoc sp., assembly GCF_036917515.1. Taxonomy (GTDB): domain Bacteria; phylum Cyanobacteriota; class Cyanobacteriia; order Cyanobacteriales; family Nostocaceae; genus Nostoc. The sequence goes on along the minus strand of NZ_JBALDE010000046.1, from coordinate 32,158 downwards.
ATATTGGCTCATCTACCTTAGTAACTAAGATTACATTATTCGCTAGTTGATAGTACAGCCAGAAAAGTTTATATAATATTCCCATCTTCTCTATTGCTTCTGAGAGTGCATTAGGGCACTTAGATTAACTTTTAATTAAGTAGCGATTTCACGAGACAGAAGTACACATAACCCGCTTCAACCGTATGAATACCCCTTAATCATGACTTGAACTCAAAGGGATTTTACTAAGGTTGAGGGTAATATTAGAATGGAAACTATTGATGATGAGGAAAAGGGAAGAATGACCCAGGTGGTTCTAGGAGAGAACGAAGGAATAGACTCAGCTTTGCGTCGGTTTAAACGCCAGGTTTCCAAAGCTGGGATATTAGCTGATGTGAAATATCATCGACACTTTGAAACACCGATAGAAAAACGCAAACGTAAGGCAGTGGCAGCTAGACGCACAAGACGTTTTAAATAAACCTATTTGGTGTAATATCGGTGTTGCTTGAGGTAGGTTATGACTGAAAACAGGCAATAGCAAAAGCGCCATTATTCTATACAAACATTAAGCAAAATCTGCTGCACCGCTAATTAGGTGTAAATCAGTTGTTTTTCTTATACGCAGAGCGCGTGAGAGGCTTTATCTTGGTTAGATAGAGTAAGCTAAAATCGCTGCCTATCAACCAAAATAAGCGCCTTTAAACATCAGTTAACTTTCTTTAATAAGCTGATAGGACAGTATTCATCCAGCCCTAAGACTCAGAATTATTAATGGTGCGGCTATTACAAACATTCATTGCCTTTTCTACTCCCTGTTTGAGACTTAGTTCAATACACTCAACTACGAACTGAAGTACAAGAGACATCTGTTGATTCTCGGCAGCGGAAAATCGCCCTAATACATGGGAGATAGCACCGGAATCATCGTTATTAGCTGCATCTTTGGGTTTACCAATACCGATTCGCAAACGGGGAAAGTTTTGGCTACTAAGATGTGCGATCGCACTTTTCATGCCGTTGTGTCCCCCAGCCGAACCAGATAAACGCAAACGAGTTTTTCCCAAGGGCAAATCCATATCGTCATAAATTACCAACACTGACTCAGGCGGCAATTTATACCAACTTGTCACCGCTTGTATTGCTTGTCCTGAGCGATTCATATAAGTTAACGGCTTTAGCAAGCGGATCTTACCTCCACTTGGGGCGATACCCTCGCCATACTCACCTTGAAACTTGCGGTTTTCTGTTAAGGAAATGCGCCAAGAACGGGAGAGATTTTCTACAGCAGCAAAGCCGATATTATGGCGTGTTTGGTCATACTTAGCTTCTGGATTCCCTAACCCGACGATTAGTTGTGGAATTACCAAAGCTGGTTGCGTAACAGCTTCTGTCATTTTGTCTACAGTCAATTGATATGCGACATCCTAGCTAGGTTGGGAAGAACTAGCGGTATCCTGCTCAGATTTAGCAGGGTGGATTTGCTTAGGTTCCAATTCAGCAGTAGTCTTTACAGTTTCTTCTAACTGTTCTGCTTCTTTTTGAAACTCGCTTTGAAATTCCTTGGAAGCTTCTTGAAAACTACGAATTGTTTTGCCCACACTCCGACCAATCTCTGGCAGCTTCTTTGGGCCAAAGATTAACAGCGCCACTACCATAATTACAGCCATTTCCGGCAGACCGATACCAAATATATTCATTTTTTATCTCCGATAAACTCTAAAACCACTACATAAACTCACATATTTATGTAGTCTACTCAATAATCGCCTATTATAGAAAGCGATATCGTCCCATAAGCAAGTGATGCTTTAAGTAAGTCAGCGCTAATATTTCCAGCTATCTTAAGAAATTTAAATATAGGTGCATTATCGCGCAGTGCAACGCACCGCCAAAAATTTTACGTCTGCCTTAATATATTTCTTCTGTAGGGTTAAGTAACTGTTTGGTTGTAACACTTACATAAGTCTTTTGAATAACTAATAATTCTTTCATTGAAATTAAAAAATCTTAATATTTGTGCCAAAAAATTCGAGTCTCCATAAGGCGACAAAAAAGGAAAAAAGAACAAGAGCGGAGGGCAAAAGAGGAAAAGTATAAAGGGCTACTGAAGAATCCTCCCAACCGTACAAACAACACGAAAACCAACAAGGGTGTTGATGCCGTCACGCACCGCCCTAACGTTGAGGTTGCGGGACGCAGAACGGCAGAAACTAGGATTGATGATCAAGGAACCGCCCCGCAGCACGGCATTTTCTTGTTTTTGAGAAAGGTTATTATCGTCAAACCAAGCACTGCCATCTGTTGGCGCTCCTTCATAGTTATTGTGCCAATCATCAAGACACCATTCCCATACGTTTCCGTGCATATCGTATAACCCAAAGGCGTTAGCTACTTCAAAACTGCCTATTTCTGTTGTTTGTTCTCGATATATTCCTTTCACACCAGCACCGTAAGTATAGTTAGCATCGTAGTTAGCTAACTCTGATGTAATTGTTTCGCCAAAATGAAATGGTGTTATTGTTCCGGCTCTACAGGCATATTCCCATTCCACTTCAGTGGGAAGACGGTAGCTTTTACCTGTGTGGTGGGAAAGACGATCGCAAAATTCCACCGCTTCAAACCAAGATACTCCCTCAACTGGTAGATTTTCTCCTTTAAAATAGGATGGGTCAGGCTGCAATTTGCAGTTTACTTGGGGGAGAGATGTGACTGCTTGCCATTGTACTTGGGTGACTGGGTACTTGCCTATAAAAAAGGGTTGAACCTTTACTTTATGTTGAGGTTTTTCAAAGTCATATCCTTCCCCTTGGGGTGAACCCATCATGAATGTACCACCAGGGATGGCAACCATATCGAGGGTGATGTCCAGTATGCCACTGAGAGAGGGGCTTTGTAGAGTTTCGGTGAAGTATTGGGCAAGTTTTGTTTCTCGTTCGATGATTTCGCCGCGATGGTTGACGGTGATGCTTTCAAACTCAAAGGACTCTAGATCGTCACTTTCTCGTCCCAAAGATTGAACATCTTTAAATACTTCTCTAGAAGAAAAAGCAGCGATCGCATTTCTCACCAAATCTTCTCCTACTTGATCCTGATTTCTTTCGGCTGCTAGTAAAGCCAAATCCAATCTAACCAAAGGGTCTTGATTCGCTTCAATCCAACGCCAATAAGGACTTAATGAAGCTGTTATCCTCGCACTGCGGCAGATTTTATCTGAACTCATTTCATGCTCATAACCCCATTCAATAAACAACATTAAGTTTGAGTTTTCTTGCAGAAGCAACTCTTGCCCCTTCTTCTCATCTCTATTGCCTAAAAGCTTGAGAATTGTATCACAGAAATTGCCATTATAAAAATCCAAAACTTGAGGAGCAAGATAGTCAATTCCTCTTCCTTTTTGCAATTTACTTTCTGCGTAAGTACGGGCAGGTTCGGGTAAAGTTACTCTCCAATCAGATGCAGTAGAAGACTTTTCTGCCATTGAAAACTTGAGTAATTCCATTAAAGCCTTATTTCCACTTCTGCCCCGAATAGCCATAGCTAAATCCCGACTCAACCCACTAGGAAAAAAAGCTAATAAAGGAAATATATCTTGCCCTTCTACTGATAACATTTCAAAGGAGCGCTCTAAAGTTATCCGCAGACTTCTTTCTTTTCTTTGTTCAGGAGAATAATCATCAAGAATTTCTAATGGTTCAATGTCCAAATCTTCACACAGCATCTTGAGAGTACATTGAGTTTCTGCCATATAAGATGCTGCTAGTTTAATGGGTAAGGGATAGCCATCAAGAAACTTTACTAAAAGATTAAAATCTGACGCCAAATCATCATTATCTCCCCATGTTGCTTCTAATAGTGCATACTTTTTAAATATCTGTCTCGTTTCTGAAGCTCCCATGCTATAAACTTCTTGTTGACGGCAATCAATATCCCTTACTAAAGAATCACGACAAGTTAACAACAGTCTTAAATTAGGACACTGTTCTAAAAGTGAGTTCAAAAGTTCAATTAGTTCATTAGATTCTTTTTCAATCAATCTATCCAAATCATCGAGAATCAGAAACAATCGACTATTCCTTAACTCTTTCTCTAAAGCAAAACTCCTTAATTCAAGACTCTGTGTAACTTTGGTAATTAGCGTTCCTACAGAATCAGTATCGCGCAAACTAATAAACCAAACTCCATCCTTATAGCGATCGCGCTCATGTAACCACTGAGCAATGGCATAAGCTAAGGCAGTTTTACCTATTCCTCCCATACCATGAAGGGCAATACAACGTTTATCCGACTCTACTAGTTCTTTAATTACCTGATGTATTTCTTGCCTGCGTCCGACAAAGTTTGGATCTTTACGGGGAATATTAGTATTTAACCACTGGGGATAGATAACCTGGTGAGAATCGGCTGGTTCGATAATCAGCGATTGATTATGGTCAGTTTGGGGTAACAATCGAAATTTGAAGGCTTCATCGAAATTAACTCCTTGCTGAAAAGTCTGAGAGTTAAATAGTTTTCTTAATTTATCATCAAGTTTAACTGCATTACGACTCACTAAAAAACTATTCGCAACTGAATCTTGATTGAATAATGCCTGATAAAGTCGTCGAGAAAAACATCGGGCTGCAACATCTAGAATTTTATCTTCAGCGTTAACCGCGATTACATGAGACACTGCTGCATTTACAAAAGCTTGAGCTAACTTTTCAGAATGACAGGCATTCAGTAATGCTAATTGACAGGGTGGCTGGTTTTGATTTGATAAGGCGATCGCCAGTTCTTCTTCACTAAAAGAACGAGTAATTCCCACTTCATCTTCTAACACCAAAGCTGTACTATCCCGATCTGTCATTCCATGACCAATAAAATGAATAATCAGTGGTTTGACACGATGAGACAACACATCTTGTAGAGTCTGTGAGGTGGCTACTTTAACCACTATTTCCACTGCTATAGGGTGAGATATATCCTCTAACACCAAAGCAATGGCATCAATTTCTTCCTGGAGCAATAAATTCTCTACTGGCGATAATTCTTCAGTCAGCAGAGGGGCTGAAAACAAGATGAGAATTTGATTACTGAACGAATTATCTTGTTTAGTAACTTTTTCTACCCCTGGACTAAGAGGAATTTTTTCAGCTACTTTTGAGACAGCCATTCTTCTATTTCTTTATCAGTAGCGGTGCGTAAATCCAGTGGAGGACGTTTTGGATGTTCTAACCTGCCTTTTGGTTCTGTTCCTTTTTCTCGCAATTTTCGCCGCCAATTATTGATTGCCTTAGCAACTTTGATACTATACTCTATTAAATTGGCTGTTGCTGCTACTCCTCCAATTACTGTAGCCACAAAAACTATATCATCTGCACCTACTATCCGACTTGGTGACTTTTGCATATTGATTGAATTCATCCCCAGCAATGTTTCTAATGACTCTATTTCATCTAAGGGCAGTTGGGATGAAATCACTATGCTACAGAGAGGAATTTCGCTCATTTACACCTCTAAAAGTTTTATTTTTTGATCATCAATAGTATTTGCAGTTCGTATTTAAAAGCTAGATTAACTTTTAATTTTGTTTGACTAAGTAATACTTAGTGATATTGTAGTACGACATTTTTTCTTTTGGCAGATGTTTTGCTTCTACCCCACTTGTGTCACTCTGGGGAGAAAAAAATAAATGTAGGTTGAGTTGAACGAACGCGAACAGCGTCCCGTAGGGAACTGCAACCCAACATTCTCAAGAGTTTGTTGGGTTCCGTTCCTCAAACGCCACTTGCTTCAAGCCAGGAAACCCGCCCAACGCAGTGACTCCCCAACCTACACCTGCTGAATTATTGTTCAATAGCAAATCACAACTCACAAAAAAACCCGGAAGAACCGGGTGTAACTTAACTTGTTATCTAAACTCGCTCGCTGTGTATGTGTTAGCGTCCTAAACTGCGCCAATCGACAAATACATCCTGAACCAACAGTGATTTATTGTAAAGTTGCAGAATAATCAGCAGAAACACGAAAAATAGCGCCATAAAAACAGCCATCACAGGGGTAGTACCCCAACCTGGAGCCACTTTCCCATACTCAGAGTTCAGTGGTTTCAGGATATCTCCCAACCTAGTCCTTTGTGCCATAGTTCACCTAAGATTACTTGCCAAAGCTTTTTTTAATCTTCTGTAATATTCTATAAGAATAGCACTGATCATCTATCTCTCAATTATGGAACCCGCAATAGTTCTTAGCATTTCTATAACTGCCGTGGTGATTGCCATCACCGGGATTTCGATTTATACCTCCTTTGGCCCTCCTAGCAAGCAATTGAACGATCCGTTCGATGACCATGAAGATTAAAAGAGTCATATCATGTCCGCAGCATAAATTTTTGGTGCGATGTCTAGGACAGGCTACACCTACGTAAACAAGCATTGCTGTTGCTCGTCAGGGTTTCCTCGATGAGCAACTGGCGTGTGGGGTGAAATCACTATGGCAATCATAACTAATTATCCAGACCTGATATTTGAAGTACGTTACGGCTTGAGCCGTAACGCACACTAGTTTGGATGTTTTTTAATTAGAAAGTAGTCCCTAATGGGTTGCGACTACCTCTCCTTCCAGGCGAACAAGTCGGTCTGCCAAAAGTTTCTCAAGGTCTTCTAATGCCTTGGTGAAACCTTTAATACCTTCATCTAGTTTGTCAGTTGCCATACGGTCAGCAGCGTGCATCTTATCATAGCTGGCTTTGTCAATGGATATCTTTTCGATTGACAAGTTTGCTACCTTTGCAGGGTCAAGTTTACGTGGCAGTTCTCCAATGGTTGCTTGCAATTCAGCCAAAAGCGACGGTGAAATGGTCAGTAAATCACTACCTGCAAGTTCAGTAATTTCACCAACGTTACGGAAACTAGCTCCCATAACTTCGGTTTTATAGCCAAATTTCTTGTAGTAGTTGTAGATTTTGGTGACGGACAAAACACCTGGATCTTCGGCTGCTGGGTAGCTATCACGTCCAGTATCTTTTTTGTACCAGTCAAGAATCCGGCCAACGAAGGGAGAAATTAAAGTAACGCCAGCTTCTGCACAGGCGATCGCTTGGTGAAGACCAAATAACAAGGTAAGGTTACAGTGAATACCTTCTTTTTCAAGAATTTCCGCAGCGCGAATACCTTCCCAGGTACTGGCAATTTTAATCAAAACGCGATCGCGGCCAATCCCGGCAGCTTTATACTGGGCAATTAATTCCCGTGCTTTGGTAATGGTAGCTTCGGTATCGTAAGACAAGCGAGCATCCACTTCCGTAGACACGCGACCGGGAATAATTTGTAAAATCTTTAATCCAAAGGCAACTGCCAGACGGTCAAAAGCTAAAGAAACTATCTGTGTTTGCGTAGCTTTGGCTCCAGCATCTTTTTTTGCCTGAAGTAAAGTTTGATCGACAACTTCCTGATATTCTGGCATTTGCGCCGCAGCAGTAATCAGAGAAGGATTAGTGGTGGCATCTTGGGGTTTGAACTTTTCAATTGCCTGGATATCTCCCGTATCCGCAACCACGACAGTCATTTTCCGCAATTGTTCCAGTAAACTCTTGGACATAAAATACTCCGTGATGTTTGTTTAGGATTTACTAAATTCCCCAATTGTTTAAACTCTAGATTATTCCTTCAATTCTGATTTTGGCAATTTTTCGGAATCATTGCCCAATGCTTACTATTCACAGCCACAGCCCTATTTTAGGTGGCTTATGCCGAAATTGGCTGTCCAATAGAATGCACTTTGATTAAACTAGTTGTTCCTGATTTACCAATTGGAACACCAGAGGTAATCACCACCTTATCGCCCTTATTCGCTAGACCCATGTCTACAACTGTGTTCACCACATTGGTAAACATCTCTTCAGCATTGTGGACTGGTGGAATTAGCAAAGGTTCCACTCCCCAAGAAAGTGCTAGCTGGCGGTAAGCGGTAATGTCGGAGGTCAGAGCAATAACAGGAGAAGTCGGCCGATATTTAGACACCATTCTCGCCGTACTTCCTGATGTAGTGTTACAGAGAATTGCCCGTGAGCCGGTTTCATAGGCGATGCGACAGACAGATTCTGCCACAGATTCGGTAACGCTAAGACTGCCCGCTTCATGACACCAGGCATGTTTGCTACCCTCATCTAGAGCTTGTTCTGTCCGCACGGCGATGTTGTGCATCATCTGGACGGCGGCGATGGGATATTGTCCGACAGCTGTTTCACCAGAAAGCATTACCGCGTCTGTTCCATCCAAGATAGAGTTAGCAACATCGGTTGCTTCGGCGCGAGTGGGATCGGGAGCGCTAATCATCGACTCTAGCATTTGGGTGGCTGTAATCACTGGCTTACCAGCACGATTGCAACGGCGAATAATATCTTTTTGAATTAGGGGTACTTCGTGAATTGGCACTTCCACCCCTAAATCGCCACGCGCAATCATGATCGCGTCGGCAACTTTCAGAATGGAGTCAAAGTTTTCTACTGCCTCTGCTCTTTCGATTTTGGCAATTAAGCGAATCGAAGCGCCAGCGGCTTCAATCATGCGCTTGGCGGGTTCTAAGTCTTGTGGCGATCGCACGAAGGACACCGCTACCCAGTCTACACCCAACTGAATCCCAAAACGCAAATCCAGCAAGTCTTTTTCGGTGATCGAACTTACAGGTAAAGGAGTTTGGGGCAGGTTTACTCCCTTGTGCGTAGAAATTAAGCCGCCATTTTTCACCTGTGCCCGAATGCGATCAGCGTCGCGATCGGTAACTATCAATTTGACGCGACCATCATTAATCAAAATCGGTTCATCTGGTCGCACCATTGCGAACAAAGTCGGCAATGGTAGGGGTAGTTCCTCAATACTCTCACCCTTTTCTTGCAAAACAAAGGTAACTTCAGTACCAGCTTCTAAATTTAAGCCCTCTGGTGGTAAAGTTCCCAAGCGAATTTTGGGGCCACATAGGTCTTGCATAATTGCGATCGGCTTTTGCTGGTCAGTACTAATCTGCCTAAGATAGTGAGCCGTTTGGGCGTGGAATTCATAAGCTCCGTGGGAGAAATTCAGCCGTGCCACGTTCATTCCAGCTTCTACTAAGGCTTGCAGCCTCTCAGATGCAGATGTAGCCGGCCCAACAGTACAAATAATTTTGGTTCGACGCATAGGGATTGGGGGGTTGAGGAGTAACCTGCAAATTTGGATGCTTTGAGCGTAGGCGTAGCCCGTCGTAGACATCGCACAAAACATCCAAATTCACACGTGCTTCATATCACTGGTTTGCTAAATAAAAATACTAGATTCCCTTTTGTTTTCGGAGTATTTACCGTTTCTACCCACATCCCAAAAGTCCCTAGTCAAAAGTCAGCAGTCAAAAGCTAATGACTAATGACTAATGACTAATGACTAATCAAACCACAGCCGCTGTCGGGGCGAGTTTTTCCTTCTGTGACATAGACAACATCAGGTCAATGACGCGATTTGAGTAGCCCCACTCGTTGTCATACCAAGCAATTACCTTGAAGAAGTTGGAATTCAACTCAATCCCAGCACCCGCGTCAAAGATACTGGAATGAGTATCACCTTGAAAATCTGTGGAAACTACTTCTTCATCTGTGTAGCCCAAGATACCCTTTAGTGAACCTGCGGCAGCCTCCTTCATGGCAGCACAGATTTCCTGATAACTGGTGGCTTTGGCTGTTTTGAAAGTTAAATCAACTACAGAGACATCGGGAGTCGGAACTCGTAATGCCATCCCAGTTAACTTGCCTTTCAATTCTGGTAAAACAAGTGCTACGGCTTTCGCTGCGCCTGTCGAGGAGGGAATAATATTTTGGGATGCACCTCGACCACCCCGCCAGTCTTTCTTGCTGGGGCCGTCTACAGTTGGCTGAGTAGCAGTCATGGCATGGACTGTGGTCATTAACCCTTCAGTCACCCCAAAATTATCATTAATCACCTTAGCTATGGGAGCTAGACAGTTTGTAGTGCAGCTAGCATTGGAGACAATGATATCCTTGCCAGGATTAAATAGGTGATGATTGACACCCATTAACAGAGTAGTAACTCTATCTGGATCTTTGGTGGGGGCAGAAATTACCACTCTCTTTGCACCTGCCTTCAGGTGGTTTGCGGCTCCTTCGTAGTCAGTGAATAGTCCGGTAGCTTCCACGACATAATCTGCACTTAATTTTCCCCAAGGTAACTCTGCTGGATTCCTCACCGACACACAAGGAATAAAATGTCCGTCAATTAGGATGCCGTCTTCCTTGGCTTCAACGTTGTGCTTTAATTGACCGTGGGTTGAGTCGTACTTTAATAGGTAAGCGAGGTTATCTGGTGGTACTAGATCGTTAATGCCCACAAATTCAATATTGGGATTATCGATGCCAGCGCGAAGTACAAGTCGCCCGATTCGACCAAAGCCATTGATGCCAACTTTCAATTTAGTCAAGATTAAACCTCCCGTTGTGGAAGTTGAACAAAAGGAGAAAGTTAAAAGTCAAAATAGATTGCCTTTTACTCTTTACTCTTTGATCGTGACAGTCTCAGTCAGCTAAGGCATATTTACTTGGCATCTTTTAAGGATTGGGGCATGGGTAATTGGGGATTGGGCCATTGGAAGAGGCAGAAGGGAATAAACTTACTGCAACTTCTCCCCTGCTTTTTCCCTAGTCCCCAATTCAACTTAATTAGTGGTGGGTTGGACAAATCGCTTAATTTCACCACAGGCAATATAAGATTTGCCATCCGGTGCTGTTTTGACTTCATCAACGACGTAAAGCATTCCTTCCTCGCGAACCGATCGCGGAAAACGCATGTTCCAATCTGGTTCATATCCGTCGGAAACCACTCTAGCGCGCAGCTTGCTGCCATCTTTGACACACTGAATTAAAATACTGTCCCCTACACTGTCAGTTGTGGGAAGATCGGCAGCACTGGCAGGGCCTTTAGAAGCTTTACCTGTGTTAGCTGGATGCGATTGTCTAGGGGCAACAAAGATATCTGTTTCACCAGGTTGAGCAAAACGGGTGATTTTACCACGTACTCGATAGAAAGTAGCATCACTTGAGGGTTCCAGTCCTTCAACAACATAGCGTGCCCCCTCGGCACGAATGGCGCGGGGAAACTGAATGTTCATGGTTAAATCGTAGCCTTCGGACATGACTTTGACCCGCAGTTTACCCCCTTCACGAACGCAGTGCAATTCAACACCTGAACCGACTTCATTCACAATGGGCATGGCGTACACTTCATCGCCAGTAGTGACACCGCGACCCACCAAATCGCGGCGATTGCGTGTCATCGTCTGGTAAGTCTGATCTCGCATCTCTTTCCGTCCGGCATTGCCTAAAGCTTTTTGAGCGATCCGACTAGCGAAATATTCAAGCTGATCGATCTCTTCAGCAATTTCAAAATTCTCGTTCAAGCCTTTATCCCGCAAATCTTTCACAAGCGATCGCAGGGTTTGTTCAGCCTCCTGATGCTTGTCATGTTCAGCAAGATTAAGAGCAGTCTCTTTGGCCTTAGCAATGGTAAGGCGACTCAGTTCTAAAATGATATGGCTTGTAGCAGCAAAAGCTGCTTCTTCAACAGTGCCAACTTTGGCGACGATATCTATAGTACCTGACACGCTTTGAATGCGGTCATTTTGCACAACATCGGCGCTGTAATGCAGTTTCATCACAGGTAACTCACCAACTTGAGCGCTTGATATCCCCAAATTCAAACCGAGAAGTTTATCTTCACCCTCGTAAAGCTCTCCCAAGGTGATGACAGCTTGACCAGCGTCATTCTGGCTAACTTTAGCCAGACTTAAGGTATCAACAAGGCTGACACCATCAGCCAATTCCAGTGTCACCTTGAGGTTCTGTCCCACTACCGCTCTAAGACTGTCTAGCTCAATACTAAACACTTCAGTTGCTTCGTCAATGCTCTGAATGAAGTAAAAGTTGCCTGTGGCGGCTCTTGCCATACCAATCAGCAAGTCTTCATTGAAACCCTGAGCAAAGCCTAACGTAGTTGTGATAATGCCTTCTTCAGCTTTTTGCCCTGATGTCGCCGTTAGTATTTTGGGGTCTTGAATGCCCATATTGGCGTGACCATCGGTAAGCAGGAGAACACGGTTGATTTTTTGGGGATCAAGTCGCGTTTTCACGTGTTCGCAGCCTTTGAGCCATCCTCCCGATAAGTTGGTAATACCACCTGCTCTCACCTTGCGGATAGAATTTTTGAGTGCGGCTTTGTTACTCACAGACTGGGGTGGTACAACACTATCCACTTCATCGTCGTAAACAACTACCGAGAGAATGTCATCTGGCTCAAGTTGCTCTACCACAGACTCAGCGGCTTTGAGTGCGTGATGCAAGGGAGCACCTGCCATAGAGCCGGAACGATCAATTACAAGCGAAAGGTTAAGGTTACGTCGAGGAGATTTAGCTATGTCAGCACCAAAACGTAGCAGAATATTAGTCTTTAATGCAGATCCTGCGGCAAGGATAGACTGGTCAAATTCGTAACTTGTCTTAATCATTTTTTATATCCTTCATCATTGTCTACTATCAGCTACAAGTCTGGTGATGCATAGATAGTAAGTGCTTTATTTAGTTTACCCAGAAATAATCTTTTTCAGTATAAAAATTATATTTAATGTATATTTTATAGTTACAGTTTCTCACCAGCTTAGACAAAGCCGATCATAGACATCCGGTACTTAAAGGCGATCGCACTGGTCACTATTGCGGGAAACTGTAAGCAGATATATTAGGAGAGGAGAACCTAATGAGTTGGACTAAAGTTCTTGCAGTCGATGCACTTTCCCCTGGTGCGCGAGAAGTGGTGAAAGTTGGCAACCGGAAAATTTTGCTTTTGAATCACGAAAGTCAGCTTTATGCTTTAGATAACACTTGTCCTCACTTAAAATTACCCTTGAAAAAAGGGAAAATAACTGAGAATGGAGCAATTGTTTGTTCCTTCCATCACAGTGCTTTTGACCTGCGGACTGGTGAGGTAAAAGATTGGTGTTCTTGGCCACCTGGTGTAAGTAAGGTACTCTCGTTAGTTTCACAACCAAAGGCACTGCCAGTGTTTCCGATTCGTGTTGAAGAAGGCAGTATCTGGGTTGATGTGCAAGAAGAATAGGACCCTCTCCCTGAATTTACTGAAACAGTGCTAAGTAAAAAAGAAAAACCCCAGCTAAACTCATTGGCTGGGGTTTCTATCAAAATTTACCTATTTTAGAGATATTAGAAATTATTGAATGAGAAAATAGAACCTCTTCTCAAGCAGTTTGAACACTTTGCTGTGATCTTATATTGGGTTGGTGTTGCCATTGCCAGCTTCTATAGAAGCTATAGCACTTTGAGATTGGCCTAAATTTACTTTGAAGACTTTGCTTTGCTCTTGCTCCAGTTTGGGTAAAGTCAAAATTAAAATCCCATCTTTCAGGTCTGCCTTAACTTGTTGATTCTGAACTTTGGTTGGCAGAGGTATTACTCTAGTGAAATTGCCATACCGGAATTCAGAATGAACTTTAGCCTTAGATTGGGAATGTTTTTCGTAACGATGCTCACCAGCTATCGAAACTGCATCTTGAGTAACTTCAACATCGAGGTCTTTAGCTTCCACGCCTGGAATCTCAACTCTTAATAGCAACTCTGAACCATTATCATGTAATTCAACCGCAGGAACCCACGCTGTTCTTGGTGATGCAGAAATATTGGAGTTACCGCGCTCGGCTACTGTAAGAGGCTGTTTGAAAAGTCTAACAGGTTGTAAAAAAGCTCTCTAGGTATACGCTGTGAATAGATAGTAGACAGCACTCTCATGAGCAACATGAGTAAAGCATACCCTAGCAATCTCACCCACGCTCAATATGAATTTCTGAGTGACATGATTCCAGAACCCAAACCCGGTGGTCGCAAGCGTGAAGTTGATATGTGGGAAGTCCTTAACGCAATTTTCTATGTCTTGGTAGAAGGAGTTAGATGGCGATGCCTACGGCGGGCTACGCCTACGCTACCGGGCGACTTTCCCGCATGGCAGACAGTGTACACATATTTTCGCGACTGGCGCCATCAGGTACGTGGTTGAACATTCACGATAGTCTCCGGCAGTGGGTTCGGATTGAGCAGGAGCGCCATTCAAGTCCATCCTAGGCAATCATCGATAGTCAAAGTGTGAAAACTGCTGCAATGGTGCATGAAGCCGTAGGCTACGATGCGGGCAAGAAAATCAAAGGTCGTAAGCGATTTCAATTTTGGGTAATCAAACAAAGTTTTAGACGTGTTTTTTAGAGAAGAGCTGTATTTGCTTTGCTTCTTCTCTCTAGTAAGTAATTTAATAAAATAAGAATCTAAAAACAGTTGGGTAAATTGTACAGATATAGGTTGGATTTGCCGTATCAAACAAAAAATGATAAAAAGCTTGAGAATAGTTAATGTCAAAGTAAGTAGGCAATCATAAATTAAACTATATTATGTAATGTAAATTTAATGAAATTCGCTTGTAGCTAGAAGCTCTAGCCCGATGTTAAGGGTTAGATTGACAAAGACGTTGCGCGTAGCTTGCCGTATGGAAGACTGCTAACGCTTTTGACGTCTCCCCAATGCGAAGGACTACGGTGTAGACACAAGTAGAAAAAAGCTCAATTATCTCGTTCCCATACAAAGCATGGCAATGTCTGACTAGAGGCAGCAGCCTCTAGTCAGACATTGAGTCTCTGACTCAATCAATGCACTGCAAGGTGGAGACTGGGAACGAGTCAAGCCTCATCAAGCAAGCTGGTTTTTAGGACTTGTGTGTACACCGTAGCTTTAGCTGTTTGGGATTTTTCGGATTTAATTAAGTAATGAAGTGGACATGATATAAACAGTTATCCTGCTTTATCTGCAACTTTTTTATACACCCTGCGCTGAAGTATGGTTGTAAGCAACGATGATTTTATTTACAATCAGGTGACAGAGTTTTGCTTTCTGATTTTATCTTCAGTTTTATTCAAGAAATTCTTCCTGATTGAAAATTAACTTAGTAACTGATATGGATGCTCAAAAAATAAAAATTTTATTAGTTGATGACAACTTAGAGAATTTACATTTTTTATCAGACATCCTTCAAAACCAAGGTTATCAGGTAGAAAGTGTCATTTGTGGGCAATTGGCAATCAATACTGCACTCGCCTCTTCCCCAGATTTGCTTTTGCTAAATGTTCTCATGATCGAGAGGGATGATTATGAAGTTTGTCAATATTTGAAAGCTAACGATCAAACTCAAGAGATTCCGATGATTATTTTCGGAAATTTCGATGATTTTTTTGAAAAAATAAACGTTTTAAATTTAGGCGACATTGACTATATTACTCAACCATTCCAAACTAAAGAAGTTTTATTACGGGTCCAAAATCAACTCACTCTCCAAAGACTGAAAAAACAGTTAAAAGAAAAAAATTTCCAACTGCAACAGGAGATTAAAGAGCGTCAACGGATTACAGTTGAGTTAAATATTCGCAACAGACAAATAGAAGATATTTTTAAAGAAATTCCTGTTAGCATTAGCAAAGCCTTTTGTAAAGAAGTTTATCAAAGTGAATGCCTTGTAGTCGAAGCCGCCCTCAAGAAGAGTGAAAGTCAGTATCACCTCCTCATGGAGACATCCCAGGACATGATCTGGTCGGTGAACATTGATGGACTAATTACCTTTGTTAATCCAGCAGTCAAGCAGATTTATGGCTACGAACCCCAAGAAATGATCGGGCGTGCCTTAATTGATTTCATTTCACCTACACAAGTTGCTCAAGATAAAGTAGCCTTTGAAGGTGTTTTTCAGGGAAAGTCTATTTTTCAGCATGAAACTACCTGTGTAGCTAAAGATGGTACCTTACTTTATCTAATGTTGAATGCGATCGCATTACGCAACGAAGAGGGTCAGGTTATAGGTATGACAGGTACTGGTAGTAATATTACGCAGCACAGAAGTATAGAAAAATTACTCCAAGAAAGTGCGATTAAGCTCCACAATCATAATCTAGTGCTAACACAATTGGCACAAAATCAGACGCTTTATCAAGGTGATTTGAAAGCAGCCTTGAGTAAAATCACAGAAACAGCTGTCAAAAATATTGGCATAGAACGAGCTAGTGTCTGGTTGTATGACGAAACAGGCATAAAAATCCAGTGTTTCGATCTATTTGAGGGCAGTCGCAATCAACATAGCAAAGGACTTTTATTATCAGCGGCAGACTATCCAGTTTATTTTGCAGCTTTGCAGCAAGACCAACTAATCGCCGCAGATGATGCTCATACTGATCCCAGAACTAAAGAATTTTCTAAGTCTTATTCAAGATTAAACATCACCTCTATACTCGATACACCCGTTAGGCTGGAGGGAAAGACCGTAGGAGTTTTATGTCTGGAGGCAGTGGAAGTTACTCATCATTGGACGCTAGAAGACCAAAATTTCGCTCGCTCTCTGGGTAATTTAGTATCTTTGGTATTGGAGGCAAAAGAACGTCAACGTGTAGAAGCAGCACGACGGGCTTCTGAAAAAAAGTTAGCGTCAGCTTTTCGGTCATCTCCCGATCCAATTGCCTTAATTACTGTTCACAATAAACGCTATATCGAAGTAAACGATAGCTTTTGTCGGTTTTTTGGTTATTCTCGCTCTCAAGTGATTGATCGCACTGATGAAGAATTGCATATTTGGGTGAATCCAGAAGAATATAATTTTCTCACCAACATCCTGCAACAAACAAAAGCCATCCGCAACTATGAGATTGATGTCTGCACTTCAACAGGAGAAATCAGGACAACACTATTGAGTGCAGAAATGATCGAGATTGATGGACAATGGTACGTACTTGGAACTGCAAAAGATATTACTGAACGCAAGCAGGCAGAAAATGAAAGCCGTTTGTTACTGTTGACAACCCAAGCTATCACTCGTGCCAGTGATGTCAACAGCGCCTTAGCAGTGGTCTTGCGCTTAATTTGTCACACCATTGCCTGGGATTTTGGTGAAGCCTGGATACCTAATGAATATGGGACTGTTTTAGAACACAGTCTGGGCTGGTATGGTGAGGATAGCAGTTTAGAAGAATTTTGCTACCAAAGCCAAACTGTGAAATTCCCTCTGGGAGTGGGATTACCAGGAAGAGTTTGGCAGAACCAAGAACCAGAATGGATAGAAGATGTTTCTAAAGTTACACAACCAGTTTTCTGGCGATCACCACAAGCCGCAAAGGTGGGATTAAAAGCTGGGTTTGGTGTTCCCATACTGGCTGGGAACCAAGTATTAGCTGTTTTAATGTTTTTTAAACGTAGTTCAGTATTGATAGATCGGCGTTTGCTCTTACTAGTCAGTGCTGTTGCTGCTCAGTTGGGTGGGTTGATTGAGCGCAAAACCCTAGAACAAGAACTAGCACTCAGAGAAGCTCGTCTCAATGGCTTTTTTAGCAGTGCTCCCGTCGGTATGAATATTATAGATAACCAGCTACGGTTTGTGCAAATCAACCAACTGCTGGCGGAGATTAATGGACTACCCCAGCAAGATCATATTGGCAAGACCATCCATGAAGTCTTACCCCATATCGCCCCTTTAATGGAACCAATTTATCAACAGGTTCTAATAAGTGGTCAACCCATTCTCAATCAAGAATTAAGCGGCGCATCAATTAAACAACCAAACATTATTCGCCACTTCTTAGCTTCTTATTTTCCGATTGTTGGTGAAGACGATCGCCCCTCTGGTGTCGGCACAGTTTTAGTAGAAATTAGCGAACTGCAAGCAGCGTTGCGCGAACGCAAACGCGTTGAACAAGAACTACGTTTAGCCAACGAACGCCTACAATATCTGCTCACCTCTAGTCCTGTAGTCATTTATAGCAGCAAAACATCAGAGGATTTTAGCACTACTTTTATTAGTGAAAACGTTAAAGAAATGGTGGGCTACGAAGCGCAGGAATTTATCGATCATTCCAGTTTCTGGCTCCATCACGTTCACCCACAAGATATTGAACTCATCTCGGAAAAATTTTCCCACCTTGTTGAGCAAGAGTACATTTCCTATGAATACCGCTGGTTACACGCTGACGGAACTTATCACTGGTTCTACGAAAAAATGAGGTTAATTCGTGACGAAGCTGACTACCCTATAGAATGCGTTGGTTATTGGGCAGATATTAACGATCGCAAATTGGCAGAACTAGCTTTGCAGTCAGGTCAGCAACGATATCAACTTCTAGCAGAAGCCTCACCAGCTTGTATATTTCATACTGATGTAGATGGCAATGTTTTATATTTTAATCAACGCTGGAGTGAAATTACTGGATGTAGTTTAGAAGGATCTCTGGGAACAGGTTGGGCAAATGCCGTACATCCAGACGACCGCGAGCAGCTATTGTTGGCATGGAATCAAGCAACAGTCGCCAAGTCAAGCTATAAATACGAACATCGTTTCTTGCATGATGATAGTACAGTCGTCTGGGTAATTTGTCATGCTTTGCCAGAATTTAGAGATAATGGAGAACTTAAAGGCTACATCGGTACAATTACAGATATTACCGAAAGAAAATTGGCAGAAGAAGCCTTGCGTGAGAGTGCAGAGCGAGAAAGAGCGATCGCCCAAGTGATTCAAAGAATGCGCCAAACACTGGATTTAGAGACGATATTTGCGGCTACAACCGAAGAATTACGCCAAGTACTCAACTGCGATCGGGTTGTTGTCTATCGTTTCAATCCCAACTGGAATGGCGAATTTGTTTCTGAATCGGTGGGTAACGGTTGGATTTCTCTGGTAGAAGAACACAACAATGACCCTCATCTCACAGAAAGTGTTTTACAAGATGGGCGTTGCCTAGCAAAAATTTTGGATGGCGGTAATAACCACGTAGAATACCCTGATCTGCAAGTAACCCCAGGTGCAAGTTTCATTTGTGTCCCAGACATTTACAACGCTGAGTTTCATCCTGCTTATATCAACCTCTTAGAGCGCTTTCAGGCTAAAGCCTACATTATTGTTCCGATTTTACATGGTAGTCAGCTTTGGGGATTGCTGGCGAGTTACCAAAATTCCGATCCCCGCCAATGGAAATCAGGAGAAATTAACATCGTAGTTCAAATTGGCAATCAGTTAGGTGTTGCTTTACAGCAGGCACAATTGCTAGCGCAAACTCAAAGGCAGTCCCAAGCATTGCAAGAAGCTGTGATTGTTGCTGATGCTGCTAACCGTGCCAAAAGCGAATTCCTCGCCAACATGAGTCACGAACTGCGTACCCCACTCAACGCCATCCTTGGTTTTACCCAAGTCATGAGCCACGATCATGATTTATCAACTGAACATCAGCAAAATCTAGCAATTATTAATCGTGCTGGCGAACATCTCCTAAATCTAATCAACGACATTTTGGAAATGTCTAAAATCGAAGCTGGCAGAATAACCTTAAATCTCAACAGTTTTGACTTAATTCACCTCTTGCAAAACCTCGAAGAGATGTTGCGCTTCCGCGCCATCTCCAAAGGATTGGAATTGGTTTTTGAATATACATCTCACCTTCCTCAGTACATCCAAGTTGACGAAAGTAAACTGCGTCAAGTATTGCTTAACCTCTTGGGAAATGCAATCAAATTTACCGATACTGGAAGGGTAACGCTGCGGGTGGGAATAGAGAGTGGAAAGTGGGAAGCAGGGGGAGCAGAGGAGCAGAAAAAACAAGGAAAGACAAGTGGACAAGGGGGACAAAGGGGAATTATTGAACAAGTCTCTCCCAAGTCTCCCCCCTCTTCTTCGTCTACCTTGTCTCTTCTCCATGCCCAATGCTCAATGACGCCACTTGCTCCACTTGGGGAGACCCCAAGACCGCAGTGGCTCCCCAATGCCCAATCCCTAACCTTCGAGGTACAAGATACCGGTTGCGGTATTGCCCCACAAGAAATTGACTTGTTATTTGAAGCTTTTGGGCAAACTGAAACCGGAAGAAAATCGCAACAGGGAACAGGACTAGGTTTAGCAATTAGCCGCAAATACGTGCAACTAATGGGAGGAGATATTAGCGTCACCAGCACTATTGGCGAGGGAAGTAAATTTGCTTTTGATATTCAATTTGCTCTAGCCGCAGCCAACGAAATCCAGATCCAACAAACTAGACGCCAAGTCATTAGTTTAGCAGCTGCTCAAAGCGAATACCGTATTTTAGTAGTTGATGACTCCACAGACAGCCGTTTAGTGCTAATGAAAATTCTTACATCCATCGGTTTTGCAGTCCAGGAAGCAATAAATGGCATCGAAGCGATCGCACTTTGGCAGACATGGCAACCACATCTAATTTTAATGGATATGCGGATGCCGATTATGGACGGTTACGAAGCCACAAAAGTTATTAAAACTAGAGAAGATTCAATCCAAAATACAGAATTTCAAATCCACAATTGGAAGACCATCATTATTGCCTTAACTGCTAATGCTTTTGAGGAACAACGAGAGGCAATACTCAAAGCGGGTTGCGATGATTATATTAACAAGCCTTTCCGCGAGGAAGAATTATTAGAAAAATTGAGCGAATATTTGGGAGTTCAATATATTTATCAAGAAGAAAGCTATCAGTTAACAAACCTAAAGCAACAAAGATCAAAATCAATGTTGACACTTACGGATTTAGTGACTCTGTTATCTGAAATGTCGCCTGAATGGATAAAACAGCTGTATACTGCCGCAGCTCAATGTAGTGATGACCTGATTTTAGAATTGATTGAGCAAATTCCTTCAGAAAATGCTGTATTACAAAATTTTATTAAGAATTTAGCTCATGATTTTCAATTTGAGAAAATTATGGAATTGACGAGTCTTGCAGGAGTATTATCCAGTGAATAAAAATTGATAGGTATGCAAGCTCATAATCAGGACTTTAGTCCTTAATTTTCTAAGCACCAAAGTGCTTACTACAAACTTTTCATTACTAGTTTAGACATTATACTACCCTACTTGGTAACGGATCGATATGTATGGTATTGGAGCAAAACCGGAGACACTCTGCCTCCGGTGAGGATGAAAATAGCAGGAGTAATTCAATTTTAAATTTTAGATTGTTCCTTCTTTTTCTCAGTCCAAAATTCAAAATGATTTTACCGTAAACGTCCTGATCGCAATGTACTAACAATTAACCACAAACCCAATAAACTAGCGACGGCAAACAGGGTGGTGCTTAAAAAAGATAGCTGTGTTGTCTGCGCTTTGGTAGAAATAATTGCTGCACCCATAATCAGTGAACCCACTAATATACTATAAGATAGTCGGTTCGCTGCATCGTCCATCGTGCGGCGCACGCCATCTAATCCCCGCAGTGATAGATTCCACTGTAAGGTTTCTGAAGTAACACGGTCTAATAATAGTTCAATTTGGCGGGGAGATTGGAGAGAGAGACTTTTAATATCTAAGGCTGTTCGTAATAGCGATCGCACTGGATTATCGCCCAGCAATTGCCGACGAAACAAGTCTGTAATTAATGGTTTAATTTCATCAAAAAAATTAAGCTCTGGGTTGAATGTCCGCGCTACCCCTTCTAAATTCGCTAGGGTTTTGGCATACAAACCCATATTACTAGGTAACCTAATTTTATTGTTACGGGCAACTTGTAAAACTTCATAAATTATCTGACTGAAGTTTATTTGCGTAAGGCTGACATTATGATACTTACGTAACATGCGATCATAATCATTTTCTAACCGCGACAAAATTACTGGTTGACCAGAATCTGATAGCTGTAAAGTTAACTGAGCGCACCTTTGAGCATCTAAATCAACGATCGCTAACAACATTTCCGTTAATATCTGCTGTGTACGGGGATCAAGTCTTCCCACCATGCCACAATCTAACAGGGCAACACGACCATCTTTGAGATAAAACAAGTTTCCTGGATGGGGATCAGCGTGAAAAAACCCGTCAATATATAGTTGCTGGAAAAATACCCGAAATAACAAAGTAGTTATTTCTTTACGCTTTTCGGCAGGATCTTTAACATTGGGGTCACTATTTAAATCCGCCTCCAAGAACGGTATTCCATCCAGCCATTCCATTACCAGTAACTTTGGTGTGGTCAATTCCCAGTTAATTTCCGCAACCACTATTTGTGTAGGATCGTACCAGCGACTCTGGGATAAGTTGCGCCGCAGTTGGTCTGTAAAACTTGCTTCCCGTGTAAAATCTAACTCAGCTTCTAAAGCTTTGGTAAATTCTTCGGCGATGGATTTGATTTCGTAGGTTTGTCCAAAATCAGTTCGCGCAACTAAATCGGCAATACCTTGAATTAAAGCAATATCTTGGGCAACAGTCAGATCAATTCCCGGACGTTGCACTTTCAAAGCGACTTCTCGACCGTCTACTAGTGTAGCTCGATGTGTCTGGGCAATTGATCCGGCTGCGACTGGAATCGGGTTAACTGTACTGAAGGTTTCTGCTAGTGAAAGTTTTAATTCTTTACGGAGGATTATTTCTATTTCTGACCAAGGAACTGGTGGTACTTCATCTTGTAGAGTTGACAATTCCTCAATGTAGGAGGCGCTCAGTAAGTCAGGGCGGGTAGACATTAACTGACCAAGTTTGACGTAAACTGGACCCAAATCTACCAGAATATTTTTTAAAACCGCAGGTGTTGGAAGTTGAGGTTCATCAGCTTTGGCACCAGTAAGTAACCTTCGCATATAGTCCCAGCCATTGCGAAGGAAGACTTCCAGAATTTCTCGTTGACGGGGAACAGTTTGGGTGAGGAACATTTTTGTAAAATAACTGCAAAGAGGCAGAGGAGTTAAAGAGGTAGGCAGCAGGGAATGACAATACAACGGAAATCGGCTTTAGCTATGGTGCTTGTTAAAGTTTTGCTAGCTGCCGCACGTTCTTGAAATCTTTTTAAGGATGATTGTACGGCTTCGTCGAGCTTCTGTTCGTTCAGCATCCGTTTGACGTAATTAGAGCAGGAATCCCCGCCGTGTAATAAGCGATGGGAACAAGAAAATCCTTTGGACGGAGAAATATATTTTTGATAGGCAGTAATAGAACCGATTGCTATTGTCTTGGCCAGAGGCTCAAAGCTAATAATGTCCATAACTGTCAGATAAAATAATAGACTGTCAAGTTATAATGGGAAAACAGACTTTTTCGCCTCTGCCAAGGGTTCTAACTTTTATAGCAGGTCGGTAAATCGGGAATCGCTTTGGATAATTTTAAGGATCTGCTTGATTTCCTGGGTACGTTCTTTTTTGACAACGAGGGTGACATTGCGATCGCGCACAATCACCACATCCTCTAAACCAATAGTAACAACTACATCCTCTGGATTTGAGGCGTAAATAATCGCCCCTTGCGTATCTAAACCTACATGAGTAGCGAGTTCCACATTGGGAGTCTCTTCTTTTTTCAGTAAACGTTCGATCGCATTCCAATCTCCTAAATCATCCCAACCAAAATCAACTGGCAAAACGTATGCTAGAGTGGTCTTTTCCATTAACGCATAGTCTATACTCTTCTTAGGTAACTGAGGATAGATATCAGGGCCATGTTGTTCTAAAGGTTCGATAATTTCTGGAGCATGGGTATGTAGTTCCTTGAGAACAACCCCCGCCCGAAAAACGAACATTCCACTATTCCAGCTAAAACGTCCCGTAGATAAAAAAGTCTCTGCCGTTTCTTGGTCGGGCTTTTCAGTAAAGCGGTTCACGTGATAAGCTGGCAACTCATTAAAGCTACCTATTTTTTCACCTTGTTCAATGTAGCCGTAACCGGTTGATGGAAAAGTAGGCTTGATCCCCAGTGTAACGATCGCTGCTGTGCTTGTTGCCAGTTGCGTTGCTGCATTTAATGTGTGTGCAAACGCCTTTTGGTCAGCAATCCAGTGGTCAGCAGGGAAAAAGCCAATCACAGCGTCTTCTCCATAGCGCTGTTTGATTTCTAAACTTGTCCAAGCAACAGCTGCGGCAGTGTCTCTGCCTTCCGATTCAATCAGCAAGTTTTCAACTGGTAGATCAGGTAATTGTTGTCTTACCCCTTCAGCTATCTGACTAGAAGTGATTACCCACAGGGAATCCCATCCACCACCGAGTTCAATCAATCGATCGGCGGTTGCTTGTAATAGACTTCTAGAGCTACCATCAAGACTTAAAAATTGCTTGGGTCGGTCTTTGCGGCTTAAGGGCCAAAAACGTTCACCTTTACCACCAGCTAGGATTACGGGGAACAATAAAGTATTCATGTTGTCATACACGCCTACCGAAGAACATTACAAGTTTACAGTGAGCTTTTCCACTGGCAATATTTGTAGCTTGGATTAACATACTTTTAGGGAGTGGTTGAGTGGGGAGATAATTGTGATAAAGCAAGTCGAATGGTCGGAAAATCCGGTTACGTCTCAACAAGTAGAGTTTGAAAGTGACGTGCGATCGTCGCAACTTCAACGGACAGAAAATCAAGTAACGCCAGCACCAGTAGCCGACTCAGAGGAGGAGGTTAAACTAAACCAGCCAGCGAATCCGAACCACCGTAGCGTCGTCGAATCTGTGGGCGCGATTCCCAATCAGCTTTCTGAGAGACTGGGCTTAACCATGCCTCGATGGCTGTTATGGTTTATGACGGTTGTCATTGGCATTATCTTATCTGGACTGCTGGTATCAACGTTAGCGCTATGGACTCCTTTATGGAGCAATCTAGATCGAACAGATGACGATTTAGGAACTACTGCTAAAGACGAAGTAAAAATTCCATTACCAGGAGAGTTATGGAGTAAACTCTCCCAGTACAAGCTTTCACGACCGATGAATATTTTAATCATGGGGATTGAACCAATCAGCGGTACTGTTGATGGTTCACCAGAAAGCTTTGCAGGGAAAAGCGACTCCATGCTACTGGTACGACTTAACCCTAGTGAAAAATCTGTACGGGTACTTTCCATTCCTAGAGATACGATGATTGCCATCCCCGAAAAGGGAGAAAAGGGATTAACTAAGGTATCTGATGCCAATGCCAAAGGCGGTCCAGTCTTGGCAGCACGGGTAGTTAGCCGTACTTTAAACAACGCCCCAATCGATCGTTACATCCGTATTTCTACCAGTGGCTTACGCCAGTTAGTCGATCAGTTAGGCGGAGTAGAAGTCTTTGTTCCCCAATCAATGGAATATAAAGACTCCAGCAGTCGGCTATCGATTAATTTAGTCAGTGGCTGGCAAACCCTCAATGGCGAACAAGCAGAACAGTTTGCCCGATTCCGCGAACCAGGTTTGGGAGATTTGCCGAGAGTGCAGCGTCAGCAAGCACTCATAGCAGCTCTGCTGCAACGCTTAAATAGTCCCACCGTCCTACCCAGGTTGCCTCAATTAACTCGCTTGATGCGAAAATATTTTGATACCAACCTGAAGATGGAAGAAATGATGGCGTTGGTCAATTTCGGTCTTAACCTAGATCGAGATAATTTCCAAATGACCGTGTTGCCTGGTACGTTTAGCCGTTTTAGCAAAGACCCTGATAGCTATTGGCTGAATATGACTGGACAGCAGAGCCTGTTGAATGATTATGTTGGGGTAAATGTACCTGGTCTAAAGCCAGATATGCGTCAGGTTCCTAACCTCAAAATTGCTATTCAAAATGCTTCAAATCAACCTCAGCTAACTGAAAAAGTTATTGCTTATCTTAAACAGAAAGGCTTTAAGAATATTTACAAAGTACCTGATTGGCCAGATACCCAACGTCAAACTCAGATTATTGTCCAAAAAGGCAACCAACGAGTTGGGGTTGATTTGCAAAAAGTCTTAGGCTTGGGTCAAATCGAGGTGTCTGCCATTGGTGATTTAGAATCCGATCTGACAATTCGCATTGGTAAAGATTGGAAATAGTCATTGGTCATTGGTCATTAGTCATTGTTAACTAACAAAGGACAAAGCGCAAAGTCTGAGCGGAGGAAACCTCCGCTCAGAACTTTGTAAGAGAGGACTAATGACAAAGGACAAAGGACAAATAATAAAGTTATGAAAAAGATTTTACTGCGCTTTTTGGGTTTGATAGTGATTTTACTACTCGCTTTTGGGTGGATAATACTTAATCCCAAACCGGCTTTTGCTCAAATAAACACAATCAATTACAACAATATAAATTTAGAAAATCGTGACTTTTCTCATGCTGACTTGGCAGGTGTAACTTTTGTCGCAGCAGAAATGCGGGGGACAAATTTTCAAGCAGCGAATTTAACCAACGCAATTCTGACTAAAGGAGTTTTATTAAAGGCAAATTTGGAAGATGCGAACTTGAGCGGCGCTTTAGTTGATCGCGCCACTATGGATGGTGCTAACCTGAAAAATGCCATATTTACTGAAGCAACTTTGACACGCAGCCGCTTTTATGATGCTGATGTCACTGGTGCTGATTTCAGCGATGCTTTAATTGATCGCTATCAAGTGTCATTGCTGTGTGAAAGAGCCGATGGCGTAAATCCAGTTACAGGTGTATCAACGCGAGATAGTTTGGGTTGTAGGTAAAGAATCTCCGCATTGAGCATGAAAACAGAGACGTTTTAGCGAAAAGTGGAAAATCAAACTTCTTTAGTTTGTAATGATGCCTTCGGGGAACGGAGGAAACCTCTACTTATCCTGGCTCCCCTATTTAAGATTGACTGAGAATTGTCAAAAATCAGTAGCCTCTAATTACCAATGGGAATTTCAATTAAAAATTCTGTTCCTTCTCCTAGTTGAGAAGAACATTTCATTTTACCATGATGTTTTTCAACCACTATTTGATGGCTAATTGACAATCCTAACCCAGTACCTTTACCTGGTGCTTTGGTAGTGAAGAAGGGATCAAATATATGCGATCGCGCCTCTTCTGGAATTCCAAGACCATTATCAGCTATTCTAATTACAATCTGGTCATAAACGACTTGCGTATTAATCCAGATAGTCAAGGGTATTTTTGGACACGTTTGTAATAATTTTAAATACCTTTGCTGTATAGCGTTAAATTTTTCCTCTAATGCATCAATACTGTTACTCAAAAGATTCATAAACACTTGATTTAATTGCGCGGGATAGCATTCGAGCAAAGGTAAACTATCATATTGTTTAACAATCTCAATAGCTGGGCGTTCATTATTGTTTTTAAGGCGATGCCCTAAAATTAGCAAAGTACTATCCAAGCCTTCATGAATATCTACTGGCTTTAATTCAGCCTCATCTGTACGAGAGAAATTTCGCAGTGATAACACAATATCACAAATCCGCTCTGTTCCTACTTTCATTGACTCAAGAGTTTTGGGTAAATCTTCGATGAGAAAGTCCAAATCACTTTTGTCGATTTGCTCTTGGACAGTTGGCAATATTGAGGAGTTTTGACGGTAAATTTTCACTACCTTTAATAGTTCTTGAGTATATTCATTTAAATGGATAAGATTGCCAAAAATAAAACTGATAGGATTGTTGATTTCATGGGCAACTCCAGCAAGTAGTTGTCCTAATCCTGCCATTTTTTCACCCTGAATTAACCTGGTCTGAGTTTGTTTTAATTCTTGGAGAGTTTGAGTAAGTTCTAAGGTTTGACGTTTAGTTTGCTCGAGTAATTCTGCTTGCTGAATCGCAATTCCTAATTGCACCCCAACTTGAGCCAGTAAATTAATTTCTTCTTCTTTCCAATAACGCGGTTGCGAATTTTGATAAGCAACTAATAATCCCCATAACTTTTCACCTTCCCGAATCGGAACAAAGGTTTCGTTACGTGGAAGTTCGTTATCATCGTCTGTGTCTTCAAAAGTTTTTATAATCATTACTTGGTCTTGTATAACAGGTTTCCAACCATCTTTAAAGGAATCTGCTACAAATTTACCGCTCCAATCTGGGTTGAAGCGGTAAATTGCAATTCGCTCGACTTCGAGTAACTCTCGCACAGCATGAGTAGTGGTTCTAAAAATAGTTTTAATATCGAGTGACTGGCGGATTTTATCAATAGTTGCAGCCAGCAGTTCTTGCCGTTCCATTGCTTTCTCCCGTTCATTGGCTTCTGCTAACTGGACAACCTGCATTTGAACTTGCTTTAAATAAGAATCCTGTTTTAATGCGACTCCCAATTGTTCGGCTATTTGACTGGTAAATTCAATTTCAGAGGGTTGCCAATAACGAGGAGCGGTACATTGGTGAATACATAGCAATCCCCAAAGTTCACCTTTTTTCAATAGAGGTGCGACCATATTTGCCCGCACTTGAAATTTTTCTAGGATTTGGACGTAGCAACCGGGGAACTTTCCTTGATAAATGTCAGCGATCGCATTGACTCGACCTTGAGCATAAAGGTGTGCAAAGTTTTCCCCAAAGCAATAGTCATAAACTTTTTCTGCCATTACCGAGTTACACTCAGGCACAAAATCCTCAGAAATAAATTCTCCTTCCCAATCTTTTTGCGGGTCAAAACGAAAGACTGCCACTCGGTCTGCTTGCAGCATTTGCCGAGCCTCGGTGACAGTAGTCTGGAAGATTGTATCCAAATCTAGGGACTCCCGGATTCGAGTAATCACACTAGTTAATGTCTTTTGTTGCTCTGCTTGGTACTGAGCGTATGCCAGCAATTTATGGTGTTGCACTGCTACACCAATTTGTGTACCGATTTTGCTCAGTGATTCGACTTCATAAGATTGCCACTCTCTGGGTGAAGCATTTTGGTAGACAGCGATGATTCCCCAAAGTTGATCTCCTTGGAGAATAGGGGCAGTAGCAAAGGCTTTTGCCTGAAATTTTTCTAACAGAGTTACATGGCAGTTTGTTAATCCGGCTTGATAAATATCATTAACTATAAAAGTTTGGTTGTTAACGTAACGTCCACCTTGCGTTTGTTGCAAATAACTATCAGTGTAGGCGTAGCCCGTCGTAGACATCGCAGGCAGAAGACCAATTAAGGGAGTCCAGCCTTCAGTAAATGATTCAGTAACAAAATTACCACTCCAATCGGGATTGAAGCTAAAAATGGCAACTCGATCGGCTTGCAGCAGCTTACGTATTTCTTGAGTTGTAGTTTTAAAGATGGTTTCAATATCAAGGGGTGAGCGAATTTCATCGACAATTTTAGCTATTACTTGGTCGCGCTGAACTGCTTGAGCTAATTTTGCAGCTTGCAATTTGACTTCATGGAGATGGTTCGCTTGTTGAATCGCAACGGTAAGATGGTCAGCAATTTGACGAATAAACTCAATTTCCGATTCTTTCCAATTACGAGTCTCACTGCACTGATGAATGCAAAGCAATCCCCACAGTTCCTTCTTCCGTGATAGAGGGACAACGAGATTAGCCTGTACCTGAAATTTACTCAAAATTGCGGCATGACAATCACTCAGTCCTGCGTTGTAAATATCTGCTACTGCTTGCACTTGACCTTGTTGATAATTGGCAGCAAATTGTTCTCCAAAACAGCGATCATAAACTTTTACTGCCATTGCTGAGTCCCAGCCAATTGCAACATCTTCAGAAACAAATTCTCCCTGCCAGTTTTGTTCGCGGTCGAACTGGAATACTGCAACTCGGTCAGCATTTAGCAACTGACGCACTTGTGTAACAGTAGTTTGAAAAATTGTTTCTAAGTCAAGAGACTCCCGAATTCGGACAATTACACTCGCCAAAGCTTTTTGTTGCTCTAGTTGCTCTTGAAGTTGATTTTCTGTGAAATTTGAATTGAGTTCCATTGCTCTGGATTATCTAGTTTTTATATAAAAGTTCCTCATACCAAAATTCATGGGGTTAAGAAGTGTCACAAATATGACAAACTGCAAAGTTTTACAGTCTTCAACTGGCCGCGTCCAGAATTTACCAATTTCAGATGGATGGCAATTTGTTGGAAATGGGCGCTTTGGGACTGTGTACTGGGTACTAGGGAAGAAAAATATGAGTAAAATTTGTTTGGGATTCCAATCCCCATTCAAACCTCGCCTGATACCCAGTCCCTAGTCCCCAATCTTCAATCCCTAGTTCAACTATTTCCCAGAAGATGGTTATTGTTATAGTTCCCCTTTCTTGATCTATCCTTGTAATGGGTTAAAAAATAATTTTGGCTTGTACACAACAGAGGAGATGACTAAGGAGACAATTTTGTAAATTCGTCACCAAATAAGGGTTTAATTTCAAAAACAGAGGAGCGCAAAGTTTATTTGAGTATATTCACTACGAACTTAAGCAAGGCTGTATTAAATTAGTGTTGCCGAGGCAAATCAGAAAAGCGGTCTGACCCCATTGAAATAGCAATCTAACTAACTTGTAATTCGCTGTATTATAGCAATCTCAGGAATTCTAATTTTGAGCATTGGCGTAGTCCACCATAGGCAGAGCGATGTTTACGCCAAGGGCAAAGGCATTTAAAATTACTAATTTGTCAAAATTTACCTGACAGACTGCGGAATTTCAGGTTAAATGTTTTAAAGTATGCACTCTGCAAGAGTTGTCGGGTATTATTCGTGACACAACAAGACCAAAAACCCTCTCGTTCTTTCGCTGGAATTGCTGGCATTGTTGCCGCAGCCACATTAATTAGTAAAGTCTTCGGTTTAGTGCGGCAGCAAGCGATCGCTGCCGCCTTTGGTGTTGGTGCTGCTGCCACCGCCTATAGTTATGCCTATATTATTCCTGGCTTTCTATTGATCTTACTCGGTGGTGTAAATGGGCCATTACACAGTGCGCTCGTCAGCGTTTTAGCCAAGCGGCGGCGAGAAGAAGCGGCTCCCCTAGTGGAAACCGTGACAACGCTGGTAGGTGGAATGCTGTTACTGGTGACACTGGCTCAGGTTTTCTTTGCGGATGCGATCGTTGATTTAGTCGGTCATGGTTTGGAAGAAACAACCAGAGCGATCGCCATTCAACAACTCCGTATTATGGCACCGATGGCTTTATTTGCCGGTTTAATTGGCATTGGCTTTGGTACTCTCAATACAGCCAATCAATATTGGTTACTCTCTATTAGCCCTTTATTATCCAGTATTACCGTTGTTGGCGGTATTGCTATCTTAGCGATGCAACTGGGCAAGGACATTATTAAACCGGAATACGCTTTAATCGGGGGAATGGTGTTAGCTTGGGGAACCTTAGCAGGAGCAATTCTCCAGTGGTTAGTGCAGCTAATTGTCCAGTGGCGGTTAGGATTGGGCACATTACGCCTGCGGTTTGATTTTAAATCTCCTGGCGTTCAAGAAGTCATTAAAATCATGACTCCGGCAACAGTTTCCTCTGGAATGATGCCAATTAATGTTGCCACTGACCTTTATTTTGCTAGTCCTATTCCTGGTGCAGCAGCGGGATTTAACTATGCCAATTTATTAGTCCAAACTCCTTTGGGGATTATTTCTAATATTATTTTACTGCCTCTATTACCGATATTTGCCAAACTTGCTGGCCCCGATAATTGGCAGGACTTAAAATTACGAATTCACCAAGGACTCCTACTCACTGCTTTTACCATGCTACCGCTAGGGGCGTTGATGGCGTCGTTATCTGTCCCCATTGTGCAGGTGGTATATGAGCGCGGTGCTTTCAAGCCAGAAGCTACACAGCTAGTTTCATCCTTGCTAGTGGCTTATGGAATTGGGATGTTTGCCTATTTGGGACGTGATGTTTTGGTGCGGGTATTTTATGCTTTGGGCGATGGACAGACACCTTTTCGCATCAGTATTTTTAACATCTTGCTCAATATCATATTAGATTGGTTTTTCGTTGAACCTTTTGGCGCTCCCGGTTTGGTATTAGCAACAGTTGGTGTAAATTGTAGCTCAATGTTAATGCTGTTATGGTTGCTTGATCGCAAACTCAATGGTTTACCTTGGCGCGAGTGGAGTTTGCCGATTTTGGGTTTAGCTGGTGGTAGCGTAGTAGCTGGGGTAGCAAGCTATGGGACTTTGTTTGCTTGTGAGCAAGTTTTAGGCAAAACGGGTTTACTGATTCTGGCGTTGCAATTGTGTGTATCTGGCTTCGTGGGGATTGTGGTGTTTGCGGCGATCGCTTCCTGGCTGAAAATACCAGAGGTAAATATTTTTATATTTCGTCTACGTCAGCGCTTTTTGAAGAAATAACGAGCGACCACTCTAGCCAATGTTAAGAAATATCCAAATATATATAGCAGTTCCTGCTTGAGTGCAATACAGTATGGGATGATGGAGTATATCAACGTCTAAGTGCCTGTAGAATGAAACCTTACTCCTGTGA
>NZ_JBALDE010000045.1:0-37456 GCF_036917515.1 Nostoc sp. | reverse complement strand
CTCTTCTTTTTCCATTTTTTCTAATCTCCGTAGACTTACAGTATGGACAATGCACAGTATGAACCCTCTCCTCATCCCTTTATTATGCAACACCACATATTTTTGTATATATAGCAATACTGAATCATTTGTGAAAAACAAGATCCCCGATTCTGTAAAAGTTGTCAAGGATCTGTGGCTTAGTTAAGCTCAGAGTCAAAGCTGTATTATGTCGTAATTGCTGTAAATACTCACCCCGCCAGCCGATACATAATCACTTTTCCTTTCCAATTTTCTTCCACAAATACCAGATGTTCTCCATTGGAACGCCGAAAAGCGCGAATACCGTAGGGTATATCAATCCAGCCACTTTCACCGCCAACTTCTGGGCCTGGTTTTAACTGTTGTACTTGCGCTCCCGTCTTGGCATTGTAGACATATACTTCTGCGGTTTTGACTGTCACAGCAAATACATAGTCTCCTGCCACACTGATTGCTGCTGTAGACACTTCACGCTTACCAGTGCTGTCGTAGGGAATTACAATCCGCCATTTGGGAGTACGATTTCCTTTACTCCAATTGTCAAAACGAGCAATCTCAGATCCAGCAACTCCAGCATCGTCACCAAATGCAGGGCGATCTACCGTAAAGCCTGACAAATACATACTATCTGTTTCAGGAAAATATTCGATCCGCCGCAAGTCGTTAAATATTTTGGGAGTAGTTTGCTTTTCCATCGAATTATAGCTGTAGATGGGGTTGCCTTTAGGATCTATTCTCTGTAAAGGATAATGTCGAATGCCATCTTCTGTTCGCAAAGCTTTCCAAACATCTCCCTTGCTGTCTACCCACCAGCCGCCAAGATGAGGATAATCTTTGCTGCGATCATATTCGTTCTTTTCAAATTTGCCATTACCGTTGCGATCGCGCCAGATCCATTCTCCTTTTTCTGGTTGATGCGGTGGCCAATTTCCGGTGATAAATGGTTTATCTGCGCTATTAGTACCGACAAACATTCCGGCAGGTATGGCGACTTTACCATCTGTGGCAGAATTAAAACGATATATTTGCAGAAAGCT
Source organism: Nostoc sp. (assembly GCF_036917515.1). Lineage (GTDB taxonomy): Bacteria > Cyanobacteriota > Cyanobacteriia > Cyanobacteriales > Nostocaceae > Nostoc. The sequence goes on along the minus strand of NZ_JBALDE010000045.1, from coordinate 36,398 downwards.
GTTATACATATCTGTGAGGAACAAAAATGGCTTCCCTTGGATGCGGCGAACAAAGGTTCCATCTGGCGATGTATGCAGACGTGGATCTTGAGGATATTTGAAAGCATTTAAGGTGTAAGCTTTGTAAGTCCATTGCTTACCAGCAGCCTTACTGTAATCGATCAGATAGTGTTCTTGTTTGGTGAATAAATCTACACCATCAGTTTTCGGATCGGCATCTGCATTATCGACGAATATCAATCCCAGCGATCGCCACATTAATTTTCCCAATGGCGAAAATTTTCGCAAATCTGTTCCTGATTTGTTGAAACCATTACTATTTATATAGATATTGCCCGAAGCATCTGTACCAACTCCAGTAAGTCCGTAAAGTTTCAAATCTCGAACTTCACCAGGAACTCCTGCATAGATACCGCCTTTAGAACCAAAACTACCCACCTGCACCGGTTTATCTTTGATGTCGTAAATCAACATTTGCTGACGCGGGCCATTTTCTGCTACTAACAGCTTACCTTGATGATTAATAGTGATCGCTGTTGGTTCGACGATATCTGCAATCTGTTGCGACAATTGCTTTCCATTTTGGGAATAATGTAAAATTTTTGCAGGTTTACTACCATTTTTGCCTTGAATAATCCAGAGATTTTTTTGTGAATCAATAGTTATTGCTCCCGGATTAGCAACGGGAAAGCTACGGAGTTCCTTCATCCTATCAGTATCATAGACACGAATCCGGTTAGCAGCAGAATCACTCACATACAACTCGCTTTCCACAGTTGCTAATCCAGTGACTTCACTTTTAGTACTGGTAATCAACATACTTTTATCCCAGCCACGCCCATTTGGAAATGGTGCAGGTTTTCCTGACAAATCATAGCGTCTAACACTATACCAAGTTGTCCCTTCTGGTGGGTAATCTTCTTTTATATTGCCTCTCGAACCTTGAGTCATGGCAATATAAACATATTTACTATTTGCTGTTACAGCTTTGCCACCACCACGACTCCAGCCGTGAGTATCTTCAAGAGCAGCAATAACCTTACCATCTTTATATATTCCTGCCTCCATTGCTGCTTCATCCCAATGGCTGTTGGTATAAACTGTGCCATCAGGGGCAACATACATGGCCTCAATATTATTTTGTACTCGCAGATTTCCACTGCCAATAGTATTACCTATCCACGATGTTTTATAGTTAGGCGTAGGTGTTCCAGTATTGTTTTCTACTAGTAAATTTTTACTGCCAATAGTCTTAATTCTCAACGATATTTTATTGTTAAGCGTGGGTGTTTCAGTATTGTTTTTTAGTCTCAGAACCTCACTACCAATAGGATTAATTTTCGATGATATTTTGTGTATTTCGGTATTGTTTTGTACTCGCAGATTTTCACTGCCAATAGTATTACTTATCGATAATATTTTGTGTGTAAGCGTGCGTGTTCCAGTTGTTGCCCAGTCTGTTGTAATTCCAAGGTTAGTAACGACTACTGCAATAGTGAGACTGAGTAAAAACTGGAAAGTTATACTTTTTTGTAAACATCTAGTATTAGATAGTTTTTTGATATACTGATTGAGATGATTACGGAGTTTGAGGAACTGCGTAAGCAATTTATTTTTCATATATATTTTAAGCTTTTAATTATTTATATACAATCAGTTTTTCGGAAATCCGCAAAAAATCTAACTATTTTGAAGTGGCTATATATGTACTCAGCATCTAATACTGCTCTGCCATAACTTTCATGAGAAAATAAATCGAGTAAAGATAAAAATAACTAGCAATGGCTGAAAAAAAGAACTTTCAAAAAATACAAAAATATCTTGAAGAAGCTGGTGTTAAATTTGTACGAGTTCTTTGGTGCGATAATGCTAACATTATCCGTGGCAAAGCTGTGCATCTGGGAATGTTAGCTCACTACTTTGAAGATGGAGTAGGGATTTCTGTAGGGCAGCAGGGAATTCCCGTAATGTATGATGCAGTTGTGCCAGAAACAAATTTAGGGCCAGTAGGTGAAATTCGCTTAATCCCAGATTGGTCTAGTCTCAAGCCATTACCTTATAGTCAGGGTCATGCTCGTGTCATGGGCAATATGTTATTAGATGGTGCTGCTTGGGGGTTATGCCCGCGAAATTTCTTGAAGCGGATGATTGCGACAGCTAAATCAACTGGTTGGGAAGTACAGGCAGCCTTTGAAAATGAGTTTTACTTACTGCGGCAAACACCCGATGGCATCATTCCGGCTGACTCCACAGTTTTTGCTTCAACTCAGGCAATGGATCTCAACCGTGAAGTAATTGATGAGATCGCTGATGCACTTATTGCTCAAGGTATACCTGTCGAACAGTATTATCCTGAATCAGGCCCAGGTCAGCAGGAAATTTCCATGCGCTATACCGATGCTTTACAAGCAGCTGACTGGCAAATTGCTTTTCGAGAAACTGTCAGAGCGATCGCCTACCGCCACAACCTCATCGCTTCATTTTTACCCAAAATCTTCCCGGATGCAGCTGGTAGTGGTTGTCATATCCATCTGAGCCTTTGGGATAGCGAGAAAAACCTGTTACCCGATCCTCAGAGTATCTATGGTCTTTCTGAGGTGGCATTACAATTTATCGCTGGTATTCTGTGTCATCTTCCGGCACTGATGGCACTAACTACCCCAAGTACAAATTCTTACCGCCGCATTCTTCCTAACAGTTGGAGTGGTGCTTTCCGTTGTTGGGGATTAGATAATCGGGAGGCAGCCGTTAGAGTCCCTAGTGACCCTGGTTTGGGCTGTCCCAGCCACTTGGAATTAAAAACTGTAGATGCCTCAGCTAATCCTTACTTAGCAATAGGAGCAGTGATTGCAGCCGGACTTGATGGTGTGCAGCGTAGTCTCACACCACCAAACCCAGTAAATCAAGACCCCGGATATTTATCAATTGAAGAACGTACTGCTAATGAAATAGACCCATTACCAAATAATTTGGGGCAAGCGATCGCTCACCTCCAGCAAGACGATATCCTATTAACAGCTTTAAATCCCCAGTTAGCCAAAGCTTTCTTAGCAGTGCGTCAAGCAGAGTGGCAAGCAATGAAAGATTGGGAATTAACCACAGAAGTGAAAACATTATTAGAGAAATATTAGCAAGACTGCCAAGCATGAAACTAGTCTTTTCACCATTCTCCAATCCTTACTCCTTACCCCTCACTAAAAATGAATCTGGCTGATATTCCCTTAATTGACCAACACGCTCACAACATCTTAAAACCAGAAGTAGCTGCACAGTCTCCTTATCCAGCTGCCTTTACTGAAGGCTATGATCCTGAAATCATTAACTACCATGCCCGTCATACGTTCTTTTATCGCCGTAGCTTGCGCGATATTGCCGCTTTGTTGAACTGCGAAGCTGAAGAAACAGCAATTTTGGCACGGCGGGAAAATCTAGGATTAGAAGAACTAACGCAGATTTATTTTCAGGCTGCTAACCTAGAGGCGATTTACTTAGATGATGGTTTGCAGCCCGGAACTATCCTACCTCTGTCGTGGCATGAAAGATTTATTCCTGTGCAACGAATTCTGAGATTAGAACTATTAGCAGAACAGCTAATTCCGCAATCTCCTGATTTTGCTACTTTCTTAGCCAGATTCAATAGTGAGCTCGATCCCCCACCGCTGGGAGTAGTAGCTTTTAAAAGTATTGCCTGTTACCGGAGTGGTTTGGATATTCAATCGGTAGCTGACGAGGTGGCGGCGGCTCACTTTGACAACCTCAAGCAACAACTGCACAATCAACCTCTGCGACTGACAGATAAACCGCTGATTGATTTTTTATTACAACAGGCATTATTAATAGCAGCAAAATACCGCTTACCAGTGCAATTTCATACTGGCTATGGCGATCCCAGCTTGGATTTACGATTGGCTAATCCCCTAAATCTGCGATATTTACTAGAGTTACGACAGTACCGCTGTGTACCAATAGTATTGCTACACGCTTCATATCCTTATATGCAGCAGGCTGGTTATTTAGCTTCTGTATATCCCCAAGTTTATCTAGATTTCGGTTTGGCAATACCCTTTTTAAGCGTATCTGGGATGCGGGAAGCAATCAGGCAGATGTTAGAATTAACTCCCACTACTAAATTAATGTATTCTTCTGATGCTCACTCAATTCCAGAATTGTACTACTTGGGTGCAAAGTGGGGTCGCCAGGTTTTAGGGGAAGTGTTAGAGCAAGCAATTACAGATTCTGACATTACTATAGCTGAAGCTGAGGCCATTTCTGTAGCAATTTTACGTGAAAACGCCTTAATTCTCTACCAATCAGCGCACGAAACAAGTACTAAGCGTTAGCATTATTTATTACCCCAATCACTCTTGCTTTCAAAGTTGGCTGAGATTTTTCTTTAAATAAAGTGATTAAAAAGTGATATATAAATAGCAAATTATTTTACATAAGCTTTACAAAGCTCACCTTCTTCTTTAAAATTTCAGTTAATATAGAGCGTATTTCAGGTAAATAAAGTACACGGATAGGAGCACACAACAATGTTGTGCTCTTACGATAATCTGTGCCTCACACCTGTTGCAATCTACTGTATTTAAAACATTATTTAAAGTATCAATATTTACTTAGTTTTTAAATTAAAATTGTAAGCATTAATACAAAAACATTCTATATTTATTACTTTGTAGTGGCTTTTATCTCTACTTATATAGCATTCACCTTTCTGAATTTGAAAGTATTATATATATCTATCTCTGTGTTGTCTAGTTAATAAAAACACAGTTTTAATTCCTTATTGACGTTGATATATAAATAGTTTATAAATTGGTTTTATATACAAAAATTTTTATTGGTAATGTGTATTCACAAAATCTATTGATTCAGGTTTGCATACAGAGGTAGAAGCGTACAGGTGTGCGCCTATTTTTATATATTTATAGGAGATACATCAGTGGAAAATCAACTAGAAAATTTTGCTTCATCATCTGCATCTATTCTCACCCTTGGATTAGGTTGGTTTCCCAAAAGTCCCGGAGGACTAGAAAGGTATATTTATGAACTAACTCATAAATTAGCAGCAAATCAAGATAAAATTGAATTATGCGGAGTTGGTCTACCAGAGACTGAAATAAATTCGCCCATTAAGCTGACTAATTTGGCTTCTCCCAATAGTGCTATTTGGCAAAGATTATGGTCGATTCGTAATAATTTTCAGAAAACAAGAACGAGCAAACCAGATGCTATTAATTTGCACTTTGCATTATACAGCTTTCCGATTTTAGATATTTTACCAAAGGGAGCACCAGTTACTTTTAATTTTCATGGGCCTTGGGCTTCTGAGAGTCAGCAGGAAGTTGTTAACAAAAACCTTAGTCTTTTAATTAAATACTGGTTAATAGAAAAAAACACTTATAATTGCTGCGATCGCTTCATTGTTTTGAGCAAAGCTTTTGGGAAAATCTTACATGATAAATATCAAGTACCGTGGAGCAAAATTAATGTTATTCCCGGTGGAGTTGATATTAATTGGTTTCAACCAAATTTATCACCCCAGGAGGCTTGTGCAAAGCTAGGCTGGCCTAATAATCGCCGGATTATATTTACATCACGCCGCTTAGTACATCGAACCGGAGTTGACAAATTATTGCAAGCTCTAGCTATAATTAAGCCCAGAATACCAGATGTTTGGCTAGCGATCGCAGGTCGCGGTCACATCCAAGCTACACTACAACAACAGGCTACAGAATTAGGACTAGAAGACAACGTTAAATTTTTAGGTTTTCTCCCTGATGAGCAATTACCTATAGCTTATCAAGCTGCTGAATTGACTATTATGCCTAGTCAATCTTTTGAAGGATTTGGATTAGTAATAGTTGAGTCTCTAGCCTGTGGAACTCCCGTTTTATGTACTCCAATTGGCGGAATGCCAGAAATTTTATCAGAATTTTCACCCAATTTAATTACGACTTCAACAGAAGCCTCAGACATTGCTGAAAAATTAGAACAAGCACTTTTGGGAAATATCCCCATACCTTCACGCTTGGCCTGTCGCCAGTACGCCACCACACACTACGACTGGAATCAAATTGCCCAGCAAGTACGGAATGTTTTATTAGCTTAAATAAGTGAATCTCATAAATTTTAGGTGTGCTACATGAATAAAACTAGATAAAATAGAGGTTAGATGAGAATTTTTTTCCTAGACCAAAGCGGTAAACCAGGCGGTGCGGAATTATGTTTAATAGATATTGCTAAACCTTATGGCGATCGCGCTTTAGTAGGTTTATTTGCAGATGGCTCATTTAAACATTTATTACAGCAAAATCATATTCCAGTAGAAGTTTTTACAACTCAAACCATCCAAGTTCACAAAGAAAGTAGTTTGGTACAAGGATTCAAAAGTCTTGGACAACTTGTACCTTTGATTAATAAGATAGTTAAAAAAGCACGTGAATACGATTTAATCTATGCCAACACCCAAAAAGCATTAGTTGTCGGAGCATTGGCAAGTTTTTTCAGTCATCGCCCTTTAGTTTATCATTTACACGATATTCTTTCCAAAGAACATTTTAGCCAAATTAATCTTCGCATTGCTGTTAACTTAGCTAATCGTTTTGCATTATTAGTAATTGCGAATTCTCAAGCTAGCCAGACAGCCTTTGTGCAAGCAGGAGGGCGCTCAGATATCATCGAAGTTGTTTATAACGGCTTTAATCCAAAAATTTATCAAACTGATGAATCTGATATTAATAAATTACAACAACAGTTAGGATTGCAAGGAAAATTTGTTGTTGGACACTTTAGCCGTCTTGCACCTTGGAAAGGGCAGCATATTTTAATTGATGCCCTTGCTAAGTGTCCACCAGAGGTGATAGCAATTTTAGTGGGCGATGCACTATTTGGCGAACAAGATTATGTCCAAAAGTTACACAAACAAGTTAGTGAACTGGGGCTAGAAAATCGCGTCAAATTTTTAGGATTTCGTTCTGATATTCCCCAGTTAATGGCAGTTTGTAACTTGGTGGCACATACCTCCACTTCACCAGAACCCTTTGGTAGAGTGATTGTAGAGGCGATGTTATGTGAAAAACCTGTAGTTGCAGCCAAAGCTGGAGGTGCAATGGAATTAGTAGAACATGGACTTAATGGTTTTTTAGTCACACCAGGAGAACCCCAAGAACTTGCACAAGTAATTAGTACTTGTTTACAAGAGACGGAAATAACTGCAACTATAGCCAATAATGCCAGGATTAGTGCTAGTCAGCGTTTTGATATAACAGTAATTAATGATTACATTGCTAAACTATTAGTAAGTAAATTTAATAGTAATTAGTTAAGAACTTCATGGATATGTAATTTAGACTCCAAAGTTTAAGTATTATGAGTCGCTCGTGAGATAATCCGCTTAATTCGTTAGGTGGCAAGGATAAGTGACTCATGAAAACCGATAGGCTTACAATTAACCAGCTTTCACCCAAGACCTACGAGTGGTATCTCACCTACTTGCAGGCTATTGATATTAAAAATATAGAAGTTTACGGCACATTTCTGGCAGATGATTGTGTTATGCAATCTAACAATAATCCTCCTATTCAGGGTAAGGCTGCCATTTTACAAAGTCTTTCTGAGTACTGGATTACCTTCGATACCTTGACTCATGACTTACTGAATATTTACGGCACCGAATCGTCTTTTGTCCTTGAAGCCTTAAATCATTACAAACGCAACGATCAAAAGGTCATAACAGTTAGGGCGGTAGCTATCACCGATCGCCACGAAACAGGCTTAGTAACTTCGGTTAGACTCTATACTGATACAACACCTCTGTATACATAACTGCAACTTAATACTTTGATTTAGCCTCGGAGTTGATTCCGAGGCATGATAGTTACCAAGCAAGAGATTTGACAGATGTGTGTAAAGATCGGGAGTTGAATTTAGAGGTTAATAGGTGTGACTACAAACCAACTAATTCACGAGATTCAAAATCAGAAAGTTGTTGAGCGATCGCTAATCTTGCTTCCAACTTAGCTACACTAAACTGATTACGCAGATATTCCAAATGAGCGATGGCATTTGCTTTATCAACAGTTAATCGAATTTGAGTGTCTATTGCTTTTTGATATTCCTGATTCACAAGCAACACTTCAAAGCGACGAGCCTTACGTTGAGCATCATTTTTCAAATCCATCTCAAAGGCGGCAGTGCGGTCTGCATTGCCTTCAAATCGGTTAACTTGGTGCTGCACTGCCATCAACTGAGAGTCTATTTCATTAGCCCGTTGAGCAGCTTGTGCGATCGCGGCTGGATAATGACTCAGTTGCATCATTTAATCATTTTCCTCTAAGGTTAAGAATGTAGTGTTTAAGTATAAGATCAACTCTTGAATCCATTTACCAAAAGGCTCTCATAGAGCAGTTTTACACTTAACTTAGCTTGGTGGACGCTATATATATATTATAGTCCAAATGTACTGAATTAGGGTAGAAAAAGCGATGTCTGAGGTGCAGTGAGCGCAATTATTATCCACTATTTATTTATAGTTGCTTTTCTAAATTTTAGCGTCAATTAAGTTCAAATAAACTCTCAACAAATTTTAAATTCAAACCTCATTCATATTTATATATACTTTGTATCAGCCAACTTTTTAAGTTTTGAAAATTAGCTTTATATAGTACTGAAAATGAATATACATCATTATTAATTTCTGGAGATATTTTTTGAAGAACGCAATTAATTTTGCCTTTTACAGCTATTTTCAGGTAAATAGACCACGCGGTAGGGGTGCAAGGCCTTGCGCCCCTACAACAGATGTGGTTCAAATACATTAAAACTGCTGTATGATTAAGTCCGCCCATATACCCATGACTTCGTTAGCCGTCAGACTGAAGTCTGCGGCTAACAAAGTAAGCCTGCATATAAATTCCGCACTGTAGCTCAAGCTGCTTCCCGCAGTTGTGGTTGTGACGGCACACTCACCTCTGGAAATGAAAGCGAGAGTTGTTCGGCTTGAGGTACTGCGGCTTGTTCCAGAACTTGAACTTCGATATTCACGCTCACTAAATAACTACCTGTGTCAGCACCAACCGCTTCGGCAATTAGTCTAGCAATGTCTGGGCGTTTGGCAGTTAGCGGATCGCGTAAAATACACCGATCCCACTCATGCTTGGCAGTCGGATTGAGGTTGAGAATGTAATGCTTCATCATCGAACTAACCCTTGAATCCATCTTCCAGAAGGTTTTCACAGAGCCATTATGCATTTGGCTAGGCTTTGTGGACGCTATACTCATTATAGTATATTTGTACTAAATATGGTAATGTCTGAGTTAGAAAGTAGGGAATATATCATGTCCAGCTAATTAGCTATATTCCCGAATCTATGCAGAAAGCCTAAAAATCCCTTTTTGTGCGGTTTTAATCATAAGTCTTTAATCGGACACAATTAAGCTGTTCCACATTTAACTTGCATAATTAGCGTAGGCTTTTCGGCCTATGCCACAAGAGTTATATAAATTTTGGATTAGATGTTGTTTAGCTTATAAACCATTCCTAAAAGCGTATAGGTGTGTCTTAGCTATATTCCCGTGCTACATACGATTGTTAAAGGACTCCTAACAAATAATCAAAGCGCGATTTCTACGATGGGCAAAGCCAACGCCAAATTTATCTATTCTTTTCTTCTTCGATTTGGTGGTGTCTCTGAATTCCTAATCCCAGAAAATCTGCCTATAGGTAAATTCTAATACAAAGGTATTGCAACTAAGCTTACAAAACAACACCTTATATTTATGTAAATCGCTATATGGTAAATATCTATATTATTGACCTATTTGTGATTGGTCTACTTTTGCTGATGGTAACTTTAGGGTCAGGTTGGATTAGTCGCTTACCCCTTTCTTTTGCCATTATCTACTTACTCGTTGGTATTTTTCTAGGCCCTTATGGCTTTGGGCTAATTGAATTACGTCGGGATGACGTTTTTAACACCGAACTGCTGGAGAAAATAACAGAACTTGTTGTAATTATTTCTGTATTTAGCTGCGGCTTAAGAATTGTTCGTCCTCTAAAGTTGGGTGTTTGGGATATTACGGTGCGATTAATTGCATTTCTGATGCCAATTTCAATTTTTGCTCTGGCTGTTGTGGGTAAATTGTTTTTAGGGATGAATTGGGGAGAAGCAATTTTATTAGGAGCAATTCTCGCACCTACCGATCCAGTATTAGCATCAGAAGTACAACTCACTAGTACAAATGACCAAGATGAGTTGAGATTTGGTTTAACTTCTGAAGGTGGATTAAATGATGCTTTAGCTTTTCCCTTCGTTTATTTTGGCATTCATGCCTTAGAAAATGACAACTGGAACAACTGGTTTCAAAAATGGATTGCGGTTGATTTAATTTGGGCGATCGCAGTTGGCATTATTATGGGAATTGTTGTTGCAAAATCTATAGTTTTGATTGAAGAAAAAATTCAAAAACGCCGTGCTGCTGATAAGTTAATGGAAGACTTTGTTGCTATCAGCACAATTCTCATAACTTATTCTTTAACAGAAATGGTTAATGGTTATGGATTTCTGGCAGTATTTGTTGCTGGATTAGTTGTCCAACGCAGTTATAGAAATCCTGAAAAACCGCTAGCAGAATTGGAATTTGTTGAGCAAATTGAGAAGCTGCTAGAAGTTGGGACAATTTTACTATTAGGTTCAATATTATTATTGCAGCCAATGCTCAAGTATGCTGGGCAATCTTCGTTAGTAATAATTTTGTTATTTTTAATAATCAGGCCTGTAGGAGTTTGGATTAGCACAATAGGTAAACGTCCTTTAGAATCACACCGCCGAACTTTACACCCAGGAACTCGGTTATTATTTGGATGGTTTGGTATTCGCGGTGTTGGTTCTTTATATTATCTAGCCTATGCATTTGGTCATGGCTTGAAAGGTGAAGCAGCCGAACAAATTGCTTGGATAACTTACACTACTATTGTCGCTTCAGTAATTGTGCATGGAATTAGTACAACTCCATTAATGAAGTGGTATGAACGCAATTTTGCTAATAAGAAAAAGACTACTCCTCCCACCACAATAGACGAATTTGAGTAAAAGCAATTTTTGGCCACAAGTTTTAGATAGTGGCGACAATTTAACTAGTCTGAACCGAACCTTAATTTAAACCTGAGAGCCACTTTAAGTCCTAATTCCCCTTTCTTTTTAGGAAAGGGGTTTAGATTAGGTCTATATTACCTATTTACCAGTTACTTTTTCAATAACTTCTTTCGCTTTTTCACCAAAACTTTCTGGGGGATTTTGTTTTTGTTCTTCCTTCAAATTTCTTTCGTAAGTCTTCTCTATAGTATCAAGGTTTTTTGAATCTTTTTTTGCTTGCTCATAAGCTTCTTCTCGGTTTTCTTCCTGAATGCCAACACCTGGATCGTATTCGTTAGCACGATTAATTTTTTCTTCAGAATTTGGTTTATATTCTGGTGGTATTAGCTTTAATTCTTCAAGAGTAGTTGCATAACTAGCTTGCTGAACGAAAATGAAAGAACTTGACAAGCTAATGAAAATTATTAAACCAATAACCAAAAAGCTTGAACGTAATGCTTGTTTTAAACTTAATAGAATTTTTTGCATGAAAAAAGTCTCCTCATCTTTTGTTATGAGCCTTTTTAGATATTAAGATAGATTAAATCTTAGGCTCACAGGCATCCTAAGTGTTTAGGTACAGTTCTTTCTTCTACCTCAAGGTATATTAATTTTATTCATAAGACTCAAATCCTCGACTTCTTAGAGAAGTTGGAATCTCGTTGTTCGTGAATAATTTAGTCGTAGCAAAAAGTTGTGTAATCTTATCCGTGTACCTCATTAAAATGAGAATCGCTATAGTCCCAAATTATCGTGGTTACTAATATACAGTCTAGAACTCAGTTCTCAATTCAATAACTTTTTACTTTATTATCGATAGATATTTACGACCAACTGTGATTAATTTTAATTTTTCGGCTTTGCATTACGTCTTCAAATAAATTTGTTGGTAATGCTTCTTCTACAGGAAAAACTCCGGGTTTTTTGAGTTTACCTTCTAGCAATAATTGGGCAATACTACCTGTGCCACAACCAGAAGCCACAGCTGTATTTTCATGCACTACAGTTGAACAATAAACGGCTGTTTCACCATTTTTCTGCCCTGTAACCTCAGAACGAACAGCTACTCCAATTCCACTAAAATTATTAGTGACATCTGTCATCGAATGGCTGACATGAGACAGAAATTCAATCATATAACGACGTTGCATTAACCACTTGGGAAAAACGTGTGCCGCAATCCAGGTTAGATGATTATAAAAATCTGGAACAGAGCCAAACTTAGTAATTACAGTTTTCACTGATGGAAATGCTTGAGGCAGTGTAAAGGTTTCTGGCATATCAAACCAGTAAACTCCGCTGCGTCTATATGGAGATGGAAACTCAACTACTTCCCTTTCACTATAAGGCTTGATTGTTTCCCACTTTCCATCTACCCAAGCCTCAAAAGGAAACTGTAACCCTAGAAAAGTTGTCCGCATTACTGTAATCCCAGCACCACCAGAACCCGAAACCAAATAACTTAAATGGATCTTTTCTGGTTGCTCGAATTGTTCAACTCCCTGGCGTACCATGCTGTTAGAAATACCAGGAAAAATGCCAGTATTAATAATAGCTGTCACGCCAGCAGTAACAGCTTTTTCATGATATTTAAGAGCTTTGCTGGTATAAGAACGGTGGTCGCTAACATCTAGATAATTAACGCCTTCAGCAATACAGGTTTCGAGAACATTAGTATCTCGATAGTGAAATGGCCCAGCACAATGGATCACTAAGTTAGAGTTTGCGATCGCATCTCGCAGCTTGTCAATTTCTGCTAAGTCTAATATCAAAAACTGCACTTGTCCCCCCGAAGACAAGTTCACAGCCTTCCCAAACTCCGCAGATCGTCCAGTAATCGTAATTTGTGCTTGCGTATGGGTAGCTAGATCCTCGGCAACACTGCTACCAATCCGCCCTCGTCCTCCAAGAATTAAAACGCTGTCTGTCATTACTCCAGATTTGCAACACTAACCTTATTTCATCAGTTTTACGTCCTGTTTGCCATCGGTTATAAGTATGATTTACCTTTAAATCAAGGTAGAGTTTTCAATTACAGTTAAATTGCTCCCCGTACTAACCTCTATTGATTCTTGATTTGCTAATATGCCAATGATGTCATCAGCGTACTGCAAAGGAACAGCACGTATGGAACAGACAGGCCCAAATTTCTATGATGATGAGGCGGTTTTTGCAACCTACATACGCCATCGTCAACGTATAGATACACCGAACGATACCCTTGAAAAGCCAGTGATGATGGATCTCATTCGACCCATTACTGGTAAACGTGTCCTCGATTTAGGGTGTGGCGATGCGGCAGTTGGGCGAGAACTCCTTGATCGCGGCGCAGTGAGCTACACTGGTATCGAAGGATCGCACAAGATGGCTGCCGTCGCAAACAAGACACTTGCTAACACGGATGGTCAGATCGTTGAGCAGACGATTGAGAACTGGATATATCCGCACGCAACATTTGATCTAGTTATTGCGCGACTCTCCCTGCATTATGTCGCTGATTTAGCACCAATTTGCATCCAGATATTCCATACACTTACACCTGCGGGACTCTTTGTTTTTTCGGTCGAGCATCCTGTAATCACTTCTTCTGACATTGGATGGACTTCTGGGACGCTCCGCCAAGATTGGATTGTTGATAACTATTTTACGACCGGATTGCGAGTTACGGATTGGCTCGGCGGCACGGTGCAAAAGTATCACCGCACGGTGGAAGACTATTTTCATCTCCTCAATGCAGCTGGATTTATTATTGAGGATTTGCGTGAAGCTTGTCCGCAACGCGAACACTTTCAAGACGTGCAAACCTATGAGCGACGAAAACGTATTCCTCTGTTTTTGATATTTGCAGCACGCAAGCCTGGATAGCACAAGCTCATCTAATCTTTAGGCTTCAATCTGCCTAACTACCGTTAGTGCCGAATAACTCACTCCAGCGGTACCTTCCCCTGGATGGGTAGAGTCACCAACTAACCACAAATTCTGGATTGGTGTACGATTAGCGAACCCAAAAGGGCCAAAAGTGGGTATTCTTTGACCAATACCGCCAACTATACCGCGATCGCGGGCTGTGAAATGGGCAAAGGTGCGGGGTGTTGCAGCTTCTTGATGAATAATCGTTTCTGGTTTGAGATAAAAGTATTCAGCAAGACGAGCGATCGCTTGGAGGGTAAACTTTTCTTTTAGTCCTTCATAATCATCAGTCTGCCACCACTGTCCAGGATCGACAAATGAAGAAGCAATAATTGTCGCTTTCCCTTCTGGGGCGCGACCGTCTCCAGGATGACTGACAGAAACAAATAGGGAATTATTCTCACCAATGGGGCCATCAGCATCATACAGAAATTGCAGGTGGGGAGGACACCCAGGCGGAATCGCACTGACATCTACACCCAAATACACCACAAAAGCACCCGATGCTTGGGACAGTTTTTCCACCCGGTTTTTATAACCAGATGGCGCTTGTTCTCCCAACAACTGCACCAAATTTTGCACGGTGACGTTGCTAATTATGTGGTCGGCTGCTTCTGTCCAAACTTCGCCAGTTTTCTGATTTCTAATAACTACAGCACTGGCTTTACCGTTTTCTACTTTGATTTCTTCTACTGTGTGGCGCATCAATAGTTTGCTGCCATCTCTCTCTAGAGATTGTACCAAGCGATCGCTTAATACTTGCATACTTCCCTGGAGGTGAAATAATCCTTGGGGCAGTTGGGATACACTCAAAGCTGTTGCCGCATAAAGTAATGCTGTTTCTTCTGCATCCACCTGAGAGTATAGTTTCAGTTGCAAATCCAAAAAAGTTCTTAATCGTCGGTCATTTCCCAATCCACATAACCGTAAAGCATCTCCTACCGTAAACAAGGTGAAGGGTACGGTAATTAATGTACTGGGACGCACCGCCTGAGTTAGCTGCCACAAATCCCATAAATTACGCGGTGGTAGCACCGGATCGCGTCCTTGAAATTCCCAACTAGCAGCAAATAAAGTTGCCATCAACTGCCAAAACGGTTCGCTACCGGGAAACTGTTTTTGTCGTTCCTCTTGCCATTTCTCTTGGTCGCGCCAAACGTTGATGGGTGTGGTTTCCCCAGGTAAATACACCGCACAAGCAGGATCGCAAGGTGTCGCTTGTGGCAAATCTATTGACAATTCTGAGAAAATCCGGTGGTGAATTCCCCCTGGTTCCAACCCCGCCACCTGAGTTGCTCCCACATCAAAGGTAAATCCCTGCCGTTTAAAGGTTGAAGCACAGCCTCCTGGTACGAGGGCTTGATCCAAAATTAAGACACTGTAACCTCTATGAGCTAATAATGCTCCAGCAGTCAGTCCACCTATTCCTGCACCGATAACGACTACATGAGAATTACTTTTGTCAATAGGAATGCTGGACATTGATTAGTTTTTTTAAAATTCTTAATACTTTTACTTATAATTTTACCTTAATCTCAAAGTTAAATAGAGACCTAACCCCCAACCCCTTCCCTTATAAAGGGAGTAAGATTCAAAGCCTCTCTCCTAACAGGAGAGAGGTCAAAGTGAATCAAGGGCGGATCAACCTAAACCCAAAAAATTTGAAATCAACGGCAATAGATTGCTGCATTGTTCAACCAACTTTGTGGCACTAGGTAAACTAGAAATTGTCCCTTTTAAAATCTTAATAGCCGTTTTCGCCGCCTTTTGCATTGCCCCCTCTTGAGGACTTTTCCTAGCTTCTGCTAAAGCTTTCGCTTGTTCTAATGCCTCAGCTTTATCTTCTTGCGGTCGTCCTGATATTTGGGTGTCGGACTTATTTAGCGCCCAGAAGAATCATCCAGCACAACAATGGAATCAATTTAATCGTCTGGATTATAGCTTTGTAAGGCGTAAATTTAGTCTTACAGGTTAAAAATGAGCGAACCGACAAAATCTGGTGCAAGTTCAATAATTATTGCGATTGCAGATGAAGCAATCGGTGGATTTTAGGGAAGACTGAGCTTACGTCCTTATTTTCCCTATTTTTCTGTGCTAATTATGAATGAGCAACCGAATTCAATGCCTCCCCTGCGCCGAAGTCTCACTTCACAAGAAACTTGGGGGTTTGGTTTTAGCGGTTTGCTTTTATGGTTAGGGACGGCTCCTGCTATACATGCTGCACTAGGCCCGCAGGCGCTCTGCGTGTGGTTGCCTGGAACCATCATTGGCATACTGCTCAACCTCCAAGTTAAGCGGTTAGGGACATATTTCCTAGAGGTCGCTGGAGGCACCCCAAACTATATGACCCGCTTGCTCCACCGATTCCCAAACTTGGCTCGCTATGGGGCGATTGGCTACCTGCTCGGCTGGGTCTCTGTTCCGCCCATGGATGCGATTATTCTGACCGATTTAATCAAGGCGAATCTGACTCCACTGAGCATTACCTGTCCAGAGACTCTACTCAGAATCGGGTTTACAGTTCTGCCCTTTATCGTTGCCTTTAGTGGAACTCGCACGCTAGGCATTTTGCACTCTTTCTTTGTATTTCCGGCGGTTGGGTTTCTTCTCACCTTTTGTCTCCAAGGCATTGGTTGGTTGAGTTTTGCCCCCACTAGCCCTGGGGTGCTGCCCGATCTGGGAGCAGGCATTTCCCTGATCGATTGGATGAAATGGTTCTTTATCGCCGTCTATGCAGTTTATGGTTGCGAGACGACATCTTCATTTGTGGCAGATAGCCTCCAACCCAGCGTTACCCTACGGTGTTTGCAGGTGACTGCTGGATTGATTCCGATCGTCTATCTCGGTGGATCATGGGTTTTAATGCGGTTAGCCACAGCCCCCGAATTAGGTGATAGCGCCTATCTCAATCTAGTGGCAGCAGCCCAACCCTTTTGGGGCGCATTCGCCCCCGCTCTTGTCACTTTTCTAATTACGTCAGGGTGTCTCCTTAGCTCTGCAACCGCTGTTTCTAACTGTCCCCGGATTTTGTATCAGTTAGCCAAAGATGGCTACTTACCGCCTGTATTTGCCGTGTTGTCTCGCCGGGGAGTGTTTGAACCCAGTTTAATTTTTATCCTGGGGCTGAGTCTAATTTGCTTGGGGTGGGGCGATGTGGAACGGGTTGTAATGGTGACAGGCACTGGCTATCTAACTTCAATGATGGCAATTCACTTAGGTGAGTGGGTCAGTCGGCGGCGACCAGCAGCCCGATGGCCCTGGTGGTCGCTGGGTTTCTTTGGCATTGAAGCGATTGTTTTGGTGGTGGGCGGATTGGCATGGGGCTGGCAGGACTTAGCCATTGGATTGCTCCTGCCTGGGCTGGTGAGCATAGCAGGCAATCAATTACCGCGCTTGAACGTCTCCCTGTTCCATCCCGATGGGTGGATGCAACATTATCACCAGCAACCCCATACCAGCAAAACAGATTG
Source organism: Nostoc sp. (assembly GCF_036917515.1). Classification (GTDB taxonomy): domain Bacteria; phylum Cyanobacteriota; class Cyanobacteriia; order Cyanobacteriales; family Nostocaceae; genus Nostoc. The sequence continues at coordinate 18,880 of NZ_JBALDE010000045.1, read as the reverse complement.
GTTGGCATTTCAGGTGATGATCTTAATTGGCTTAGTGTGCAGTGCGGTGAGTATTGGCTGGTGGGTGAGGGCGGGTTTAGATCGGGTGGGTGTGGGGCAACATGTCGCGTTGTTTAGCATTTTGTTAATGACGGTTGCCTTCGTGGGAGTGGCGATCGCCTGTTGGACTAGTCTGCCCCAAATTGCCGCCATTACTGAAGCCCGAGAACAGGTCGAACGCACACTGCTGGATTTGCAACAAGCCCAAACGCAACTTGTGCAGGCAGAAAAAATGTCAGCATTGGGTAATTTAGTTGCTGGGGTTGCTCACGAGATGAATAATCCTTTGGGCTTTATTTCTGCTACTCTCCAACAAGCTAAACCCACAATTGCTGATATTATTGAACACTTGAAACTCTATCAAGAAAGTTTAATCAAACCGGATGATGACATTAAAGACCACGCCGAAGAAATTGACTTGGATTATAGCTTAGAAGACTTGCCCAAAATGATTGATGAAATGGCCATGGCCTGCGAACGCCTGAAAAATGTCAGCACCAGTCTCCGCACTTTCTCCCGTGCAGATAAAGATTATAAAGTACCTTTTAATATCCATAAAGGTATTGATAGCACAATTTTAATTCTCAAACATCGCCTGAAAGCAAATGAACAACGTCCAGCTATTAAAGTGATGACTGAGTATGGTAACTTACCTGATTTAGAGTGTTTCTCTGGGCAATTAAATCAGGTATTTATGAATATTCTGGCGAATGCTATTGACGCATTAGAAGAAGGGAATTTTGAGCGGAGTTTTAAAGAAATTAAGGATAATCCCAACCAGATTATAATTACAACTTCAGTGATAGATGAGAACGTAAAAATATCAATTGCTGATAATGGCAAGGGAATAAGTGAAGGAGTTAAAGAAAAAATATTTGACTATTTATTTACTACAAAAGAAGTTGGTAAAGGTACGGGTTTAGGACTGGCGATCGCTCACTCTATTGTAGTAGAAAAACATAATGGTTCACTGGTTGTGAATTCTACACTTGGTGAGGGAACTGAATTTGTCATTACCTTACCAATTCTGACTCAGACTCAAAATTAACTTGGTTGAGACTCTAAAATTCTTTAGTCATTATCTCTTCTATTAAATCGACTTCATCAATGACCCAATCAGGCGTTAAGAGTGCAAAAAAAGATAAACGTAAATTGGCAAAGGTATTAAATTTGTAATTAAAAAAGTCACATTAAATCTGAGTTTTGGGGTTTTAATCTGGTGACAGATTTTAGAGAATTGCTATCACTGATATGTTATACAAGTTTGCTGTGCAATATTTCGGATTTTGGCAAAATAAGGAAAATACAAAAATTTTGGATGTAATACGCGGTATAAGAGCATAACTGTACACCCTTACGTTTGAATGCTTAAGTCATCATCAGCAATATTGAAGTTGCTGTCACCATACTTAAGCTGTAGTTATCAATATTGCGACTGTAATGGTTCGACAACTTACGGGAGCAGCTCCCGAACTTATGGGAGCGGTTTAACCAGGCGATCGCTGTCTTTATCCCCCTATATAGTATACAAAGACTACTATCCACATCTTTGACTTACCAATTTGGCGTTGCTGAATCCAAGTATGAATTATGCGATCGCCTCAAGGTTGCAAGCGCTACGCACCCGCAACGCCACGGAACCGTACCTGGTTGTTGTATTACTAATCGAATAAATAGTTTCAGTATTTCCTCTGGCTTAGAGTAACAAAAAGTCTACGATGTAACCTAGCCAAATAATGTCTAAAACGGCTATTTTCGCCTTCTACTCAAGTCAATTAAGTTTTGCTTACAATCTGGTCTTCATTACTAATAAAACAAGGGTAAACTGCGGAGCCTCCTATGACATAAAAAAGACAGCGCCAACATTTTATTATTTGCCACAACAGTTTAAAAGTTTCAGAACTACGTCTCCTAAAACCCAGGTTATAACTCTCGGATTATGCTTATTTACTGCTGTCTACAACCAAATTTGGTTTTTTTTACCTACAAAAGTTTCTAGTTCATCAACTTGAGTAATTTCCGGTATCTCATTATATTCAGGTGAATTAGGTAAGGTATCTCCCAGCTTTCTAACCCAATTTATTACAGTTGTATGATCTACTTTCTTCACTCACTTAATTGCACGGAATCCTGAACCATTCACGTACATTTCTAAACACTCTTTTTTCATGGACTCAGGATAACCCTGCTGTTCATAAGAATCTATAAACTGACGACCGCAATTTGCACATATATAATTTTGTTTACCATATTTTTTGCCGTTCTTGCGGATATGAGTTGATGCACACCTTGGACATTGCATAGTGATGTCTACGACGGGCTACGCCTACGCTCAAATTCATACTTCAATTATGCAACGCCACATTTTTGAACGCAAAGGAAATACTAGTTATGGTACATCAACAGTAGTTTGTTAGTTAGTTGATACCATCCTGCGAGATGAAATGTAAATATTTCCAGTATCGGTGAGAGCAGATTATAACTTTTTGTAAAGATTGCATAGCAAAGTACGTAAAGTTTTCTGCTTGATACAGAGAAATTAATAGAAGTTTCCTTTAAGGATGAAATTATATGTCAGTATCAGCTTCTTTAGACCTGTCTAAAACTTTCTTCCTCAACAGCTTACTAGGAGCTAATCAGACAATTTATTTAGATTTCGACGGCAATATCACCTCTGGTACTTCCTGGAACACAAGTGAACGTCCGGCTAACATTATCACCCCTGCCTTCGACTTCGACGGCAATACAGCATCCTTTAGCTCGGCTGAACTTGAAACAATTCAGTATATCTGGCAGCGCGTCGCTGAGGATTTCAGCCCGTTTAATGTTAATGTCACAACGCAGGCTCCAGCAGATATTAACGATCTGATTAAGAGCGGCAGTGATGATACTCGCTGGGGGGTGCGTGTTGCGATTGGTGGTAGCAGTTACGATTGGTATGGTAAAGGAGCCGCAGGAGTCGCCAAAGTTGGTTCTTTCAACTGGGATAGTGATACTCCTACTTTTGTTTTTCCTGAAGAAACGATAAACGGTGATGAGAAGTATACGGCTGATACTATCTCTCATGAAGTAGGTCATACGCTGGGACTCCAGCATGATGGACAAATAACCCCCGCTGAAGAATACTACGAAGGACATGGTAGTGGAGAGACTGGCTGGGCACCGATTATGGGATCGCCGGGGTATTACCAGGAGCTAACCCAGTGGAGTAAAGGCGAGTATACTTCTGCTAACAATACTGAGGATGATTTGCAAATTCTTACGACCCAAAATGGTTTCACCTACCGAGCCGATGATTGTGGTGATACAATTGCGACAGCAAAGCCACTAACCATTTCTAGTACGTCTATCAGTGGTAGTGGCATCATTGAGCGCAATACAGATTTAGATTTTTATAGTTTTGTCACAGGTACTGGTCTGATTAGCTTGACAGTGAATCCTTTTAGTCCAGGGCCAAACTTAGACATTTTGGCAGAGCTATACAATTCTGCTGGTACCTTAATTGCATCATCCAATCCAACAGATTTACTATCTGCAAGTATTACAACAAATGTCGTTGCTGGAAATTATTACCTCAAAATTGATGGTATAGGAAAAGAAGATCCTCTTTCAACTGGCTACACGGATTACGGCAGTTTGGGGCAGTACTTTATCAGTGGTACTTTAAACTTTCCTAATATCCAGCGATGGGCAACTGGTCAAGGGGGGTTTTGGGATACTCAAAAATGGCTAGTCGGCGATTTTAACGCAGATGGGAAAGATGATTTAGTCAACGTCTTCAATGATGAAGGTCTAGCTAGTATTGATACTCACTTATCTAATGGTGAGAGTTTTGATAGCCAGCGCTGGGCAACTGGCCAAGGTGGGTTTGGGGATACTCAAAAATGGCTAGTTGGTGATTTTAACGCAGATGGGAAAGATGATTTAGTCAACGTCTTTAATGATGGGGGTCTAGCTAGTATCGATACTCACTTATCTAATGGTGAGAGTTTTGATAGCCAGCGCTGGGCAACTGGCCAAGGCGGGTTTTGGGATACTCAAAAATGGCTAGTCGGCGATTTTAACGCAGATGGGAAAGATGATTTAGTCAACGTCTTTAATGATGGGGGTCTAGCTAGTATTGATACTCACTTATCTAATGGTGAGAGTTTTGATAGCCAGCGCTGGGCAACTGGCCAAGGTGGGTTTGGGGATACTCAAAAATGGCTAGTTGGTGATTTTAACGCAGATGGGAAAGATGATTTAGTCAACGTCTTTAATGATGGGGGTCTAGCTAGTATCGATACTCACTTATCTAATGGTGAGAGTTTTGATAGCCAGCGCTGGGCAACTGGCCAAGGCGGGTTTTGGGATACTCAAAAATGGCTAGTCGGCGATTTTAACGCAGATGGGAAAGATGATTTAGTCAACGTCTTTAATGATGGGGGTCTAGCTAGTATCGATACTCACTTGTCTAATGGTGAGGGTTTTGATAGCCAGCGATGGGCAACTGGCCAAGGTGGGTTTGGGGATACTCAAAAATGGCTAGTCGGCAATTTTAACGCAGACGGGAGAGATGATTTAGTCAACGTCTTCAATGATGGGGGTCTAGCTAGTATCGATACTCATATAAAGAACCAGACTTTGGGATGAAATTGATAGCCAATAGGACTGTAAACCAATCAACACAACTGATTGATTATATTTACGTCTTCTTGCCTGTGCAACCATTCCGGTTGTACTCATGCGTAAGAAACCGAATGTCCAATAAATGTAATTGAACAAAATTGTTGCTAGTCCCACACCTGCTAAATGACTTAAAAACATTACATCTAATAGTCCAGCCAACGGAACCATTAAATTTGAAAGTACATTTACAGATGCAAGTTTGAAAAAATGGCGAATGAATGCTGAACTTGGAGCCAAAATAAGCAAGATTATCAAATTTATTGGCCGAAGTACATTTATTTAGGGATATTTTTTCAGCTTCAGTAATTTTAGGTAAGCCTTCAGACCACTCTGGGAAAAACTACTTGTCTTCAATTCTGACTAAACCGAAGCGAGTATGGGCATGGGTTAAGCTGGTATAATCGCTTCCGTGATTGTTGCTGTCTGGTGTCATGGCTTTCTACCTTCCGGTATATGCAAAACCTAGCCTTCGGGTGTTATTGATTTTTTCACCTTTACATATAATGTGAAATTATTGTATCGGCTCAATTTTTTCTTTTTTCCACTACCCCGATTTATTGAGCGGATACTAGTGTCTAAAACGCTCAAAATCTAAGCTCAATAAAGGTTTGGGTAATAGCGTAGGTGTAGCCTGCCGTAGGCATCGCACTGCTTGTGAGAAATGCGGGTAAGGAGTGGAATAATTCAATTAATTGCAAAACGCTGTTAAAGCGAAATTACCAGAAAACTCCCTGAAAACAAAAAAAAACCCGCCGTAGCGGGTTGCACAACAAAACTATGAACAATGAAAACTTGATTTAGCTGGAATATCTCATTTCAGCTTCCAGTTGACGAATTAGCTGTTCGTCGCCTTTTGCTCTGGCTATTTCCAAGCGATGCTCTAGGCTTCTTTGAATATTGGCTCTGTGAGCTTCTCGTGATTTGCTTATGCTTTGTAGTCTATTTTGATTCATAGTGATTACCTCGCTTAATCTTTCAATTTATGTCTTGTATTCTTAACATAGCACATATTTTGTAGCTGTTGCTACAGAAAATATCTTTTTTATATATTTTATCAAAATATGTCTAATAACCAGATAGATCGACAACCACTCGTGACCTTACTGAGCGATTTCGGTGATCGCGATGTTTATGTAGGCATAATCAAGGGAGTCATAGCCCAAATCAACCCCAGACTGACGGTGGTAGATTTAACGCACCAAATTCTGCCGCAAGACATCGCCGCAGCTAGGTTTAGCCTGATGAATGCTTATGGCCATTTCCCAATTGGGACAGTGCATCTGGCAGTAGTAGATCCGGGTGTGGGAAGCAAGCGACGGGCGATCGCAGTAGAATTTGCTCAAGGGTTTTTGGTCGGGCCAGATAATGGTATCTTTAGCGGGGTACTCAGTCAAAGTCTGGCGATCACAGCCGTAGAACTTACAAATCTTAATTATTGGCGAACTCCTCAACCAAGCAAGATTTTTCACGGTAGAGATATCTTTGCACCAGTGGCAGCTAATCTTGCTAGTGGTGTTCCTCTAAAACAGCTAGGACAAGAAATCGACCCAATAAGTTTGGTAAAGCTGGATATAGGCAACTGCAAGCAGACAAAAACTGGTGTAGTGGGTTGCATTCAATATATTGACCACTTTGGCAACCTAGTGAGTAACATTCCAGTGAGTTACGTGCAAAACAAAAGTTGGTATGTGCAAGTTGCTGGATTGAGTATACCAGGCTGTGAAACTTACAGTGAGGTCAAAGTGGGAGAGATAATAGCTTTAGTTGGCAGTCATGGCTGGGTAGAAATTGCCATTAATTGCGGACATGCTCACTCACAATTACAGATTAATTTACAAGATGCGTTAGAAGTCTTGTTTTTTTAAGAAAATCAGACAAGTGAATATTGCTAAAGTTAAGACAGTGAAAAATCACCAGGCTGCAAAGTGCCTGTTGGTAATTTGTGGAAAAGACAAAGAAAGGGGAAAATCTATAGATATAAAACGGAGGGTGGACACTGCACACCACCTAAAAATAAGCATTTTAACTCGCCGTAGGCAGTGTGAATCTAACAAAAATTTCCAGAAAGTAACTGCTAAAAGATGTAAGTTTAGGAATGGTGACATGAAGTTCGCCTTATTGCTCATAATAATAAAAGTAACCCTTGAGCAATTTCCCGTTGTACTCTACTAGAGAATCATAATTATATTCTTAGCTATGACTACACAAACACTCTCTGCACCAGAAGTTTATCAAGGTCAGTTTGGGGAATTTACAATTACTCAGAGTGATCGCACTGGCGTAATTATCTATCGCGCTGGATTAATGGTAGCAGCACTGAGCTTTGCCATCGGCAGCGCCTTGATTTTACTCAACAATAACCCAACTGTTGTAACTTTACTGACACCTCTATATGCTTGTTTTAGTCTCGCTCTTGGTGTAAGTTTATTTACCATCCATATCTATATGGCATCACTGCACCGAACGTTGCAAGTTTTTTGGGCGATCGGTAGTATCGCATCAGTGATATTGGCAATCACTAATAGTGAACCTTTAGCTCTTGCTGTTTACAATCAGCCAATTACCTTATTTGGGGTTGGTTTTATCTTCGTAGCTTTAACAGGTATTTATTTTAAAGAGGCTTTTTGCTTCAATCGCCTGGAAACCAAAGTATTAACCCCAATTGTACCGCTACTGTTGTTAGGACATTTGGTGGGAATTTTACCAACTCAAGGAGAAAGCATTTTATTAGGAACTTGGGCGATATTATTTTTAGTGTTTGCCCTGCGAAAGACAGTCCAAGCAATTCCTGCTGATATTGGAGATAAGTCTGTGTTTACCTACTTGAAAGAACAACGTTTAGCTAAGGGTTAATGCGGATAAAAAATCGTCGGTGTCAAAAATTTCCCAAAATTAAACTAATCAAACGCCAAGAAATGTGGACACTTACGGCTCAAGGGTGGGCGATTGCGATCGCTTTGATTGTTTACTTAATATTTTTCATTATTACTCATGTACACTCATTTCTCGCCGTAACTTCCCCGATCGAATCAGCAGAAGTATTAATTGTTGAAGGATGGCTACCAGATTACGCTATAGAAGAAGCTTTGACTGAATTTCAAACCGGTTCTTATCATCAAATAATTACTACCGGAGGCACATTAGGAAAAGGAAGTTATCTTACTGGATACAAGAACTTTGCAGACGTGTCAGCAGCCACCTTCATCAAACTTGGTTTAGAAGCAGAAAAAGTAGTAGCTGTTCCGACACCTTTCGTGGTTAAGGATCGTAGTTATGCATCTGCTGCTGAATTTGAACGTTGGCTATCCAATTCAAATTTAAAGATCGAATCGATTAATCTTTTTTCCTTGGACGTTCATGCCCGTAGGAGTTGGTTTCTTTTTAAAAAAATACTTACCCCTCGAATTAATGTTGGCGTAATCGCCGCTAAAACGCAAGATTATAATCCAAACAAATGGTGGAGTTCTAGTGAAGGTGTGCGAATGGTTATTGATGAAGGCATCGCTTATATTTATGCACGGTTTTTGAATTGGAAAGCCTAACAGTGATACAGCAGAAATGTTGGCTTCAGAAGCTATTTAATTTTGAATTTTAGATTTTAGATTTTTCAGTCAATCCAAAATCCAAAATTCAAAATAGTATTACTTACCCAGGATTTGTAATAATGCTTGCCGATAAATTTTCAGACCCTCTGCATTCAGATGGTCGCCATCACTGGTGTAATTTTCTTTAAGAACATTATTTTCATATAGTGGTGCTAGTCCAGCTGCGGCAACTGGCACTTTTTCTGTTTCAGCAACTTGATTAATCAGAACATTAATTTGTTCAATTCTAGCAAGTGGGGCTGCTACAGTTGGATCTGAGCTTGCTGCAACTGTCGAATAAAAAGCCGGAATCAGAAAAATCTCTTTAGTTCCCATTGTGCGGACAAGTGCGATCGCCTCTTGGAGATTTTTGCTAAATAATTCATCACTAATTTTATACAAAGCATCATTTCCACCTATGGCAATAATGGCTTTTTCGCATTTCACTTTGGTAGGAATTAAACTTTTGAGTTGTTCTAGTAATGAGATTGTACTCAAACCATTTAACCCAAAATTAAAAGTGCCACTCCCAAGAGTATTGCCAAGTCCAGCCGAAATAGAATCGCCAAATAAGCAACCTGAGAACTGTTTATCTTGGGCAGCGAGTGTTTGATATTGTAGTGCAATTTTCCCTAAAGGTGAAGAACTTACGTCATCTTTCGGCGGTGCATCAGCAGAACTAGAAGAGGAATTTGCCATGCCGACTAGTTTCTGAATTTTTGACACATCAACAACTAATTGATTACTAGGATAGGCTTGTAGAAAGCTGGTTATTCCTAGACCTTCTGGCGATTTTGCTCCGATGATAATAGCAGATCGTAGCGCTTGTATACTAGCTTGATCGCGACGGGCGATCGTACCAGAAGCAAAAGATAAAATTTGCTTGCCCATTCCTGTATTTATCAGCTTATCTAAAGCCACAATATCAAGCGACATTTTCACCTGAAGAGCTTCTTGGAACTTCTGTTTGTCTTTAACGCTGAGGTAATGTAGGAAAGATTGCAGAGCGGCAGAAACCTTTTGTGTCTCGCCATAGTTACGTATATCTGCCACCGGGATTGATTGCTCAAACAATCCGTACCTAACGGTAACTTTTTCAGCTGCCAAACTAGGCAATAAACCAAGGCCACTATGCAGCAGTAAAAATATTAAGCACCCAGATAGGCTTATTAGAAGACGATAAAAATATTTCATCACAGAAGATAAGAGGATAGATAGTCAATAATTAATAGTCAAGAGTCAAGAGTCAAAAGTCAAGGGGGATTGGGCACAAGAGGCAGAGCGAAGGGTGCACAGGAGAGGAATTTTCCCCTTGCTTCCCTACTCCCCTGCTCTCCTACCTCCTCATCCCCTTTCACATCAATAGCTAACCCTAATTTGGGAATACTCAATCCAGTGGTGTGAGGATAGAAATGTGGTAGATGAAAGCGCATATTGGCTAGCTTGGGCGCAAATTTCGGGAATTGGGCCGGTATTACTGCGACGGCTGCAACAGCATTTTGGCACGCTGGCAACAGCTTGGAAGGCTACTAAGGTACAGTTGGGAGAAGTAGAAGGTTTGGGTTTCCAAACACTAGAAAAAGTAGTACAACAGCGATCGCGTTTGCACCCAGAACAACTATTCACCAAGCACCAGCAGGAAAACTCTCATTTCTGGACACCAGCAGATGCAGATTATCCCCGCTTACTGCTAGAAACTCCCAGTCCACCGCCAATTTTGTACTATCGCGGTGAAGTCGAACTCCAAGAAAATCTCGGACAAAAACCAATGGTTGGGATTGTCGGAACCCGCCAACCCTCAGAATATGGTATCCGTTGGACTCGCCAAATTAGTACAGCTTTGGCTAAAAATGGCTTTACAGTCGTTTCTGGGATGGCAGAGGGAATTGACACAGAAAGTCACATCGCTGCCATGAAAGCTGGTGGACGGACGATCGCAGTTTTGGGGACTGGCGTAGATGTGATCTATCCACATAAAAATCGGGATTTGTACAAGCAAATTTTGACGGCTGGGTTAGTCGTAAGTGAATACCCCACAAAAACCCCACCCGATCGCACTCACTTTCCCCGGCGCAACCGAATTATTGCAGGCTTAAGCCGCGCCATCCTAGTAATGGAAGCGCCATTAAAATCTGGTGCTTTAATAACAGCTACCTACGCAAATGAATTTGGTAGAGATGTCTATGCATTACCTGGGAGACTAGACGATTATCCATCTCAAGGGTGCTTAAAGTTATTGAGTCAGGGAGCTTCCTTCATTGTTAAAGAACTAGACGAATTGTTAACAATGTTAGGAGCGATACCACAAATTGATGCAATTGAGGCTTTTATAGCACCAGAGAAGTTAAGTTTGCCAACTTTATCGCCAGAGTTGCAAACGGTAATGAATGCGTTCGCCGCAGGCGTGCCGGAGGCACTCGCAAGTGATGCTTTACCCTTCGATTTTATTGTCCAACAAACTGGTATGGCTGCTGGCTTAGTTTCTAGTGCTTTGTTACAGCTGGAACTTATGGGTTTCGTTTGCCAACTACCAGGAATGCGATATCAAAAAAGTTAAAAGTTAAAAGACAACAAGATTATTTAACTTTGTTTTTAGCAATTATCAACTCTAGTTCAGTGTTTATTTACATATTTTTGAATCGATCGTCAATTTGCAATTAAAAAATTTATAATTTACGTCTAGTATTAATTAGGTGTTGAAACTCTTGTAATTTCATTGATGATTTCCAAATTCTATTTTTGGGCTAACCCGGAAAGCTTATTGGACAACGGGATTTTTCAATTCATATCAAACATAATTTATAATTATTTTTTTATAAATATTTAAATCCCATTTATAACGAAATTACCATCATTAAAAAGAGAATTACGAATTATCTTGGGGGATAATACTGCGGATTCATAACTGGAGATTGATAACCATTTGTCGGCACAGTACCTCCCATACCGTTGGGTACAGGGCTGACAACAGGAGGCTGATAAATGCTCATGGGCGCAGTGCCTGTTGTACCGTTAGGTAAAGCAGGATTTGCAACCTGGGGCTGATAACCATTTGCGGGTACAGTGTTTATAGTGGTGTTGGGTGTGATAGGATTTTGGCTAAACTCTTGGTAGGCTGCACGAGAAATTGAGCTAATCAATTTTTCGGCGCGAGGATCGTTTGCTGGGCGTTGTACCATGACGGAAGCTATGTAGCGCTTGCCAGTTGGAACAACAATTAAACCTGTATCTGCCAACATTGTGCCGATATCACCCGTTTTATGGTATGCTCTTGCACCTGTTCCCAAACCTGCTGGCAGCAGAGTGTCTTTTTGGGTACGACGCAAGATATCGAGCATGAGATCGCGTGATGGCATACTGACTAAATTTCCCTGACTCACAATCGCCATTAAATTCCCTAGTTCCTTGGGACTAGTGGTGTTTGTCCCTTGCAAATCTGGGAGTTGATTACGAATTGTTGTGGTTGTCAATCCCCAACTACGGAAACGCTGGTTTAAAGCATCGATTCCTCCCAGTCGAGCAATCAGCATATTTGTCGCCGTATTGTCGCTGATTGTAATCATCTTAGTGACGACTTCCAAAGCGGCATACTGAGTTCCTGGTGGTTTGTATTGCAGATTTCCTGAACCACCAACTACCATATCCTGTTGCATGGTCAACATGTCATCTAGGCGAATTTTCCCCGCATCCACATCCTGGAAAAAGGCAATCAGAATCGGCACTTTAATCGTGCTAGCCGCCGGAAAACTGGTAGAGGCATTGATATCTATATAATTACCAGTATCTAAATCTACTAAGAAAATTCCGGGTGTGAGATTTGGGTTGGTGGCCACCAAATTTTGCACGGCATTTTTCAAAGAGGTAATTTCCTGAGATAGGTATAGACTCGAAGCTACGGTTGGGGGAGTTTGGGTAGGTTGTGGCTGCGATCGCGCCACATTACTAATATTACTATTAGATTGCGACGCCGAGTTCGTGCTGATGCGATTAGCTGGGTCTAATACTGACAACGCTGTGCCGACAATTGCACCCATCCCAACACCTACAATCAACAACCGCAAAACATACAACATGGTTTTTGCCATTGGCTTTAACCGGGTTTTCCGTGATGAACGCCTACCCATTTTTGGCTTTTCCATCCGTACTGTTTTAACCATCACAGCACCTGGTCGGAAGGGAGGAATTTTTCCCTTGACACTAGGTATTGGTTTTACTGCCGTTGGCATGACTAACCCCGATTTTACCCTACGTGTAGCGCCAGGGATTGAGGGAGGACTGATTTGATTTTTTGGGCGTGTTAGTGTCCCTTCTTTTCCATTTGTAGTTTGCTGCTGACTGTTAGCTTTAACTTTCTTTACCACTTTTTGAACTTTTTGTGGCTGCTGGCGGCGATTTAAGGGTTGACGCCGCGAGAAAGCTGTTAGTTCGCCACTTGATTCTGACACCGTTACTCCTTGTGACCCACTTGACTGTTTTCTTGCAGACTCTTAACCCCAAATTTAATTTTTAAGCAATATTAATACTCAAATTCCACTTTGCCACTAAGTAGCATTTTTGTGTTTAGTTTAAGCGATATTAAATATTTTGGGGAGATGATTGCATATATATTAAACGAATAATTACAAGTTTTCACTATTCTTCTGGTTTTTCAGGGCCCATTCTACCTGCTGCAAAATTCCTCGCAGCATGGCTACCTCCCCAGTTTTCAAGTGAGCGCGATTATACAATTGGCGAAATTTTACCATGCGACTAGCTGCCGTATGGGGATATACATAACCAATTTTCAGTAATAGTGATTCTAATTGCTGGTAGTATCCTTCCACAACATCTAAAGGTGCGAGTTCAGTTTGAGGTAGGGTTTGAGTGTCAAGTTGTTGGGCAGATTGTGACAATTCATAACAACAGATTGCTACAGCAGTAGCCAAATTCAGGGCGACATAATCCTGACTTGTAGGAATACCAACAAACCGCTGTGCATAATTTAATTCTTCATTGCTTAATCCCCGGTCTTCTCTGCCAAAAATCAGTGCTGTGGGTTTTTCTGCTTCCTCCAGTAACCAGGGTAGTGCAGTGCGGGGATTTTCTAAGGGTGTTTCCCAACTGCGAACACGACCAGTGGTAGCGATCGCCCGTACACATCCATGTAATGCTTCTGGTAAGGTCGCCACGAATACCGCAGATTCTAAAATTTCTTTAGCGTGAACAGCCATCATCAAAGCTTCCGTCGATAGTGGATCGCATTGGGGGTTCACTAATACTAAATTATATAGCCCGAAATTTTTCATTACTCTGGCGATTGCGCCGATATTTATCGGCCCAGCTGGTTCTACCAACACAATTCTTAATCCAGCCAAGCCCATTTTTTGCCTCCTGCAATCGCACCAGATAATACTTACAGGCCAATTTTCAGCGTTGTGATTTTGCTGAAGAGTTTCCTTGAAATCATTTTAGCTGTGTAAGTGAATGCCTGCGTCACGTCTGAACAGTTCAACGCAATCTCCGTCGTTGGGTTAGTCGTTCGAATCTCAAATGCTATTGACAAGAGAGTTTAAAGACATCATCTGTCAGAAGCAAGCAGAAAGAATAGTCCGCATATAGTTATCTATCTATAGATAACTATATGCATAGATCGTGGCATAAGTTTCTTCAGCGCTGAAGGGCTTGCATCTTCACGTCTTTGGGTGTTTTTTGCTCATCAACCAACTTACTCCATTAATTCCTTGGGTGGTAATCCGCCCCAGTGAGCCACGGCTTGCAGAGTATCCTTCCATACTTTCGGTCTTTGAGGAAAATCTTCGTGCCAGGGTCGGGGTTCAAAATATCCTACTTCGTTGAGCATGATATCTATTTGGGTAAATAGTTCGACTATATTTTTGTCAGGATCTTTATGATACGTAGCGATGTTATGTCCTATCCCGTGGCGCACAGGCCCCCAAAGAGGTGTAATGTTGTGCCTTGCCAAAAAATCACAAGCAGTTTGCATCTGTGCCCAGTCTCGTAATTGAAAGGCAATATGGAACATTTTTTGCTGTTTAGACTGCAAAAAATTCATCGTATGGTGATCCTGATTGCATCGCATGAAGACAAAGCTATCTTCGAGCCAGTCAGACACGCGAAAGCCTAACATATTCTGATAAAAATCAACACATTTATGGACATCATGCACATACATGGCGACGTGACCTAATTTTTCCGGGACGATGCCTGTTTCTCGAAACCCATGACTGACTTGTTGAATAGTTGAATATAGCTGGAGAGTATGTCCTTCCGGATCGCAAAACTCAAGCAGTTCCGGTATTCCTGGTTGGGCATCTGTTTTTTGCTCTACCTGGATACCTGCGTCACGCAGTTGTTTCGCTACCTTTTTCAATGTCTGACTACCATCAATTTGAAAAGCAAAGTGATTATGACCACTTTCTGTAGAGGGATAGAGGATGATTGTATGATGATCTACTGCACAGCTTAAATAGACGGCTCCATCAGAGCCTCGTTCGGTCAGAGTAAACCCCAAAATTTCTGTATAGTATGCCAGCATACCTTCTACATCTGGCGTTTTAAATCCGGCATGACCTATCTTTGCTACTTGTACCATTTTTTTCTCCTTTGCATCTTGAATTGATTTGACGTTAGCACTTGAAAACAGACAGTCTTGCTAAGGTTGCAAAACCGGGTTGACTTGAAGTCCTTAATTTCCACTTCAGTGAGTCCAGATAAAAGCTGATTCGGTGGTGTTGTAGATATGTGGTTGATGGCGTTTAGATTTAACCAAGTCAAACGTTTACAAAAGTAGAACAACAAATTTAAAACACCACCCAATATCGTATGCCTACTTCAGACAACAGACTATTTGCGTTCACATGTCATCGCCTAGAGGTCATGAAGCCACCTTGCAGTTCGCAAGCTCGTGGATATACTGCTGAAGCGATCACGGCTCCCGTCCGAGAATAACTCCTAGCACGAGCGCATTCCCACCAGGAAAACCATATTGATCGTAGTCAGTGTACATCACTGACAACCTCAAAATAGCTTTATTCATTTGCAGTCAGAGTATTGAAAACTGGTTAGTATATGTATTCTAGGTAAAAAACACTTCTGCAAGCGATAACAGACTAACAAAATATGTCTCACATTCTGGTCGAAAATCTCAGGAAAACTTTCTTTGTGTCTGAACGTTCTTCTGGGCTTTTCGGTTCAATACGAGGGCTTGTGCAGCGAAAAACTAGAGAAGTTTATGCCCTTAAAGGAGTTTCGTTTTCCTTGGAGCGGGGAGAACTTGTAGGATACATTGGCCCAAATGGAGCTGGTAAATCGACTACGATTAAAATTTTAAGCGGTATTCTCGTACCTTCCAGTGGAAAATGTTTAATTGGCGGCCGAACTCCTTGGAAAGATCGAATCAAGCACGTTAATCGTATCGGTGTAGTGTTTGGACAAAGAACACAACTCTGGTGGGATTTGCCAGTGATTGAGTCTTTCGATTTGCTGCGGGATATTTATCGCGTTCCCCAATTAGAGTATCGCCAGACACGTGAAGAAATGATTGATTTGCTTGATCTTGGAAGTTTTCTCTCGACTCCCGTGAGGCAGTTAAGCCTTGGTCAAAGGATGCGATGTGACTTTGCCGCCGCAATGCTTCACAGACCAGAAATTCTTTTTCTTGATGAACCCACCATCGGACTTGATGCAGTTTCCAAGCTTGCAGTCAGAAAATTTATCAAAGCGCTGAATAAAACTCATCAAGTAACTACCATCCTGACTACCCATGATCTGGATGATATCGAGGCATTGTGCGATCGCATAATTATTATTGGTGGAGGTGAAATCCTTTGTGATGGATCTCTAGCAGCACTGCGTTCTCAAGTTTCCTCGCGTCGGTACTTAAGAATCGACCTAGCAAACGATGATTTCTTTTTTGAGGAAGAAGGAGTCAGTATTATCTTTAAAGAAGGTCGCACCGTAACTCTCGCCTTCGATCCCACAAAGCTTTCTGCTGCGTCTTTGATCAGCCAAGTTACCTCGCAACATGAAGTAGAGGATCTTTTTGTGGAAAATCCACCCATTGAGGAGATAATTGCTGAACTTTATGCAATTTCAGCAGGAATTGTTACATGAAAGCATATTGGTCGTTGTTTGTTGCTAGATTTACCCTGCTGTTGCAATACCGTACTGCTGCATTGGCAGGCGTTGTAACTCAGCTTTTTTGGGGATTAGTGAAAGTAATGGTTTTACAAGCATTCTTTACTCATGCAACCTCTGCTCAACCGATGACTTTTCAACAGGCTGTAGGATATGTGTGGCTGGAACAGGCGTTTCTGATGGCCATTGTCCCTTGGGGAGGTGATAGAGATATTCAAGAACTCATACGATCTGGTGCTGTAGGATACGATCTTCTCCGACCTACAGACCTTTATAATTTTTGGTTTACTCGCGCTTTGGCACTTCGCACAACACCCCTGATACTTCGTGCTATTCCACTTCTTGGTGTCACAATTTTTATTTTCCCCCTTTTAGGGTTTTATGAATGGTCGCTTTCTATTCCACCCTCCTTTGCTTCTTTTGTTGCCTTTTTTCTCTCTTTTATTGGTGCAATTTTACTTTCATCTGCATTGACAATGCTTCTTACTGTATCAATGATGTGGACAATTTCTGGTGAGGGGATTAATAGTATTCTACCAACTCTTGTGATTATTTTCTCTGGCATGATTGTTCCTTTACCACTTTTTCCTGAGTGGAGCAAGCCTTTTTTGAATGTACTTCCTTTTTCCGGACTAATCGACAAACCTTTTCGTCTTTTTACTGGTAATCTTCAAGCAAGCGCACTGTTTAATGTTTTACTGCATCAAACTTTCTGGATAGTTGTCATTATTATGCTTGGGCGTTTCCTTGTGAAATATGGCATCAGAAAGCTTGTAATTCAGGGAGGATGAATAAATAATTCGTAATTTTGTCAAGCAGGAAGCTAAGTTAGGTAATTGATTTTAGATAAAAATCACGATGCGGCTATGAATGATTTTTTGCTTTACCTTCGATATATTTCTGTATCTTTCAAGTCGCAAATGCAGTACAAAGTTTATTTTTGGCTGCAAGTCATAGGACAGTTTTTAGGAACTACTGTTGGATTTTTTGGAGTCTGGGCACTTTTTACTCGTTTTAATAATATTGGTTTGTGGACTTTGAATGAAGTTGCTCTCTTTTATGGAATAGTTAATATTTCTTTCGCCTGTGCTGATGCCCTTGGAAAAGGTTTTGACTCATTTACAACAATAATTAAAAGTGGAGACTTCGACCGATTACTTCTTCGTCCACGTACTACAGCACTTCAACTTTTAGGTAAAGAATTTACTTTGAAACAAATCGGAAGATTACTTCAAGGAATTGTTATTATGTGGTGGTCACTTTCATCTCTCCATATCCCTTTAACTCTTAAAAATTTATGGCTTTTGGGCGCTTCATTTCTTGGTGGAGTTGCGCTATTTGTTGGCATTGTCATTATGCAAGCAACCATCACCTTCTGGACTATTGAATCTCTCGAAATTATGAATATCCTCACTTATGGAGGAGTCGAAACGGCTCAGTACCCACTTGCAATTTATAGTAAATGGTTTCAGCGATTTTTTACTTTTTTGATACCGCTTGCTTGCGTCAGTTATTTTCCTTTGCTTGCAGTACTTGAAAAAGAAAATGTGTTTTTAGTGCCTTTGTGGTTTTGTTATATCTCGCCAATCGCAGGTATTCTCTTTCTGATGGTTGCGCTGAAGCTTTGGAAAATAGGAGAGCAATACTATTGTTCTACTGGCAGTTAGGACAACAAAATTTTAACTGTGTACTCAGATGCATTTTAAATGGGCAGATCGTTCTTTTATAGAACTTACGGAAAATATCTCTCAAACTCTGATTTCTCCATGCCCTCTGTGCCTCTGCGGTTCGTTATTCCGTAACTTGTGCGTAAGTCCTAATCTTCTAGTAGCCTTGACGCTGTAACAGATTTGGACTTCTAAAAAAAAGTTTTTGATTGTATGCAATAGGCTCTGGTTTGGAAAGTTAGAAGCTAGAAATAAAAATATACTGACCTCTGGCTTCTGACTCATTTGAGAGCGTTATATTGATTACTGAGGACTAAGTACTTTACTTTTCGGTGTAGTCGTCAGAAAAACGTTCGTCCCTTGGAATCCTGGGATGATGATGATTTAGTTGATTAGTATTAATTAGTTTTTTCTGTTGAGCAGGGATATTTCGCCAACCTAAATCTTTGAGGATTCTTTGGACTGCAACTTCACCTGTTCTACAACCCCCTTCCATATATCCTTGGTAGGAGGGAGAGCAGTGTTCACTAGCAAAAAATAGATTACCTACACGTTCTTGTTCAGCTCCACTTATCCCTGTCCATTGTCCGACTAAATAGCAAGCATAGGAGGCTCTTGTGTATTTCTCTCCAGGCCAATAGGTGCGAATGGCTTGACCTTGACGCAGGTTTTTGATTCCGGGGAAAATCTGATTTATAGCAACCGCCAGGTTGGTTAGGACACTAAACTCAGAACATACTCCATTGCCGCTCGCAAGGTAGGGAAGTACTCCAGTTGCTTGCGGAT